>NZ_CP123966.1:4077500-5000101 GCF_029916965.1 Lysinibacillus sp. 1 U-2021
AGCATTTGTGAAGATAAGATTCTCTGATTTCAAATAACTTTTCCACAAACATCGTCCCAAAAAACGAAGCCTCATTGGATAAAAATCAGACTCAAGATCTTGGACCAATGCAAATTTAGCTGGGCGAACAAAATTCAGTATTGCTGAAAGATGGTGTGTGGCAATATAATTTTTATAAAAAAGGGAAAGAACTGATAAATTAAGAAAGCAAATAATATTTGCAAATGAGTTCATTATCCCTTTTTTATATTTCACTAAAACCACATCTTCTATTTTTTTTTTCGAAAAACCTGAAACAGCATATACCTTAAAGCCTTTCGTTCGTAGATATAAGGCTACATTTAACGAAACTAAGTTTCCACCAGATAATGAGAATCGAGGTATTGAGATCACTATATCGTCCATTTTAAACCTTTAAATAACTAATATCTTTATATTTAAATGCCATGTAAATCTTGTGGATGGAAAAATAAACTCTTATTGCTATTTTATCAAATAGATTTTCAGAATAAACAATATAACGTCCCTCCTTCATAAGCTTATAACGCTCTTTCAACAGCTCCGAATTATCATTTAGAGTAGAAAGTGACAAATGATGTTTAAAAGTATAATTCAAGACATATGCATAATTACCAAACCTTCTAAACTGACGCATGAAATAATCATCTGTGCAATAATTTTTTAAATATTTATTGTATTCAAACGCAATTCTCTTTATGTAGTCGAGAGATATAATCATGCCACTGTTAATTGCGCTTATTTTTTTTGGATTAATCCTACCACATGGAATGCATTTATAATAATTACCTCTTATATAACTTATTTTAGATGGGCTTACAATTTTATTTTTGTAATAAATTATTGGCAATATCAACTCAGGAGATTGTTCCAAAGCAACATTTATTACCTCTTCAATATATCCCTTGTCAAAACCCGAATCCTGATCCAATATAATAATATAATCTCCATCCTTATATTTATTTAATGCAAAATTATAAATAAAAGATAAAGGCTTATTCAATTCATTGTGTATATATTCTATATGTTTAATTCCACCACAATTATCTGAATAGATACGTAATTCTTCTTTAGTTATTAAAGATACGGGGCTGTTATCCCAAATTAAAAGTTCGAAGTTTGAATGTAAATGATTATGTTCGAAAACTTTTTTTATTGACTCCAATGTTGTAGAAGAATCAATACTTTCTTTATAAAGCACAACTAGCATTTTAAAATTTATCATACATATTCTACAAATTGATATTTTGCATTACACCTTGAGTGATAAAATAACCAACACCAAAAATAAACATACATAGTTGATACGTGTATTTTTCTTTAATGTAATTTGATATATTTGCGAATAAAATAATTATTACCACACTTAAAAACTCTGAAATTCTAAACGCAAAGATAGGAACAAATGACATTGCATAAAAGAAAAACAACCCAATACCTAAAATTTTAACATATATAATATCTCGATATATTAGTTTATTTCCAATAAAAATAATAATCGATAAATAGATAAATACTAGCGCAGAATAATAAACATTAAAAACATTTATGTGATATATATCACTGTTAACTTGTAAGGTAAGATAATTATTTATTTTATTACCTATGAAGTAAGGCAAATATTGACTAACAGTTTCAAGCGTGTCATGGGTTAATAACAAAGAAAATAGCCCACCCATAATTGGCAATAACACATATTTAAATCTATTAATTTTATTATTCAATAAAAATATAAAAAGCGTTATTATTGCTGAATAATGAAAACATACTGCAAAAATGATTTTAGTCAACGCTTGTCGGTTATTCGAATTAACTCTATCATAAATAGCAAGTAAGAATAGTGCCGATGCCACACCAGCACGAATCTGAGTAAAATCATGTAAGATATAATAAAAAAAAACATACAGAAAAAAACTAAAAACAGGATAATCTGATGACCTCTTTATTGCTAATATCTTTAGTCCTACACCAAGTAATGCATAAATCAAAAAAAATGCAGCAACATTGTTAAAAAATAATATATGACATATAAACTGAATCAGATTAAAAGTGGGCTCTCTGCTAACCAAATCACTATAGAGAAATGGTGATTGAATCATTTTCACATAATTAATAGAATCACGGTCTATACCGATAGGTTTAAACCCAGAGGCTAAAATTAAAATAATAGCCCCTAAAATAAGAATTAATGTGGATTTTTTTATCTTATACATTTATACACACCAACGATGATATTTAATACGTCTTGACAAAATAAAAAACCTATCTTTAAATTTTTCCAATACGCTTCTATTTGTATATTTTTTGTGTGTTTGATATTCAAAGTAATCATTAGTGTTCCTACAAGTTTCATCTAAAAACTCTAGTTTTTTATTATTTTTCCACATAACATAAGCTAAACTCAATTGATCTCGTTGAGACTCTTTAACCAACTCCTCCCACCAATCTGCCATGATTTTTTTTATCTCTGGAGCATTATGCTTTCTGAACAGAATATTATTCTCACCTAAGCCATAACCTACTGGCATCCCATCCTTTTTATAATTTAACATTTGCCGGGTTATTATTTTTTCATTACCTTTTTTTAAAACAATACACTCTTTAGCTTCTTTAAAAATACAATTTCTCTGTTCATGCTGAGGTATTAAAAAATCGCCTTTCGCTATATATTTTTCAAAAAAAAGATTTAAATTTGATTTTATTTTTATATTAGCATCAACATATAAGCTGGCATCATAGTTAGAAAAATAACAATGAGGATGCAATTTGTAATAACGATTCATCATAGCAGGAGTTGAACTGAAGTTGCTAACTTTAACAATTTTCCACCCCAAATTATTATTGCATTCGATATCAGTAAAACAAATATACTCAATATCAGATGAAGATAGGTGTGAGATATCTGTTAAAAAATCGTAACTCCCAAATAGTGCCGTATAGACAACATATTTTTTAGACACAATTATTTCCCTTAAATCAAATAGCCATATCTAAGATCGAGTGTGCCTTATCTCTTGCAGAGAGTACAGGAGTATTATCCAAGGGCCACTCAATTTTTAAACTTGGATCATTCCAAATAATCCCTCTATCACTCTCTGGATGATAATAATTCGTCGTCTTATACAAAAACTCCGCCGTTTCACTCAACACCAAAAATCCATGCGCAAACCCTTCAGGTATCCACAATTGTCGCTTATTCTCAGCAGATAAATTCACCCCAACCCATTTGCCAAAAGTTGGTGACGATTTACGAATATCAACAGCTACGTCAAAAACTTCACCAACAACGCAGCGCACCAATTTCCCTTGTGCATAAGGTTCTAACTGATAATGCAGCCCGCGTAAAACACCTTTACAAGACTTCGAATGGTTATCTTGGACAAATTCAACTTTGCGGCCTACAGCTTCCTCAAAAACCTTCTGGTTAAAGCTCTCAAAAAAGAAACCACGCTCATCACCAAAAACTTTCGGTTCAAAAATCAGTACGTCTGGAATTTCAGTTTTAATTACGTTCATTTTATTAATAACCTTTAATCATTTTGAGCAGATACTGACCATAAGCATTTTTCTTCAGCGGTTCGGCTAATACTTTCACCTGCTCAGCATCAATAAACCGTTTACGGTAAGCAATTTCTTCCGGACAGGAAACTTTCAGTCCCTGACGTTCTTCAATTGTTGCAATAAAGTTGCTTGCTTCAATAAGACTTTGATGTGTTCCCGTGTCCAGCCATGCATATCCACGCCCCATCATGGCAACGGATAAACGCCCCTGTTCCATATAAATACGGTTAATATCGGTAATTTCCAGTTCACCGCGGGCAGAAGGCTTAAGATTTTTCGCCATTTCGACAACGTCGTTATCATAGAAATAAAGCCCGGTTACCGCATAATTACTTTTTGGTTGTAACGGTTTTTCTTCCAGGCTTATTGCCGTACCGTTTTTATCAAACTGAACGACACCGTAGCGTTCAGGATCATTAACGTGATAGGCAAATACCGTTGCACCACTTTCTTTGTTAACAGCGACATCCATTAACTTCGGCAGATCGTGACCGTAAAAGATATTATCACCTAGAACCAAAGCACAATCATCACCACCGATAAACTCTTCACCGATGATAAATGCCTGCGCAAGACCATCTGGACTCGGTTGCACTTTGTACTGAAGATTTAGCCCCCACTGGCTCCCGTCACCCAGCAGTTGTTGAAAACGAGGAGTATCCTGTGGCGTACTGATAATCAGAATATCGCGAATACCCGCCAACATCAGTGTAGAGAGCGGGTAATAGATCATCGGTTTATCATAAATCGGTAACAGCTGTTTACTGACAGCCATAGTCACAGGATAAAGACGTGTACCAGAACCACCCGCTAAAATAATACCTTTACGCGTTTTCATTTCATCATTCCTTTTAATTCATCTTGCTCCACCATCACGAACAAGATGCAAAAACTATTCCTGCTACTCCTTGGAGACCCATTTCTCCCTGTGGACCCGTTGCTCCCGTTACTCCTGCTACTCCTTGGAGACCCATTTCTCCCTGTGGACCCGTTGCTCCCGTTACTCCTGCTACTCCTTGAGGTCCTGGTGCTCCTGGGGGACCTTGTGCTCCTGTAGCACCAGTAGCTCCTGTAGCTCCTGTTACACCGATTGGATCCTCAATACCATAAACATATGGGTAGCCATTACACCCAAATTCATTACATTTATATTTCATTGGATAATTACATTTTGCATCACATTTAAAATTATCAAAATTACGATTGTAACTAAACCTCAATGCGACTTCACCTCCTGTCCCTTTTTATCATATTCATAAGTCTACTTATTGAGATAATTAATGTACCTAGAATATTAGAATGAATTAACTATGTATCTTAAAATAAAAAGAACATTAGGTCATATAGAACCCAATGCTCAATAATATATTTCAACATTATCCATTTGTCTTTGCTATTTTTTGGTAATTTGAAAATTTTGGTAGTTTCTGCTGGATATACCATTCCATCACGATTAAATTTGGCACCCAGCATAGCCAAGCGATAGAGGCATAACTATACTCAAAATTATCAAAGCCAAATACTACCGTAAACAAAGGGAGCCAAATTCGCAATGTGACAGCTGCAAAGGTTAATGCATAATTTCTTAGCATCCATTTCTGATGGCCTTGGATATTTCTTTTTTTTATATGGACCAGCGCTTGAAACATGGTGAAGAGCCACCCTATAGATAATAAAGCAAAGCCTAGCTGTGCTACCCATCCCCCTGTTGCGTTCAGCGCTAAATAAAGTCCTGCCAAGCCACCAAACAAAATACTAACCATATAGATATTGCCTAGTAGTCTATGGCGTTTCACATTTTTCTCTCGTAACTTTGATGACAACGTAAAAGGACCGATGACTAGTGCTAATATACCGAATACAATATGTATATAGAGCATGATATACCAAAATGAACTCAATGTTGCACTAAGCATAAGCTTTAATTGAACAAATCCCGCCTGCTGTGCATCGAATAGTAAATATTGAACAACCGAATAGCCTGCTATGAACAATGCCAAGCCCCATACAATCCACCACAATTTTTGTTTCATTTTTATAGCTCCTTTCTATGTTATCGTACCATTCAAATTTCCTATCTTTTACTACAGACAAATAAGAGGGCGTAAAAAGCACATAAGTGGACGTTTATCGACAGCACAACGAATTTAACCGCTATGTAGTGAAGGTTAATAGACAGCCAAAACGCTCCACTCCAGGGTATTTTTCTCCTAAACTTGTAATATGAAAGCCAATATTTTTATAAAAGAGTACGGCTTCTTGATCAGTTTCTGCATAAATGGAAGAAAAAGCATGATGTTCTTCTACATACCGAATCATCTCACGTCCAATGCCTTTTCCACGATAAGCAGGCGATACGGCTATATGTTTAATTTCACATTGATTTGCCTCTCTTTTAACAATCCCTATACAACCGATAGTGTCTTGTGCAAAGGTATAGCCATACAATACTCTTTCTGGACATGCAATGTACAATGAGTATTCCTTCTCCACTTTCTTTTCGGATGTGGCATAGGATAATAATGTTTTCACTTCGGGATGTATCTTGCTTGAATGGATCATTTTCATGGACTTCTACCTTTCTGGACATCGTCTCAACTTACTAATAATACCTTTAAATTACTATAATTGTAAATAACGTATTCGAATTATCATTTAATACTTCCATAATATACTAAAATATTTTCTTTTATGTTATGATGGCTAAAAAAATGGGGAGGGAGTACCTTGCTGGCTAAAGGCTATAAATTTAGTTTACCTCGCTTTTATTGGTTACTTTTCATCCCTATCTTTGTGGGGACGAGTTACAAAGCATTGTTTTTTGATTGGCACATACAAACTTATACTTTTCATGAGTTAGAAGATTTCGGTCGTTATGTAATAATACTAGCAACAAGCTTTATTGAGGCCTTTTTCTATCTACTTATATTTCGATTGATTGTCTATTTGCTTCAACTCGTTTTTCAAAAGTTTACTAGGAACAATAGCTAATGAGCTGGAGACAGAAGGCGTGTTTGCGCCATTGAAAGAATCCTTTTATGATTAATTATGAAGGTTTAATAAGTTTTCCAGAAGAGGGGTGTATCGTTTTTCCACCGCTATTCAATTTGCGACAAAAAAGGGTAGCCTGCTATTCGGCAAACCCTATTTTTTTCCCACTTCAATTAGTATTGATACTAGGATTATGTTGATTCCATGAAATAATTTTCGCCTCGTCTACGTTGATATTGCCTAAGCTCAAGAGATGGGGAATATACGCAAAAAGCCCAAAGTTCTTCCCTTTTTCTTTCTCCGTTTGGAAATAGTCTACTGTTGCTGATGGTAGCTGTTCTAGTTCTCTATAATCAGGTAACGACAGTAGTTTTATATCCTCTGCAGCAATTGCCCCTGCTGGCCCTTTATAGTGTTCCTTGGAATACAGGTACATCGCATTACGATTTGCCGCTAGTTTTTGGATTGGAATTTGATAAAACATTAGGCTTTCTCTCGTTGCAATACCAAGCTCTGTTAAAGCCTTATATAGATGACTAGGATGGATTGGTAGGAAATGAACAACATCATGCCACAAGCAATTTAAGTGAGGATTTTCTTTCATGAATAATTTCGGCCTCTCTGGATGATCAAAATATTTTTTCGAATATCGTTCATATAAATGTGGATACATTGCCCCTAACCTATTTAAAGGCATGAGCTCAAGACCCACCATTTCCCTTGGAACCATATGATAAACATATCTCTGCATGACAAGCACCTCCACCTAACTAATTCTTCGAACATTTAGAAATTCCTGTTACAATCATTGTATAAATAGAAAGTAGGTGCAAGATGGAATTATTAGTTATCATTCTTATTTTTGCGGGGATTTTTGCTATATATGATTCGATTAGACGAGTTAACAATACTATTTTGGAGCAAACGGAGGAACTAAAGAAATTACGAGAAGAGCTGAAAGGTAAGAATAAAAATTAGAGGGGCTAATACTTTTGCTTTGGATAATCAATTGAATTAGCAATATCAATCAAGACTTCAGCCGTTACTTGATCTGCCACATCTCGATCAATACTAAAGACATATTGCCAATTGTCTCTTTCAAATACAAGTAAATGAAAACCAATTCGTGGATTTTCAATATAGGCTGCCTCACTGCCATTTTTCAACTTAAATACATCTGTTTTATATTTTTCAAATGACATTTTATGCTGAACTGGTCGAACCTTGATTTTGAAATGATTTTGTGGCAATTGATCACTGATCATTACCACCTCCAGCTGATCATTCATTTCTCCGTCTAAATCACTAAACCTTCCAAAGTGATGCGTAAAGCTGATTGGCGGTACTCGTAGGGGTAGCTTCAGCTCTTTATTATAGTGGTATTCGAACTCTTTTACGGCTATTTCAACTGTTTTATAGCCGATTTCAGGAAGAAATTCTTCAAGAGGTTGTGGCGCATCACTGTCCTTTGCAGAAACCAAATTAAAAGGTGAAACATACGTAAATAAAGCTAGTCCAATAAGAATACGCTTGTTCATTTTACCGCTCCTCTAACCTATTTAGGTATAGGTTAACCTACAGAATCAGAATTATGCTGACACATAACACTAACATGGCGTAGTCTTATCGTTAAAAATGGACGTAAAGTAGCGAAGTGTCGGTACTACGTTATTGGCGTGAAGCATCTTTTCAAGCTCTAGCTTTGTGACCCATTGAACTACTGTCACTTCCTTCTCCTGAAGTTTGGTGTCACTAATTTCAAAGCTTTGCTCAAATAACCAAACGTCATAAAAATCATTGAAACAATCACGTCGTTCACTCTTTACTAATTGTCCATTGGTCCTCAATAATGATATCCCTATTTCCTCTTCCACCTCACGAATAGCCCCGTCCAAACTGCTTTCACCCGTTACTATAGAGCCTCCTGGACATTCCCATAAATGAGGATAATGTTTATTGGGATGTCTTTTTGTTAAAAGGAATTCTCCCCTGTTATTGTGAATCCATACGTGCACAACGATATGGTAATCTTCAGCTGCTAATGCTGTCCCACGTACATGACGCTTATTTGTTTTTTGGCGATTTTTATCATAGAGATCCCAGACTTCCATAGAGCACTTCATTTCTGAATTTGAACAAGCACATACTGCTTCGTCCACATTTCCGTTGTCACAATAGAACGTTCCCCATTTTTTTCGAAAAATAATCCACTCCCCTCTTTTTCAAGAAATGCCCATCCTTCATTAGCCATCATTTGCTGAATGTCCTCGTCCACCTTCTGTATGCCCCTAGCAGAAATGGCTGCGAGGTACCAAGTTGCCTTCTTATCATTGGAGAGCGCCACTAAATCAAAGGGGGATGCATTTAATTTTTGTATGGCTTCCTTTGGTGTAAGGGAATCGATTGGCAAAGGAGGGTATAATAATTTATTGCTATCAATAAAGACCCCACTTACTACGAAAAGAGCTGCTATGAGTATACCTATTTTTTTCAAAGCTCACCATCCTCCTTGTCTGGTTAAGAATCGGCTGCTGCAATTTATCTGTAAAAGAGAGCTTCTATTTTGAAGCGGTCATACGTTTATTTTTTTCATTGCTATTCAAGCTTTTAATAATGAAGAAAAGTTATAGAAAGCATTTAAAACATCTTCTCCTAAAGGATCAGCAAATACATGATTTTCCAATGGGAAGATGCCTTCATTCTCTAACTGCTCCAAATATTTCTTGAAGCCTTGATCTATAGCCTCCATATACCCCTTAAGAGAAAATTGATAATTAAATATTCTTTCGATAGGATAATGACTTTTATGTTCAATTAATATGTATTCACCATCGCTGGAAAAAATATAGTAATCATAGTTTCCGTGACAATCTATTTTTACCTCATTTGTATTACCTAGATAAAAACTGGTGAGCGTGGAGAAAAATTGCGGGATGGCTATAAAGGCTATACCAGATCTTAAACTAAAAAGTTGTTCTTCATTTGACACATCAAATTGAATATCTCCACCCTCTAAATTAATTTTAATCGTACACATATACTTACTTTCCAAAAATATACCCCCTCTGTAAACCTATACATTTGATATTTTACCTTATTAAGTAAATAAACTATAGAAGATGTTATCATTCTGTTTATAAAGATTTAATAGGAGGTGATAAATTTGATCATTAGAAAGGCAACTATAAAGATGCGAAAGGTATTAGAAAAGTACCTGTTGATAATTGGTGAATAACCTATAAGCATATTGTGCCAGCAAAATATTAAAATAAATTATCCTACGAACAATGGACACAACAAATTGCCGACAAAAATGAAGTATGTACTAGTAGCTGATAATGAATTAGGCGACATTATTGGCTTCACATCTGCAAGTAAAAGAGACTCAAACCCTTCCCCATTCCAATTATGTAGAAACGCTCTATCTTTTAGAAAACTATCACAAAAAGGGATAGGAAAACAATTGCTGAAGGAAATCCAAAAGAACTACCAAACTAAATTTGCCGAAGTCTTAGTTATAGAATAAAACACGTTATTTTTATGAACATTATGGGGCGAAGCTTAGAAATTACAATTGGTGGGAAAGTGTTGAAAGAGTTAGTGTACGAATGAAAAGATAACGAAGAAGCTATTGAAAAGCTAATGTAATAAAATTGATTTTTATCGTCAAATCAGGAAAATGTTTTCGAAGATCCCTTATAACGAAGATCATATTCAATTTCAATGAATCCTATATCATTTTTAATCAAGCTAAACATCTTCATGTCTCCTATGCTTTTTAGTTTCATCATACTGCATTTTTTAGAAGAACCGTACTCAGAAGTTTAGAACTATTCCAATAACAAGTAGAAATGGTAAAAGAGAATGGCTAGGTAAACGTACAACAAGCCTAGCTCTTTACGCATAAAGTAGCCATATATGACTGAAAGGATGTCCTGTGTGGGGAAAGAACATAAATATTTTCAAAAATTCAAGTTTACGTCAAATCCAAATTGTCATTGTCGCTGTTGTTGTCCTTGTTGTCGTTGTAAATGTAAGCCGCCATTTTTACCCATACCACCAAGTTGTCATTATCTCGTCTATGTGACAGATGCTGGGCAGCTCGCAACACCTGATAATAGAGTTTCTGTGATCGATACCGCAACAAACACAATCGTCGCTACCATTCCAGTAGGATCTGCTCCGCTAGAAGTAGCGATTACACCTAATGGCGCTTTCGGCTATGTTCCAGCGCTCTTCTCGGATAATGTAACGGTTTTTAGTACTGCCACAAACTTGCCAATCGCTACCATTCCTGTAGGCATTGACCCCCTTGGTGTCGCCATTTCACCAAATGGAGCACTTGCTTATGTATCCAATCACGGGTCGAACACTATATCGGTCATTAATACAGCCACCAATACCGTAACAGCCACTATTCCAGTAGGGCTACAACCTCAAGGTATTGCCTTTACGCCAAACAGTGCGTTTGCTTATGTTGCCAACGAGAATTCCAATTCAGTATCTGTTATCAATACTGCAACCAATACGGTGATTGCTACAATCCCTGTGGGAATTCGTCCTAGATCCATTGTTTTGACTCCAAGCGGGCAATTTGCTTATGTGACAAATGAAAATAGCAATTCCGTATCGGTTATTAATACCACTACCAATACAGTAGTGGCTACCATTCCTGTTGGTACAGGACCTGTAGGAACAGCGATTACCCCTGATGGAACGCTTGTTTACATTGTGAATAAAGGCAATAATACCGTATCTGTCATCAATATAGCCACCAATACGGTGATTGCAACTATTCCTGTAGGTGCATCTCCAGACCAAGTAACCATCTTGCCAGATGGTACTTTTGCCTATGTAACAAATCAAGTAGACAATACAGTGTCTGTCATCGACATAGCAACAAACATGGTAATTGCCACAATCCCAGGATTTAACGGGCCGACTGGTATCAAAACTGGAACAATCTGTCAATAATTACCCCTAAAAAAAGCAACCGACTACTTCCATCCCATCTTAGAAAATGGGCTGTTTTTTGTCGGTTGCCTGCATTCTTTATAAAGTTAATTATGGCTAAAGTTAGCTTAGTCTTGAATCGCTGCGTCTAAAGCGACCACGATCATGTCATTGAATGTTGTTTGACGTTCTTCAGCTGTCGTTACTTCACCAGTGATGATATGGTCACTTACTGTTAGAACAGCAAGTGCTTTACGGCCAAATTTTGCCGCTAATGTGTAAAGAGCTGCTGATTCCATTTCTACCGCTAGTACGCCGTATTGCGCTAATTTTTCATTTTGGTGCTCATCTGAGTAGAATAAATCCGCTGTGAAGATATTCCCTACTTGTAAGTTAAGACCTGCATCTTTACCTGCATTGTATGCTTTTAATAAAAGATCAAAGTCAGCGATTGGTGCGAAATCGATAGCACCGCCCCAGATGATTTGGTTCATACGTGTATCAGATGTTGCTCCTTGTGCTAAAATCACGTCACGTACTTTTACATCTTTTTGAATTGCACCACAAGTACCTACACGGATTAATTTTTGAACATCATATTCTTGCATTAATTCTGTTGCGTAGATTGAAATAGATGGCACACCCATACCAGTTCCTTGTACAGAAATACGTTTCCCTTTATACGTACCAGTGTATCCGAACATATTACGTACTTCGTTGTAGCAAATTACATCTTCTAAAAATGTTTCCGCAATGTATTTTGCACGTAATGGATCTCCTGGAAGTAAAATTGTGTCAGCGATTTCACCTTTTTTTGCATTAATATGAATACTCATACTGCAATCCCTCTTTTCTGTCAGTTATCACTATAAATAATACTGTGTTTCTGTCATTTACGCAATGCTAGACGTCTAGCAACTACAAAATTATTTATAGTTTTCGTACAATTATGCTTGTTCCTCATAAAGTGTCCACAAAGTATCAAAGGTCTGGATTGTTAGGTTTTCCGTTGCATAGGTTTCTATATAGTCGGACAACTCATTAAAGTCTGTGCTCTGCTTTGGAAAATTATGCTCATGAAACACTTCCTCTGCAAAGCGTACTTTAGGGTCAGACCAATCGCCACCTCGATAGGTTAGGACATATAAATAAAAACTTTTCTTCATCGAACAAATTCCCCTTTTTATGCATTGGCTTTTCGCTAGTGTATCAAAAAAAATAGCATTCGTCATAAATTCCACTACTACTATATTTTACCCACTTATGATTTTAGAACTATTTTCATGGTCGATCCTGACTTTTGTCATAGTTATTTTATCTGAAAAATTTTAATTTTTAGAAATAAAGATAGAAAAATCTAGTAAAATAAGATAAAATTGAAATCGATTATTTAAAAAATAGGAAGGTGATGGCGATGAAAAAGACTAAAAAAACCCATGGTACAGCGAAAAAACGCCCGTCTCTCTTTACTTTTAGCTTTTTTAAGAAGAGGAAAGCTTCTACACAAGGGGAAACTGGGAAAAATCCCCCTCCTATTAAAGAAAAACGACAACGTTTTTACCATTTAATTCGGGGTAAAGTGCTTATTATGTTTGCACTTCTTATTGTAATTAACGGTATTATGGGTATATTGTCCTATGTCAATATACAAAACTTGCAACACCAAATGGAAGATTTCACAAAGAAAAATGTGCAGGAGCAACTAACGGTGAATCAACTTGCCTATGAGATTGCTAGACTGACCAATTTAGAACAATCATATTTAATTACGGGTAACGGCATTTATTCTACTTCTTATCATTTAAAAATAGATACCATTAATAAAAAGCTAGCCGCTTTGAAAGATCAATTTCAAGATCGCCAAGTGGAACTCGGTCATATGCAGGCAATCGAGCAATATTATAAAAATTACCTTGATTATTCAGATAAAGTCATGACAATGCGTGATGAGCTTGGCCTTGAGCAGGCTCGTAAACTGATGATGGGTGCTACTGGGGAAACAATGAAAACACATATCGACCAAAACATTGAGACCATTAATACTGTCATGGACGATTCCAATAAAACAAAATTAGACAAGCTTAACCAGCAGGTAAATATTTCTATCACTACATTCTTTCTCGTTTCAATCGTTGGCTTTTTAGCAATTGTAATTTTTGGCTTTATGCTATTTAAATCATTAAAACGTAATACACAGGCGATTAATGACTCTATCCTTGATATTGCGCAAGCAGGAGGCGATTTGACAAGACGTGTAAATGTGCATAATCGTGATGAATTTTCGATTATTGCAGCCTCCACGAATACGTTAATTGAGTCAATTTCTAACTTAATTCGACGCGTAAGTGAGTTAGCGGATCATGTATCAAGCAGCAGTCAGGAGCTAATGTCATTAGCAGATGAAAATGCGCGTACAATTCAGGATATTGCGGATGCGACAGCAGATATTGCGAGTGATAGTGACAATACGATTTCCAGTATGAATAGTGCGCAGCAAAAAATGAGCGACTTAGAGCATTCCATGCATCAATTAAATGAACAAGCGAGTGCTGTCCATCGTGCCTCTATCGCCATGCAGCAAGCAGCCGATGAAGGTAGCCGCTCTGTAGAACAATCATCACTCGTCATGCAATCGATTGAAGAAACAATGGCTTCTACAACATCTACGGTAGAGGCGTTAGGTCGTAAATCTGCGGATATTACGTCCATTATTGGTACAATCACGGCCATTTCTGAGCAAACGAATCTCCTCGCTTTAAATGCGGCGATTGAAGCGGCAAGGGCTGGTGAGCATGGACGAGGCTTTGCTGTTGTAGCCGATGAAGTTCGCAAACTAGCAGAGCAATCCCAAAGTGCAGCGAAAGAGGTGACATCGATTGTCACATCTATCCAAGATGAGGTCACATCCATCATTGCTCAAAATCACGAGGGTGTGACAACGGTCATCCGAGGCGTTGAAGTAACAAACGAAACAAATCAATCCTTAGCCAACATTTTATCGCATACCGAAGAAACAACGTCAATCATCGCGGCCATGGTAGATAAAATTGCGACAACACTTGAAAATAGTAATGCGGTGGCAAGTGACTTCATTCATGTCAATGCCTACGCAGAACAATCCGCGGCCAATACCGTGACATCTGCGGCAGCAGCCACACAAGGCTCCGCCTCCATGCAGGAAATCAACGCCGCAGCAACTGAGCTTGCCCAACAAGCAGATAGCCTACGTAACCTCGTAAGCGAGTTTAAAGTTTAAGCGAACTGAAAGAGAGAGGGGGAACCAATTTTTTATTGGTTCTCCCTTGACTTTGCGGGGCTATCTACTAATTTGGGGCTATCCTTCACTTTGAGCATGCTATCCGCTACTTTTTAAGTTTTATCCTCCACTTTTAGATTTCTATCCAATTATTTGAGGGCTATCCCCCTAATTTGCTGGGCTATCCCTCACTTTCAGCAATCTATCCGCTACTTTTTCAGGCTTATCCGCCACTTTTTCTGTTCTATCCTCCACTTTCAGATTTCTATCCTTCTAATCTGCTGTTTCTCATGACCATAAAAAAACCTAGCAAGGAGCTACCTTGCTAGGTTTTTACTATTTAAATAGTGCTCGGTATTCGCCATAGCCTTCTTTTTCTAAATCTTCTTTTGCGATAAATCGAAGCGCTGCTGAGTTTATGCAGTAGCGTAAGCCACCTTGCTCACTTGGGCCGTCTGGGAAGACATGTCCTAGATGCGAATCCGCTTCTTTGCTGCGTACCTCCACACGACGCATACCGTGAGATGTATCGAAATGCTCGGTTACCTGTTCTTTTTCAATCGGCTTTGTGAAGGCTGGCCAGCCACAGCCTGAGTTGTATTTATCGAGTGAGCTGAATAAAGGCTTGCCAGACACAATGTCTACGTAGATGCCTTCTGCAAAATGGTCATCAAACTCATTACGGAATGGTGGCTCTGTGCCATTTTCCTGTGTGACATAGTATTGCATCTCTGTTAGTTCTTTTAAACGTTGTTCCTTATTCATGTTTGTTCCCCCAGTGTTGCTCCTGAAACGCTCGACGACCTGATCCAATCGAATAGCGCTCATAGTGCATTGGATTTTTCTTATAATACTGTTGATGATAATCCTCAGCCGGATAAAACGTAGTGACTGGTAAAATTTTTACCATAATTGGTTTATCAAACTTACCAGACGCTTGTAAATCCGACTTTGAACGTTCAGCTAGCTCACGCTGTTCTTCGTTATGATAAAAAATGGCCGTTGTGTAGGATTCTCCACGGTCGTAAAATTGACCACCTGCATCTGTTGGGTCAATTAAAGTCCAATAAATCGCAAGTAGCTGCTCGTAGCTATATAACTCATCATCAAATGTGATTTGTACAGCTTCCACATGCCCTGTTGTTTCCGAGCAAACCTGTTCATAGGTAGGATTTACAACATGTCCACCTGTATAGCCTGAGATTACGGAATCAATCCCAGGTGTTTCGTCAAAGGGCTTGACCATACACCAAAAACAGCCTCCCGCAAATGTTGCATATTGCTTTGCCATTCACTTCACTCCTTATTCACCAGGAACAATAATTTCCAATAAGATTTTATCCTTTGGTAAGTCCAACTCTTTAGCACGTACACGTGAACCAGAGGCAATGTTAATGCGCGATAAATCAATATATATTTCTGCTTTATTCGGATTCACGGTAATCCATGAGGGAAACTCCACCGAATCGCGCATGATTTTCATTGTCGTTTCTGGTGGAATGTTTAATAACCCTACATTCATGCCTGTCTGTTTTAAAATAATATTCCCCTTGTCATCCACAATAGGATCAAAATTCATGGAAATGGGGATTTCCGTATAGAATACCGTCAGTGTGCTACGTAGTTGAATATCATCCCCAATTGTGAAATCAAGTGGTAAAGGTGAGCCTTTCGCTGCATCCTTTAGGTATTTTTTTGAGATCGATTCTAATTCCTTTGTTGTGGTTTGCACCACGAGTACATTTCCTTTGCTTTCACTTTCACCTGCTGAACTCTTCGCAACATGGACGCCATCCACTGGTCTAGTTGCTAAAAAAACGACGAGGAGGATTGCAAAAAGCACTGTGCCCGCTAAGGCGAAAAACGCGACTTTCCATTTATTCATTTTGTCACTCCTCGAAGCCTATTGCCTTGTTAATCTTTTTTTCCATACCACACTGCTCCATTGCTGCTAGTATACGCTCTGTCATTTTTTCATACCCCTTTGCATTCGGGTGGAAAAAGTCTGTATGATAGACGAGCTCTTCATTTGAATCAAACAAATCTTCTACTGATACGTAACAAGCATTGGAATCCTTGCTGGCTACTTCCTCTATCACATTATTCCATTCTGTGATAATCGTATCAAATTCATTCGCCTCATTGGTTACAATCGAAAATGGATTGTAAAAACCAATGAGTAATAAGGGCACTGTCGGATTTTTAGCACGAATGCCTTCTACGATTTTGCTGTAACGTTCCTTGTATGCCAGTAATTCCTTATCAAAAGCATCACGTTTCAGGTTAAATAAATCCTGCCTGACGACCTTCATGACATCATTGCCACCCATTGTTAAGGAAATTAGCTGTGCTTCTTGCAGCTCCTCATCATAATGCCCTTTTTTCACTAATTTTAGTAGCTGATCGCTGCGTCTGCCACGTTTGCCCCGATTATCAACCTCTACATCCGAAATCGAAGGCCATGCGAGCAATGAATCTGCTAATCTTCCAACATAACCGTCTTGACTATACTCATCACCGACACCATCTGTCAACGAATCTCCCAGTGCCAAGTAATGTAGTTGCTTTGCTTGTTCTTCATCAATTTGCGATAAATCCTCTGCTGATGGCTCAAAAAAATGTTCAAAAATTTGCGTCAACATATTCTTAGATGTTTTTTCCTCATCTTCTGTTTGTTGCTCATCCTGCGGTATATCTTGCTCCGTTCCTGCTTGCTCACCTTCAGGTTCTGCTTGCGGATTCGGTTCATCGATTGATATTGCACAACCACTTAGTACAAAGACGGTCAAACATGACAACATAAATCGCCAAATGTCCATTTGACCACCTTCCATCCCTTTCTATTACTTCTATTATAGAATAGTTCATGCCGCCATGAAAAGTGACTTCCCCTTAGTTCTCCATAATTTTGTGTGCTTGCCAAATTTCCTCAGGTGTATGTATGGAAAAATGTGTGTTTATACAGTGTGCCTTTATGCAGAAGGGATGATAATTAGTAGGATGTCTGATTTATTTTTGGTGGCAACGTGATCACTGTTTGATTGAAGCTACTGTTCAACACGATTACTATTTAATTGAAGCCGCTCACGCTCATAGTTAGTGGAAAACTGATCACAGCTAAACAAAAACTGCTCATCTTTGAATAATCCGCTCATCCTGCTAGGAGATCCACGCATAATAAAAAAGCCACTACATTTACTTATGTAGTAGCTCCTTCCTGTTATTCTGCAAAATAAATAAAACCAATTGCTCCTGGACCTGTATGTGTCGAGATGATTGGAGATGTAAAGGCAATTTCAACATCGTTAAAGCCAGTTTCTTCGATCAGCGCTTTTAATGGGTTGCCCATCGTTACTAGGCCATCTGCATGGGAAATGCCGACTGCCTTAACTGTTTTTCCAGCTGTATCTGCTTGGAATTGTTTAAATAAAAAATTGACTACTTGTTTATGACTACGTACCTTTGACACAGGATTGTATACGCCACCTTCAAGGTTGGCAATGACTTTGATGTTTAGGAGGGAACCGATAAAGCCTGTGCCTTTACCAATTCGACCGCCTTTGATTAAGTTTTCGAGCGTGTCTACAATAACGTATAAATGTGTATTGTCTCGTACCTTTTCTAAACGTGTCACGATGTCCTCCACAGTGGCGCCTTCATCTCGCATGCGGATGGCCTCTCGTAGTTGGATAGCTAAACCAATCGCGATAAAGCGTGAGTCAATGACTGTCACATCGGCATCTGTCATTTGAGCTGCTTGACGAGCTGATTCTACTGTGCCACTCATACCACCAGTCATATGGATGGAGATAATTTGATCGCCATCTTTACCGAGCTCATCATATAATTCCTTAAATTTACCTGGTGCTGGTTGTGAACTTTTCGGTAAATTTTTTGCATTTTTCATTAAGCCTAAAAAAGATGGTGGCTCTAAGTCCACTCCATCTGTATATGTTTGACCATCAATTTGAATCGTTAAAGGCACGATATGTATGCCATGTTGTGCTACTTCTTCTTTTGTTAAATCACAAGTTGAGTCCGTTACTATATGAATTCGTCTCACTTCGACACATCCTTTTACTTCATTAAAATTTATTATATAGACTAATGAATCATTATGTAAACATGACATTTGTCATTAGGCAAAGCTCTGTCCTAGCTAGCATGTAAACGCTACCTTGGATACTATAGCGTTTTCACCTACCTCTTGTCTATCAATGCCCCTCAAAGAATATGACAGGCTTATGACATTTTTGATATGAACTATATGACAAATGTAAATGTTCATCTATAAATTATTGGGGTATAGTAAATGTACGAACGAAAGGAGTGTTTCAAATGGTTGATTCATTTGACTATAAATCATGGAGGGAAGAGCTGTGGAATGCCATAACACACGGTATTGGTTTCATTGCTAGTATTCCAGCACTGGTTGTTCTACTGTTAGCAGCCGTACAAACAGGAAATGCCCTACATATTACAACCTTCAGCATTTTCGGTGCGTCTGTCATCATTCTGTTTTTAATGTCTACATTACTACACAGTATGCCAGAAAAATATAAACACTTTTTCGCTATTTTGGACCATTCGTCCATTTATATTTTAATTGCCGGCACCTATACGCCGTTTTTATTAATTGCCGTTGGTGGTTCCCTTGGATTGACGCTACTATGTATTATTTGGTCATTGGCTGTGCTTGGTGTATTGTTTAAATGTTTCTTTATTAATCGCTTTGAAGTACTTTCATTAATTTTTTATATTGGCATGGGCTGGTTAATTATATTTGCCATTAAGCCCGTTTATCTGTATTTAGGTTTACATGGCTTTGCTTTACTGCTAGCAGGTGGGCTATTCTATACGATTGGAGCCATCTTTTATGCATGGCGCTCTCTGCCCTTTAACCATGCAATCTGGCATCTCTTTGTGCTAGCTGGCTGTGCCTCCATGTATGCGTGTGTTTATTTTTATCTATAATAAAAGCAATCGCTCATTGTGAAGGGAGCGATTGCTTTTTCGTTTATTTACGTTCAAAAATTTGATATTGGAATGTATAACCTTCTGGTGCTGTTTCAGGCTCCTCTGAAGAGACTTGAACAAAATCTTGCTCATAGCTCGGGAAATAGGTGTCACCCTGAAAGGCATGATTAATTTTTGTGATATACAAGCGATCAGCCATCTCCATCACTAAACGGAAAATTTGCTCGCCGCCAATAATCATCACCTCAGGTACATCTCCAGCTAGCGCTAAAGCACCTTCCAAGCTAGTGACAATTTCAATGCCTTCTGCCTGATAGTTCTCGTCTCGTGTAATGACGATGTTGCGTCGCCCTGGAAGTGGTCGACCGATGGATTCAAATGTTTTACGTCCCATAATCATAGGCTTGCCCATTGTTTTTTGTTTAAAATACTGCAGATCCCCAGGTAAATGCCAAGGCATCCCATTGTTATATCCGATGACGTAATTGTCATCATGTGCCACAATTAAAGAAATCATACTGTCCCTCCAAATACTTTCGTCCCTTTTATTATAAACATAATGCGCTTGTTTCACCTATTTTTAAATAAATAAACATTTGTTACACCTAAATCCTAGTAAAATTATATGAATAGTTTATAATAGGAATAACAAACCTCTCAATAAAGGAATGATGAAGATGATAACTTTAAGAAAAGAAGCTGTTCAATATCTAGAAGCTCAGCGTACTGGTACACCTTATTACAAAGTTTCACCTCAGGAAGCGAGAGCCATGCGGACGGTTACACAATGGCAATCTGCACACAAACCGAAGCTAGCATCCATGGAGGATCACAAAATTACAGTGCGAGATGGCGAACAAATTACAGTTCGGCTTTATACGCCTGTTCTCGGTAAAACATTACCTGTTATTGTTTTTTATCATGGGGGAGGCTGGGTCTATGGCAATCTAGAATCTGTCGATGCAGGCTGCCAGTTATTAGCAGACCAGGCACAGGCGATTGTGGTATCAGTGGATTACCGCTTAGCACCTGAATATCCTTTCCCAACACCCTTACATGATGCCTATGATAGCTTAGTATGGGTGCACGATCATATGGAATCCTTAGGTGGCGATGCAAGTCGATTATCAGTTGCTGGGGACAGTGCTGGCGGAAATTTGGCTACTGTGGTTGCATACTTAGCTACTGCACTCGAGGGACCATCGTTACACGCTCAAACACTCATCTATCCTGTCACAAATGTCGATTTTTCAACAGTATCTTATCTGGCATATGGTGAAGATTACGGCTTAGATACACAAGCCATGCAGTGGTTCTCTCATCACTATACAGAGGAAGCAAACTTCACAAATCCACTTGTGTCCCCACTTCAGCTAGAGGAAGTCCGTAACATGCCGAAAACATTCATTATAGCTGCAGAGGCAGATGTTCTCTTTGATGAGGGTCTAAGCTATGCACAAAAGTTAAAGGCTGCTGGTGTGGTAGTGGAACATATTACAATGCCAGGTTTAATCCATAGTTATTTCAGTAAAATGAATTATTTTGAAGAAGCAACGATTGAAACCGTGACAAAAATTGCGCAATTCCTGAAATAAGTTTGGCTATCCCGCGCAAACAGTGCGATAATAGAGCAAAACGTTTTTTAAAGGATGACACTATGACACAAACAATAGCTCTACAAATACAACAGCCCTTTTCTGATCAATTAAAAAAAGGCTTCCCACTTATTTCAAAAGATGCGGTTGATGCACGACGTTTACCTGCTGAGCAAGGAACACTCCTCAGACTCATGGATCATCATAACCGTTTTATTGGAACAGGTTACTACGGCATCCAAAACAAAGGGATTGGCTGGGTGCTAACGACCGATGCGAATGAAACAATTGATAAAGCTTTTTTTAAAAAAAAATTCAAAAAAGCCATCGACAATCGTGCTGCATTTTTTAGCAATGAAAACACAACAGCCTTTCGTGTGTTTAATGGTGAAGGAGATGGCATCGGCGGACTTACGATTGATTTTTTTAACAGCTACTACATGGTAAGCTGGTATAGTGGGGGCATTTACTCATTTAAAGAAGTGGTGTATGAGGCGCTTGCTGAGACAGTAGACTACCAAGCGATTTATGAGAAAAAACGCTTTGATAGTAAAGGACAATATATCGAGCAAGATGATTTTGTAATGGGCACGCCAGGAGAATTTCCTATCATGGTGAAGGAAAATGGTATGACCTATGCGGTGCATTTAAACGATGGCGCCATGACAGGGATTTTCCTCGATCAACGTGAGGTACGATTGGCTATTCGAGAGCGTTATGCCAACAACACAGACATGCTGAATACATTTTCCTATACAGGAGCATTTTCTGTGGCAGCCGCTCTAGGAGGAGCCATCAAGACAACGAGTGTAGATGTGGCAAAGCGCAGTCTAGCCAAAACGATTGAGCAATTTAGTGTCAATCATATTGATTATGAGGCACAGGATATAAAAGTCATGGATGTCTTCCATTATTTTAAATATGCACAGCGCCATGCTTTACAGTTTGACCTTGTCGTATTAGACCCACCTAGCTTTGCACGTACGAAGCAAATGACCTTTTCAACGGCAAAGGACTACCCTAAATTACTAAAGGACACGATTGCCATTACCGCTAAAAACGGCATCATTGTGGCTTCCACAAATAATGCCAGCTTTGGCATGAAAAAGTTCAAAGGCTTTATTGACCAAGCCTTTAAAGAGACTCGTACACGCTATAAAATTGTCGAGGAATACGGTTTACCGAAGGATTTCCGTGTACCACGTGAATACCCTGAATTTAATTATCTGAAGGTCGTGTTCATCCAGAAAATCGACTAACCAATCGAGAATCACACCAAGGTGTGATTCTTTTTATGTAAGGAAAAGTTGATTCTACCTAAGGAGGTTCGGTACCTCTACAATAAAGGTTCCAAAAGATTGAAACGTTATAAACAATCAAACAGAGCCCTTCTATTAAAAGTAGCCTAAGAAGATGTTCTCTTCTTAGGCCACCCGATTATAGATATTTCACAAACCAATCACGGATATATTCAAGTCGATTAATTCGTAATGTAGGCTTTCCACTTCTTGAAAGTTCATGATTCGCCTCAGGGAAACGCACGAATTTTGTTTGTTTTTTACGATATTTTAAGGCGATAAACAATTGCTCTGCCTGCTCAATTGGACAACGATAGTCTTTTTCACCATGTAAAATCAATAATGGTGTCTCCACTTTGTCTACATACTTCAGTGGCGAATGATGCCATAGCTTCTCTATATCATCGAGTCCTGCTTGAATTTGCCAGTCTGTAAAATAATAGCCGATATCACTGACACCAGCAAAGCTAATCCAGTTCGAAATGGAGCGCTGCGTCACAGCTGCTTTAAAGCGATTTGTATGGCCCACAATCCAGTTGGTCATAAAACCACCGTAGCTTCCACCAGTTACACCTAGACGATCTTGATCAATAAAATCATAGTGCTCCAGAGCGTAGTCTACCGCTGCCATTAAGTCCGCATAATCATTACCACCATAATCGCCACGTACTGCATCCACAAATTTTTGGCCATAGCCATGACTACCACGCGGATTCGTATAAAGCACTGCAAAGCCTTGTGCAGCAAGGATTTGGAATTCATTAAAGTAGGTATTGCCATACATTGCATGCGGACCACCATGGATTTCAAGAATGAGAGGATACTTCTTCCCTGCTTCATAGCCAACTGGCTTCATAATCCAGCCGTTGACCTTCCAGCCTTCAGCACCTTCAAATTCGATACTCTCTGGAACAGCTAATGTTTTGGTTTTTAAAAAATCTTCATTAATGGACGTCAACTGTTCTTTGTCACCCGTTTTTAGGTTCACATAAAACAGATCGCCTGGATTGGTCGTTGTGCTAATAGCCGCAATAGCCTGATCGTTTTGCGCATCAAGTGAGAAGCCATAGACATATTGATCATCATGGATAGCTGGGTAAATTTCGCCATCTACATTTCCGTAATAAATCGCCGCATTGCCGTGATCTGTGACTTGGAAGTAGAAGCTATGATTATCATTCATCCATTGCACTCGTGGTGACGCTACACCTTGCAGGAAATCACCGATGACATAATCACCAACAGGCGCATCAAATTCACTTGTTACACAGTTTAGTAGTTTTTGCTCCATGTCATACATCCAAAGCTTTGCTTGTGTGGCATTTTCAAATTCACGTTCTCCACCTACAAAAGAAAGATAGCGACTATTCGGAGACCAAGCCGTTTGGTAATAAGCACCCGAACCTTCTGTTAGCTTGTGACTCTGTTTCGTTTCTAACTCCAATAAATAGATATCCACATTAAATGAGAAATCTAAATCCTCCACTTTATTTGCTAAGTACGTAAGGTATTTGCCATCTGGCGACCAAGTACCTAGATGGCAGTACTCTTTGCCTTCTGTCACTTGTTCTAGCTCTCCTGATGCCACATTGACAATGGCAATATGGGTAAACTGCTCCATATCCATAAATCCACCAGCATCCGATTTGTGTTTCATTTTCTCGATTTCTAGTGGCTTTAGTTCTTTATCCTTTTTCTTCTCATCCTCCGCTTTATCTAGGATGGTTTCATCTTTCCCTAGCACGACTGAAAAAGCAATTTTCTTGCCACATGGTGACCAGACAGGGGAGGTCGCTCCATTTTTACAATGTGTCACCTGTTTTGCCTCTCCACCTGTTTTCGAAAGAACATAAATTTGCGACTTACCTGTTCTCGTTGACAAAAATGCAATTTGACTGCCATCTGGTGACCAAACAGGGGAACTCGTTCTATCTTCACCAAATGTCCATTGCTGTGGTGTTTTGTCCTTCAAGTTTATGTAAAACAAATTCGATATATAGTCATTTTTCTTCTCGTCCATACGAGTCTCTACATAAACTACCTCTGTCCCATCTGGTGAAAGCTGTGGATCTGCTACTGATTTTAAGTGATAAAGATCTTCTGGTTGAATCCCTTGTTTCGATGTCATGTTCTTGCTCCTTTGTATTGTAATTTTCTGTGCCTTACTACAATACTTCGACACCCTAAGTAATATTCCTCTATTGAATTGAATTTTTCACTAGTTCCCAATATTCTGCTGACTTTGTTCTGCGATAAAATTTATAAAAGGGCTCATTTGGGCGAGCATGCTCCTTATAAAGGTTTATCAGGTGCAGTAAAAAATCTTCAATTTGTGTGACGTCTACCCTCTTAGCGAATAACGTGCCAGCCTGTGCCTTTGCTCCCATTGGTACTGCCCCTAAATAGACATCAAAGCTTTCTTGTTGGTAAACGAGTCCAATATCATCATAGACTGCATTGTAGCAAGCTGATGCACAGCCATTAATATTGACACGCACTCTTGCAGGTACCTTCATCCCCTCTATGGCATGATAGAGCTGTTCGGTTATCGGAGCAGCCTCCATTTTCTCCCCATCACAAAAATCGCAGGCCTTCATGGCTATGATTGAACCAGAGGGAGCAACATAAAGACCTGCTTCCTGTAAGGCTTGCACCGCTTCCGTGGCATCGCACGTTGGTATGGATACGAGTATACTATAGGAAGCAGAATATTTTATCGCCCCCTTTTCGCCAGCAATTTCGGCTATTTTTTGGAATTGTGCAGGAGTATAATGCTTATTAATAATGCCAGGGCTAACGGCTAGACGGGTAAACTCACCATGACCGTTCAGTGTTTCAAATGTTTGATCTGGTACATTTTTTTGAAATGCGTTCATTTTTATCGCTCCTTATAAAAAAGGAGCTAGCAAAACGCTAGCTCGAATGGATTAAAAGTTTTCAGGATAGAAGCCCTTTGCTAAAATTTCAATGGCCTCTGCCGCACGAACTCCTTCAGACGCTGCTGAAAGTGGCAGGATGACAAAGCGCTCATTTTTGACCGCTTCCATCTCCTTTAAGGCTGGATCATTTTTTAAGAATTGGATCTTTTGGTCTGCCGTTGTTTCACCGTAATCAATCACGACAACTACCTCTGGGTTGCGGTCTACTGCATCTTCCTTCG
This sequence comes from Lysinibacillus sp. 1 U-2021, assembly GCF_029916965.1. Taxonomy (NCBI): domain Bacteria; kingdom Bacillati; phylum Bacillota; class Bacilli; order Caryophanales; family Bacillaceae; genus Lysinibacillus; species Lysinibacillus sp. 1 U-2021. The sequence continues at coordinate 4,103,310 of NZ_CP123966.1, forward strand.
ACACAGTTGTCCAGCTAGATTCCACATCACCAAAGATATTTTGTCCACCCGCGATTGTCACAAGCTCATTCATAAAGTTTTGACCAGCTGTAAATACATCCTTTTCACCGCTATCAAACACAAGAACACGTAATTTTTCGCTATCTTTTGGTAATTTAGCTTGTACTGCCTCTACATCTTTCGTCATTTGCTCAATTAAAGCTTCGCCACGATCCTCAATACGGAAAATCTTCGCGATATTGCGAATATCAGTGAAAATATCTTCTATTGTTGGCTTTGTCATGTTGGAAGCCGTATGTAAATACGTATGGATGCCTAATTCTTCAAGCTCTTCTGGTGTGCCTACACCCTTTTCGCCAAAGCCACTTTTCCAGCCAGCATATAGGAAATCTGCCTCGGCATCGATGACTTGCTCCTTCGTTGGGTATTGATCGGAAAGAACAGGGACCTTATCGTATGCCTCTTGCAGTGGTTCATAGATTTTATCATCTAAGTAAGCTGTCCCTACCATAGAATCCTCTAAACCAAGTGCAAGCATGATTTCTGTCACATGTTGATTTAAGCTAATCGCTTTTGTTGGTGCTTCCGTATATGTTTGAGTTGTGTCATTATTTTCAATGGTTACTTCTGCTGCCGCCTCAGATGGCTCAACCTTTTCACCTTGTGCAGCTGATTCCGTTTTGTCCTTTGCGTTACAAGCCCCTAAAACAGCGACCAAGGCAATGATCATCATCAGCCATATACTTTTCCATTTCTTCATGTCCTTTTCTCCTTTGCTGTTAAAATATAGAAAGAAATCAGAGACTTCTTTACTACTAAGGTAGTTGGAAGGGCATAAAAAAACCCTCTTGTCGCCAAGAGAGTAGCATAGTGAAATAACGGTATCATTACCTTCATCACTATCCCCATCCTCGTGGTTCTTAGTCAAAAAATACATACTGGCAGGTATCCTGGCTTAGGTTCATCATCTATACGCCTTCCCATAGTTTCACTACAGTGGCATGCTGTATAGACTCCCCATTTACAGTTGCGGGACAGCATCGGAATTGCACCGATTTCCCTTTTAAGCAAATGACAAATGCCATTTGCACCAATACGTTCTATAATGGTCAATACTATTGATAGACTAGCAGAAGAAAATTTATCGCGCAATCAGTAGTATGACACTAAAAGTATAATCATCATTATATTAGCACTATTTTGACATAAAGACGAACTATTTTACAAGAAATATAGAAGCTAGTATTCTGTTACAATAAAAAGATAGCATTCTATAGAAACGAGGATTTCTTATGTACAAAACGATCGGTGTACTTGCGCACGTGGATGCAGGAAAAACGACCTTCTCTGAGCAAGTGCTTTTTCATACAAATAGTATTCAAGCACGGGGGCGAGTTGATCATCAGGATACCTTTCTTGATCATCATGAGCTAGAGCGCAGACGAGGCATTACGATATTTGCCGAGCAAGGGCGCATAAATATTGGCGATGATACATACACATTGATTGATACGCCAGGGCATGTCGATTTCTCCCCTGAGATGGAGCGTGCTATTCGTGTGATGGATTATGCCATTATTATCATTAGCGCTGTCGAAGGGATACAGGGCCATACAGAAACAGTGTGGCAACTTTTACGTCAATACCATGTCCCTACCTTCTTCTTTATCAATAAAATGGATCGTGAGGGTGCCAATATGGAGGCTGTCATCAGACAGCTTCGCAAAGATTGTTCTCAGCATGTATTGTTCATCGATGAGCCACTTCGAGCAGACTATGTATCAAATAATATTATGGAATGGCTGGCGGAGCGCGACGAAAAATTGCTTGATGCCTTTCTAAATGAGTCATTGGAGCATGAACAGTGTCTTGCTCAATTAAAGGAAATGATTAAAAATGAAGGTGCCTTCCCTTGCTTTGCTGGCTCGGCCTTAAAGGATGAGGGCATTCAGGAATTTCTTGACCAGCTCCCGCTGTTAACGGCTTCCCATTTTGACAAGGATGCCCCGTTTGAGGGCGAGGTTTTTAAGATTCGTCATGATGGGCACCAGCGTTTAACCTTTATGAAGGCAACCAAAGGCTCGTTGCATGTACGAGATGAATTTTCATTTGACGAAGTAACAGAAAAAGTGACCGAAATTCGCCTTTATAACGGCAGTCGCTTTGAGACCGTTCAACAGGTAGAGGCAGGAGAAATTTTCGCTGTCAAAGGACTGAGCCAGGCAAACATTGGGGATCGAATCGGTACAACGATGCTATCACAGCCCTATGAGCTTGTCCCAACCTTACAGGCAAAGGTTCAATATGAGGGTGATCAGCATATCAAGGAAGTGCTACAGATTTTCCGGTTACTCGAAGCAGAAGAGCCGTCCTTGCGTGTGGTCTGGCAGGAAAAATTTCAGGAAATCCATGTGCATATTATGGGTGCCATTCAATTGGAGGTCCTGACAGAGGTATTAATGACGCGTTTTTCATTAGCTGTCTCCTTTGGTGAGCCGCAAATTTTATACATGGAAACCATTGCGACGACCGTAACGGGCTATGGTCATTTCGAGCCCCTCAAGCATTATGCAGAAGTTCATTTATTAATGGAGCCAAATCCACGTGGAACAGGTAATACCTTCACCAATGCCTGTCATGCCGATCATTTATCTGTAGGCAATCAGCGCCTTGTTGAAAAGCATCTGTTTGAGCGTGACCATCATGGGCTACTGACAGGCTTCCCTGTAACAGATATTCATTTTACACTTCTAACAGGTCGCGGGCACAATGAACATACATCGGGGGGAGATTTCCGTGAAGCCAGTTTCCGTGCCCTGCGTCAGGGGCTGGAGCAGGCACAAAATGTCCTACTTGAACCCTATTATCGCTTTAAAATGAAAGCTTCAAATGACTTTATCGGTCGTATGATGACTGATATTCAGCAAGCAGCTGGCACGTTCGATGACCCGATTTTATCCGAAACGGATGTTATCCTAACAGGTCGTGCACCTGTTGCCACTTTAATGAGCTACAGTACAACCTTTGCCGCCTATACAAATGGGAAAGGTGCACTCACACTCCAATTTGATGGCTATGATGTGTGCCATAATACAGAGGATGTGATTGCACAGTTTGGCTACGATAGAAATGCCGACCCTGAGTATAGTTCCTCTAGTATCTTTTGTGCTAAGGGCAAAGGATATTCGGTTCCATGGCAAGAAGCACAGGCAGCCATGCATTGCCTGTAGGATGGGATGAGCCTGCTCGCTTCGGGTATTTCCTCGGCTTCCGCGGGTATCCATCGCTCTAGCGCGGGTATTTCTTGCTTGGGCATCAATATATCTCTACCCTGCCATAAGATATTACAAGCCCTCCAAAAAATGGAGGGCTTGTTTTTATAGTGCACCGACAGCTTTCTTTGTTGGATTGTCCAACAAATATGCGGGTTCAACTATTACATAGTCATGCTTGTTCGTAAAATCAATGAGTACCTTACCAGGTTGACTTTTTAATAGTTGTAGATGATCAATTAATTGCAGTAAAAGCTCGTGACCGTTGCCACGTGGATGCCAGTTGAAATGATAATCATTTAACGCTTGCACCGCTTCAATAAATTGGGCATATTCCTGCTGCACAAATGCAATGAGTTTGTCATGATGAGATGCTAAATCATATAAATATGTTTCGTAAAAGCGCATGACAATCGAGCATAATAAGTCATTGACACGAGCGGCACTTAAAACAGGCTTGGGCTCCAATGATAGACGGTCGAGGTTGGGCTTTGCGCGTGTAGAATCAATGCGCGTAATTAAGTGATACGCTTCTCCTTTGACCTCATAGACAATCGGATTGGTCGGCATGTACATCATAAAACTATTCGTCTTTGTTTTTAGTTCATCTGCTATGGCTGCTTTCGCTAAAAGATGACCGTCCACATCCCCATTTTGTATCCAAATAATTTCTTTATTATATAAGATTTGCTCAAAGAAGCGATCATTACGAATCAGCTTCGTTGCTAATAATTGATCGATCAGAGACTCGACCACCATTCTTGTTTTCGCTTTCTTGGCAACTTCTGTGCGTGGTTGCTTACAAATGTTCAGATCTTCATAAGGCGTTTCCAACGTTGTCGTTACATGAATATTTGTCATACGTGCATCCCCTTTGCGTACATATTTTCAAAACAAAAAGGACTCCCTACTTTTGAGGAAATCCTTCATTTTATCTTCTTTCATCACACAATGCCAAACAAACCCTAAGTATGTGTGAACGAGTTCGATGGTGAACCCTTTCATTTACTATGGGCGTTTGACGTACTGTGACGAACAGAGCATTCTGTTTTGTCAACATGCCACCTCCTATTCCTCGTAGGTTTATGGTGTGTACTCGTAACAGGCAGGTATCCTGACTCATGATCATCGCTTCTTTTCTCCTTCCCGTCATTTGACAGTGGTTGCTGAAAAGTCGCTCACATTTACAGTTGCGGGACAGTGTCGGATTCACACCGACTTCCCTTTTAAGCAAATTGCACGCAATTTACACCTCTTACTACACGCTATTCAGTTGTCATAGGAATCGAGTGTACTCCACATTCCTATTAGATTACTAAAATCAATTGTAAAGTAGTGTTTTTCTAAAGTCAAATATCATAATATTTTCCAAACTACTAATAAAGTTATAGGGGGATATAAAAAAGGTGAACTGCGTATTTTTTATCTTTCATTGACTTTATAATGAAAGATAGTGTACTTCTAATAGTGGAAGGATGAAAAATATGAAAACAAGTCAACAATTAGTAACGAGTAATTTAGAGGAAAAAATGAAACTATTTACTCGAGCCGTTTCTGGACAAATTATAGAGGAAGCTCATTTTGTCATAGCCAATACAAATATTCCAACTGATACATTTAATTTGTTAGTAGCGAAATCGCCTATAATTCATAAGGAAAATCATCTTAAACAAAGGATTAATCATTTCATTGTGAATAAACTTCCCTTCAGCACGTGGGTGGATGCCAACTATCTAAGCGATGATTGGCTACAACTGATAAAAGACTGCAATTTACAGGAAGCTGAACGAAATATGATGATGAAGCTTGACCATACACTTCACACAGGTCCACGAATTTCCAATTATCTTACCATCACAGAAGTAAGTAACAAGGAAGATCTTCTACAATATAAGGAAGTTTTTCTAAGTTTATTTGGAGAAACAGCAGAAAGAGATGCATTAGAAATTTACTTTCATAAATTCTCACAGGAAAAACTAGCATCAAATGCCCGCATGTTTATTGGTTGTATAAAGGAAGTACCTATCGCTACGGGATTATTAATCGACAGTAAACATAGCTATGGGATTTATGATGTGATGACAAAAGATGCGTATAGGGGCAAGGGTTATGGCAGTGAGATGTTTCAATTCCTACTCAGTCAAACAATCGATAAGCAAAAGCCCGTAGTCTTACAGGCATCAGAGGATGGAAAAAATATTTATAAACGCTTCGGGTTTAAAGAAGTCGGAGAAATGATTGTATTTGAATAAGGTCTCGGCAAGGCGCTCTTATTTACACTTGACAGTATTTTCGAGCTTACCGTAATCATGAAGCCGATTTAAAATCCGTTACACCGCCCCCTTCCTGGCACGACAGAAAAGCCTCGCAAATCTGCGGGCTTTGGGTTGTGCACACGTACTATTAGCATCTTCATTACGTCCCCAAAACATACTGTGCTAAGACGCTTTGCACCTTATAAATATTTGTCGCCTTATTGAAGTTTTTTTGAATCGGTAATGGACTGCCAGACACCCATATTTTAAGCTCTGCATCTAAATCAAATGTTCCAGCTGTTTCGACTGAAAAATGAACGATATTTTTATAGGGAATGGAATGATACTCTGTTTTCTTGCCAGTCACTCCTTGCTTATCAATGAGGATCAATCGTTTATTGGTAAAAATAAACGTGTCTCTAATAATTTTATAGGCGTTCTTGACTGTCTCGTTTGGAATTAATAAATTATGGACCTCCTCCTGTAGTTTTTCTAAATTCACCTCGCTTGCATTGCCGATCAATCCATCAAATAAGCCCACTATCTGTCCCCTTTCGCTCTCGTTTATTTAATGTATTACAAAGAAGTGAGAGCTACGACAGGAAATGGTGGTATTATTTAGCCTATAGAGGGGGTGAGTGGTTGCGAATAATGATAGCTGCCTTAGTGTCTCTACTAGCCGTTGTTTTACTAGGATGTAATGAAAAACCAGATGATGAATTAGCTAAGGTCAGCATTTCTATTGGTGCTAAATTTAACAAGGTGAACACTGATTTTTTTAAAGAATATACGGATGAAGAATCACTTACACTATTCCAACAAGCCATTGCAACAACAGTCAAAAACGAGGGTGTTGTCAATATGGCTTCGCCAGAATATGATGGACAAATAGTGGACAAGGCAGGAAACAAATATCGCTATCATCTTTGGTTAGGTGATAAAGGGCAAAACAGTAGTTTGATGCATGTCGAGGATACGCATACGATCTACACAATATCTGAGGAGTTCACTGAAAAATGAGCTGCGCTCGTTCACTCATAAAAAAACACTTCCCATTCAAAGGAAGTGTTTTGCCAAATCAATGATCCATTGCCTGAAACAGCATTTTTGCATAGCTGTCCGTGAAGGTAAAGCCGTTATTCTCTTTGTTGCTCTCATCAACAATGGTTCCAGCCTTCATCACATAAATGCGATCGCATAAATAGGAAACAGCCTTTAAGTCATGAGAGATAAAGAGAATGGCCATTGCCCTTTCTTTATTCAAGGTCTTTAATAAATCAACGATTTCTCGTTGAATCAAGCGATCTAGGCTTGAAATAATTTCATCACATACGATTAATTGTGGCTCGACCAAAAGGGATCGTAATAAATTAACTCGTTGTTTTTCTCCGCCACTTAGCTCAGAGGGCAAGGCATGTAAGATATCTGTTGGTAGCTTGACCTTCTCCAGCATGGTCTGTAAATAGGTGTCCGTTATAGGTTGCTTATGCTGAAGCGGCTCTCTTAATAGGTCCCTTACAGTCCACATGGGATTTAAAGAGGCTGTTGCATTTTGAAAAATAATCTGGCAGTTGTCATAAAAAGCTGCGCGACGATGCTTGGTTATTGGTTGCTGTTGAAAGTATACTGCCCCTTTTTCAGGAGCTTCTAGCTGCATAATTACTTTGGCCAATGTGCTTTTGCCACTGCCACTTTCTCCTACTAAGCCGACTATTTCCCCTTTTCCTACAGTAAGATGAATATGATTTAATATTGGGCGTCCCTTTCGATAGCTTTTACAAATATTGTGAACCTGAAGTATCAAAGCCCACACCTCCTCCTAAAAATGATGCGCAACTAGCTGACTAGTGTATGGATGCTTAGGCTGCTCAAAGATTTCTGTTACTCGCCCTCGCTCCACAATTTCTCCATTTTTCATGACGAGGATAAAATCCGCGATGGAAGCAGCTACATCTAAATCATGGGTAATTAAGAGTACGGTTGTTTCTAGCTGTGTATGAAGCCTTTTCAATTGTTGAATAAATTCCTGTTGATGTAGCATATCTAAGGAAGAGGTTGGTTCATCCGCTAATAAAACAGCTGGCGCCAGATAAAGAGCACAGGCAAGCATACAGCGTTGTAGCATTCCTCCAGAAAGCTCGAAGGGATAGCGCTCCAACACATCTGCTGGTAAATGTAAATCCTGTACAATATGCTTCATTTCAGCTAGAAATACTGCCTTTGTCTGCCCCATCCGTAAGGCAGTTAATCCATACAATTGCTGTTTCATTTTTTGCGTTGGCGAAAAGCTATTAGCAGCATCCTGAAAAATCGTAAAGAAGTGCCTTTGGCGTAGTACAGCTTGATCCTGTTTTGCTAATTCCACTATATTTCTTCCATTAAAAAAGATTGAGCCTTCAACTGTTGCTTGCGCTGGAAGCATGCCTAGAATGGCAGAGAGCATGGTGCTTTTTCCACTACCGCTTTCACCTATCATCACGGTAATCTGACCTTTTGGCACCGTAAACGAGAGATCATTCAATATAAATTTTTCGTTTATTCGAACAGTAACATTCTCTATTTTAAACATGGGTCTGTCCCCCTCTCTGCTTAAATCTACTACCAATAGCTTGCACGCATAAAATCGTTACGAAAATGAACATCCCAGGAAAAAGGCCCATCCACCAAGCCCCGACAAGTAAATCATTTTGTGCAGTATAGAGCATCGTCCCCCACGATGGAATGGACGGTGGAACACCGATACCTAAAAAGCTTAAGGATACTTCCGTAAAAATAGCACCAGCAAAATTAAATATCGTCACGACAAAAATGGCGGGAAGACTATTACGCAATAAATGACGAAAAAGAATCTTCCACAGCGGCGTGCGAAACATCTTCGCCATGTGGATAAACTCTAATTCCTTCAACCGGATAAATTCAGAGCGCACGATACGGGCAGTGACAAACCAGCCTGTGCACCCCATAATCATTGCCATGCGCCATACACTTCCTTGCATAATCGCTTGAAGAGCAAGCACAATCACTAAAGATGGAATTGTTAAAAATGCCTCTAGTATACGCATCATCACTGCATCAATAGCTCCACCGAAATAGCCACTTATACCGCCATAGATAATGCCAATTATGCTGGATAGAACAACCGATAACGTAGCGATAAAAAGGGTCACTCTACCACCAACGAGTAGGCGGGAAAGAACATCTCTACCTAGCTGATCTGTGCCAAGGAGGTGTGTTCCATTAGGTGCTTCATAAATATGATTCATATCCATCGCGTTTGGCTCAAAAGGCACTAACCATGAGGAAAATAGGGTGAAGCCTACTAAAAGACCAAGAATCACTAGCCAAAAGATGAGCATTTTTTGCTCTTTTCTCATACGATTCCCCCTCTTCTTAAGCGGGGATTGAGACAAATCATGAGGACATCAATCACAAATAAACAGATAACGACTACTACGCCAGTGATTAAAATGGCACCCATCAGCACAGGAAAGTCCTTTACCATCACTGCTTTCACTAAAAGCTGACCTAAGCCTGACCAGCCAAATAATGTTTCAACCACGATGGATCCTCCAAAAAATGATGGGATGGTCACACCGACATAATTGATATATGGAATAATGGCATTGCGTAAAATCATCCTACGAATAGCTCGCTCTGGTACTCCGTTGGCACGTGCCACCTCTACATAATAACGATGCTTCTCTGCCTTCACATTTTCCTGTAAAAAACGTGCGAATACCCCTACATGTGCCAGTACAAGGACCGATAAAGGAAGAACCATATGGTATAGTCGGTCCACAAGGCCGCCATCCCCTCGTACATCCTTCATCCCCGATGAAGGAAACCAGCCTAGTTGTACAGAGAACACCATGATGAATAAAATGCCAAGCCAAAATGGAGGAATGGCTGAGCTAGCAATACTTACAAAGGAAAGTCCGCGATCTAATAACGAACCCTCCTTCATGCCTGCCTGTAAGCCGAGCCATGTTGAGGCAATGGCTACGATGCCTAAAGTTCCAACAACGAGCTGTAATGTATTTGGTAAACGTTCTTGTATAATTGTCGCTACTGGTCTGCCTTCTTTTGCCGAGTAGCCTAAATTTCCTTGCATCGCTTCACGGAGCCACACACCATATTGATAGAGTATCGGTTGATCCAGACCAAAAGCTGTTTCAATGCGTTCTTTCTCCGCTGTCGATAACGTTTGGACATTGCCACCATAATACGCTGCAGCTGGATTACCAGGAGCCGCATGCATCATGAAAAAAGAGAGGAAGCTCACGATAATGAGGACAATTGTCCCCATTATCACGCGCTTCCCGATCCATTTAGCGATCATGCCATTTCCACTCCTCGACATTCCAGAGGAAGCCTGCCCCATGATGACCTAAAATGCGCTCTTTGACGCCACTAATCTGCTGATTAATACCATACACAGCATCCACATAGGCAAAGTAGGCGAATGGTGGATCTTGTGCTAGCTCCTCCTGTAATGCCCCATAGACTTCCTTACGTTTTTCAGGATCAACGGTTGTACGCCCCTCCTCTAGCAATGCATCCACTTTCGGATTGTTATAGCTACCGTAATTGTAGCCAGCACTTGTGAGACTGGATTCACCAGAATGGAAGAGACTATACGTATGATGGTCAGCATCATACGGGCTTCCCCAGCCAACCATAAAGGCTTCTGTTTCTTCAATGACAATATTGCTCCAATCGAGTGCAGCTACTTGCACATCTGCCCCAATCTCTTTATAGCCTTCTGCCACATAATTAGCCATGTTCACACGCACTGTGTCAGTAATAGGTGCCGTAATAGTAAATGCTAATTTTTGATTATTCTTATAGCGGAAACCATCCTCAGCTAGTTGCCAGCCCGCTTGTTCGAGTAGCTCGCTTGCTTTATCAAGGTCATATTTATAATGCTCAATGTTGGCGTTTACAAAGGCATGCTTTTGTAGCGGCGAGTATGCTTCTGTACCGTATCCATATAAAATGCCTTTGACAATACCTGCACGATCTGTCCCATAGCTAATGGCCTTGCGAACAGCAACGTCTTGCCAAATAGGATACTTCATATTAAAGAGAACACCACGATAATCTGCTGATTCCACCTCATATAGCTTTAAATGCTCGACCTTCGATAGCTCCTCTACCTGATTCGGGTCTAGTAACGCTATATCGACCTCACCCGATTTTAGCTGGAGCGCACGCACATTACTATCGGGGATAAATTTAAAAATTACTTTCTCGATAGAAGCTTTTGTGCCAAAGAAAGATGGATATGCCTTTAGTGTCAGGCTTGTCCCTTTGTCCCATTGTTCAAACATATACGGACCCGCACCGATTGGCTGCTGGTTAAATGTAGCGGTTCTCATCTCTTGCCCCTCAAAGGCATGCTTTGGTAAAATTGGCACCGTTAATTTGTCTAATAGCGGTGTAAATGGCTCATCTAATTGGATAGTCATCGTCATGTCATTGACCTTTTCCATTGACACAACATGGCTAAAATCAGACTTTAAATAAGAACCGTTTGCATCATCCAAAATACTGTTAATGGTAAACATAATATCGTCCACCGTTAATGGGTGCCCATCATGGAAGGTTACATCCCTGTGAATCGAAATGGTATAAATCATCTGGTCATCTGATATTTTAATACTTTGAGCAATATCATTGATGGGTACATTATGCTCATCAAAGCGCATCAGACCTCTAAATAAAAAGGCATCTAAATTGGTTTCCTCCAAAAGAGGATTTAAGCCTGAAAACTCAGACTCTGAGGCAAAAACAAGCTCATTTGCCTGGGCAGATGATGTAGGTGTCGGTTGTTTCTCTCCTCCTTGATTAGACGAGCAGCCCACAAAAACTACCGCTAGCACCATCAAAAGTATCAATACGGAAAACTTTTTCAATTTACTATCTCCTTTATCACAACAGAAATTACAGCAATGCTGCGATGTACTCGAACATGCGGTTTATTTCTTTGTGAAGTGTTCGTTGCTCCTTGGCAAGCCATCTACAATGAATGGCTTGATCTGTCAATTTTGTCACACTCGCCTGAAGGGACTTTTCCTGTTGGATTTGATCCTGTAAATCCCTTATTTGAAGTTTGTTAACCGATGGAGAGACAATCCACAAAGAACCAATATAGCGTGCCTTTTCAAGCAAGCCGATTTTGGCAAAATTCATCTCCTCCGGCTTAAACTGCAACGAGTCATAAGCTATCAAAGTATCCTTTACATAGATCTTGTATTTGGATTGGAATGTTTGATAGTCAAAGATTTCTCCTCGCATTTCTCTACCTGGAGCAACAATTTCTCCCCAGATCAATGTCGAGCTTTCCTTCATACGAATGGTTGTATGTACCTGAAATTTTGCTCGTTCAAATGGAATCGTCACTTCAGGGAGCCATTCTAATCTCGCCTGCTCTGCAAGTTCCACCGTTATAGCTTGTGTACAAAACTCACCATTGTGAGAAGGGTAAATTTTTAATGCTGATTGTTGCTTTAGCTTCACCTGACTATCTGGCGCTAGTGTAACCGTAATTTCATTGCGATCTCCTGCAACCATGCCCCCTGAGGATTCCATGATAAAAACGGTGGCTGCTGGATGATTGCCTTCGTATAATTCACGACTGGCCTTTAATGGGGGTTGCTGGTACACATGAACAAGTCGTGTATAGCCCCGTCTCGGTTCAAAGGCCATCTCTAATTTGCCAAAATGATTAACTTTGCTAGGGTTAAACATCTTCTTCAACTGCTTCGGCACCTTCAAGTAACAAATGGTGCTGAATCCATTCAACCACCTTATCTACATTTGTTTGGGAGCGAACATCCGCAAAAATATATGGACGTCCACTACGCATTTTTTTCACGTCCTGATCCATGAGCTCCAGATCAACCCCAACATGAGGAGCTAGCGAAGTTTTATTAATTAGCAATAAATCTGAACGCGTTAGCGCTGGACCACCCTTACGTGGGATGTCCTGTCCTTCTGCCACATCAATCACATAAATATAGCCATGCACGAGCTCAGGACTAAATGTTGCCGATAGATTATCGCCACCGCTTTCAATAAATATAATATCTAAATTAGGAAAGCGCTTATTCAAATCATCAATGGCAGCAAAATTCATGGATGCATCCTCTCGAATGGCTGTATGTGGACAACCACCTGTTTCTACTCCAATAATTCGCTCCTCTGCTAACACACCGTTTGTGATTAAATACTGTGCATCTTCTCTTGTATAAATATCGTTGGTAATGACAGCTACGTTGTAGTGTTCATGCATTACCCGTGTTAATTGATCGACTAAAGATGTTTTGCCTGATCCAACAGGCCCACCGATACCAATACGTACTGGTTTCATGTATATCCTCTCGCTTTCTATGAAATAAATAATCTCGAAAATAAAAACTCATGCTTCATGGACGCCAGTTCAATACCTAGTGCATTATTGGCTAGATCATCCATTGTTAACGTCAACACCGTTTCGGCTGCTTCCTCCACAGAGGCTAATAGCTCATGTAATGCTTGCACACCTGTATTTTGACCAAACGGTACAGCACGGACAGCATTTTGCACTAAACCACTAATTGATGCGTACATAAAGGTCATGATTGCATGAAAAACGTTCACACCTAGTGCTTCACAATAAATCCCATAGAGAACTGCATAATGGCCTTTTACTTCTTCATGGTCAATCTTCTCTTTCCATTGCAATAAAAAAGGGCTCTCCATTAGAGGGGCTACTGTTCGCATAAATTGCTTCCCTACATTGACACTAGCATCTCTAGATTCTTTCGCTAGCTTCATTGCCCCACAAAGTTGGTCGAGCTCAATAAGACGAGCAACATCTCTTCTTTTAGCTGCATGGAATGCCTCTTGTATGAGAATTGCATCACCGTAAACTACATTGTGAAATAAATAGACCTGACAAAACTCAACTAATTGTTCCTTTGTGCGAATGATATCTTCCTGAATATACGTTTCCATACCATAGGAATGTGTATAGGAACCGATTGGAAATGCGGAGTCATGAATTTGCAATAATTGTAATAAGGATAAATTAGTGAGCGTGTCCACGGTATTTGAACGGTTGCTTGAAGCGTCGTTCAGTTGTTTCATAGTGCACCCCAATTTCATCTAATAATGGATTAATCGTATGATCTGCTCGTACGATGATTTCATTGTTTGCAATCAAGCTAGGAGTATGACGGTTGCCCAATTCAAAGGCAGCTTTCCCCATTTCATACATATCTTTTGGTGTAATGACGATAACTGGCTCCAATTTTGTACGAATTGCAATTCGTCGTTGCTCATCCTCGAATAATAGGTCACCATATTGTAGAGGCTCTTCACCCTCTATACGTAAAGCGATATCTGTTCCTTGATCCGTTGCTGTGCGAAGAATGCGTTTGCTTAATTCCTCCCACTCTAGCTCAATCCATTCCGTTGCCTTTTGTGGATGTTCTTCTTCATTCGCTATATTGCCAATAATTTTTTCTATTAACATATGGTTTAGCTCCTCTTTTTCTTTGTATTCGCTGTTACACTCATATCATGTGCTTAGAATAAGAAATAGCGTTGTGCCATTGGAAGTACATCCACTGGCTCACATGTTGCTAGCTCCCCATCAATTTTCACTTCATAGGTTTCTGGATTAACATCAATCTGCGGAGTGGCATTATTAAGCTTCATGTCAGCTTTACGAATATTTCGGCAATTTGAAACCGTGCCAATCATTCGTTTTAGGCCTAATTTTTCTGGCAAGCCTTCTTCCACAGCAATTTTCGGTAAAAATGTCATGCCGCAATGTTGTGGCCCTTGACCGTAGAAGCCATATGTTGGACGACCTTTCATTGGCTGCGGTGTAGGAATGGAAGCATTTGGATCACCTGTTATGCCATACACAGCAATACCAGCCTTAATGACAACTTCCGCCTTCACCCCAAAGAACGCTGGGTCCCATAAGACAATATCCGCTAATTTACCTTCTTCCAGCGAGCCTACTTCATGGCTTATGCCATGGGCAATAGCTGGGTTAATATTTAGTTTTGCTATATAACGCTTAACGCGATAATTATCGTGATCCTTGCCTTCATCCTGTGGTAATGGACCACGCTGTTTTTTCATTTTGTCTGCTGTTTGGAACGTTCGGATTGTGACCTCACCAACACGTCCCATCGCTTGTGAATCGGAAGACATGATGCTCAAAATCCCTAAATCCTGCATAATATCTTCTGCTGCAATTGTTTCTGGGCGTATGCGTGAATCTGCAAATGCCACATCCTCTGGTACATCATGCTTTAGATGGTGACAAACCATCAGCATATCTAAATGCTCATCAATCGTGTTTGTCGTAAACGGTTTCGTAGGATTCGTCGATGCTGGCAAAATATTAGGTAAGGATGCCATCACTAATTGGTCTGGAGCATGACCGCCACCCGCACCTTCCGTATGGAAAATATGAATGACACGGCCATCAATCGCATTGATTGTATCTTCTACAAACCCTGCTTCATTCAATGTATCGGAGTGGAGGGCAACTTGAATATCATATTCATCTGCCACCGATAGACTTTGATCGAGTGCAGCTGGTGTGGCACCCCAGTCCTCATGTATTTTCAACCCGATCGCACCTGCACGAACCTGCTCGATAATAGGCGCAGGATCAGATGCACTACCCTTTCCAAGCAAACCAACATTGATGGGGAATCCCTCCACAGCCTGTAGCATGCGATGCAGATGCGATTCACCAGCCGTTAAGCTTGTCGCTTTTGAGCCTGCTGCTGGACCTGTTCCACCGCCTATAAATGTCGTTGTCCCTGCTAATAATGCTGTTTCCACCTGATCAGGGCTGATGAAATGGATATGCGTGTCGATTGCTCCTGCTGTTGCAATAAGCCCTTCGCCTGCATAAACCTCTGTTCCCACACCTATGATCATATCCTGATCCACACCATCCATACTGTTCGGATTGCCTGCTTTCCCTATACCGATAATACGACCATCTTTGATACCGATATCTGCTTTTACAATCCCTGTATAGTCGATAATCATAACATTGGTAATAACTGTATCCAGTACACCTTCATTGCGTGTATTTTTACCATTTTGCCCCATTGAGACACGTAGTGATTTACCACCACCAAAGACCCCCTCATCACCGTATGAAGTATAGTCCTTCTCAATTTCAATCCATAAATCCGTATCGGCTAAACGGACTTTATCCCCCACAGTGGGACCAAACATTTTTGCGTAAGCTTCATGTGTTACCTTCATTTTTCTTCCGCTCCTTTAAAGCCACCTTCAATTGCCTTGTCCAAAATTTCGTCCTTATGGTGGGTAGAGCCCTCTGTTAACATATTTAAGCCAAAGACATGTTGTTTACCACCAAATTCGACAAGCTCCACCTCTTTTTCTTCCCCAGGTTCAAAACGCACGGCTGTACCTGATGGAATATTGAGGTGCATACCAATCGCATCTTGTCGATTAAACGCTAGAAATCTATTAACTTCAATAAAATGAAAATGGGAACCTACTTGTATCGGGCGGTCACCTGTATTCGCCACCAATACCTTTTTCGTTGCTCGTCCCACATTGATTTCAATCACTCCGTTTTTCGGTCTAATTTCTCCAGGAATCATCCACAAACACTCCTTTTACTGAATTGGACGGTGAACTGTGACCAGCTTCGTCCCATCTGGGAATGTACATTCAACCTGCACATCTGAAATCATGTCCCCGACACCTTCCATCACATCTTCCGCTGTCAGTACATGCTTGGCATCACTCATAAGCTGTGCTACCGTTTTACCATCTCGAGCACCTTCCATAATAAAACTGCTAATTAGAGCGACAGCTTCTGGATAATTCAGCTTTAAGCCCCGAGCTTTTCTTTTCAGCGCAAGTTCTCCTGCCACATGGAGGAGTAATTTTTCTTGTTCAACTGGTGATAGCTTCAATCCAATCTCTCTCTTTCTTTTATTCAGAATTATCTTTCAATAATATTTTTTCGAGGCATGACTTCCTTTCAATTTTTTGTAATGGTCTTACGATTCAGTTTTAGTTACATTTAGTTGTTGTCTTACAAATTATAATTTCGCAAGGGATATGCGAAGAGAAATAGAAATGACTTGTTGACCCGGCGAGTGCGGGTTGCAATAGTTGAAGTGAGTAATAGAGGTAACAGCTAGTCCATTATAAGAAACTCGATTAGAAAATTCAACATTTTTATTTATCTGTTAATTTACAAGTTTACGAAATAAATAATAAAAAAAGAGGCATATTTTACAGAAAATTGGTCGTCTGTAAAAAAGCCTCTTCTCGAATGTGTGACAGGAAGATAAAAATTATACTAAAAAACTTATAAAATTATTAATATGTGATAGTTATTTCAGGGCTAAAAAATCTTGAAAATATCAATTTCTTACCTAGACATGAAATTGATTTGTTAACTTTTGTAAGTTATCCGCTTGGACACTTAAATCCTGTGTGACATGATTAACTGCTTGCATTGAGGCTGTTTGCTCATCCATTGAATGTAAAACAGCTTCTGTATAATTCGATAGCTTGCCCATGCCAGCTGCGATGGTTGTCACAGTGGATGCCACTTCATTGGCGCTACTTGAAAGCTGCTCAGCTGTCGTCGAAATATCCTCTAGCTGACTTGTCATCTGACTAACATGCTGTGAAATTGTGCCAAATGATTTTGTCGCTTCGTCAATGACATACACTCCTTGTTGAACATTTTTCAAATCATCTTCTACTGATGAGGCTACTTGTTTTGTATCACTTTCTATTCCTACAACTAAATCCACAATTTGCGTAGCAGAGTGCTTTGATTGTTCTGCTAATTGACGCACTTCTTCAGCTACAACGGCGAAGCCTTTACCATGCTCCCCAGCGCGTGCTGCTTCTATGGCCGCATTTAATGCTAGTAGATTTGTTTGATCTGTAATGGTAGTAATCATATCTGTCATTGATTTAATATCTGACATTTTAAGGGATAATTGCTGCATCAATCCACTTGTTTTTTCTGTTGAAGAGGAAATAAATTGCATTTGCTCTTTTGCCACATGTAAAATATTTGCACCATTTCCTGCTATCTCGCTAGCATCTTTCGCATGCACAAACACATCTTGTGTGGCTACTGTAATTCGCTCAATGCCATCAACGGTTTCTTGCATAGATTTAGCACTATCATTAGCCGATTGTGCTGCTTGCTTCAAGCCCTCTGACGTCTTCTCCATTTGTTGATCTACTTCTTCCACAGCAAGCGTAATTTCATTCGTACTCGCAGATAATTCCTCGATGCTTGCCGATAAATCTGTAGAGCTGTGCGCAATTTTTTGTGTCATTGTTCGTAATTGTTCCTGCATCTCTAAAAAGGATTGTGCTAGTTGAGAAATTTCACCATTATCACGAACCTCAATGACAACGGTATCTAATTGACCTGCCGTAATTCCTTGTGCAGCCTCTGTGATTTGTTTGATAGGCTGTATCACTTTGTAGTGGACATACACTGTGTAAGATAGTGTAATAGCAATTCCTACAATCGTTAACACGGTAGAAAACCAATCCAATGTCGTTACATTGGCTAAATCGATAAATAAAATAACGATCATTAAAACATTTAAAACGGAAAAGCCAAGTAAACTCTTTTTTCGTAAACTCATTACAAATTCCCCCAACTAAAATATGTCTTCCATACCATTATTATAGTTGAATAATCCTAAAATACATAAGGATACGCTCTATTTTATATGAGAAAAGGTCTACAAAAAAAGACTATAGACAGCCTTTTAGGGCATGTCTACAGTCCATTATTGCTCGTTTTATTTTAATTTCATGATACTAGAACCCGCAATACCTGGGTGTGTCATTTCATATGGATCTAAAATCAAGTCTAATTGTTCTTTTGTTAGGACGCCTTCTTCAATGCAAAGCTCACGAATTGAACGACCTGTTAAAATAGCTTCACGTGCTAGACGAGCAGCTACTTCATAACCGATGTGAGGGTTAACTGCTGTTAGCACGCCTACACTTTTTTCTACATATTCTTTCATGCGCTCTTCATTTGCTTCAATATCTTTTAAGCAGTTTTCTGTAAACGCACGGAATACATTATTCATAATGCTAATCGATTGGATTAGGTTGAACACTAATACAGGCTCCATTACGTTTAATTCTAATTGACCAGCTTCCGATGCTAGAGAAATTGTATGGTCATTCCCAATTACTTGGAAGGCTACTTGATTCAGCACCTCAGGCATAACTGGGTTAACCTTACCTGGCATAATTGAAGAACCTGGTTGACGAGCTGGTAACAGGATTTCTCCTAAGCCTGCGCGAGGACCAGAAGCCATTAAACGC
The DNA here is from genome assembly GCF_029916965.1 of Lysinibacillus sp. 1 U-2021. Classification (NCBI taxonomy): domain Bacteria; kingdom Bacillati; phylum Bacillota; class Bacilli; order Caryophanales; family Bacillaceae; genus Lysinibacillus; species Lysinibacillus sp. 1 U-2021. The sequence goes on from NZ_CP123966.1 coordinate 4,122,217, forward strand.
AAGTCATTAGCAATTTTAGACATATTAATCATACAGATTTTTAAAGCGCCTGATACTTCTGTATAGGCATCTGTATTTTGTGTTGCATCCACTAAATGCGTTGCACCTTTTAATGGTAAACCAGAAATTTCAGCAAGATGCTCATCAACAGATTTAATGTAGTCTGGGAAGGCATTTAAGCCTGTACCGACAGCCGTTGCACCCATGTTCACATCATATAAATTTGGACGTGTTTGACGAATGCGTACGATGTCACGGTTGATCACGCGGCAATAAGCTTCAAACTCTTGTCCTAAGCGGATTGGCACAGCATCCTGTAAATGCGTACGTCCCATTTTAATGACATGAGCAAATTGCTCTGCTTTTTGATGGAAAACGGATTGCATATAATCCATCGTTACTAATAATTCATCTATTAAATTTAACACAGCGATATGAATAGCTGTTGGGAAAGCATCATTTGTTGATTGTGACATATTGACATGACTGTTTGGGCTTACTGTGTGATAGTCACCTTTTTCTTTCCCTAAAATTTCTAGGGCACGGTTAGCGATGACTTCATTGGCATTCATATTGATGGATGTACCTGCTCCACCTTGAATTGGGTCTACGATAAATTCAGCATCCCATTTGCCATCAATCACTTCTTGTGCTGCTTCGACAATTGCCTCACCAATTTCTTTTGATAATAGGTGTACTTCCATATTACTTAATGCAGCTGCCTTCTTCACAATCCCCATTGCTTTAATAAGTGAAGAGTGAATTGTGTAGCCTGTAATTGGGAAGTTTTCCGTAGCACGTAGTGTTTGAATTCCGTAATACGCCTCTGCTGGTAATACGCGCTCACCTAAAAAATCTTTTTCTATTCGTTGTGTTGACATTATTGTCGTCTCCTTTTATGTAATACTCACACTTGATAGTAGCTAATAAAAGTCGTATTGTAAACAGTCATTTTTCTGTAAACGAAAAAAATCCTTCAGAAAAGCAAAAAAATCACAAAAAACCGAGCGCATTTCCTACGCTCGGTTGCATTTTATTATTTATTTGACGTTACTGTGAAACGGCTATTAACGTGCTGTGGGTTTTCTAATTCATCGACGACAGCCACTGCGTAATCGGCATAGCTGACATAGCTTTCCCCCGCATCATTTACTAATAAGTGGTCGACGCCTGCTGTATAGTGACCTGTACGTGGTCCTTCTGGATCGAAAAATGCAGATGGACTAATAAATGTCCAAGTAATGGGTGATTGTTGTAAATCCTGTAGGTTTTGTCCTTGATTTTGCGCTGTTGCTAAATACATGGCTGGGAAATCTGGTGTATCCATCACACGCACTTTTTTCTCTGGGTCCACAAATAGACTGCCCGCTCCCCCTACAACCACTAATTTTGTAGGAATACCTTGGAAAATTGAGATCAAATGACGACCAGTTTTGACATGTAAATCTTCTTGTCCAGCTGGAGCACCGAATGCATTGACAACGACATCGAAGCCTTTTACATCATCTTGCGTTACATCAAACACATCTTTTTCAATTACTGGAATAGCAGCTGTCACTTTTGCTGCGGAACGAACGATGGCTGTGACCTCATGACCACGTTGTACCGCTTCCTCTACTATTTTTTGTCCAGCTTTTCCTGTTGCACCAATTACGGCAATTTTCATGATTTATTCCTCCTAAGGTTTAGTTGTAACCATTTTAGTTACAGGTTAGATACAAGAAGACCATCTCCGTCTAAGTACGAAGCTGATCTAGCACATCCTGTAGCGTCTGTGCTTGTAATTGCTCTTCCATTGCCAGCCACACAGATGTATAGACACCCTCCAATGTATGCTTGATTTTTTGACCTACTGCACACGCTGGATTTGGCTCATCATGAATGGCAAATAGCTGCTCTGGCCCATCAATTGCCTGATAAATCGCTAGCAGTGTTAAATCCTTTGGCGCTACTAATAGCTCATAGCCAGCCATGCCAGAATGAGAAGAAAGTAAGCCTGCTTTTTTTAGCACACCAATCATTCTTCTTACGACTACTGGATTGGTATTCACACTTCCAGCTATAAAATCGGACGTAAGGAGACTTTTATCAGAGGTTGTAGCAATGAGCGAAAGAATATGGATCGCCACCGAAAATCGACTGTTCACCATATGTATCACCACCTGTTGTAACTATTATAGTTACAGGTGCAGAAAAAAGTCAAGCACTGTCACCTGTATATATTGTTCCCGGTTAAGCTGTTGCTAATGTATCGCTTATATTTTTTTTACGTAAATGACTAATTCCTGTCGTATTTGACCGTTGTCCTCATAAAAATCTAAATTATGAAATTCATATTTAAAGTGACCTACAGGAAATGTCACACTTTCTCCTTGCGCTGCTGCCAAAATGCCTGCTACATCTTGTGACACCATATGTAGCAGCTCTTCCCCAGAATAAGAATCGATAAAAATAACGTTCATAAAAAAAACACCTCCATAGCCATTATAGCTTAGGAGGCGCTTACATTTATAGTGTATCTTTATAACCTTTCAAACGAATCTCTTCGATGATTTGCATCATTTCTTGAATTTGTTGCTGCGACAATTCGATCTTGTTACAAGAATATGCATGTTGAACAGAACCCATGCTTTGTTCTGGCTCGCTTTGCTGTCGATCATATTCATCTACTAGAAGTACCATTGTATTTTTCACAACTATCACCCCTACAATATAATGGACTATTGCCATTATACCAAATAATGCTAATTACACCATAATAACTATAATCAATTTCTTTTCATCCAGTCATCCAACTACTTACCTATTTCGTAAAACAAATAGTTAGACCTAGCTATTCGTTTGAAAAAACAGCAACCAAAAAGGCTGCTGTTGGCATTATACGGCAATCGGTGCTTTTATCGCAGGATGTGGATCATATCCTTCAATCGATAAATCCTCAAGCTCTATATCAAAGATGGATGCTTTATTTGGATTGATGTGCAATGTTGGTAGGTTTCTTGGCTCACGTGATAGCTGTTCTTTCACTTGCTCCACATGGTTAGCATAAATATGGGCATCCCCAATGCTATGAATAAATTCGCCAACCTCTAAGCCACACTCATGTGCGATCAAATGTGTTAATAAGGCGTAAGACGCAATATTGAATGGACAGCCTAATAATGTATCAAGGCTTCTTTGCATTAACTGGCAGCTTAATTGACCATTTGCTACATAAAATTGGAACATCACATGGCACGGTGGTAATGCAGCTTTACTGCCCTTTGCGCCCGCATTAATGACATCCTCAGGATTCCATGCATTGACAATGATACGGCGTGAATCAGGTTGGTGCTTAATCTGATGAATGACATCCTGTAGCTGATCAAGGCTCTCGCCATCAGAGGTTGTCCAATGGCGCCATTGTTTGCCATAGACATTTCCGAGATCTCCATATTGCTGTGCAAAGTCATCATCTGTTAAGACACGTTCACAAAATGAAGCAAGCTCTTTCTGATACAATGCGTTAAATGACTCGTCTACTAAACAGCGTCGACCAAAATCTGTCATATCTGGGCCTGTATACTCATCAGATTCCACCCATTTCTTAAATGCCCATTCATCCCAGATGTGGTTATTATGCTGCAACAGGTAACGAATATTGGTATCCCCTTTAATGAACCATAATAATTCACTTGCTACAAGCTTAAAGGGCACACGCTTTGTCGTTAGAAGAGGAAACCCTTTGCTTAAATCAAAACGCATTTGATACCCAAAGACGCTGTATGTACCTGTCCCAGTACGATCCTCTTTCTTTGTGCCATTTTCTAATATATGTTGTAGTAAATTTAAGTACGCTAATTCTGGATGCGTCATTTTTCTTCAACAGCTCCTTCAAGTTTGCTGTTGACCATTATACCATTTCACAACGAATTATTGTTGAGCTCCCTCGAAATTTCACTCTCCGTTGTGACGAAAAAAGTGGGCAGCAAGATGATATTTAATAAAACAGGTCCAACGATTACTAATAAATCAATCCCAGGACTAAAATATAATCCAAATGCTGTAATCAGACCTGATAATACAAGAAACACGATTTGTGCGACAATGATTAAGATCGGCACCAATTGATACAGGTAATTGAGTTTACGGAACTGATGCATATTGTCTGGGTTTTTAATGATTTTTCTTTTTAACCGTCTGGATAAAATAAGACAAGCAAGCAGTTGGATAGCCATAAAGCAAAAATAAATGACACTGTATACAAGCAACTGACTTTTTTGAATGGTGCCATCAAAATGGCCCACTCTTTGATTTAATAACTCTTGTACCGCTCCCTCATAGACATATTCACGTTCACTTAAAAAAGTAAAGGGCTCCATAAAGCCAAGCGCTGTCCAATCCTTTGTATTGACAGTCCACTTGGATAATTTACTCGCTAAAATACGCAATTGAATAGGATCTTGCTCGCCAAACATCCCTACGAGATGACGATAGGGTATGGCTACTTTTAACTGACCATCCTGCTTTTCTTGAAATAAATCCTGAATATAAAAGGTATAGGCAACATCGGATTTATTGGCCTCATAACGAGTCTCACCAATTTTCCAATGATTAGCTAAGGAAGCTTGAATACCATTTTTCATTTCTGTATAGGGCATATCCTTATGTAGGTGCTTCGGAATCTTATAGATAAAATGATGATCACTACCTATAAGACCAATTTCAACTTCGACTTTATCCTGATTCACCGTTTTCGCCTTCGTGGTCAATGGAATGGTGATCATAGCGATGAGAAAAAAAAGAATAAGTGTTAAAATGCCTTTTTTCACGCAGAAGTCCCCCTATTCGTCACTAATGATTAAATTTACCCTATCATACCCATGTCCGAAAACACTATTTCGTTATTCCGAAAAAACAATAGTGGTTTTCCGAAACCCGTTATTTCGGTATTCCAAATTTATCAATAATTAGCGATAATATATAGGAGATTAAGATCATAAGCAAATTCGAGGTTTCACAATGAAAAAATGGACATATTGTATTTTTCTTACTTATTTAATTCTTGGAATTTATGTATTAGGTATTACCATCAAAACACCCTTTATTAGTCTCACTCTCGATACGACAAATGGTCAGCCTGTTATTATGGATAGCTATTATCCTCAATGGGCAGAGCAAAAAAATATTGAAAAAGGGGATGTGATTGTGACTATCGATGGGCAGCCAGCCATAGAGAATCGCTACGTTCGGCTACAAAGGGTCGTTAGAAGCGCCAATTCATTAACGATTCAAAAGGCTGATCAGAGCATTCACACCATTGCTGTCAAGCATCGAGATATGCCAGAAGAATTATATTTGCAAATTTTGTTCCCCATCTTTTATTTTTTCCTAGCTTTTGGAGTCGCACTTTATGTTTGGCGACGCAATCAAAATAATCTTTCAACGTTTTTATTGATCCTATTTTTATTAACTTGCTCATTGGCCTATATCAGTACTGGCGCATCAGCAAGAGGAAATATGATCGGGATGATTGTCATTGGCATTTGTATTATTTTATGTATGGTTCTCTTTATTCACTTTTTACAACACTTTTTCAAATTTCTACAAATCAGATGGACCTACCCTCACAGTAAATGGCTATACTTATTAACACCTATCATCCCTGGCTGTTATCTACTTGAGGAAGTTATACCAACATTACGTGAGATAACATCTATCTTGAACTTGAGCTTATTTGCTGTCCTAGTGCTCTATGCAATTTATATTTTAGTAACGAGTTATTTACGTACAAAATTGGCCAAAATTCGTTTAATTGCACTTGCCTTTATCGTGCCATTTTTACCCTTTTTATTATTCTTCGTTACACCTGAAATATTAGGACATAAGCCGATATTACACGCTGAAATCGCCGCATTGTTTTTATTATTTATTCCGTTCTCTTTTCTGTTCATTCAGGTGAACGAACGATTATTCGATATTGAATACCAATTATCACGATTACGCTATTATTCAACGCTAGCCTTTTTCAGTGCGCTTCTTTTAACAGCAGGGATTGCCCTGTTATTCATGGGGGAGCTATCCATCGTCCATGTCACAAGTATTTTTTTACTTGTCTTTATGGTGATCATTGCGAGCTTTTATATAAAAGAACGCATTGATTTTAAGTATCGGAAAATTATCTTCGCTTCTACTGGAAATTATGTACATAATTTATATGCAGCCGTTCAGCGCATGGGCAAAGCAAAAAACCAACAAGAATTATTGGATCGTTTTAAATATGAAATCACCGAGAAGCTTGGAACGACAGCGTTTCATATCTGTACAATCACAGACGATTCTCCACAGCATGTAAGCTACTATCCGCAATTACTGTTACATGATGCTGGTGAGGAAAAGATTATGTTAGAAATACACCATGCTCTGCAAAAGGAAGAGCTGCTTTGGTTAGAATTGCTTGCACTGTATGTGTCGATGTTTATCAATAACTTACAGCAAATTGAGGATTTAGTGCGTGAAATTCAGCATATAAAAAATACCAGTGATACACCGCTTCCATGGCTCGATAAATTGCTATGGAATATTATTGAGAAGGAAAAGAGTATTTTAGCACAGGAATTACATGATACCATTTTGCAGGAGCAGCTTCATTTAGCCAGAGAGCTTGATGTCCTAGCTGGCTCTCCTACTATTCAAAAGGAAACCGTACTAGCTATACGCGAGCAGTTATTAAATGCAACGAAGGACTTACGAGAATATTGTGAGAACTTGAGTCCCCCACTATTAGATACCTTTGGTTTACAAATGGCATTAAAAAAACTCATCCAAAAGGTAAAAATAAGGGCTGATTTTTTATTAAGCGCACAAATTGATCGTGTAGAATTTCAGGATGTCACCCTGCATCTCGTAGTCTATCGTCTCGTGCAGGAGCTGTTAAATAATGCAATCAAGCATGCCGAAGCAACAGAGGTTTTACTTCAATTACATGCCATCCCTCAAGGCTTTATCCTTCGATACGATGATAATGGTATAGGCTGCGACATTGACGATTTAATACAGTCCTCTGCATCAATGGGTATTAATGGCATTCGTGAACGTGTCCGTGCTTTTAATGGTGACATTACCATTCAATCGAGCCCTAATGAGGGCATGCATATTTATATACAAATACAAGAGGACGGGGAATCATATGATGAACATACTTATTATAGATGACCATCCTGTCGTTTTAGATGGTACGAAAACATTGTTGCAGGATTTAGCCAATGTTCAAATCGAAACAGAACAGGATAGCGCAGCCGTTTTATCAAGAATGGATACAGATACCTTTCAGTTGTTTCTGATTGATATCAATATGAAGCCAATCAACGGCATTCAACTATCAGAGATGATTAAGAAAAAACAAGCAGATGCATTGATTATACTTTACACAGGCTACGAACTTTCCGATTATTATGAGCTATTAATTGAGAAAAAAATTGATGGTCTATTATCAAAGCTAGCAACAAAGGAGCAAGTGATCCAAACCATTCAAGCAGCCATAAGAGGTGAGATTCTACTGGCAGCCGATTTCTTAGACTTTGTTCAGCAGCGCTCCAACCTGCCAAATGTGCAGCAGGAGGTTCTACTAAGCGATAAGGAACAGGAAATACTACAGCTCGTTGCCCAAGGCTGTACCAATAAAGCCATCGCCTCTGCAATAGGTGTCACCCAGCGTACGGTGGAGAACTATTTATCCAAGCTATTCGTCAAGCTGAATGTAGAATCGCGGGCGGAGGCTGTTATCGTTGCTAAAGAAAAAGCATGGATTAATTAATGAGGAAATAGCGCTTCTTTACTATTAGATTACAAATGTAAATTTTTCCTTACTAAAAACGGAATTTACTGGATATACAAATAATTCTGTACTATAATAAGGGTAATAATTACATTACTTCATTGCTATGATTAAAAACACGTATTCAAAAGTAATACGAGCTTTTGAATACGTTTTTTATATGTGATAGAAGCAATTGATTGTTGAATTTTTTTGGGAGGGTGTTTACATGACACAAGGTACAGTAAAATGGTTTAACGCAGAAAAAGGTTTTGGCTTCATCGCAGTTGAAGGTGGCAATGATGTATTCGTACATTTCTCAGCTATCCAATCTGATGGCTTCAAAACTTTAGAAGAGGGCCAAAAAGTTGAATTCGGCGTAGAAGAAGGCAGCCGTGGACCTCAAGCAACGAATGTAGTGAAACTATAATCTTCACTTAACATAGACGTGCAAATAAAAAGAGACATTCGTAAATGGATGTCTCTTTTTTCCTGTGCCAGGATTTATTCATCCTATCAACTTTCACAGGTAGCCCCCACCGTATGAACCATTCCATCCTGACTAATATAAATGAATTTGGTAATACTTTTTTGGGCGTCCACGCGTGGTGGATGTATTGCTTGGTAATTCATGTGCTAAGTTTTTTTCATGGAGCTGCTTTAAAATGCGGTTTGCAGAGCGTACCGTAATGCCAAGATGTGTACTGAGCAGTTCTCCACTGACGATCGTTGTCGTTAGTTTTTCCAGCATCGCTTCTATTTTTTGTAATTGTAGTAAGGGAATATCATATGTCGTACTTAAATTTTTTAAATGCTGTTGTTTTTCATCGTCAAACTGTAGCATCGTTCCATAAAGTAATGGCCCGATTTCTCGTGTATTTTCGATAATGTATCCCTGTGTTTCCTTTGAAGAGCAGAGGGTTGCAGCTTTTTTAGCAAACTCCTGACTTTCAACTAAAGAATCACCAATTCCCCACCCTATTCTGACAGGAAACGAAAGCTTCTCATTTAAAAAATCAACCAAATGACAATGGGAATAACGATTCGTTGTACTTAAAAATTGCTTATACGTCGTGATAATTGCAATAAAGGATGCCTCACGATGTACGATAAATGAGCTAGCATACAGTTGTTTGAAATCTAATATAGTTTTATATAAGGCAATTTGCCGATATTCTAGGTCTTCTATATTCGATTTATCGATCGGAATTAAAATATGGACTACCACTACTTTATTTTGGTTAAGCTGCCGAATTTGAAGTTGATTGAGAAAATGATCTAATGTTAATTGCATTGCATAGGGAGACGGGTAAAAAGCGATAAAGGGTATATTTTGATCAGCTAAGCGCTCACGTATTTCTGCAATGCGGGTAAAGGTCAAATCAACCTTGTTTTCCTTATGCAATTGTATGTGCCATTCACCAGCTTTATCGACAATATCGCTACTTGCGTACTCGCTCATCGTTTGGCTAAAAAGATAAGGTTTTTTTCCTATCGACCATTCATGAATGCCCAAATAGCCGTTTTCCTCATAGCAAAAGTCGATGGCAATACGATTCATGGCAATCTTCTTCTCATAAAAAAGCTCCGTAACGGTACGGTAAAAATCACGTTCTGAAATATCAAAATAATGCATGGGTACCGTTGCTTCTTGAAAATGTTTTTGAGCATAGAAATATGGAATTTGCCCGCTAAAAAGCGCTCCATCTCCCCCTTCCAAATATTTTTCTAATAGCTCATTCAACTGTTCAAAATCAGTATACGCATAGTAATGAAATTCACAAAAAGAGGGTTTAATTTTTTCAAGCTGTTGAACCCATGAAAGTGAGCGTTTTGCGGTAAAAACATTAATTTTATACATACATATAGCTCCTTAAATAAAAATAAATATTGAAAATAGTCAGAAAATATGGTTTCTTTGTATAAAGGACATAGATTTCCAATGTCTTAAAATAGAGACATTGGATTTTTAAAGGTTAAGTCTAATAAAGTATAAAAGGAGATGAAATTTATGCAAGGGAATTCACAAACAATTAAGAAAAAATCTTGGATTGACAACATGTTAGATAAAATCGAGCGTGCAGGTAATAAGCTACCAGACCCAATCACGTTATTTATTATTCTAGCTGGTGTAGTACTAGTTTTATCATGGGTTTTATCCATGCTCGGTATTTCAGCAGTTCAACCTGGGACCGAAGATGTCATTCAAGTAAAAAATCTGCTAAGTCAAGAAGGACTTATCTTAATTTTAACGCAGATGGTTTCAACATTTACAGGCTTTGCTCCGTTAGGGCTAGTAATCGTGACAATGATTGGTATTGGTTTAGCTGAGCAAACAGGCTTAATTTCAGCTGTCATGAAGAAAATTGTGATGTCAGCACCTACAAAATTAATTGTACCTTTTATCATTTTTACAGGTTTAGTTGGTAACTTAGCGGCTGACGCGGCATTTATCATTTTACCACCAATTGCAGCCATGATTTTTATGAGTGTTGGTCGAAATCCATTAGCAGGCTTAATTATTACATATGCAGCTGTAGCTGGAGGCTTCAGTGCGAACATATTAATTAGCTCTCTAGATGTATTATTATTAGGGATTACAGAATCAGCAGCACAAATAGCAGACCCAGCGTACACTGGTCGCGCAACGATGAACTACTATTTTTTAATTGCTTCGACGTTTTTATTAGTCATTATAGGTACATGGGTTGCAAAAAAGTTTACAGAGCCTCGCTTTGGTTCGTTTCACGGTGAAATTGAAAAGCTAGAGCCATTGACAGCTTTAGAGAAGAGAGGATTGAAATGGGCTGGAATCGTCACGCTAGTTTATATTTTAGTCATTGCTTTTACAGTCATACCGTCGAACGGTCTTTTACGTGATCCTGCAACAGGTGGCTTTTTAAACTCACCTTTCATGGCAGGCATTGTCCCTATCATGTTATTCTTCTTCCTATTACCTGGCCTTGCCTATGGGATTGCAGCGAAGGAGGTTAAAAATGATAAGGAAGTTGCGGAGAAAATTTTTAAATCCATTGCAGATATGGCGCCATTTATTGTATTAGCGTTTGCCGCTTCACAAATGATTGCCTTTTTCAACTGGAGCAATATTGGCTCTATTTTAGCCATTAAAGGTGCCGAGCTTTTACAAGCATTGAATTTTACAGGCTTACCAATGATGATAGGTTTTGTTTTAATTTGTGCCTTTGTCAACCTATTAATCGCCAGTGCTTCTGCAAAATGGGCTTTACTTGCTCCAATTTTCGTACCAATGTTCTTATATTTAGGCTATTCCCCAGCGGTTACACAAATGGCCTATCGTGTAGGGGATTCGATTACAAATCCAATTACCCCTATGTTACCGTATTTCGCGATTTTACTATCATTTGCAAAGCGCTATGATAAAAATATCGGTATAGGCACGCTTATATCTTCTTTATTGCCGTTCTCGGTGTTTTTCGCAATCGGTTGGATTATCCTCTTCGCCATTTGGTTCCTATTCGGTTTACCGCTTGGTCCGGGAGATTATATTTACTTAAAATAAGGAGTGTTAGTAAATGACAACATTACAACAACAGTTAGCAGATTTATTAAAACATTATGAAGAAGAGACAATACAGCTTCGTCGTCATTTCCATGAAAATCCTGAGCTTTCCTTTGAAGAGGTTGAAACGCCAAAAACCATTGCTGCCTTTCATCGCGCATTAGGACATGAGGTTCGTGAAGGTGTAGGTGGCAATGGTGTTGTGGCAAAGCTAGTTGGTGGAAAACCAGGGAAAACAGTAGCCTTGCGAGCAGACTTTGATGCTTTAGCCATTACGGAAGAAACCGGCTTACCTTTCCAATCGAAAATTAAAGGGCGTATGCATGCTTGTGGCCATGATGGACACACAGCTTCCCTCTTAATCTTAGCGAAGGCGTTTAATCAAATGAAGGATGATTTAGAAGGAACAATCGTCTTTATCCATCAGCATGCTGAGGAGCTTGCGCCAGGTGGAGCTATTTCGATGATTAGAGATGGCTGCTTAGAAGGTGTAGATGTTATTTTTGGGACACATTTATGGGCACCCACTGATCTTGGCAAAGTGCAAACAGCTAAAGGACCATTAATGGCTGCAGCAGATGGTATTTATATAACGATAAAAGGTAAGGGTGGCCATGGTTCAAACCCAAGTGACACCAAGGATTCCATTGTCCTTGCAGCTCAGTTTATTACAAATTTACAGCAGCTTGTGGCACGTCGTATCAACCCATTACGTCCAGCAGTAGTATCAATTGGGCATATTGAGGCATTAAATCCATTCAACGTCATTGCTGATCAAGTGTACATGAAAGGTACGGTGCGCACTTTCCACGAGGAGGAGCGTAGTTTGTTAGAGCATGAAATCGAAGAGCTTTTAAAGGCAACTTGTTATTTAACAAAAGCCGATTACGAGTATGAATATGTGCGAGGCTATCCGCCAGTTGTGAACCATGATGCAGAGACTGAGCATATAATGGCGTCCGCAGAGAAAATTGCAGATGTTGAGACTGTTGAAATAGTTGATCCAAATATGGGCGGTGAGGACTTTGCCTATTTCTTAGAGGAAATCCCCGGTGCGTTTTTCTTCACAGGGGCGAAAAACCCTGATTGGGAGGAAGTCTATCCACACCATCATCCGAAATTCGATATCGACGAGCGCTCATTACGAATTGCCGCCAACGTTTTAGGTCAAGCAACGCTAGACTACTTCGCAAAAAATAATTAATAAAAAGCATTACGAAGTGCTACATGCATTTCGTAATGCTTTTTTCGGTTGAATATTTTAATAAGAAGAAAAGGATGGCCAAAGCTAAGAGGTTCTCTCACTAGTTGGAGCGATTACCTGACTAGCTTGAGCGCTCTCTCCTCACTTTAGAGCGGGCTCCTCCTCACTCAGTCAGGATTACTTAGGAGTCAAGACCCCCTACCTCTAACTAGGCATAAGAATGTAAGCCGGCAATGACTAGATTGACAAATACTTGGTTGAACACAATAATGCCGAAGCCGATGATGGCCAACCAGGCTGTTTTTTCTCCTTCCCAGCCTTTGGATAAGCGAAAATGGAGGAAGGCTGCGTAGAATAAAAAGGTAATTAATGCCCACACCTCTTTCGGGTCCCAGCCCCAATAGCGACTCCAGGCAATTTGCGCCCAAATCATGGCGAATAGCAGGCCACCTAATGCAAATAATGGGAAGCCGATAACAACTGCGCGATAGGAAATCTCATCCATTAATTGTGGCTGTACGCGGCTTGTCCATGGCTTTAATAAGGCACTCACTGATTTTCTTGTGATGAATCGAATGACACCATATAAAATAGTACCCACGATAAATGCCCAGACAATCGAGTTTAATTTCTTGGCATCTATTTTATTTGTGATTTCGACACCACCGATTGCTTCACCCTTCTCGGTGACGGCTCCTTTACTGACAATCAGGGGCATCATGGAGTAAGTGGCTTTTTCTTGCTGTCCCTGTGCATTATCGAATTGTACCTGCACCTCTTCTGTGGCAAGGCTGAAAAACGTCGATACGCCAATAAAGCCAATGACAACCACCAAACAATACAACACAAACTCAAGACCGTATGTACTGATAGTTTTTTTGGAAACATCCAGCGTTCTTAATAAGTAAATTAAACCTGTAGCAAAGGATACAGATAAAATGGCACTAGAAAAGGCCACAGTCATGACATGAATTGTTAACCAGTGACTTTGTAATGATGGAACAAGCGGCGATACTTCCTTCGCGAAAACGCTTCCATAACCAAGGATGATTAAGGATACAGGAATCGTGAATAAGCCAACCACGATTTGCTTATATAAGAAATGGATAATTAAGTAACTTCCTGTAAGCATGATGCCAAAGAACGTCATAAATTCATACATATTACTGACAGGTGCATGGTCAACCGCCACCCATCTGACAACAAAGTACACGAGCTGTAGGGCAAAGGCTATATAAGTGAGCAATAGTCCTAGCTTACCGAATGTTTTTCTCTTTGATTTGACTGCTAGCCCTAATGGCACAATAGCAATGAGTAGTAGAATAAAGGCAATAAATAAGGCATTGCTACTAATGGATAACAAACTTTCTTGATTCAATAGAATCCCTCCAACGTCTCTTTTTCGGAATATGCTTCCAAATAGTAAGAACGTTATAGCGTGTAAGAAGTGCCATGTTTTCCCTTTAAATATTTTTATTTTTTCAAATTGTTACATTTTTATGACATGGAAATGGGGATGTGCTTGGTAGGATCAATCATTATGTAGAGGGAACGATAAAATGTCCCATTAAATGGAAGATAACTGTATCAAAAAAATGGTATGCCTCTATCTACATCTTACAAAAAATTGTAATAAAAGTCTATTTCTTTTTCTATCTACATGGGACAATAATGATGCGCACAAATAACATAACGTTATGTTTCATAAACTGGAGGCTTTTAATGAAACAAAATATTTATGATAATCCGATATTTTTTCATCACTACAAGACATTGAGACAAAAAGCATCTAATTATAACCGTCTTTTGGAGCAGCCCACGATGAAGGCTTTACTTCCACCGTTGACAAATTTACAGGTACTCGATATTGGCTGTGGTATGGGGGATTTCGCCACGTATTGTATCGACCATCAAGCCAAGCACGTAACCGCATTAGATGTTTCGAGCAATATGCTGTCCGTCGCTAAACAGGAGCATGCCCACTCACAAATTGACTATCAGCTACAGGCAATAGAGGATTATGAAGCTCCTTCGGCTAGCTTTGATTGTATAACCAGCTCCCTATCTCTTCATTATGTCAAAGATTTCGATGCGGTCATTGGTCAAATTGCTCACATGCTACGTCCTAACGGTGTATTTATTTTCTCTGTAGAGCATCCTATTGCTACAGCTCGTCATACAACAGATGATAATTGGGTATATGATGACAATCATCAACGTCTGCACTATGCTGTGGATCATTACCAGGAAGAAGGCAAGCGTGAGCAAACATGGTTGGTGGATGGTGTTGTCAAATATCATCGCACTATAGCGAAACTGGTCAATACATTGATTACCCATGGGTTAACCATTGATAAAATCGTAGAACCAATTCCAAGCACAGCAGCCATTCAACAACTTCCTTCTATTGAAAAGGAGCTACGCAGACCATCCTTTTTATTCATCAAAGCAAAAAAATAAACGAAAGCCTCACCCTATGTTTGTGGTGAGGCTTGTTTCATATAAATAATTTCCGGGTCTCCCTCATCCAAGTTGTCGATAAAACCGCTTTTGACAAAGCCTAGGTTATGAAAAAGCTGGTGCATACGCCTATTGGACTGATTTGTAGAGGAGAAAACCTTTGCTGTTTTAGCCATTTGGATATAAGCGGTCATTAAGGCAGATGCGATCCCCTTTCTGCGCTCGGACGGCTTGACAATGACTAAGGAAATAAAGCTATAGCCAAAAAAGTCATTGCTAAATAGCAAAAACCCCCCAATGGTATCGGCGGATTGGTATAGCAAACAGCGTTTCTCTTTGATAGCTTGCTGAATTTCTTCCGCTCTGGATGAATCTCCAATTACTTCTTGATCGATTGTACAAAGTGCTTGTAAATGCTCCATTCTTGCTTCAATTATATGATGGCTCAATTTTCAACCTCCTTCATATAGTAGCTCATCACCTTTAGCTCATTTCGAAGTCCCATTGCCTGTCTGCCTTCATCGACAAAGCCACATCGCTTATAAAGTTCTTGAGCAGCTCTATTTGGCACATTGACCCCAAGCACCAGCTCATTGATGAGTGGGAAATGCTTGCGAACAAAGTCAGGCAATAATTGAAGTGCTGTCTTGGCATAGCCTTTGCCCTGCTCATAAAAATCAGTGGAAAAGGAACGGATTAATAGCGCATGTTCATTGGAGGAGTAAGGCGTCACCCCCTCTTTTTCATGTAAGACAAAGAACGTGACTAGCTTGTTACCGTCCATTGCTAAAATGGCATGTCGACTATGATCCTGCTTAGCAAGTGCAATGCTTTCTTTTGGAGACTTTGTATAGCGTAGCTGCTCTTCTGTTAGGGTATATTGTTCTACTAAATTTTGTGCTTTGTCCTCATAGAACTTGAGCTGCATAGTCACTCGAATTCCTCCTCGTAAATAGCAGTGAATTCATAGTCTCCCTCTATAAGTTGCTGTAAATAATCCTCAAACGAAGCTGCAATCACCTCAAAGCTATCAGGATCATGGACATAACGAACCACCTGGCCAACTTGTCCCGCTTCATTTGGCGTAAAATCAATATATAGGCTCGATGTGCCCCCATTATTCATACAATCAGCAAAGCAGAGCCGTTCATTTAACAGGACATGCATATTAATCTTTTCATCTACTTCCACATACGCTAAAAATTCCTGATAGCGCTCATAAATTGTTTCACGTTTATCATGATAATCTTTCATGATTTGCTCCACCGATTTTAAATAATACGGATAATCCCCTAAATCAGAGCCTAGCACTAAAACACAGATCGTTTCTTGCCCATGCTGACAATAATATGTACCATTGACATCCTGTAATAGCTCCACCAAAGCTTGTGGGCAGTTCGGAAATACTTCTAACAAGGCCTGAATTTGTGTCTCTGAAGCACCAAAAGCCTGTTGTAATTGTTGCTGCTCTTCTTGTGGTAAGTATTGTAATAAATTCGCAAAATATGTTGTGCGCATCTTAATCCCTCTCTCTCTTTAACTATGACATATTTTAACATAATTTCTTCCATTCTCTTAGTCCCTCATGCTACTATGGAAGTATGCACAAAAAAGGGGTGGGTTTATGAGTGTGAAAGATGCAGTAGACGTGAAAATATTACCAACAATCGTAGGGTTGTAACGCTACTTGCAGCCCTTGTACAAGGGAGAATAAAATAATGGAACACTATTTGACAACATTTTTAACAGGGCAATCGATCACTTTACAACAAATGACTACTGCTGACCTAGAGGCTTTTATAGCAATCGAAAGCGAGATTACCTCTTTGCTACTTGCTAATGACGAGATTCCTTTTCCACAAACTGTAGAGGATCATACCGCTTTCTTTAACAGTATCAGTGGGAAGAAGGAGGAATACTTTTTCGGTATCTATGAAAAAGCGTCACAACAGTTAATAGGCTCCTGTGGCGTTTATGCAGTGAATTGGCAAAATAGCACTTGCTCTGTCGGCATTTCAATTGGGAAAGAGTGGCACGGCAAGGGCTATGGCACGGATGCAATGAAAACGCTCATTGATTTTATCTTCCAATATATAGCTGTTCAGAAAATCAAGCTTCAGGTTTTTAGCTTTAACCCAGCAGCTATTCGCTCCTATGAGAAATGTGGCTTCACAAAAGAAGGCATTTTACGCCAAGAAATTTTCCGCTTTGGTACATTCCATGACGTAGTTTTATTTGGCCTCTTACGCTCCGAATGGGAGAGGAATTAACAGAATAGCACAAAAGAGATACTATGATTGCTGTAGTATCTCTTTTCTTTTGTTCAGTCCGCTTGCCACACACGTGTTACTTCCTGTAAGGATAGCCCTTGAAAGGATAATCGATAGATATCTGGCATACTTAGCGTTTGCCAAAATGCATAATCGTACTGGGCATCAAAATATTGCATCATCAATGCCATGATATTGCCATGTGTACCGATAACGACAGACTCCTCTGGATGAGTAAGAAGGATGCGCCGCAAACTTGGAATAGCACGAGCCATCGCCTGTTGATTGGACTCTCCACCTGCCCATGCAAAGCTTGGCTCATGCCACACCCGTTGAACTGCTGCATGAAAATCCTCCAGCTTCCCACTAGCAAGCTGCCGTTCTTTTAAAGCATCTATCGTTTGGACGGGTAAATGACGCGCCTGTGCAATCCCCTCCACTGTTTGAATGGCTCTACGATAGGGACTAGCATAAACTGCGTCAATTCGCTGATGCTTCAAAAGATTTGTGACACGCTCTGCATCCCTTTGTCCCTGAGCAGATAGTGAACGATGATATTCATCCTCTGAATAATGGGCATGTGCATGTCTAACAAAATAAATCTCAGTCATCTGTTTCTCCTCTTTAATCTTAATGAACATTTCAAATTGCAGGGTATATGTTTTGATGTAGCACTGACTCCCAACGGAAGTTTCCAGTTAAACGAACTGTGAATCAGGAGTATTCGATTCATGAATAGCTATTCGAGCATAAAATCTATAATGAAATACGTAAGTGAAACCGTACTGCTCAAACAATTCTTTTATGGGGAATGCAACATGGCTGTCAGTAATTGCATTTAATGCATCCATACGAAGTTCTTCCACTAAATCCAACATAATGAGCAGCATTTCCTCTGTTTGAAAAGGTTTGTAAAAGACGAATCTCTCCATCGTTTAAAAATGCTTGATAGGCCTCTCTATTTTCAAAAGATAAATCCGCTACATAGCTAAATTCAGTGGATGTCGAAGTCGTATCCATGTCATACACAATGGTCGGTTCCTGTAAGGGCTCTCCCTTTCACATGGCGTTAGTAAACTTAAAAAAGCAATGATTGAAACCAGTTTTTTCATCATGCGCTTCATCACCTCATCTACCATCCATTATTCCATTAATTTCAAAAATTCTCAACATTTCACCATAGACAATGAAATGTCCCCATTTCTAAACAACAAAAAAGGGAATTTGCTAAAATGTGACAAGATATGAATTCTACGCTTAATTATCGGAAAATTCAATCTCTAATCACAACTTTTTTCTTAGTATAAAAGACTCAATACTTCTCCATTTCCCCCTTAATATTTTCTAAAACAAAGAACGTGAATAACCCTATCCAGCACATGAATAGGGTTTTAAGTCATGTATTAAATTCTATAAAAAGGGAAATTCACAGCACTATTTATCTATAATACATAAAAATTTTCAATCGAGCTAAATAGGATGAAGTACCTTATCTATGACTAAATTACGAATTTAAGAAACGATACACAATGTGACATTTTTTTTAATATAAGTGATATACAATGAAAAAGTTGAATCGAGGTCATAAAAATTTATTTCAAGAATATGGATAAAAAATTAGGAGGAAAATATCTTGGTTAACTTATTACTTAAACAATTCTTGAAGGCGGAAATTGAGATCAAACGAAGAATTATGTATAAAAAAGCAAAGGATCTTGGTTTCACCCACCCTATTGTAGTAGATTACAGTCAAGAATTGGATGTCTTACTTAATAGATATTTAAAACAAGCACAAGCTTCCTAATCATAACGAGGCATATAATAGAAGAAAGAATAGATATGATAAAGCCAAGCCATGTTTTATTGGCTGGTTTTATCAGGAATGATACATGCATTCACCTAGCCATTTCTCATAATGTATAGAGAATGAAAAAGTAGGCGATGTTTTTGATAAGAAAACATTTGGAGGTTGAATGATGCACGTATTCATCTTAACTTTTATGGTTGTTTCCAAAATATTAATGCCACCTCAACATTCAGTAGACCATACAACACCCACACTTTGCACACCAACTGAAATAAATACACTATATCAATACCCAAACAACCAATTTCAATCGTTTCGTGATGAGGACACATTTTATCAGCAGCTTAATCGTGCGATTTATGAGGAATATACCAATGCTTCATTGAATATTCGTCAAAAGATGGCTTTTAAAGATGTAGCAAATGCGACAAAACGTTTTTATTTACAAACAGATGGTAAACAGGAAACAATAGACCTCTCTCAACATACTTTTATTCATCCCAATCGACAAGTTTATTTTTTAGCATCCTTTCAGCACAATACCGATGAATCCTATCGCAAATTTCTTGTCATCGACGCTGAAACACAAAAAGTAATACTGGGACATTCGCATTTTCAAGAAAGTTCCAAGCACCTTTAATTCATTGTATGCACACCATGTAGATTCTAGTAGTCATTTCAAAAAAAATAGAAGTAAAAATTTCTTAACAATTAAAAAGCTTGCGATGAATGACGAACATTCATCGCAAGCTTTCTTTACTTGAATTAAGCTAAACTTTTTTGTTGAATGGCTGCTGTGACTTCTTCTATTAATTGCTGTAGTGACTTATCAGCGGAATTTTGCTGACCATGTCTGCGAACAGCTACAGTTCGGTTGGCAACCTCACGATCACCGATTACCACAATATATGGTATTTTTTGCAATTGGGCTTCTCGTATCTTTTTGCCGAGCTTTTCTTGACGGTCGTCTAATTGCACACGGATTTCTGCTTGTTGTAAAGCTTCAACAACTTGCTTGGCATAGCCTTGATGTGCCTCTGCTACCCCAATCACTTGGACTTGCTGTGGTGCCAGCCAAGTTGGGAATGCTCCGCCAAAATGCTCGATTAAAATACCTAAGAAGCGATCAATTGAGCCAAACACTGCACGATGGATGACAACAGGTCTCACCCTTTCATTGTGCTCATTAATATACGTTAAATCAAATTTCTCTGGTAGCTGGAAATCAAGCTGAACTGTTGCGCATTGATGACTGCGCTGAATCGCATCTTTAATATGGATGTCAATTTTCGGTCCATAAAAAGCCCCGTCCCCTGCATTAATTGTATAGGCAATACCTAAATTGTTTAGGACATTTTCAAGTGCTGCTTCTGCTTGATCCCACAGTGCCAAATCACCCATATAATCATCTGGTCGTGTCGATAATTCAATCGTATACGCAAAGCCAAAGACGTTGTACACTTCATCTATAATCTTTAAGGCCAGTGCAATTTCATCCTCAATTTGCTGTGGTGTTGCAAAAATATGGGCATCATCCTGACAAAAAGTTCGTACACGTAACAAACCATTCAAGGCGCCACTAAATTCATGTCGGTGCACTTGCCCAAATTCTGCCATACGTATAGGTAAATCCCGATAGGAATGTAAGGCATTTTTGAAAATCAGCATATGCCCAGGACAGTTCATCGGCTTTAAGGCAAAGCTTTGGTCATCCACCTGTGTGAAATACATATTGTCCTTATAATGATCCCAGTGACCTGACTGCTCCCATAAGCGTTGGTTCATCATCAGTGGTGTTCGTACTTCCCTATAATCATATTTTGCTTGTAAATGTCGCAAATACGATTCCAGTTCATTGCGTAAAATTTGACCATTGGCTAAATAGAAGGGCATGCCAGGTGCTTCCTCTGAAAACATAAATAACGATAGCTCTTTACCTAGCTTGCGATGATTTCGCTTTTCTGCTTCCTCCAAGAAGATAAAATGATCGCGCAGTTCCTCTTTTGTAGCAAAGGCAACGCCATAAATACGCTGAAGCATTTGATTATTGCTATCGCCTCGCCAGTAAGCGCCTGACACATGCATTAATTTAAAATGCTGTAATTTGCCTGTAGACGGGACATGTGGACCACGACATAAATCATAAAAATCTCCCTGCTCATAAATCGTAACTAGCTCATCTACAGGAATTGCCTCCAACAGCTCTAGCTTTAACGCATCATGGACGAATAATTGCTTTGCTTCTTCACGTGAAACCTCGCGTCTATGAATCGGTATATTTTCCTGTACAATTTGTTTCATTTTCTTTTCAATTTGCTGTAAATCACTCGGTGTCAGTGTATTAGCAATGTCTATATCATAATAAAAGCCATTTTCAATGACTGGTCCTACTCCAAATTGTGCATGTGGATAAAGTCGTTTAATTGCCTGAGCTAATAAATGGGCCGTAGAATGGCGAATGACCTCGATCCCTTCCTTTGAGCTTGCATCGTACAATGTAATTTGTGCATCTTCCATAATCGGGTGCGTCAAATCAATGATGGTTCCGTTAACACTCCCTGCGACTGCCTTTTTACGAAGCTCTGGACGAATCGCTTGTGCAATATCGGTTAGTGTCACACCTTTAGTAAATGCTTGTTGTTGACCATCTGGAAATTGAATGTGAATACGTTGATTTGACATGTTTCTCTACTCCTTTTCGTAATAAAATCAATTACACCTTGGCATAATTGTGTAGATAAAAAAAACACATATCCGCCCCTAAGAAGGGACGAGTATGTGTTGATTACCCGTGGTTCCACCCAAATTCCCACTAGTTTATAAGCTAGTGGCTCATTGATTTTGCTGTAACGCTGCAAAAAACGGTGCAAGTTTCCAAGCACGGCTCCAAGGTAGTAAGATGGGAGTACGACATTAGGAAGCTTGCAGCCAAGGCCTCCCTCTCTATAAATGGTTAATCGCATCTCTTGTCCTTATCATTGCCCATTTCATTTTGTATGAAATTGTTAATTACTATAACGAATAGTGAATTCTTTGTCAAACACTAAAAAAGAAAAAAATTTAGCGACGGACTTGCAATGGGCGTTCTGGACGTTGAACACAATAGTGACAATGCGGGTCATCACATGCCTCCTCTTGCCACTCATTACACATCGCACAAAAATAACTATCAAACGTGTCATCATAGATGATGGAATTTTGACAACTCGGGCATTGTTGATTTTTTTGAATCGTACCGCTGATTTCTAGCCCATCAAAAATCACTATATCTTCGCGCTGTTCAATTCGCATTTTATTATTATCTCCTAATGATTTTTCACTTCTAAGGTCTCATCTTCAGATTGCCATTCTACATGGATCATTGGCTTTGTTTCTCGTTTAAAGATTTTCTCACTTTCTTTTTTTGTGAAGGAATAATAGCCATCTTTATTTAACTGAACATCACTTAAATTTTGGGATTCTTTTGTCCCCTCAATTGTAATTTCTAAAGGCCCCAAATCATCATCATCTCCCAGATAAAATAAGCGTAAGCCCACCTCACCATTACTATGATAGATGGCTTTCCAATGTTCACTTTTGGCGATATAATGTATCTCCTGCTTGGGGCTTTGACAAGCTGTCAATAGGATGATGAGGGCAAGTGGAAAGATCGATTTTTTCATTAAATATCCCCCTAACCTTGTATGGTGATAGCCCACCCTGTCGGCTTTTCTTCAAAGGCATCCTCGTATTCTGTAAAAACAAAATGAAGTCCCCTTAAATCATCTGGCAAGGGTGGTGTCACCACATACGTACTGCTTTCATGTCCATTTGAGCCACCTGTACCTTTACTTCGGCATTCATAGGACACATCAATGTATAGACCAAAATGTTTTCGTTCTAATTTTTGCTGAATCGTTAGCTGAGGTTCTTGCTGCTCATCCCAATCGATTAATAATTGCACCACACTTGCATTGTCATATTGACGAACATAAGAAACCGTATACAAACGCTCCCCCTTTGCTACCGTTTTCAATACAGGGATATAGTGACGGAAGCCTGAAGGTTCTACCTTTGAAGTATAGTATTTTTCTGATTTAATCAACTGGAAAAACAACGCTAAAAAAGTATCATCGAAACCATATTGCTGTGCCCATTTCGAAATGGTATCATCCGAAGGCAAGCCTGGAGTAAGAGCAGCTTGCTCTTTTCGTTGCTGCAAAAGTGCACATATTTGCTCATCTATTGTGACAAGCCTTGAATCATTGTATTTGCTATGTTGTTCGGACATCTATATCCTCCTTCCTCCTGCAAGTCCTTCTTCTTTCTATACGTTATTTTCCGCAATTGGTTCCATAAACAGCCTATTTTTACTTGTAAATACCAAAAAAGCTATCCAATACATTGGATAGCTAGTTCGCTAGCATATCATTGGGCCAGCTAGTCGAGTCTGATAATTGATATGTAACCATATTGGCTGTCACAGCGAGAATAACACCCGCTCGGGACATATGAGAGGTATTTGGCTTTTCTAATACAAGGACCACGTAGCCCTCTCCACGTCCTTGCTCATCAAGCGCATTCGTCGCATTGATTTCAAAGGTGGAATACGTTTGCTCATTCGTTGCATACAAAAGTCGTTCTTCATCATACACGCCATGTTCTTTTAAATTATAGCTGACAGGCATCCACCCTTCAGACCATTCAATACTGCCTATCATTTCTCGTTTCCTTCTGGCAAGACGTCCAATGGAATACCTAAAATATATCTTCATAATCGCTTGATTGTATTCATTTTTTCCTTCACAAGTGGCTGTCACTTCAAGCATAATATCATTTTTTAAAAGCTTTTTCATAAACACTAAAGCCACAGTGACAACACAGATAAATAGTACTATACCCAAGATGATAAATGCCATTAGGTCCCTCCTAGTATTACAATTGCTGTTAATACAATATTACCATGTTCTAGGAGGGATAGGAGCTTTTCACCAAACAATCTTAGAAATTGACACAGGCATAAAGGATAAGACAAAAAGTGATTATTTGTTGGCTTGAAGCTCAACTGTAAGCGTAAAAGGTATTTTTAAGTATTCATAGTGTATTGTTACTTTCTGGTTGTTAGATGCTAGAACTTGTACTGCATAATGCTGTGGCTGCTCGCCAATAGCTTGTTGATTTATGTATCTTTGAGGTACGATCGTTCGCTGTGCTAATTTATGAAAAGATAGTTGATCATTTCCCTCTAGCTTTGTTTCCGCCTCAAAAGGTTCTGACTTACTTATTACAAGCTTCGCGTTATCAGGACGCTGATCATTCACCAGTATTTGCTTTAGCTTAATTTCACGCAGCCCTGTATTTTCAAGTGCGATGATTTTGATTGCTTCATTGCCTTGTTTGCTGCTATAGCTTTGAATAACAAGTGGTGGATTGCTCTTGAGATAAATCATAAAGATTGCCCCGACCACAAGCACACTCAGTACTAAAATAAATAGTATTTTTTTCATACTTTCCCTCTCTTTCCTCCCAACTAGTATAACAAAAACAACCTGACTTATTGACAGTCAAGTTGTTTTTGTAAACGTATTTCATCTCGTATTGGAATACCATCATTACCAATGAGTGGGATAGAAGGCTTATAGGCTCTTGCTTTTTCCACTGCATTACGCAGTATTTCTATTAAACAATAGCCTCGTTTTTGATAGAATTTCAATGCATGTAAATTATCGTTTGTTGTAATAAGTGATATGCTTGTACAGCCCTGCTCCATTGCTGCTTGTTCTACCGCTTTCACAAGAGCAGAACCAATACCTTTCCCCTCAACCGTACTATCTAACGAAATGATTTCACAGTCCTCTTCTCGCATGATATAGGTGATTAAACCGATCATCATTTGTTGCTCATTCATAAAAGCAAAGCCCGCTAATTCACTACAATCATAAATGCCACTGGAAATGACCATCTCTGTCGTACCCCAATGTTCCTGAAAAAATTCGCTTACAGTTTGTTTTGGTAGTTGATGTATGGCAATAATCGTCATGTTATAAACCCCTTCTTAAATGGAAATATGAAAAACCCCTGCAATCGCTTTTTGTATGCCTAAAAATACAGCCCAGGATAGTACACCAAGTCCAATAGCTAGTACAATATGTACAGAGGATTTCATCGCCATGTAAATCACAAATAGCATGCACATCGTTGCGGGCAAGCCAACGATAACGCCTACTGTAAAGCGTTGAATATGCTCACTCGACTCACTTTGCACGGTCAGCCAAATAATGCTTAAAATACTCACCAATGGCAACGCAGCAATAATGCCTCCATAGGTAGGGAATCGACGTGCAACCTCCGTCACAACGCCAATGATGGCTGCTGAACTCAAAATTTTAAAGAATGTATACATTATTTTGCCACCTCACTTAGACGTCGAAACGCCTGTAGAATGGCTTGTTGCTCCTGCTCAGTTAGCTGATTAAGGGCTTGCTGTAGCTTATCATCATCTAGCTCCGAGTTTTTCTTCAACACTTGTAGCCCTTCTGCTGTCAAATGTAGCATGACCTTACGCTGGTCGTCACTTGCACGCTCCTTCATCACCCAGCCATGACGCTCTAGCTTTTTCACATGCTCTGATGCCGTATTAGGAGAAATATTTAGTAACCCTGCAATATCACGCACCGTCACTTCCGCTTCCTTTTGAATCATTTGCAAAATACGCACACTTTGATGGGAAATAACATCTTCATGGGTTGTATGTAGATGATAGAATATCGTTGTAAAATAATCATTTATATCTTTAATCATTGTAATAGCTCCTTTAATATATCGTTCCACACGATTATATCGTATAATACGATACATTAAAAGCTACCTCGTTAAAGTTTATATTTTCAGATATTTTTCTTCAGTAAGCTTAGCATTTGATAGCCATCTGAGGGTAATCCTGCATAGGGCTTATACCAGTTTGGATAAATTAGCGGGAATGCTGTTGCAAGAAATTGAAAAGTATTCCAATAAAAAAGGCCATTAAAAAAATAGTGTATCCCTGCATAATCAGTAAAATAACGGGCTAGATAGCTGGCACAAAGTAATACTGCTAAAGACATGATAGGACCACCCGCTATAAATCCAAGCGACTGCTTGCGCGTTAAATTACCCCCTTTTTGCGGGGTACAGAAGCCAAAAAATCCCCAACGAATATGGAAATGTATACGACCTATACGCAAGGTTTCAGGAGAATTTTTTGCCCCCAAATAAACATGGGCTCGTTCCTTTGAACATACTATAACACCCAATGCATGCCCAATTTCATGCAACAGTGTGGAGATTGGTATGCTATTACATATAAAAGCATAAAGGATAGAATGGACATCACAACTCACCCCCTCCCAAATATTCTATCTATTTTTCATAAACATCTATCTTTCTGCGTTTCTTGCTAAATAGTATCAATGAGTACTTGTGAACACTCTCCTTCCACAGTATTATTACTCTATTCTGAATTTAATTGAGGGCACCCCATGTTATACTTTCTCTATTTAGTAGGTGGCACAATCATGGTGCTAGCGCTACTACTTAGCCAATCTAAGTATTTATTTTTATCAGGTATTATTACGGCCTTACCGATATTGACGCTCATTAATATGGGCATGCAAATGAAAAATATGAAAGAAGATACCTTTCATGCTGTTCTTCAAAACACGGTATTTGGAGCGGTCGGCATGCTATTATTTACTGTGCTCACGTTTCTCCTAACAAGCTGGTTTAAACCAGGCATCTCTGTTATGAGCGCGCTCGCTGTCTATGCCCTATTTATGCTTTCTGGCAAATATATTTTATCCATGTTGGCCTATAGAAAAGGAGCTGCCTTTTGACAGCTCCTCAATGATTGCCTACCCTTTGATTATTTTCACATAAACACCCTGCTCAAACCTTTCCAAAGCACAGACATTCATTGCTTTGACATGATTAGATACCTCGCTCGCCTTCCATAGTTGCTGTTGATGATAGATAGCTGGATCGATGAGTCGCACTTTATTGCGAAAATGAATGTCATAATTCTCTTGTTCTTCTCTTACCTCTACATTTTCATGTAATTGTTGTAAAAGAGCTTGAACGTCTCGATCATGTGAAGCCTTCATCTGCTGCAATACCTCATGATCAGTCTTTAGGAAATCTTGAAGCGTTAGAATTTGTTTTGCTAGCGACAGTTTTAATACATGCGCTAACGAACTAGTTGCATAGATATTTAAAGGGTGCAAGAAAAAATCTAACACTTCCTGATAATAAATTTTTACAAACCATTCTGCACGTTCAATCGTTTTAACACACAATTTCCCCTGAAAAACGAATAAGTCCTGTAAAAATTTTTGGATATCTTCCAAGGCTAAATTTCCATAAAAATACATATCTCTTAATGTATAATCTATACGATCCGCACACAATGCTGGAGCAGGTTGTTCAAGTAACGACCATCTGGATGTATCTAGTATGTTCTCTACCTCGTAGCCATATTTTTCAAGAATCGCAGGTATCGAAGACTGTTTGATAACATCCATGAATATTGCTTCATGATAATCTTCCGCCTCATTTTCAAGGACAACATCCACCACATGGGAAAAAGCGGTATGGGACACATCATGTAATAAGCCTGCCACCTGCTCCTGCAATGAACCGCCAAACTGTCTAATAAGCAGCATGACACCTACAGAATGCTCAAATCTTGAAATAGTCCACCTGCTATTTACTAGAAAGCCTGCCCCAGCCTGATGAATACCCTTTAAGCGTTGAACTGGCTTACTTACAATCAATTCCTCTAACAAACCATCGATTTCGAACTCCCCATATAAGGGGTCACTAATCAGCATTTATATTCTTCCGACTAATCACAAAGACTCCACCACAATGTGATAGTGGGTAAAAGGTTAACTCACAAATTTCCTGTAAGGCGACCTTTAGTTCCTCATGGACAAAGTAAAATTCATCCTCATCCCAGTATCCCTTGCTATCTTGACGACATTGCTCCAGCTGCTCTCTTGTCTGGAAAGCTACATCGCCAATTAAAATTTTCCCTGTTGGTGATAGGTGCTGTAATAATTGTGTGATATACACAGCCTTTAGCTCATCTGTAAAATGATGGAGCGCATACGTACTAATAATCGCATCGTAGGGCTGCTGTAATAGCTCCTGTGGCAAGCCATTAATTAAATCCCACTCCATTAAGTGAGCCTCTGGCATTTTTTCCTTGGCAATGGCAATCATGTTCGCAGAAAAATCAAAGCCATAAATCGAATGCCCCTGTTCATAAAGCTTCGCCGTTAATACCCCTGTTCCAAAGCCAATATCTAAAACTGTGGAAGCGGGAACAGCCATCACTTCATTGAAAATTTTATTTAAAATCGCTTTATAGCCTGCAAATGGGTATTGATACTTTTCCTCACTGTGTTGTACCGTTTGGTCGTATCCATCGGCCCATAAATCAAAACCTTCTTTATTTAATAGCATAGTGCCTCCTACAATGTATAAATTCTCCAAGCATTCATTAATATACGTTCAGCCATCTGTTTCATCATAAATCCCCCTTCATTAACCAATTCAGTCCATTATACCAATTTATTACCTTTCCAACAATTCAGAAAATAAACAGTGCATTATCAATTTTCAAATTTTCATAAGCTGTTATAATCAATATGTATAAAAATTACAATAAACATTCTGGATAATATTTTATTATAAATTCCCAAAATATTACCATATTCAACATTTTACGATATAATAATAATATTGGGTAGTTAAAATATAAAAGGAGATGACTTAATGCAAGGTACAAACAAAAAGGCGTTGTTATGGATTAGCATTCTAATGAGCTTAATGTCCATTTTCTTTGCATCTTTTGGTTCTAACAAATTTGGAGCCCCATTCCCCTTTATAAGTTACATCGGTGAGAATAAGTTATCATCCGCAATTGCTTTATTTACTATAAATGGCATTACTCAAATTCACTTTAATATACTTTATTTCTTTATAAATGTTACACTAATTTACTTTATTCTTTTTTGTGGTAGAAATATAATTAGTTCATTAAAATTACTTAAACAATCCTAATTCTTATACATCAAGATTACAAAAATTAGCCTAACAAAAGAAAAATAAATAGTGTCCTGCATATAATGAAGATGGAAATGTTGATTATAGACAAACAATTTCGTCTAATAAATTTGCATGAACCTTTGCATCTTATCCCATTGTAAAGGGAGTAAATTTCAAAACAATTCAAGAGCAATTAGGGCAATCACATGTTACTATATCTATAGACACTTATAATTTTTAACAAATTAATGTAAATTGGTCGCCTGTTTAATTCAACCTATTATAAAACCTTATGTAAAACCCATATAAATCAACGTTTCCTTTAAAGGAGGGATCTAAATGATCGCATTCACTTGTAATGCATGCTCTAGAACGACTTCTTTAGGTCAAAGAGGTCAAGATTAAGTTATAAACTAACAGAAATTGAATGATCTCTTTAGGCCAAAAAGTAATCAAATAGCCTAATAAACAGGAGAGATTTCAAATGGAACAACAAACAATTCAGCCGTTTTTAACGGTTGCCAACTATCATTTACTAGAACAGCAATTAAATAAAATTTTACATGCACTGACAACAACAAAGGATAAAAACGTTATCCTAGCAGTACGTGGCCTTGTTGATACGGAGGTAACGACAAAATTAGCATTATCAGCAGCAGAAACAATGCTGATTGACCAGCTTTTTGCTGTCACAGATCGTGCACAAGGCGATGCATTTTTAGAGCAATTAAAACCATATGTCATCCCGTTCAAGCCGGTGACCGCTAGTACGCTTAAAGCCTTATTTAAAAAGGAAAAGAAGCTCAAGCTACCAAATCTAGAAGCACTCGATTTTCAGCAAATTTGTTATCTTGCTTGGGATGATGCTGGCACACATCGAAAGTATGTTGTCCTTGAGCAAAATGGGCAGCTAAAAGGGATCAAAGGGATATTTGCCAATAACACGGTTCGCGGCATTTGCGCTATCTGTAATCGCCATTCAGATGTAGGCCTATTTACTACCTCCATTAAAGGACAGGTGGTTGGCACGTTTACCAACCACAGTAATTACATTTGTGCAGATAGTCAAACATGCAATGTACATGTTACGGATATGAACAGAACACTGGAGTTTTTCGAGCGTATTACACAAAAATAAATGAACAAAGGCAGAAATGTTGTGCAAGCAACATTTCTGCCTTTAAACTTTAAAAGAATTACTGTTAGGGTATAGAGAAATGTTATCGGTTGGGATTACGATCAATAAATTCCTCTATTTCATCGGCTAATCCGTACACAAGATGGAAATAGTGTTTCTCCGTCATGACACCCTTTTTTCGCCATTTTTGCATTTCTTCATAATGAAATTGATAAAAATAGCCTTCTACCTCTCTTCTAGCAATTCCTTTTTTCTCCGCCATCTCTGCAATCGAAAGACCTTTCCTCCACTCTTGGTCGTATTCCTGCACTGTCATGCCCAAAAATTTATTTATAGCTTCATAATCATATTTCACATGGTATACAAGAATACCTTCCTTATTTTCTTCTGCATATACAGTTATAGAGAATGAGAAAACTACGATCAATAAAAGCACATACACTTTATTGGCACTTTTCATTTTGGAACCCCCATACTTTTTGGGGTTAATGTGTGTGGTTCTCATCATTACTATGTATGAAGGAAATCGTGGAAGTGATGAAGAATGTCAGCGAAGAAGAGAAGATTTTTTATTCTTCCTTCTTGAATGATTTAGTCCAAAATACCAGGGCTTGTCATTAGTCATGTAATACAAAATGGAGCATGATACTATTCACGCAAATTTTCAATTCTACGTTCTTATCGATCGATATCTCTTGTCTAAAATCGATTAAGTCCTTTTCCTCTACATGAATCATTTTCGCGACACTAGCCGTTGAAAACATGTAATCCTTAATGAGGTCATTCAAAAGCAATGCGGCTCTTTCCCTTGCATCAAAGCCTTCAAAGCCAACACATAACATAGCTATTTTTCGTTCAATCTTATCTAGCTGCTCCGTCGTGATGCTGCCCTTGTTATTCAATAAACTATCCAGCTCATTCATTGGTAAATCAACTATTTTCGCAAGTTGCTGATGATTGAAACTGAATTTTTCAGCCACCTCTTGAATTTGCTGTTTCAGGTAATCGAATCGGGAAATATCCGTGACAAAAGATACTTCTGCCCTATCCTTCCATTCTTTCACAGTAGTAACCCTCTTTTCATTCTTTTTAATGTATCAAATGAAACTATATTAAAAATGAGGACGCCAAAAAAGTGGCAGTATTAATAAAAAAACGGAAATCGTAATAAAAATGGTAGTGGTTGTAGGAGATAATTTTTGGCGATATGGACCATTATAAAATCCCGAAAACTGCACTTTATTACGATAGAGGACAAACAATAAACTATATATGGCGATTCCCCCCAGCCACCCAGCGTATGAACCATCAACATTTATTCCAAAAGAGGTATAAATAAGCCTAGCGCCTCCCCACATCACGCATCCAATAATGGAAAAAAGGATAATAATTCTTATTAATTCTAAAAATATTTTAAATGTAATCATCCATAGTTTTCTTATTTCCTTCACAAGCTCTCTCCACCACCACAATCTGTAAAATTATTATAACACTTCCTGAATTAGTAATTCACTTAAACCAAGAATGTATAGTCGTCTATGGTGAGCTTACTTGTTGTGTCTTAATACGGTTTCAACATGAATTGGATAGGAATTATAGAACAAAGTATAATTGGTGGGAATGTATACTTTTATGATTTCCGCTTTATGAAAAATGACACGATTCCACCAAGTATCGAGTATTCACTGACAGAAGAATGAAAAAAACTTAATGCCCTCACTAGTATTAATAGCCAACGAATTCAAAAGAAAAAACCAACTTTATGCTAAAAAGCTGGTCTCGTCATTCAATCATTCATTTATGCCTTGCTGTTTTGCATCTTCATAAAGAGCCAGAAAAGGTTGGCAATTTCTTCAGCTTCATATTTATAAATCGTTTCAGCGAAAGAAGCACGAAATGGCTGTAGCATGATCTCTAAAACACTCATGCGGGGTGTTTCTCTCTTCATTTCATCCAAAAGCAAGCTAGAGAGTTCGAGTGATTTTTGTGGAAGTTCGATTGTCGAGATTTTTTTACAAAATTTCTCTAATTTCTCTTGTATTTCTTTATTAGTAATGGACTTATAGGCTAGATCCTTTTCTAATAAAAACATTTCCTGTGGCTCTAATAGAATTTCTCCACTCTTAATCATTTCTGGCAGAAAACTTTCTACATATTTCAATGACCGAGTAACCACTTTTTTTAGATCTATCGTCATATTAGTAGCCAAATTCCAATAAAAAGATAAATATTGGAATGTGCCAAAAAAGACGACCGCACACTCATAATAATAGTGCTTTCCTTCTTCTCCATAAATATCATAGAATCTGTTTTTTAACCAGGTGATTTCATGAAAGCGATGTTCCGCAAGAATTTCTTGCAGCTCTTCATCATGCAAAAAGGAGATTTCTCGAAATAATGGCATTAAATTATATTTTTCTTTAATTTTTAATGTGGCGATTAATTGTTCAATTAAAACGTCTACATCATCTTTTTTCTTACCAACTAAAATTTCCTCTTTTAAAACATTTCGCTCTTGACGATTTTGCTCTAATACGGCTTTCAGGCATTCGTTTTTAGATGAAAAATAATTATAAAATGTACCTTTCGAAATATTTGCCTTATCTAAAATATCCTGAACCGATGTATGCTGATACCCTTTTTCAGTAAATAATTGTAATGTTGATTCGATAACGATTTGTTTACGATCTTTCATACATTTCTCCAATCTCTAAACACAATAACGAACTTACTACAATTATACTAGGAAAACTAGATTTCTTAAACTATGCAAATTTGATACTAGAGGTCCTCACTCTGTAGTGCCAGTCCAAATCGGTTAGGTTTTTCTAAAATGTATGGATAGTAAAAAACCTTCTGCACACACTACTTTTCAGGAGGTGATATTTAATGGCGAATAATAACAACAACCAAAATTTCAACTCAAAAATTCCTAATGCAGCTCCAACCGCAATGAATTCAATGAATGTTGAATTCGGGAACGAGACTGATGTTAATCAAATCAGACAACAAATTCAACAAGCTGAAGCTAAAAAGCAACAGGCTTCTGGTTCTATGAACGCAATGAAGTCAACGAACGTTGAATTCGGGAACGAGACTGATGTTAACCAAATCAGACAACAAATTCAACAAGCTGAAGCAAACAAAAAATTTGCTTCTGGTAAATTTGCTAACGAAAATAATTCAAAATAGCTTTCATTTAACATCCGCAGCCGGCATCCTTGCCGGTTTTTTGTTTCTCCCAATTTTGGTTAATTCCTTCAGCATAAAATTCTCGCTTTAGATTTTCATTCAGGTAAACCGAATTTACATACATCCAAAATGATTCGATTCAAGTTATCAATTTGTTTTTTTAAAAAAATTTTTTGCTTCTTCTATTTGCTCCTTTGGTAGAGTCCGCAGTAATTCTTCTTCTAACCACGCTATCGTTTTGCTTCTTAAATAATTTCGCATGTGTTCTTCCGCTTCCAGCATGACACTATTGATCGTACAGTTCGATTGACTTGAACAAGACTCACACTTTTGTTTTTTATTTTGATAAGCAAAATTTGCTTTAATATTCTTACACTGAAATATCGGATCTTCACCTTCAACAGCTCGTACAACATCCCAAAATGTAATATCTTCAGGTTTTCTATTGAGTCGATAACCCCCTTTTACACCAGATACCGAGCTAACAATGCCTTCCTTGGACAATTTCCCTAAAACTTTTGAAAGATAGGTCTCCGATAATCCTTGAAATTCTGATAAATCCTTTATTCCTATACTTTCATTTTTTGGTACATCAATTAAATAAACAAGACTGTGTAGGGCATATTCAACCATCACACTATATTTCATTATTCCACCCTCTTAAAACATTTTGCTTACCATGATAGTAACACATTTTAGCTATACATAAATGAATCAGTTTGACAAACGAAAATGAAAAGCGTATATTGTAGACAAAGTTAATCAACGATTAAATAAATCGACGATTAGTAACAACTTTATTTAACTGGAGGATTTTTATGCGTAAACTACTTGTGATAAATGCACACCCTGAAGTGGAGTCAAAGACATCTTTGAGCCTTCAAGTATTAGATCATTTTCTAGGGACATACAAAGAAAATAAACAGGATGATGAAGTAATTGAGCAAATTAATCTATATGAAGACGTTGTTCCGATGATAGATAAAATTGTTTTAAGTGGCTGGGAACATTCACGAAATGGAGATCCTTTAACACACGAAGAAAATGAAGTTTTGGAACGCATGAATGAAATTTTAGTTCAATTTAAAAGTGCTAATAAATATTTAATTGTAATGCCTTTGCATAATTTTAATATTCCTTCAAAGCTAAAGGATTATATGGATAACATTCTAATTGCGCGAGAAACATTCAAATATACGGAAAATGGTTCCGTGGGCTTATTAAATGATGGAAGGAGCATGATCATCATACAGGCAAGTGGTTCAATTTATACAAATGGCGATTGGTATACCGAAGTGGAGTATTCTTACAAATACCTTAAATCAATGTTTGCCTTTCTTGGAATAGAAGATTTTAATATTCTTCGTGTCCAAGGAACAGCCTTATTGAATACAGAAGATGTCTTGCAAAATGCACTTGATCAAGCGGATCAATTATCCGTTGAATTAGCTAATAAATAATGGAGGGATTCACAATGACACAACGTATGAATTATTATGAAATTGCACCAGATGCTATGAAGATAATGATGGAAATGGAAAAATACACGAAGAAAAGTGCTATTGAGAGAAAGCTTCGTGAGCTCATTAAAATTAGAGCTTCTCAAATTAATGGCTGTGCCTATTGCATCAACATGCACACTGCTGATGCGAAGAAAATGGGAGAGACTGAACAGCGCTTATACTGCATTAGCGCTTGGAGAGAATGTACTTTTTATTCAGATGCTGAAAAAGTAGCATTAGAATTAACGGAACATATTACGCTTATTCCAGAAAAACGCGTTCCT
Source organism: Lysinibacillus sp. 1 U-2021 (assembly GCF_029916965.1). Classification (NCBI taxonomy): domain Bacteria; kingdom Bacillati; phylum Bacillota; class Bacilli; order Caryophanales; family Bacillaceae; genus Lysinibacillus; species Lysinibacillus sp. 1 U-2021. The sequence continues at coordinate 4,157,475 of NZ_CP123966.1, forward strand.
GATGAATTATATGAGCGTGTGCGCAAGTATTTTGATGAAAAGGCTTATGTCGATTTGGTTATCTTGATTAATCAAATTAACAGTTGGAATCGAATTTCTATTGCTATGGGCAATGTTGCGGAATCATAAATGGCTGCCTTAACAGGTAGCTATTTTTCTTATAGTAGTTGGATATCAATTGGAGTCGTATTTTCATTTGTCAGTCCCCCTATCTCCCTTTAACAAAATGTTCAAATGTTTGTTTAGGAATAAAAAAATTTCCCGGGTAAGCGCAAGAATAGACAAATTCAATCCCACATTCCTCCATCAAGCGACTGATTTCTTCCTTTTCCTTGCCTTTTGAAATGCTTGCAGAAGGATTTTGGGATGGGGCTATAATTATTTCCTGTTGAATATCTTCAATGACCATGCAATCTTTGAAATTATTGGACTACGTGCTTTCCCTTACCTCTCTCAGTATTGTGTTTAGCAAAAAAAACACTCGTCAGATAAACGAGTGTTTTGTAATTATTATGACAACTACTTAGATGGTGTGTAGGTTTTTTAAATTCTTGCAAGTTTATTAGGATTGGGGTTGAGTGGTCTTTCACTTGTTTCTGACATACACGTATGCGATCGTGTTTATTTTGTAATGGAAATTTGTTTAGCGTATTTCCGTACGCTTTTGATAAAACTTGATAATATCAATTTACACTTTTTTTGCGTAATTCACTATACCGCACAATTACAATATATATATTTGACCTATGCAACTTTTGTTACTACCAATGCAGCATTATCATAAGTTATGAGTCCCGTTGAGCTTACTATGGCAACTCGTATAACATCACCTTGGTTTAACGCAATTTGGTCTGTTCTTGATACTACATCTACTTCATTCATAGCACCAGCTACAAAGGTTTGATATTCAATCTGTTTTGTTGCAAGAGGAGTCCCATTTATAGAGAGACGAAAAATAATATTACTAGATGTTCCTGCTGAACTTGCTCTTAGTTCAATTGTAAACGTAACAGTATATACCCCTTGGCTATTAACAGTAATAGAATCATCAACTGTACTTGGTGTTGTTCCACTGAAAGGTCCGACTGTGTCGAAATCAACATTTGAATCAGTTGTAGGATCTCCTCCAGCTACATTATAAATTGAACCATAAGCTGGGGTAAATTGTACTGGTTCTTCTTGAGTTGGCACATCGGGACAACTAGAAACCCTATACTTGGAGAAACTTTTACAGTCTTCACACCTCTCGCAATCATTGCAAAGCTTATTGAATCCATGATTATTAGACAAATGTATCCTCCCCTCTATTATTACGATTAGAATATTTTATGTTTTTTAGGTCATATTCGTTTGTACAAAAGAGATGAGTTTGCCCATTACATTTTTCCTTTTAATAAAAACTATATCCATCCCAGTCATTTAGCTGTTTCATCAATCAGCATATTTCGCTTAACCAATACCCTTTTTACTGAAACTCAGACAAAAATGGTTTGAGTTTTTTTGTGTATGTCAATCCTTTAATTTATCAAAATATTATAGGTGTGTAACTTTTTCTCCAAGTCTCATATTTCGTTAGAAATTCAAATGGCATAAGCTAAATACTATTATTTTATGTCAACAATTATTCTCGCTACTCTATATTCACCTTCTATCTCTATCGCCATATTGCTATCAATATCATTCGTAATTTCCACAGCCCTTATTTTATATATATTCGTTCCGGTATTCAGCCTGTAACCCTCTTCGTGTTTTGTAGGTAAATCTGTTGTTTGTTCTTTTATTTCTCCGACTTTTTCTTCTATTTTATCATTTGGGATCGGTTCATTAGTAACAATATAATTATGACCATTCCAATTAAATACAGGGAAAGAAATATTGTCTTGATTTCGTTCATTGCACCCAGTTAACAGAAGGAAAGTAACTAAAAATAACAAAATTGATCTTTTTATCATATTTGTTCCTCCACCAAAGAAGATGAGGGTATTAACCAAATCTTCTTTTGCATCTTTTTATTTTTTAGTATTCATATAATATTTTTTCATAAGTTCTATCAGCCTATGGATAGTTTTTATAAGTTGTTGAAAAAATTTTCCAGCAACGTTGTATTTTACTTCTTTATAATTTGTCACCATATATACGACTCCACCTACTATAATCTGCATGAATATAAAAACCCGTAGAAGCAGATTCGGCTGACTTACTGATACATATACTCCAAATGACAGATTTTGTTACACTAACACCCCTTTCCCCGAATCATATGTTAGGGCTATCATTTATCACTCTACCCTGTTAAATGAAAGAAACATTGAATATTACCCCTATCCCAAATATTGGGTTTATGATAACATATATCTGAATCTTTTAACTTTGGAACATATGAAAGGAAGTGTAATAACCAGATATGAAAAAGCTATTGAAACCATTGATTAGTGGTATTGTCATTGGTGCCCTCTCTCTAACGATAAATATAGATAAAAATGTATTAGCTAATGATATTGCAAATACATGTAAGTATGATTCGGCATCGAAGGTCAACCCTGATTATTCCACAATGAACTGTTTGTTAGCCGAAACAGCACTGAGTTATAATGTTCCTCCTGAAATTGTGAAGGCAATAGCGGAAGGTGAAAGTGGAAATTGGCGTCATTTCGATAGGAATGGTAAAGCGATTGTGACAGCTGATAATGGAATTGGCATTATGCAAATTACCAATCAAGCAGGCTACAATCAAGATAGACTAAAAAGCGATATTGTCTATAATATTCGAGCTGGTGTGGAGACTCTAGATGATATGTTTAAGCGGAAGGATTTGCCTAGCATCAACGGTGGGGAAAGAGATATATTGGAACATTGGTACTTCGCTATCATGGCTTATAACGGTACTAAGCCAGTAAATAGTCCATTTGTTCAAGCAACTGGGGAAAGAAATGCAAATGCCTATCAAGAAAAAATTCTCCGAATTATTGAGAGATTAGAATTAATAGACTTAACAGAGCTGCCTTTTACACGCGAACATTTTCAATATGACTCTAACAGCAGGGAAAATATTAAATTTTCAGTGATGAACTATGATTTTGATTTACCATTAACAAAATCAAAGTACTTTTTTAAAACAAATCAAAAAGTTAATGCAACAACTAATGTAACAGTTAGGACAAAGCCTACTACGGATAGTCCATCTATGGGTACTTTACGTAAAGGCGAAATTGTTACCATTACTGGTCCTTTTGAATATGAAGCAGTATCAACGAAGAAAAACCATTTTGTTTGGTATCCTGTGAAAAGAAATGACGGGACAGAGGGGTATGTAGCATCAAGTTATTTAAACTACTCAGCTTCAACACCTACAACTCCAGTAGGTAGTATAAATATATCAAATTTCGCTGATTACAAGGCAGACCAGTACTGGGCAGAGGATTTTCAATGGGCAGTAAACAAAGGTCTTATCAGCGGTTATCCAAACGTATACAACCCTGCAACAAAGAAATACGAAAACTTACTGAAACCAAACACAAATTTAACAGAAAATCAGATGTTATCTGTACTTTTCCGTTACTTTAAGTCTGATGAATTAGCTTCAACAAAACCTAGTTCTTCATGGAGTGCAGATGTAAACTATCAACTAGCAAGTAAGTACGCTTTACCAACGCTTGGTGGTATATCAGCGTCTAAACAGGTATATGCAGTCAAAGACATCACACGTGGAAATTTTGCTCGTATCCTAGCATCTATGCATTATGGAAAAACAGTATCTCAGCCAGAAGCCATCCAGTTTCTACGTGACTTCGACTTAACAACTACTAAAACGGATGTAGAGTTTAAACCAAATGATTTTCTAACAAGAGCGCACGCTGTGGCATTCTTCCACCGTTATGAGCAAATATTCAATCAATAAATGGTTACATACAAGTGAAAAGGTGACTATAAAAGTCACCTTTCTTTTATATGGTTGTCTAAATGGTGCTATAAAGCCCTATGTGGATTACGGGAGAGGCTGTGAAAGCATAACAAAGGGACTTAATCAATCATAAACACAAGTCCTGTTCATCTTGATGGAAAGCACCCTTTAGCTTAAGTATATTATTTCACATACTCCCCTGAAAGACCCCCTCTTTATAGAGAAACGGCTCTTTAGAAATTGTTTATTTCTTCAAACGATCTAATTTCTCAGAAACATTCAATCTTCTCATAAATATGATGGATCAATAATTTTTCTACTTGAGTCTTTAGTGCTTGGTTGGCATATCGAAGCACGACATCATTGCCAGCAGTTGCTATTTGTACATCACTGAAATATTCCTCTACATGTGTCCATCCTATAACCCGTATCTTTTGTTGCGCCAGTTGCCTTTTGAGATCAAAATATTCTTGGCGCAAATCTTTTAAAAGGGCATCCATCAGAGGAGTTATAACTAAATGACTTTTTAAAAATGCTGAGATATCAACGTTTTCGCATAAAAAAACACTCGTCATGTAAACGAGTGTTTCGTACTTATTATGAAACCTCTTAGGTGGTGTGTTTTTGTTTTTTCCCGGAGTTCAAATGGGTTTGTATCGTATAGTTTTTAATTGCTAGATTGCTTTAATATCAAGTATTCACAGTATTTCATGCTTTTATGATTTTGATAATTGTATATTTTTAATTATTCTTTTGGGGCACTTCTGGGGTACCTCACCTTTTGTATTTCTTACTGATATCACTTACTAGTATTGATACAGTTTATCATAAAATCATTGAAATTTATTCCATGTATATTTAAATGGCATAGATAATAAGAATAAAATGAATGTATTATTTACAGGGGGGGTTACTGAAATAAGGGGAGATGAATCCTTTTTACATGCTGATACTGGTGTTACATCTCAAATGTTTGTTGAGCGATCGTTAAATGAAATTCTTTTTTGGTCTCGAATTATGAAAGAACATTCGCTATTTCTAAGATTAGGATTTAGAGCAGAAGATACTCAACTAATTCAAGAAGCTAATCAATTTTATAAATTATTCGAACAAATTGAACAAACTGCACATCTATACACCACTCAAACTGATCCAGAACAAATTAGAAATTTTAATTCAGAAGTTCAACTAGCTGCAACCAGTATCTATATGTTTAAACGAAAAGTCCTAGGTCTAATTTTGACTTGTAAAATGCCAGGAGCAAATAATTTTCCTCTGTTAGTTGATCATGTAAGTAGGGAAGCTAATTATTTTAGAAAACGATTACTTGAATTAAATGAAGGGCGATTGAACGCACTTCCAGACGCTATTATTAAAGAAAATGTATTTTTCTTAAGGATTATGGCAGACCACGCTAAATTTATTGGTCATTTGCTGGATCCATCCGAAAGAAAGTTGGTTGATATAGCACGTAATTTTAGTAATGATTTTGACCAATTATTGTATCAAGCTCGGGATTTAGAATCAATGAGACCACAATCACAAACAGTCCCCCTTTTAGATCAATTTCTGGATCAAAATCGTGTATCAGTTTCATCTCTTAGAGACTTTAAGAAGACAGCACGTGATTTAATTGAACAATGTAAAATAAAGAGTATCATTCATCCACTTTTAGCAGATCATGTTTTTAGGGAAGCTGACAGGTTCCTAGAAATAATTGATATGTTTGATGCTCATCTTACTAGCAATAACCCATAACCCCGAATTGAATTTTAAAGGCTTTAAATTTTGTCAATAAGTTTGGTAAAGACTGTTGGTGATAAAACTTTAAATCAATAGTTTGACACTTTATTTTTATTTATTTTAAAGGCTTGTAAGGATTGAGTTCGGTATTGTAATGAACTTAATTCTTTTATGATTATAGTACTATCAAGCTGTTTCTACAGATTACGCCCCATATCCATCATATAATTGAGTAAGTTTAGTTTATACGGAGTTGAATAACAAGTATAGTTTTTTTAATCTCTGTGATTCTAGGATATTCATATCGCTTCAACCACTCCATGATAGGGATACCATCAGTTTCCAATGATAGTCCAATACTCTCTTGAAATTTCTGTTTGTGAAATAAAATTTAATAGTATTTGTTTTACCTTCTAGTTTTAACCAAATAAAACTGCACCAAATGTCAGTTACTGACTAACTTTTGGTGCAGTTAAATTATGGTGATCTTTTAATTTAATACATATTTATCTCTATTTATTTGCCTTTTTTGAACAACCCTGCTGCAACTGCAGCATTAAAACTATTTCTTGCAAATTGAGTTGGATCTCCAACATTTTCCCAATGCATGTACATTAATCTAGGATTATCAAAAAGCCAATGGTTATGCAACGCTGTAACGATAAGTCCTCTCTTGCGAAGCTCAGTTATAAATGAATTTACCTCTTCCTGAAGTAATACTGTTTCTCCGAGGTTTAGTGTATTTGTCAAAACCCCTTCAAAAGAAAGTGCAAACGGAAGAGCTAGAGGGGATCGAGTAGTTCGTCCTAGAATAGTGGCCTTAATATTACGAAGGCGCTGTACAACACAAACAGGTGTTGAAGTAATAACTTCCCCACCGATGATATTAGCAAGTTGTTGACATTTTATTGGACCTACGCAACTGGTTTGTTTTTCTGACTGACTTTGTTTCTGGAAATGATCATCATGCTCCAATCTATTCACCTCCTTTTATTTTAATAGTAATAATATATTCCCCAGTGTGTAATGTGACTGGGAATTATAGCGTCAAGTGCCTTTTATTCTAGATTTTTTCTATCTATTCCTAAAACCTATACCAAATCCTTTTTTAACCCGAATAGTATAATTTACTTTACCTACTCCTCCTGGTTTGTTTGGAACTGAAACAGGTATGATTAATTTATAAAAATAATTTCATATACAAAAAAATGCCCAGGCTCAATATTAATTGAGAAACCAGGCATTACTTGTCAAATAAATAATAAAGTTGACCTATTTTTATCATATACAAATCCCACTATTAACCATAAAATATATTAATATTATATTTGAAAGGTAGAAGATTAAAATTGAAGAAAAGTCTAACTATTATTATATGTGCATTATTTTTATTCGTTTCAAATTCTTCATTTGTTTATGCTGCACAAGATACTGAAGCTCCAACTATTGAAGAAATAAAAGTATTAACACCTGTTGTTAAAGCTGGCTCTACGGCAAAGATTGAACTTACAGTTTCAGATAATTTATCTGGAATTAGATATGTAAATGTACATTTTAAATCACCAGATGGCAAGAACCACCTCTATCCTTTTGATCTATCTATAGATGAACCTGGTGAACTTAAAGGTACTTACATTTTAGAAAGTCATGTAATGGCAGAGTTTGGGATTCTTGGTGAATGGACATTAGATTATATATCAGTACAGGATTTTGCTTTTAACACCTACTCATATTTCACAAATAAAGGTTACGAATTTCTTCAAAACAAATCCTTTATTGTAGAGGGCTTTACATCTTGGGAATCACAACAAAATGTTGACATAAATAAAGAATTCACAATATCCTTCAATTCAAATATTGATATTTCTACTATTTTGGAAAAAAATATTTATATTAAAGATGATGCCCGTGGCGAAAACATACCATTAATGTTTATTATCGATAGAAGTTCAGACATGCAGACAAGCAAGGTCACGATTGCACCAGTAGGAAGTTATAGACCAGGAAGTAGTTATACGCTATATATAAAAGATATTATTTCTAAAGATGGTCAAATTTTAAACGAAAATGTAAAAATGCAATTTATAACAAAATAAACAGCAAAGACCTAGACAGCAAATTAAGCTGTTTGGGTCTTTATTTTTGTTATTTTACTTCATATAATTTGTGTTTTGCTCTCGTTGTTATAAATGAGCTTAAGTCCTAGCAATTCAGCAATTTCGCGCACTTGCACATATGTCCTATCATCACAGTTGCTACTTTAGTTCGTGATACTCCCGAGACAATTTCATTTGGAAAAGATGAGGTACACGCATCTAATTTCATGGATGAAATCATCACCTTAATTTCATTTGATAAATCTAAGGAAATCAAAAAATGAAGAATTTGGAGCACATGCTTTTCCCTACCTCCCGCACTCTGAAATGAATAAAAAAGTTGTAACTCAATGACTTTTTGCAAACAATGAGATATCCATAAAAAAACACTCGTCATGTAAACGAGTGTTTTGTACTTATTATGACAACCACTTAGGTGGTGTGTTTTTTTCCCAATCTGTAGTGTTATCATCATTGTAATTAATAGTATTACGAGATATAATCCCACCTCCCATCTACCTATATCATAGGATAAATGGAATGTATTGTAATTACAAGAAATATAAAGAAGTGATAGAGCGTTCAATAAAGTCTATTCAAACGGATACATTTTGATTTCCGTTACGGAAATCAAAGTTAGTATTATTATTTTGTTGTAATTTATTTTTTACATGTGGATTTAGTTAGCGATATTAAGTAGTTCATCTAAATCGCCTTTGACAAGTTCGTATTCTCTTGCGTTAATGTTAACCATACCATCTTCGGAAATTAATATATTAATTGGATTAGTAATATCGTCTTTATTAGTGAAAACTATTTTGTAATAAGAGTCAGATACATCCATATTTTTGAATAACGTTCGTTTTGCTTCCCAATTATTCAAAATGCTACGTACTTCGTTATATAATTCATCGTCTTTATTTACGATAAATATATTTTTGTTATCTACACCACCTTTCATTTCCCAAACGGAAATGCTATCAACAACTTTTTCAAATTTATCAGGATTTGTAATGAGTTCATTTCCAAAGTTCTTTGTTCCATATTCTGAATAAAATAGAATTCCAGTTATACAAAGGACAAGAACGATTGCTATTATTACTAAATTAATTCGTTTATTTCGCATAATATAGCCCCTCCTAAGTTGTAAAAATATACACCCTCTATTCAATTTTACATATTTTTCATATTAAAGCAAAATAAACTTATTTTTATATTTTCATCTAAATACTTGGGTAATTCAATATCAAAAGCATTATTGCTTATTCATGAAAAAATTCATCCAAGTAATCTAATATTTCCTTGTCGTTACTAAGAGGTAGTAATAAGTCTGTATTCTCTACTATCCGTTGCATATGATTATCTCCAACATATGTAATTTTCGTTAAACAAAAGAGACTACCAATTTAGTAGTCTCAATTGCTTGTTTCCGACATACAAATACAATTAAAAAAACACCTACCGAAGTAAGTGTTTTACGGCTACCTTATATCACGGGTTCAATCCCATTCATTTCTAGTTGACCTTTATAAATAGCTCTGTCAGCATCTGCTAATAGAAGCTCTGTTTTTAACTGTGATATTTCAGCTTGTAGTGCTGTAAACTTTTGCTCCCAATCAACGGTTGTAGAACCGTGTTGTGCGAGTATCTGCGCCCTTTTAATAGGGTATAATGATTTATCACCCTTACACGATGCATAAGCGTCACGGAAGGCCTTAGAAAGCTGTAATGCTTGTAAAATCTGTGGATTAGACTGTGCTTTCATTTCTATTCTCGCTTGAAATTCTTGAAGGTATTTTCGATCCGCTTCTTTTTCATTCAATATCTCACACCTTCCTATGTTTGGAATCTCTTCTGATTAAATTCATGATCCTATAATTCCTTGATAAATTTGATCAATCTCAATTCTTTGCTTTATTATTTTAATTAACTGCAGTTGTCCAATTGTGTCTTGCTCTAGGCTTTTTAAATCTTAATTTTAAGACTTCACGTTGAATCTTTTTCACACCCTGTTTAGCCACTTTACAACCATCTATGAATATATCCCTCTCATTCTCTGGAGCTTCGTTTTTAGCCTTTCTTTGCAAGATTATTTTTTGAATACGATTTTGAATACGGTTAGTGAAATTATATAAAATAGTAAAAAAGAAAAAGCCTTAAAATATAAGGCTTTTCACACTATTTGAATGCATTTAAAATTATCACGACAACCATTTCGGTGGTGTGTTTTTTTCCCAATAGATATTTATAGGTGCATATTGCATCTAAAAAAGTTCATAAACGTTGATTTATCAACATTTAAATGGTTTTTAATTAATTTTAAACTACGCAAAATGAAGCATAAAATTGAATAGATTTGGGGCTAATTGGGGCTGGATTGGGGCTAATTAATAATGCTTTTGGTGAGTATGTTTATAGGGATGAGAAATCAGGATTGCGATTACTTCCCCAGTCCTTTTTATTTTGTCTTCCACACTCTTTTACATCGGTCGAAAATCGGGCATATCTCTTCACTCCTGAAATTTCGTCAATGAAACTCACTAACCAATTTTGGACAATGAAATAGGACAGTTCATTTTTGAGTTATGAGATTTTCACAAATTTGTGAGTATCTAAATCACTGTCGAATTTTAGACCATAGTAACTCGCGGCTGAAAATCCAGCCACCAATTACCTCTACTCAATTTTGATCAAATCTTTTCTATCCGACATTTTCACGAGTAAGATTTTGTAGCTAAAAAATGAACAGCTAAATAGGTTTCCCCAATTTTGGGGAGACTTAAAATTTGACGTCTCCTCATTTTTGAGGAAGCCTGCCGAATAGTTTAACACCTTATTAGGTAGTACCTATTTTGGTTTGTCCTAAAAAATAGGACTGCACAATTTTGTGCAATCCCCATTTATGTGTTAAAATAATAATTAGTTTATATTTTTTGAGTCGATGTTAGCGCATCGGCTTTTTTATTTTCTTCTTCTTTTTCCACAACTTTTTTTACGGTTCCCAATATATATGTTAATACTTCCTCAAAGCTCTCTGGCTCTCTACCAACTTCATTGATGAATGTTTTTATATTACTTTCCATTGCAAAGGCATTCCAACCTTCCATACTGTTTTTGTCAAGTCCATTAGTTCCCTTACTTGACTGTTCAGATTTGTTTTTTACTACTTTTTCATATAAATCATCGGCATGAATGTTAAGTGTGTTAACCCCTTCTGACATCTCTTTAAACAATGGATGAAAGGCCATATCAATTAAACGTACAGTATCTTGTATTTCATCAATTGCAAGATAGGCCATCCCTCGATCTTTATTCCAACCGTTATGGACAATATCTTCAATGCGTTCTAGTAATTTCGCTACTGCTCCTTGTATAACCTCTAATTGAGTTATCTGTGCAGATAAAACATAAATATTATTGCTATTTTCTAGCACTACTTTTTCTAATGTATGATGTGTTTGTTGCATGTGTACTCCTCTTTTCTTATTTTATTTATAACTCATTCAAAGTGTGTTACTCTTTTTTAACACTGATTTTGTTAAAAGAATCAATGATTCTAAAGCTTATTTATTATCAATTTTTATTACCATCTCAATTATATTTAGATGATCCAGCTTTATATTATTTGAACAACTTTCAATTTAATCAATTACTTTCTCAGTATATACACCATTATCTTTCACCATACAATCACCTCTTATATTTATTTTAAATTAGTAGGAATAGGTTCTTCCCACTTCTATCTATTGGCAACCAAATTTAACAACAACTGTTTATTGTGGTCTGACATAGTACACCATTCCTTTGCTGTAACTCTCACTTCCTCACCCCTTTCTAAATGTCGGCTATTTCTAGTCCATTCACCGACTGACTATTGATAGTCATTTGATATATTTTATTCCTTCTAGTGTAAGAATAAACTATAGCGAATAAAACTTCAAGCCTTTTTATTCATTTTTGCATAAAAATATTTATTTAAGTGTATTAATAAGCTATAATAAAGAAAAACAGGAGGAATAATATGTCTAATATAATAAAGAATGAAATTAAGGGTTATATCTCATCATCAGGATGGACACTTACTGAAATAGTAAATAAAATGAATGAAAATCTACCAGACGATAAAAAAACTACTGTGCAGAATATTTCAAATAAGCTTACACGTGGTACCATTAAATATAGTGAAGTAAAAGAAATTGCAAATATTATCGGTATGAATATTGAATGGACTAAAAAAGAGGACGCCCAGTAATTCGGGTGTCCTTTCACTATTTATCAATTTTATTTTTAATTTTTAAATTTTCATGCCTTTTATCTTTTAATTCATCTCTTCTGACCGTTACCCCTCCTACAGTTAAATCCTTTAATTTGATTTTTCTTCCGTACTCCCTAGACAGGATACTTTCACACAATGGTAACAACTTTCGAACTTTTTCCTCTGTCATCTTGAAATCTTTAAATCCATCCACATATATACCTCCATTCTCTTTAATCATTGCCAATTTTTAAGCTTTATAAAAAAGAAGAAACACTCTCGACTGATCATACAGCTGAAAGTGTTTAACAAATTTTTATTGTAGAAGTTGCGAATCATAAATTTTTAACATTAAAAGGATCTGTTAAATCCTTACCAGCGTTTCTAATCAAAAAATTATCAAGTTCTATAGTTGATACTTTCATTCTACCAAGTTTTAATCCTACTAGTTGGCCACTTTTAATAAGTTCATAAACCTTATTTTTATTGCATTTAAGTCTTTTCGCTACTTCTACAACATCTAAAAGTTCGTTCATGAAAGATCACCTCTTTTTAATATTTTACTATTTCAACTTCAACTTTCAACCATTAACAATTGAAAAAAAATAGATCACCAATCACTTAGCTATCTTCAAATATATAATCTTAAACGCAAATATATCCAGAAAAGTTGATAAGTTGATATAATAAATAAACAAATTAATTGTGAGGTGAAATTGTATTGTTAATAGATATATTGCAGTTTTTAAATTCTGAGTCTAATGTATTACAAAATTTGGTTTTCATTTTTACAATTTTAGGCGTTTTAATTACCCTGGTAACTGTATTTCTTACAATAATTAATTTAAGAGCAGTTGTTAAACAGGTAAAAGAAATGCAATTACAAAGAACGAATTCACAGGAACCAGATTTATTTATTGAACCAATAAACTTATCAGTAAACTATCAAAATGAAGACATATTATTCAGTGCTCCCTGGTGGAACAATATTGGCGAATCATTTAGTAAAATAAGTCCACTTCCCATTAAAATTACGAATATAGGAAATGGTGTAGCAAAGCATGTAACATTAAATGTATTCTTCGAAAAAGATTATCTAAAAGAATTAGTTGATTTGGATATTAAAAATATTTTCAAATTAAAAACTTTATTAACTGATTACGGTATGGAGTTTTTCCAATATGAATTTGGTGATATAGATAAACGACATGCAGGTCGAAATTATGATATGGATAATAAAGACAATCATTTTTTTAATTATATCCGTACAGACGAATCAGTTTCATTTTTGTTAAATGCAAGAAATCAAGAAATATTTAATATTGCTATGATAATAAACTCAATAAACAATGAATCCAAGTCAATTCCTAGAATAAAAGTATTGGTCAGCTACTACGATTCTTTCGGCACTAGATATGAAAAAGATATAGATATTTTCATTGGAAATAACACAGTAAAACGTGTTAACTCACAAAGAACTTTTGATTTTTCAATTAATTTTGAGTTAAGTACTCTCAATAGATTACCGGAAAAATACATAAATAAACTAAGGTAAATTCAAAAAAAATATCTTTTCGTCTAAATAGTTTCGCCGATTGTACTCAAATTTTCAAAAAAAATGGAGACATCTGGATCAATATATAACCATATCCATAAAGCATTCATTACAGATACTAGTTCGCATTACACTATTAATTGTGGAATTCTATGTTCATAAATCCATCTTAGAAAGGTGCTGAACCCAATTTAAGCACCTTTCCCTCCACAATAGTTCTACTTGCAAAGTCCATTCGGTACATCCATCGGACTTCAAGGCATAATAAAAAGCCACAACTCATTTAGAGTGTGACTTGAAAATAGTATCAAATTATAAGTTTTCTTGGATTTCAATATCTATATATTTTTTCGGGTCGCTTATATATTTTTGTATTGCTTCTTTTGTTTTTTGAAAATCTAAGGTAACTGCTGTCCAGTAATACTTGAACTCGTCCATTTTCATCGCATTATCTCCAATCATTGGTTTATGCATATTTATCAAATCATCTAATACATTTATCATTCGTTGAGTTGCTGAAAGCACTTCTAATGAATCCATTCTGACTGGCAAATATTCTTTGTTATTCATGACTATCATTTTAAAGCTTTGTAATTGCATTACACCTTTGATAAACTCATTTTCTATATCAGGTGTAATAAAATTTTCTTTATAAAAGACTGCATACCCTTTTTTATAACATTTTTCGATTAATTCTCTAATCATATTGTTTTGTTTATAGACTTTCTTGTAGACTCCTTCCAAAGTTAAATGACAGCTTACAAAAGCAGTCTTTAATTCCTCTAGCTTCTCAACCTTCTTTTCTCTAATCCTAATTTCTCGGTCATGCTCAATCGCTTTGGTAGTCTGCAATACAGCAACCTTATAAGCTCCGAAAGCCCCTAAAGCTCCACCTACCATACTTAAAACACCGCTTATAATCGTGGCTTTATCTTCACTTTGTATACCGAAAACCTGTATTATCAATGCGTATAAAGCTATTAAGAAAAATCCTATTGTAATAAATAATAGTGTACCTAGTGATATTTTTTTCATTCAATTCCCTCCATACTTATCATAGTGTTAATGGAATCATATGTCACTACTAGAAATATGAAGGATAATAAAAAGCCACACCTAGTTAGATGTGGCCTTAGATTTCCTATCTATTAACTTTATAATCTTCATAATGAGTATCTAGGTTAGTTCGATTAATATTAATAAATCCTGCTTTAAGTTTTTTTATCAGATTTTCTTTTCTTAATAAAACAGCGTTAATTTTACTGGCCTTTTCTTTACAATAATCTAGTTCATTCCAGTAATGTATCTTCTCCGCTTTCATCCCTTCTAAACCTAGTTTATCGATTTCTTCTTGCTCTTTTGTAATAAGACCTTTTTCGTATTTATCTATAATTTCTTTTTCTGCCCCTTCAATATCAATCCCAAATACTTCGATAGTTCTCTGAAAACTCTCTTGAAATTTTAATAATTCTTCTAATAAAATTGAATCAGTGATTAACCATTTTCGTTCCCATCTGTCCCAGTGAAACTCATTTAATCCGATAGACGCAAAATAAATTTTTTCTTTTAATTTTTCGTCAGTAGAACTATCCATTTTTTCTTTTACCTTAATTAAGGCATCTACTGTTTGGATTACTTTATCAAATTCTAACTTCATAGCCACATAAGTAGGTAGCTCTGCTTCTAGACTTTTTAGTCTTTCCATTGTCCTTTGATTATCTATTTGTGCTTTAGATACTATATACGCGACAATCCCACCTACAACACCGCCGCTATAAGATCCGAAAAAACTAATCCATTCGGTTAATGTTCCGTTTAATACTTTTGGCCAAGACCAACTAAAGACAAATAAATTCAATGAAATAGGCGTGCCAATAACAGCCACTACAATTAATAGTTTTCTTATTTTGTTAGTATTTTCTTTAAAAATCACTTTCACCTACTAATAATTTCTAATCCTTTTTCAAGGTATTCATCTAATGGCATTTTACCGGAAAGTTGGTCTGCTCCTAATTCTTTATTATTCAATCCAGCTCTAATTAACGTTTTATATTGAGACTCTAATAATTTTATAGCTGGATATTCACTTCTCTCTTTATCTGTGGTATCTCGCCCCAAATACATTAACGCTTGTAAAAATTGTATCTCTTCAAGCGTTAATGTATTAAGAAATAAATCTAATTCTAAAGCAACTTTATTATGCTCTTTAGTCTGAGTAATTTTTTCAGTACCGGAGTAATATTGATAAGTTAGCCTTCTTTGTTTCGCTAATCCTAATAATTTCCTTGCAGTTACTATGTATCCTTCTTGAATTTGCATTTAATCCCTCCATTCTTATTACCAATATTCAACATAATTATATATATTACCTTCTTTATTTTATTTTTTAAATAAAAAAACACCTACCGAAGTAAGTGTTTAAATATATTTTTATTTTTCAATTATCCCATATTTCTTGATAAATTTGATCAATCTCAATTCTTTGCTTTATTATTTCATCTTTAATTAACTGCAGTTGTCCAATTGTGTCTTGCTCTGGCTTTTTAAATCTTAATTTAAGAACTTCGCGTTGAATCTTTTTCACACCCTGTTTAGTAGCCTTACAACCATCTATGAATATATCCCTCTCATTCTCTGGAGCTTCATTTTTAGCCTTTCTTTGCAAACTCTTAAGCTTTTTATTTATATGCCTGGCTTCGCTGTCAATATCATTTAAAACTTTACTTGTAAGATATATTAATTCGCGAGAATTTTTACTCATTTTTTCACCTCGGATACATCTAGTTTTCGTTTATCAGCAATATGCCTCACTTTATTCTCCTTATAGTCCCAATACAAAATGTGGTAACAAAATGTATCGGATACGGACATTTCATCTATTAGATACATGTTTTTTTGAACCTCGGCCAGATAATTTGTAATTTTTTCAGCAAATTCATTTGTATTTTGAAGACCATTTAAACTCGGTTGTATCACTTTAGCACTAGCTGCATCAAAGACTTCATCACTAGATAAAGCAGCTCCAACACGAAGCATTCCTTTTGGTAGTAAATTCGATGTAACTTTGTCTTCTGAATCAGTATTATAATAAACAAAACCGGATTGACCATATTGATTAAATCCAACTAAGAAAAATTGTGCATACATGTCCTTATTTTTATCAGAATAAAAAATTGAATCTACTTTAGACGATATGTTGTCCATAACACCGAGACAATCATCAATATATTTCAAATCTAAGCACTGTAGTTCTTCAAGAATAAAATCCACAATATTATTCTCTCCTCCACCTCCAGCGATTAGGTAATCAGACAACTGGAATATTTTCTTTTCAGCATCTTTGACTTTAAATTTATGGCCCATTACTTCTAATATCTGTCGTGTATCACTCGTTAGAATGGAAATGGACCCTCCAATGTTAAAATTATAGATAAAAGTCATTCAAACACACTCCTTGATCCCCAAATAATACATTAACTACATCAGTTAAAAATTCTTTCATATCGAATGGTGCACTTACTTCTGTTAACGTTTTAGAAGGTGATGCTATGCCTAAAACCTTTTTAATTGTACTAGACATAGAATTTCCTATTTCTTCAACCTTCTTTTTAACGCCACCCATCATATCGTTTAAACCTTTTATTAGACCATTAATAATGTCTTTACCTACTTGAACCAAGTTAACATTTTCTAGGAAAGACTGCGCATGTTTCCATTGGGTTTCGATTATTGTCTTCACATCACCCATTTTTTTCTCAATAGATGATTTCATTTCGTCGATTTTTTTACCTGGCCAATCTTTTATAGATTTCCACCATTTTTGTGTATCTGCATCAATTTGTTTCCACATATCTGAGGCAATCGTTTTGATCTCTCCCCATTTTTTTGATGCTGCGTTTCTGAAAGCTTCCCATTTTGATAGTACTTCACCAGTTTCCCAATTTACTTTTGCGACATGTTCTTCTGCTTGCTTTTGGGCTTCAGAGATAATCTTTTCATGGCGTTCTTCAGCCAACTTAATTGTCTGATCACGAGATTTTTTTGCTTCAGCTATCATTTTATCTGCTTCTTCAGCAGATATATCCCCTGTTTCATCTCTCATTTTTATAATAAGTTTGTATTTTTGGTCATAGGTGTCATTTGCTTCTTTAATGACTTCTTCTTTTTGTTTAACGGCATTTTTAACTACTTCTGCTGCTTGTTCTGCGGATACTTTAGATGCATTTTCTTTCATACGTTCAAGTATGACTTTTTGTTCTAACTCGCTTTCTGAGAACGTTCTAACAGCATTTTCTTTCATCATTTGATTGTAGTTATTGATAATTCAAGCTCCTTTTCTGTTCGCTCGACTTGCATGTATTAGGCACGCCGCCAGCGTTCGTCCTGAGCCAGGATCAAACTCTCCATAAAAGAAATTTGATTAGCTCAAATTGTTTTGCTGGCATCATGTTTGATGTCCAAAATTGTGTTTCGTTCACCAGTGAAACTAGCTACTTAAAACTTTATTGATTACGTTTTGCTTGTTCAGTTTTCAAGGTTCATTTTACCTAAGTCGTTTTCAGCGACTTTATTATCTTATCTCATTATCAACTAAAAGTCAACAACTTTTTTAAAACTTTATTTTTAAGTGTTCCTTCTTGTTAAGGACAAGTAATAATATATAATATAGCATTTTAAAAATCAAGCATTTTTCATAAAAAAATTAAAAATCTTTTTAATATCTATTACAAACAATAGAATTCCTGCTAATACAATCAATCCGCCGATGATTTGTGTCATGATTAAATACTCTTTAAATATCACCAAAGCTAAAAGAGCAGCTCCTACAGGCTCAAATAATATAGCAATTGAAACAACATTCGTACTAACATATTTAATTGACCAATTAAACAAAGTATGACCAAGTAAATTTGGTATTAATGCTAATAAGATAAACCATAACCAATCCATCGAAGAATATGGACCAAAGGATTCTCCTTTAACCATTACATAAATAAATAAAGTGATGGTACTTACAACATATACAACCATTGTATAGGTCACAAGTGATAATCTCTTACGTACATCCTGCCCTAATAGAAAATAAGCTGTCGCTAGTGCACAAGCAACGAGCGCAAGTACATCTCCATAAAAGGCTGTTCCACTTACTTTAAAATCGCCCCAACTAATTAAAACACTTCCTAGTATTGCAATTGAACCTGCTATGATTGTTTTCATCGTTATTTTCTCTTTAAAGAAAAAGGAAGTGCCCACAAACGCAAACAAAGGTTGTAGCGTTACTAAAACTGTTGAACTTGCTACTGAAGTATAGTTGAGTGATTCAAACCATAATATAAAATGAAAAGCTAAAAAAATCCCCGCAACTGAAGAAAATAACCAATCACGTCTTTTTAAAGTTGCTAACTCCTTTGTATATCCCCTTAAAAACCATGGCGCCATGATTAAAACGGAAAATAGCATGCGATAAAATGCTATAATTCCCGCTTCCGCAGATGCTAATTTCACAAAAATAGCTGACATCGATACTGAAATAACACCAATCACAATCGGGATGTATGGATGAATTTTTGGCTGCTCCAAAAAACCTCACCTTCCTAAAAAAATACTTATATGTCCTTACTTCATGTTGTACAATACAAAAAAGTGATGCACATATAATAATGACAGTTTGCATATCTCTTAGCAATACGAAATATCAATGGAGGGTTGTGTATGGAAACATTATTCGAAAATATGATTACATATGAAGTTGGCATAAAATTAGTTATTGCAGCCACATTAAGTTTAGTAATCGGTATCGAAAGGGAATTAAAGAAAAAACCAGTTGGATTAAAAACAAGTTTAGTTATTGCTACTTTCAGCTGCTTATTAACGATTATCTCCATTGAAACAGCCTACTCAACCCCCGCTAGAGAAGATATTAATATTACGATGGACCCTCTACGTTTAGCCGCACAAATTGTTAGTGGAATTGGCTTTCTTGGTGCAGGAGTCATTCTAAGACGCGGTAATGACAGCATTACGGGTTTAACAACCGCTGCTATGATCTGGGGAGCCGCTGGTATCGGTATTGCAGTTGGTGCAGGTTTTTACATGGATGCAACACTAGCTGTTGTGATCATTGTTTTTGGAATTGAAGTACTATCACCTTTTCTTATGAAAATCGGACCAAAGCGAATTCGTATGCGGGAAATTTTATTAAAAGTTCAAATTGATGATGACAACCATACAGAATCATTTCTTTTATTTTTAAAGGACAACAACATTATCATTGAAAATATACGCATTAAAGATGTGCACTTAAAAAACGATAGTGTTTTACATGAGTTAGATTTACGCCTTTCCTTAATCGTCTCGGATAATTTGTTGTCATTTTATCGTTCATTACGAGCACTATCTTATATAGAAAAAATCGAAATGGAAATTTTAAACTAGTTGGAGGATTTTTTATGGCAGAACTATTAAAACTACTAAAAGACGGTAACAAACCCTCTCTAATGGCTGCATGTGTAAATGCATTTTTAGGAATTATTAAAGGAATCGCCTTTTTCTTTACAGGTAACGTTGCGATGTTTGCAGAAATGATGCACTCTCTAGGCGATGCTGCAAACCAATTATTTGTATATATAGGTTCAGCACTCTCTAAAAAGGCACCTACAAAACAATTTCCCGGTGGCTTTGGTCGTATTGTCAATTTAGTATGCCTTTTTGCCGTAATAATTGTAGCTATCCTTTCTTATGAAACAATAAAGGAAGGTTGGCATCATTTTATTCATCCCGCAGGCGAGTCTAGCGGGATACTGATTGCCCTAGGGGTATTATTCATCGGGATTGTTTTAGAAGGGACAGTGCTAGCTAAAGCGGCTGCAGAAGTGTTACATGAAGCAGATCAAGAAAAGGCAGGTATCGCAGCTATTCCCAAAGCCTTCTCATATTTGAATAGGGCAAAACCGGCAACAAAATTAGTTTTTATGGAAGATTTAGTTGCTACTGGGGGCAACTTCTTAGCCTTTGCTGCTATTTTAATTGCTTATTTTACAGGTTGGAGTCGAATAGAAGGTCTCGTTTCGATGATAATTGGGATCATGATGTTTTATGTAGTCGGTAAGGTGTTCCTCGATAATGCACGTGGCGTCATTGGCGAGACTGATGAAGAGATGTTAAACCATATTGCTCACCTTGTAATGGATGATCCAAATATTAAAGATATTGTGCGTCTTGAAGTAATTAAAGAAGGAGAGTTTTTACATGTAGAATTAGTAGCTGAAGCTGATCCGCTTTTATCGTTAGCCTTTTTAGATGATGTTCGTGATCATTTAACCGAGGTAATCCTAAGCCAAAAAGGAGTATCTAAAGTAGCTATATTATTCGACGAAGATGATGGGAAAACAAGCTGGATACATGTTGGTGAAAAACCAAACAACTCCATTTAATACTTTATAAAAACAAATAGCCAATTGCCGTATTTCAGACAGTTGGCTATTTGTTAGACTAATTTTAAATTAGGAATATCCTCATAACCTACATAAACATGGTTTGTAATCATAAAAGTAAGTAATTTATTACAAGCAATCATTTGTCTTTTACCATTCTGCTGAATAACGATTTTTGAAAATAGTAAGGAGGCTTGACGATTAGCTAATGCATATTCTTCTGCATTGAGAATATTTCTGCCATCCACATGACAACCCAACACGAAATTTCCTAAAAAAGAATCCTTTAATACATTCGGATGCATGGATTGATAATGTACTTCAGCAATTGAATCTTCTATATTCATAAATTGATGGGCCACCAAATAATGTTTTAAAGCACCTTTTAAATCAATTGCAATAGCTGTATCTGCTAAAATTGTTCGATAATAAACAGGAACAATCTCAGCACCCCCCAAATACGGCTTAACTTCTACAACAATTTCTCCAGAAGGACGAACAAATAATTGTACAATTGCTTTATTTACACCATCCGAAAAAATAACATTCGTTCGCCCAAAACGCACGCTTTTAAAAAATATACTTTGATCAACAATGTATCCAGTGATAATTTTATCATTTTCAATTTGCAATGATTTCGCTTCAATCCCCAATACCTCTACACAATTTTGCATTTTATAAACATGTTGCTGAAATGGCATTTCTATAAAACTTAATGTAACAATACGATCCTGTAGCAATTGTTTCAACATTTGATCCCTCTCCTCTTTGTTTAATATTGTAATTATTTTAGTAAAGGTGGCTGAACAACTTCTGAACATTGACACACGAATTGACTGATTACGACAAAAAACTATCCTTTTCTGTCATTCCATAAATCACCTTATAGTAAAATAATCTATAATATAGGTTGAATGACTCAGCTAAAAACATGACTTTTCTCACTTAAAATAAAGAAAAATACATTTATATTCCTTCTATTATGTATCTATTTTATTATATTGCAGGACTAAAGAAACTTCTACGACAAAATTCTACATTAATCGTTAATTTTTCTTAACCTTGCAATAAAAAAAGTATGAGGCTATAAGCATAGCCTCATACTTAAAGTATTAAAGAGAATTTCGTAAAATGGTTCTTACATCTTCCTCTTGCAATCGATTAAAGTTGCCAAAAGGGCCATTTTGCATAGCATGATCTACAATTTGCTGGAATTTCGAATCATCAATATCGTAATCTGCCAAACGACTAGGTGCCCCTAATGATGTCCAAAATGCAGATAAACGATCAATCCCCTCATAAGCAACCTCTTCTACTGTTTTGCCTGTTGCCTCGACTCCAAACACACGTGTTGCTATACCTGCAAAACGCTCAGGATTTACTGGTACATTTAAACGCATCCAATGCGGTTGAAGAATGGCTAAACCACCTGCATGTGGAATGTCATATACAGCAGATACAGCATGTTCAATATTATGAGATGCCCAATCCCCTCGTGAACCAATTGATAGAAATCCATTTAAACCAATTGTCCCTGCTAATAGAATGGTTTCGCGTAACTTCGTATTTTCTAGGTCCTCTAATAATTTTGGAGCTGTCGTAATAACTGTTCGCAATACCCCTTCACACATTTCATCTGTGATAGGAGTATTCGTTGTATTGTGGAAATATTGCTCAAATACATGCGACATCATATCCACTATTCCATACACAGTGTGATTTTTAGGTACAGTCACTGTATATGCTGGATTTAGTATTGAAAATTTCGGGAAGGCTGCTGGACTACCCCAACTTAGTTTTTCTTCTGTAGCAGCATTCGTTATCACAGATCCAGCATTCATTTCTGAGCCTGTAGCAGCAAGTGTTAATACCGTTCCTAGTGGTATAGCTTGTTCTACAATCACTTTACGTTTCACGATATCCCAAGCATCGCCATCATACTTAGCGCCAGCAACAATTAATTTAGAACAATCGATTACTGAACCACCACCAACAGCAAGAACTAAGTCAATTCCTTCAGTTTTGCATATCTCAATACCTCGTCTAGCTGTTTCTACTCGTGGATTTGGCTCTACACCACCTAATTCAAATACGGTTTTATCCGCCTGTTGTAATTTTTCTATAACAGCATCGTATACACCATTCGATTTAATACTTCCGCCACCATATACAACTAATACCTTGTTTCCAAATTGCTCTAATTCTTTCGGCAATTTTTCAAGTGCATCCTCACCAAAATGTAGTTTCACTGGGTTAAAAAAAGTAAATGAATCCATCTAATTCGCCCCTTTCTAGTTGGATTTTCTCATAATTACGCTAAAGAAAGCAAAGATTAAACGCTGGCAACACTTCGCTATTTCGAAAGCGTTTTTCAAACTGTTCAGATTTTGTTCAGGCAATAGTTGTATAGTACTATACATTACATAAAGTAAAAGGAATTTTTTGCACATGCTTATTATTGTAATTGTTGTTGTAATCATAATTTCGAGCCTTTTTCTTCTAAGATTTTTTAAAATCAAAAAAATAAGGAACGAAAAAAAGATGCTATTAGAACAGCGTCTAGACCACCTTCTTCAATCGAATAAAATTGAAAAAAACGAGTCATCCGATTAAGGAAATGACTCGTTTTTTCATTTTTTGCTTAAACCCAACCACGGAAGCGAGAAGCTTCTGCAGTACGGCGAACACCTACCATGTAAGCTGCTAAGCGCATGTTGATGTTACGTGTTGTTGCTGTTGTATATACATTATCAAATGCTTCGACCATTTTTTTGTATAGACGTTCTTCCACTTCTTCTTCTGTCCAATAATAACCTTGGTTATTTTGCACCCATTCAAAGTAAGAAACTGTAACTCCACCTGCAGAGGCTAATACGTCTGGTACAAGTAAAATGCCACGCTCTGTTAAGATTTTAGTTGCTTCAGCTGTTGTTGGACCATTTGCTGCTTCTACTACGATATTTGCTTTCACATTATGTGCATTGTCAGCAGTAATTTGGTTTTCAATAGCAGCTGGTACTAAAATATCACAATCAAGCTCTAATAGTTCTTTGTTTGAAATTGTGTTTTCAAATAAAGTAGTTACTGTTCCGAAGCTATCGCGACGATCTAATAAATAGTCGATATCTAAACCTTCAGGATCATGAAGTGCACCATAAGCATCTGAAATACCGATTACTTTCGCACCTAAATCATGCATGAATTTCGCAAGGAAGCTTCCTGCGTTACCAAATCCTTGAATAACAACACGAGCACCTTTAATATCAATACCACGTTTTTTTGCTGCTTCTTCGATTACGATTGTAACACCTTGTGCAGTCGCACGGTCACGACCTTGAGAACCACCAAGTACTAGTGGCTTACCAGTGATGAAGCCTGGAGAGTTGAATTCATCCATGCGGCTATATTCATCCATCATCCATGCCATAATTTGTGCATTTGTAAATACGTCTGGCGCAGGAATATCTTTTGTTGGTCCTACGATTTGACTTACCGCACGAACATAGCCACGGCTTAAACGTTCGATTTCGCCCATTGACATTTGACGAGGATCACAAATGACACCGCCCTTACCACCGCCGTACGGTAGATCGACAATACCACATTTCAATGTCATCCACATTGAAAGCGCTTTAACTTCCTCCTCAGACACTTGTGGGTGGAAACGAACCCCACCTTTAGTTGGTCCTACAGCATCATTATGTTGTGCACGGTAACCAGTAAATACTTTTGTTGTACCATCATCCATTTTCACTGGGATACGTACTTGTAGCATGCGAAGCGGTTCTTTTAGTAATTCATACATTGCTTCATCATAGCCAAGTTTATTTAGAGCATCTTGAATGACATCTTGTGTTGATGTGAAAAGATTTAAGTTTTCAGACATTATTAAATCGCCTCTTTGTTTTTTTTAATGATAGTTATCGGCATCATTGTAACATACTTCCGAATTAAAATGTGAACATTTTGTTAAAGTTTAAATACTTTTTCAATTTGTTCAATTGACCAATCTAAATCCTCTTGAGAAATAACAAGTGGTGGGGCAAAACGAATCACTGTATCATGTGTTTCTTTACATAATAGACCTAATTCTTTAAGTTTTTCACAATATGGACGAGCCGCTTCTGTTAGCTCCATACCGATAAATAAACCACGACCACGTACTTCCTTAATAACTGGGTTGTTAATTTCTTTTAATTTACCTTTGAAGTATTCACCAAGTTCGTGTGAACGCTCTGCTAATTTTTCATCTAATAATACTTTAATAGATGCAATTGAAACTGCACAAGCTAAAGGATTACCTCCGAAAGTTGAACCATGTGAACCTGGGTTGAAAACACCTAAAATACTACGGTTTGCAGCCACACAAGAAATTGGGAATACGCCGCCACCTAGAGCTTTACCCAAGATATACATATCTGGTTCTACTTCTTCCCAATCACAAGCAAACATTTTACCTGTACGTGCTAAACCAGCTTGAATTTCATCAGCAATGAATAGTACATTGTTTTCACGGCAAAGTTCACGAGCTGCTTTTAAGAAGCCTTCTGTTGGAATGACGATACCCGCTTCACCTTGAATCGGCTCAATTAAAAATGCAGCAGTGTTTGGTGTAATAGCAGCTTTTAAAGCTTCAAGATTACCATAATCTACTAATTTAACATTTGGTAGCATTGGACCAAAACCACGACGGTATTCTTCATCAGAAGATAAAGATACAGCTAGCATTGTACGACCATGGAAGTTACCATTACATGCAATAACTTCAGCTTTACCTTCTTCTACGCCTTTTACATCATAGGCCCAACGACGAGCTGCTTTAAACGCAGTTTCTACTGCTTCAGCACCAGTATTCATTGGTAATACCATTTCTTTATTTGTTAATTTCCCTACTAGCTCATACCATTCACCAAGGTTTTCACTGTAAAAAGCACGTGAAGTTAACGTTACTTTATCAGCTTGCTCTTTTAAAGCAGCGATAATTTTTGGGTGACGGTGTCCTTGGTTTACTGCTGAATAAGCAGATAACATATCTAAATATTTGTTACCTTCTGGATCTTTAACCCAAGCACCCTCAGCCTCTGAAATAACGATTGGCAGTGGATGATAGTTTGCTGCACCAAAATTTTGTGTTTGTTCAATAACTTGTTGAGTTTTTGTCATATCCTATTCTCTCCTTACTAATCATGTTGAAAAACTTTATAAAAGAAAGGGACTATGTATCACTATAAGTAGAATGATTAAGCATATAGCAACAATTCAAACGGTAAATTTGCTAACTTCTCCAAGGTAAACTACGTCATGAAAGTCTACGGTTTTAGCCAGGGTAGCGTTACCTGGAGAAGTGTCACAAATTCATTCAAAATGCCTCAATTTCTACCTACTTTGAACAGCCCTCACGTTAATGTGAAAATTAAAGCATTTCTGAAGTTGTTTTTGCTTGCATATGCAGTTGTAGGTAGTCTGGGCCACCTGCTTTTGAATCTGTACCTGACATGTTGAAGCCACCAAATGGTTGGTAACCAACGATTGCACCTGTACAGCCACGGTTGATATGCCGAAAATCCGCAGATCGCTAACCTGCTGCTGGCTCCGTACTTCAAGCAAATTGCCGATGACTACCAGCAGGCGCTGCGCGATGTCGTCGCTTATGCGGTACAGAACGGTATCCCGGTTCCGACCTTCGCCGCTGCGGTTGCCTATTATGACAGCTACCGCGCCGCAGTTCTGCCTGCGAACCTGATCCAGGCACAGCGTGACTATTTCGGTGCGCATACTTATAAGCGCATTGACAAAGAAGGTGTGTTCCATACCGAATGGATGTATTGATTCTTTTTTAGTTATTAAAGAGCCCGCTTTTGTGGCTCTTTAATATATACAAAACTCATAATTCAGTCGATTCAACCTAGACAAGACGATTATTTTTATTTTTTCTTAATGCTAAGAGCCTACGTGAGATATTAGATGTCTAACTATATCAAAAATGCTGGTTGGATTTTTTGCGAAAAATTTATACGAATAGCCGTGGGTTTTATATTATTTGCATTAATTTCAAGAGTGCTTAACCCTACCGAATTTGGCTTGCTCTCTTATTATCAAACAATAGCAACCATGTTCTTAGCAATAACTAATTTAGGTTTTGATAATATCCTGATTAACGAATTCAATCAGGATAAAAGGCATAATGAAATATTTTCAACAGCATTCTGGTCAAGAATTGTTGTTTCGATTTTTGTAATAATATTATTTTCTGTGGGATTGTATTTTGATGATATCGCGCTAAAGAATAAATTAGTTTTACTATTGTGTATGAGTAGTTTGATCTTTCAAAGCCAAAATACATACATATCATTTTTTCAATCTCAATTACAAGCCTCAGTTGTGACAAAAATTAGTTTTTGTGCACTTATTATATCCTCGATATTTAAAAGTTACTTGTTGTTTATAAGTGGAGATATGATATGGTTTGCTTTATCATACAGTTTTGATTTTGCTGTTTCTTTTTTATTTCTTGTTTTTTTTTCTTATAAGAGAAATTATATATCCATTAATCCAAAATATTTCCGATTAAGTGTACTAAAACGTTTGTTACGTTCATCTTGGCCAATTATTGCATCATCAATAATTATTGTTCTTTATACTCGCTTAGATCAATTAATGATTATGCGAATGTTAGGGGCAGATTCAGTTGCATTATTTAGTGTTGCTTTAAAAATATCGGAAGCATATTTATTCATTCCCGCAGCGCTAGTTACATCATATTATCCATTGATTTCAAAATCACCGACCAAAGAAAACATCAGGTTTTATTTTGATGTAATTTTTTCGAGCTCCATCATAATGGCTGTAGTGGTAGCTATAGCATCTTATTTTGTAATACCATATATGTTTGGGGCTAATTATATTGCATCTTATGATATATTAATTATTTTGCTTTTTGGCTCATTATTTGCTACACTCGGTTCAGCATGTACAAATTTAATGATAGTGTATGGTTTATCTTATTTACGGTTAGTTCGAGCTGTGTATGGATTATTAATAAACTTTTCCTTAAATATTTTACTTATTCCTAAATATGGTATTATTGGTGCCGCTTATGCATCTTTTGTTAGTCAGATATTTGCAACTTGGCTAAGCAATAGCCTTAATAGAAAAACGTTTGAATGCTTCAGAATACAGTCAATGACCGTTCTAACTTTGGGTCTAACAGGATTAAGACAATTGTTTACAATGCTATTTAGAAGGGGGTAGGTATATTATATGTTTGACAGTCATGACAGAAGGAAAGGCATAATACGAAGAATAGCTTTTCATTTTAAAATGAAATTGAGAGAATGTCGTGAATACTATTATAGTATTAGATATTATCATCAGTTTAAAATTCCACTCTCGAACCATCTTACCATTGGCATCAAAACATTAGGTGAAAACAAAACCACTTTACCTCATCCGGTAGGAATAGTTATAGGTAAGAATGTTAATATCGGTGAAAAATGTGTTGTTTATCAAAATGTCACTATAGGGGTGAGTAATAATAAATATGAGGATTATCCCATTATTGGGAATAATGTTATTATTTATGCGGGAGCAATTATAATAGGTAAAGTAATTATAGGGGATAATGCAATAATTGGTGCAGGTTGCATTGTTACGAAAGATGTACCTGAAGGAAAGATTGCAGTTGGTTCACCAATGAGAATTATCGATAAAAAACATAACAACTATTAATGATCTCAGTGAATTCTTAAAAATTTTAAAATGTATTGACTATAATGTTCTTTTTTTGCTATTAATATGAAAATTTTCATTAAATAAGAATGCAGATATGAAAATAACAATTTCAGGAACAGGTTATGTTGGTCTTTCAAATGGTATTCTGATTGCGCAAAACCACGAAGTGGTTGCACTGGATATCGTTCAGGCCAAAGTGGACATGCTTAACAAGAAGCAGTCACCGATTGTTGATAAGGAGATTGAAGAGTATCTGGCGACTAAAGATCTCAATTTCCGCGCTACGACAGATAAGTATGACGCGTATAAAAATGCCGATTACGTTATTATTGCCACACCTACCGATTATGATCCGAAAACAAATTATTTTAATACCTCAAGCGTGGAAGCGGTCATTCGCGATGTGAAACACCTGCGTTAACAATGTTCTTCATTTCCTTATTAGTCATGCCTAATGAGTCAGCTAAAGACGTGAAATCCATACTGTTGTTAGCAGCAAGCATTTGTAACTCACGTAAAGACATACCTGTTTTTCTTGATAGTTCTTCTGTTTTGCCAAGCCCAGTAGTAGCAGCAACTTGCATACGAACCATAACACGCGATAATGCAGAACCACCCATTTCAGCTTGGATACCTACCGAACTAAGCGCAGTAGCAAGACCAAGAATGTCAGCTTCAGACATGCCAATTTGAGCACCTGCCCCAGCTAAACGTAAGGCCATGTCAATGATTTCCGACTCGGTAGTAGCGAAGTTATTACCAAGATCAACTACTGTAGAGCCTAATTTGTCAAAATCCTGTTGTGACATCTTTGTGATATTGGCAAATCGTGCAAGTGCAGTCGCTGCTTCATCTGCAGACATGTTTGTTGCTACACCCATATCGGTCATTGTTCGTGTAAAACCTAGAATAGCGTCATTTTTAATACCCAACTGCCCTGCAGCTTCGGCTACCTTTGCAATTTCAGTAGCTGCAGCAGGAATCTCTTTAGACATGTTTCTAATCTCATCAGAGAAGAATTGGAATTCCGATTCGGTTGCATCCACAGTTTTTCGTACACCTGCAAAAGCAGATTCAAAGTCCACAGCTGCTTTAAATGCTCCAACACCCATCGCTGCCATCGGTGCTGTGACATACATTGATAATTTCTTACCAACATTCATCATTCCGTCGCCTACAGTAGATAATTTACTTCCTACTTCCTGCATGCGTTGGCCGACTTGTGTCCACTGTGAGGACTGGATACGTAATTGGTTTGTAACTTCTGCTAACTCACGTTCCAAGCGATTGTATTGTGCTTGTGCTTGGTTTACTGCGTTGGCTTGTCGTTCAATTTGTGCTGATGATGCGGTACCACTTGCGACTAATTCATCATATCTACGTCGCTGTTCTTGCAACTTAATAGATGCAGCATCAAATGATCGTGTTAGTACATTTTGCTTTTGAGAGAGTCCAGTTAGCGAATTTTCATATTGCGCTCCTCTTGCTCTTATAGCTTGTAACTCACTACCCATCGCTTTCATATTTCGATTTACTTGTGCTATGGTTCCGTTAAAATTTGAAGCATTTAAACTAAGACTGACTTCTAAACTTCCTATGCTTGCCATATATTCTCACCGCCTTTTTGGCAAAAATAAAAATCACAACCAACTAATGTCGTCGGCTGTGACTTCTTCTATTTCTTCATCATCTTCATTTGATAATTCAAACCAGAAATGTATATCCATTTCATCAATTTCATGAAGCTTGTAACCAGCTTTCAATAAATCGCGATAGAACTTTTTAATATTTTGATAGGCTGTCAGGCCACTTACTTTCCCTCATCATTTGTTGTGGAAGTCGTTTCTAATCCGCCAATGTTTAACACACTGTTGAATACTCGCATGATTTCGTTTTGTAATAGACCTGCTTCCATACCATCCCATACATCATCTACAGTGAATTGATTGTCAAAGACATTTACAACAAATCCGATCATTTCATCGAAAGTATCAACTGAAATTTCGTTACCTTCCGACCGCATTTTTTCGTTCATTTTTAAAGCATTGCGGAATACACGTGCCTTCACAAAGTCATTTGTAAATGTTTTATCCTGTCCATCAATTCGTAATGTAATTTGCATATTTCATCCATCCTTTTCGTTAGTCACTTTGATTGAATTTAAAAGAAAAGAAGCCCTCGAAAGGACTTCTGGTTAAGGTGTTGGTACTGTTGGTTCAGTAGGTTTCGTTACACTTGAGAAGAATGTTTCAGGGGTAGCAGTTACACCTGAATCACGTGTGTCAACTGTATGTTTAATGATTCCATCGATTAATGGCAGTGCTTCCCCACCGAATGGATACACTTTATAATTTGTTTCACCTTTTTTACGAGTTGCATTGGATTCTTCTCCTGGTTTTAGCTTCGCTTTGTAGAACCACACTAGCTTAGACCCTGATTCAAAGCCAATAGCAATTGAATTTGGTGTGTCATTGGAGTTTGTGACAATACCACCTTCTGCTGATTTTTTGTGTCCATACCAATCAACAAGTACCTCTGTTGGTAAGTCAGCCGTTTCACCAGCAATAGTGATTGAGTCTAATTGAGCTTCTTGGTCCACTACGCGATCCCCTGCATCTAATGATGCTTCAGAAAAGTTAGGTGTAAGCGTTAAAGAGATTGGCATGGTTAATGTTTTAACATCACCCCATGTTTCCGTTTGCTCATCTGTCATCAAAGCATAATGGATACGTTTCAAACTAATTTTTTGTGGTTTTTCATTTACCGTTGTAGTTGCCATTTTCATGACCTCCTAATGTTTAATATTCATCAAAAAAGACGAATCGTAACACTTTGTTAAAGTGAGAATCGCCCTCTTGTTTTGGTGCATCATATTCAAATGTTCTTTCGTAACCTGCCGATTCCAACAATCGCTTGATGTCCTCCACAAGCTGATAGTAATTACCTTTTGACCAAACGTTGACTTGGATAAGTCGTTCAGTTTCATATTCCTTATCAGATGCTTCAAGCGCTGGCTTTGAATTAATTTCTAAGAAAGTGATGTATTGATTAGGAATAGTTGAGCCAGTTGGAACGCTGTTGAAATACACACTTAAATTAAGTGGTGCCAAAATACCTGTGACATGTGCTGTAATATCAATCATAGTCTCAATGCCTTTCTAATCTCATCGCTCATTACATCAACGGCCCTGTCCTTACTTCTTTCTAGTCCGCGTGTAAAGAACGGATTAGGTGCAGTAGAGCCCCATGTAACTTTTTGGCGCACTCCATTTTTAAGAGCGTATTTACTACCTGCTGAACGTCCAAACTCAACTAAATGTGAATGGTAGGCACCGCCAGTATGCACCTTTGCTTCGCCATCTTTAGCACGTTGGGCTTTAATATTCTTCTTTAACGTTCCATCATCTACAGGCGCTTCTTCAATAACAGCCTCTTTTACAACTTTTGCAGCCGCGTTAAGTGCTCTATTTTCATCCGCCTCTTCTAGTGGTAGGTTCGTAAGATTCTGAAGCAAAGCTTCCAGTCCTTGCATTTCAAGATGCATTTACAACACCTCCGTAACGATGATTGTGAGCCATTGGTTACGCTCGTCATCATTCACTATCGATTCAATTTCATAAAGCTTACCTGCTATTTCTACACGCATTTCCTCATGAATATCGTTTCGATAGCGAATACCTACAACTCGTTTCCCTTGCCATTGGGTAGCATCTGAATTAAATACTTTGTAACCTTTTTGCGACTTCACTTCTGCCCATAGCTTTTTATATGGTGTCCAATCTTGACTAGGCCAACCATTTTCTATTTGCCCTGGTGGGTTATAAAACGTTACACGTTTATTTAAACGAGCAGCATTATTGTTGTACTGATAGTTCATCAGGATCCACCCACTTTATCTGTAAAATTATCGACTGTAAGCCGTATGGGATAGGCTGTTGAGCTGTTTTAATTGTGGAAGGCGTTATAGCTATACGATTCTCGTAAAAATGCGTAGCGAGCATCATAATAGCTAAACGATGTAAGGAAAACAGCTCTTTGCCCTCCACCGTTAAATAATAATCTTTTGGCTGCTTCACTCCTGCATTCTCCAAATAAAAAATGGATGATTGCAGAATAGTTGAAAGGGAACGATCTTCGTCATTCCCATCAATTCGCAAATATTCTTTAAGCTCATCCAGTAATTGCATTAAGTATCACTCTTTTCATCTGTGGAAGGCTGTTTTGAAGCTTGCTTTGTAATAGCCTTTTTAGGCTCTTCTACAGCTTTTAAGAAAGCTACCTTATATTTCGGATGGACTTTAGTTAAAAACTCTGCACGAGCCTTAACAAGCTTTTTCCCTTCTGCTGGATAAGGGTCATTTACCTCGTAAATATGGTCATCATGAATTTCTTCTTTAAAACGATTAATTGCTTTGTACATTCAATTCACCTTCTTTCGATAAATTAAAAACCCCTACCCTTTAATTAAGGTGTAGGAGTTGTATCCGTTTGAGCAATACGGAAAGCAGATTTTAATTTAATTTGGTGGTCAAACCATGCTGTTACTACAAATTGCTCAATACCTGTTTTAATATCTTTATCACGCTCAAATAATTCACCAATATCATAGTTGAAGTGAGAGTAAGAGAGATCACCAACGATTGGGTCTGTAGCGCCATCCGCAAAAATAGCTGGCTTTCCTAAAATTTGTTCTGGTTGAGCAGCATAAAGAGTTGCATTACCATTAGCTAGGGCTTCGATAATGTCCATATAATCTGCATATGTCATAACAACTTTAGCATTTTCGCGATAGTCTTCATGTAAGTCTGCGATAGCTGCTTTAATAGCCGCTAATTTTGTTGCACCAGTCACTTTTTTAATTCCGTTTTGTGTAGAGTAGAACGACATATGCTCTTCCCCTGTTTTTGGTGTCTTGGTAAAGGCTACTTTCTTTTCTTTTGCAGCTACACCGGATTTGAGAGCATTTTCAACATGACCAACTAAGTTTGCATCTGATCCATTTAATACCGTTTCAGAAACACCAGCGAACACCTTGAATTTATGACGACCAAACGACACTGTATCGCCAGTTAATTCAAGTTCTTTTGCTGTCTGTTTATCTTCAATGAAATCATCATCATCAAGCGTGTAGCTTAATTTTGGTAATTCAAGATTGGTAATATTCGTTACTGTTGAATGACCACGTAATGGATTTTTCGCCAATGGTTCCATGATAATATCATTCGAAACAGTTTTAGGTAGGAATTTACCACCACCTGTAGATGAATCGTCACCAAGTGCTGCTCGAATATCATTGTCGATTGGTTTTTGGCGCATCGTTGAACGAATCAAGTTAGCTTTTGCAACTATTACTTTTTGTTGTGGATCTTCAATATTACCTAAACCTGCTTGCTTCATTGCAGCTTGTTGAGCAAAATGTGCTTTTTGTTCTGCATCTAATTCATCGTGTTGTTGTTTAATTACATCAAAGCGTGCTTGTAAATCTTCTTTAGATTTTTGTTGTGCTTGAATATCTTCAATTGAAGCAGATGGATCCATCGCTTTCGCAGATAGTTCACCTTCAACTTTTTTCAATTGTTGTCCGATAGTAGCCATCGCTTGCTTTAATTCATAAATTGTTTGATCACCTGCGAACATTTGAATATTCAAAGGTAACAACATTTTCATTACATTTTTTTGTTCTAATGATTTTAATAGCTTCTTTGTTTGTGTTTTCATAGTTTGAAAACCTCCTAATTTATGATTGTATTTAAGTAAATAAGATTCGCCTTCGAATCAGCAATAATTTTTTCACGCAAAGCTTTTTCTTCAGCACTCATAACTGGTGCAGATTGAACAGGCTCTAAAAGCTGCTTTGGAACATTTTGATATTGGTTAAGTAACTCAATATCTGCACATGCAACAGCATCCTTTTCTTCTTGTACAACTACAATGTCAAAGTATTTTGAGGCTTCTTCTGCATCTAGCCAGTTATCTTTGCCATCCAATAATTCTTTGATTTTTTCGTCTGTTAAAAGCTCCGTGCCTTTACTTTTATAAGCTGGAATACAAGTTCTTGATTCTGTTTTTTCAAGCCAATCAGCCTGTTCCCGACAATCTACAGCGTTTGCGCTCCATAACGTTATCATTGGTTTATGAATCATCAAGAAAGTATTTTCGTACATAAAAATATTATCCGCCTTCATGATTAAAAATGATGCCGCACTAGCTGCTACACCATCTACATAGGCATTGATAGTTAATTGACTTTTCTTTCTCTCTAATTGATTCATCATAGCAATAGCTGTAAATACCGAACCTCCAGGACTGTTTACATACATATTCAACGTTTTTACAGATGGTAATAAATCATCTAATGCTTGTTGAAATTCTGTAAGTGTTACATCTTCATCTCTCCATTTATATCCGCTAACAATAGCGCCATAAATAAAAAGATCCGCGGATTTTTCATCTGCAGATGCTTTAATTTCCCAGAATTTATTCTGTTGTTTATTCATTCTTTCCACCTCCTTCCACAGTTGATGCAGCAGCAGTGGACTTCCGCAATGTTGGGTCCATTTCCTGCGGATATAAGTCACCACTAATCCAAAGTACATTGGCCATACCACCCATTGGTGCTAAATCTTCAAGCATACGTACCTCGTCTGGCTTCATTGCCCCACTTCGTAACATTGCTTGATAGAAGTTAGTACGTGCTGTTGTATCGCCTCGTAAAAGGCCACCAAGGTTAAATTTGAAGTACATACCTTGTTTACGATCAGCTTTCGTAAGTAATTTCCGATTAAATTCATGTTCGTATTGTCTTACAATAGGCAACAACGTCATGTTTACGAATTGAATCATTAACTGTTCGTTGGATGCCATTGTTCCGCCTTCCACATCATTTAAGAAGGATACTGGCACATTAAAAACATTGGCTACCCTTGAGCGAGTTATCCGCTCTGATGCCAATGTATCGGATGCAAAATATTGTTTTTTCATTTCGGTGATTTCAACACCTGGTTCTTGCATTAAAATGCCACCATTTTCTTGATAAAACCGTCTAAAATCAGCTATCACTGCAGCTCTTTTGTCTTTATCCAAGTTAGCCGCATACTTCAAAATGAAAGATTCTTTTTTCTCCATTTCAGAAAGCGAGAACTCTTGAACTGCCTTGTCATACTTGATGGTATTGGCCAATACTTTCAACGGCGATAAACCTCTAATACGAGCTGGCCCTCGAATATGCTTAACGTGTACCATGTCTGTATTTGCTACAAACATCGTCCCTCGCTCTCCTTGGACTTGGTACCACAACAATCCGTCATCTTTATTGATAAATTCAGTAACACACGATGGATCCAGTGGAACAATTTCATTTGGTCGCATGCGTATATCACGCAAAATAATCGCGTAACCATTCCCTGTTTCATTTCTACTTACTTCTAAAGCATTTAATAAATCAAAGCTACTCATATTTTGGTTTGGTTCATTTATGAGTACATCTGAAATATCATTTTGAATTACATCATAATTTTGATGTAATTTAATAGGTAGTGCTGAAATTGTATTAGCAAGCCGACTAATAACGCTGAAAATCGTTTCATTCGTTGCTAATTGGCTGTTATCGATTCCCCAAAAGGTTCGTCCAAACCAATTGGAGAAATCCCAAGTAGAACCCTTCCACCCTGTAGTAGCACCTGCATATGCCATATAAGCTGTAGTTTTAATTCGTTGCCATAGTTTCAATTTCTCACCTCCCCCTTATAAATCATGAATTGAAATAAAGCTGATATTGCCATCTCCACTTTCGAATGTTGCATATCTAGCTTGTACAAATGCTGTAATTATTGCTGCAATAGGGTCAATTCGTTCTCTAGACTTTGATTTTGAAAGTTTAATACTTTCATTGGCTGCCATTTCAGCAATTGCATTTCCAACAGCCCAAGATAATACCTTGTCACCAACATGAGTGATTTTCTTTTGATGTTCATTATTCTGATACACGTAGTCTCTAAATTCCTTCGTAGGTTCAGATAATGTAGGGAAACCTTGACGGACTTCCACAATAGTTAATCCGTAGTTCTCCATGTTTTGAGCAAACTGTGTGGCACCGTATGGATCATAACAAAAAAGAATTACATTCAATTCATTGTTATTGATGAAATCCAAAATCCATTGTTCTACAAAGCTATAGTCAACTACTGCGCCTGGTGTGACATCCATCCAGCCTTCTTCAATCCATACATCATATGGCACCTTATCTTTAGCTCTACGCTCTGCTAATGCTTCTTCAGGCATAAAGGAATGTTGTCCAACGTGGTAGCCATAATCTGTAGGGAAAACATAACCAACTGAAGTTAAGTCAATCTTCTTGGATAAATCGACTCCTATATAAACATCACGGCCAGTCATCTCAAAGGCTTCAATTTGTCCTGCCTTCCACTTATTCGCAGGAATGTAGCCTCCTTCTTTCATATCCACCCAGATATTCATAGTCTTTGTTAAGAACGACCTCATTTTTTCAGGTACATCAAGAGCTGTCTTCAAATCCGAACGAATGGATGCAAGGCCCTCTTCATACGTAGCAACAATCGGATTTGCCTTAATCCAATTACTCTCATCCTTTATGTCATCTCCTGGATCAAGCTCGCAAATTATACCGAAGTAATCATCGTTTTCTGTATCATCATCAGGATTTAAAATACGCGATACATATTCGTACTCAACAAAACACGGCCTGCTTAAATCAAAGCCTGCTGTGGTGATAACGAACATTAGTGGTTCTTTACGAGCTACCATCCCTGATAACAAAACATCATATATTTCAGATGTAAGATGATTGTGATACTCGTCCACAATTCCAACCGATGGGTTTTTACCATCACCTGTTTTACGTGTTTCGCGTGATAATGGGACAATGACAGATCCATTGTTAAAGACTTCAATCTTGCCATAAGCTTCTTTCCATCTACCATCCAACAATTCACTTGAATTTATCCCATCCCGAACCGCAATATATACCTCGTCTGATTGGTCTTTCTGCCAACCAGCAATATACATACGTTGCTTCTCGTCACCAAGGAAAGCGATGTATGAACCAACAATCGCTAAGAATTGTGACTTAGCATTTTTACGAGCAAGCTGTATATAAACCTTACGGAAACGCCTTGCTCCATTTCGCTTCTTTTTGAAGCAGAAGATATTAACAGAAATAAAGAGTTGAAAATCATTAAGTTGAACCTTTTCGCCAGCTAAAACACCTTCGACGTGTTCAAACTCATTTGCCCACCAATAGAAATCCTCGGCTACTTCTTCATCAAAATAAAAAGGACTGTCATCATTTTGACAATCCTCATAGTCTTTTAAGAAGCGTTGAACAGCCCATTTATGTTTGATACTGGCTTTGATTTTCCCGCTTAAAATATCATCACAGTAGTTAAAAACCCGCTCTAAAACCCAATTCATAACCTATCACCGAAACGCTTTTGCGCTTCGCTTTTGCCTTCCACAGGTGAGGGTGAAGGAATGACTAATTTCAAACGTGATGTAATAGTAAGTCCAAGATCAGCAGCTGCAGAACGACATTCGTTAAACAAGGTATTTTTGGTACGTTGCAATTTCGGATAATCCTCATTAGCAATCGTAATTTTCTTGCCGTTTTCATGCTCAACTGTCTCTGTTGGTTTGATTTTCCGTATATCTTTCACCAGTTGTAGGTATTGGTGTTTTGAGTCCAGATACCTCGCTAAAGAATCCACATCAAGCTCGCTGAAAATTTGAAGTGCTACAAGCTTTTCAGCAATCTCTGCAAATTCCTTCTTTTGAGCAGCTGTTAAATACGTTGGAATTTCAATGTTTTCAGTCGGTCCGCGCATCTTTTCTTCATGTTTTTGACGCTTTTTTATCTCGTCTTTTGTCAAATGGTTAGAGCGTCCATTCCCCAGAATCACTTGCAATGGCTGCTTATTTCGACCTGCCATACTATCACCTCACTTTCTTTTTCCTTAGCCTTCCAGAAAAAATATTCAAAAACGGATTTTCATGCGAAGAAATCGGGCAGCCGGTGTAGGGCCATCCACCATATAGGAAACGAATGGAGGGGGCTATCCTATTTCTTACCGTATTTCTGTACATCCTCAGTCGTCTTCCTGTTGTGACACGATTGACAAAGTAATTGTAAGTTGTCTTCATCTAATCGCTTGGTCCAGTCAGCAGTTAATGGCACGATGTGGTCGACTATAACACCAACTGTGATTCGTTTTTCATTTAGACAATGCTGACACAAACCGTTATCTCGAATCTTGATGTAGTCACGACATTTAATCCATGATCCCGAATGGTAAAACTGATTATGCTTTTTGTTTCTAGAATACTTATCGTAGTATCGGTTGTTGTCTGCCTTGGCCGTCTTATGCTGTTCGCAATATCCATTTCGAGTTAGATTTCCGCATCCAGGTTTGTTGCATGGTCGTAAAGGTTTATTGTTCATGCTGTTCAACCTCTCGCTTAACACTAGCCATACAGTGCGCTATGAAGTCTTTGAGTTGTGCCTCTTCCTGTACCAACTGCTTTAACCTATCCGCATCAGCCCACTTCATCCTACGGTGTAGCTCACGCATCTTAGCCTGTAGCTTACGTGTTGACTCGTCGGTATAAAAACAGACATACTCACGTCCACAGTTAGGACAGGTGAAGTATGTCTTCTGTACAGTGTTATCCAGCTTATCTAGCTTGAAGTGTTGGACGTAGAACCTATGACCACAAGACTTGTTGCATTTAGTAAAGATTGGTTCCATTTCTTCTCCCTACCTTCTTACCGTTTTGTTAATTGATTTACTGTTGAATCGATCCATCTATTCACAAAGATTGTTTTATCCTCACCTTTATATTTAGCAATACCTTCTAATACTCCAATAAGTACAGCAGCTATTTGTTCAGTAGAAAAGACTTCAGATAGACGTTGAATACTTTGCTCTCTTTGATTCAACATTATTCACTGCCTTCTAATCGTGTTGGCGATTCATT
This sequence comes from Lysinibacillus sp. 1 U-2021, assembly GCF_029916965.1. Lineage (NCBI taxonomy): Bacteria > Bacillati > Bacillota > Bacilli > Caryophanales > Bacillaceae > Lysinibacillus > Lysinibacillus sp. 1 U-2021. The sequence continues at coordinate 4,197,196 of NZ_CP123966.1, forward strand.
GTATAACATTGCATTCGTTATATGAAATTGACTTCCACAATTACCGCAAGCTAAACGTTCTGGCCCTGTTTCATAAACATAATAGCTTCCACAGTTATCGCATCCTATTCCTTTATCGATGCCATCCAACTCATCAGCCAATGCACCTACATGTTTTGCAATTGCTCGTAGCTTTAATTGTAGTTTGTCAGTATCAACACCTACTTCGATTGTGACACCTCGACTTTGTTTCGGTTTAACTGTGCGAGTAGGTAATCCAACAGCAGTTAACTTCGCATCTATCTCTCCCATAAAGTTACGAAAGAAATCTGTATAATGCACACCACGATGATCTTTGTATTTCATAGCGTCAAACTTGATATTGATAGGTTCACGATTAGTCAGTAGTAATTTAATGACATAAACTGTTGTTCTTCCTGTTGCTCGTTCTAAAGGTTCTGAATAAGGTTTTTCTAATAAATAAGCTCGTTGCCATTTATATAATTTAAAACCTAATGCTTTTTCAATTAATGGAATCAATTCTTCTGTTATCTTCATTATTCATCCCTCCACAATTCATAAACCTTTGTTCATACGTCTTTCAAGTTGTTCTACCAACCAATTAAAATCTTCTTTAAGAACACAGCTTACAAACTCACCTGAACCATTGTTATTAGTAGCAGTCCATATTCCTGACTTCTTAATACTATCTAGTCGCTTTAAATCAACTTCTCTTTTAGAATCCGCACATCGCTTTTTCAAGTCGTGGTAATAAGGTAATTGATTGTATTGAAGTTCATCAAATCCTGTAGGCAACACTGGACGTTGACAAATAGGGCAACGTACACCATCCATGTGTTTACTTCTAGACTTAAATGAATGAGCAGTATTGTCCATACATCTGTAACCAATCTTCATTGTTCATCCCCCTCCACAATTCATAGTATAGATATTAATTAATTTCTATAATCTGTTTAGCTTTTGACTTAAATTAATCCAAAATGTAGTTAGCGTGAAATTGGAATTCTTCTTCATCCCAGATAGCTTCTATTTCTTTTTTAACTTCCAACACTTCTGATTCATACTCAGTATTAGATAACAAAGCGATTAACCGTTCTAATGGTTTTAAAACTGTTTCTTTATCCATTTAATCCACCTCTCAAGGCATAATAAAAAGCCGCACTCAATTGAGTACGACTTGATTTAATACTGTTCTAATTTCTCCTATAGAGAAACTATTAAGTGCAATATTTTCAGCACTTGAAATTTTCTTTCTTAATATCTGAGAACCTTCAGGTGTATCGTAATATTCAGGTTCATTTTCCAAATCCAATATCACGGTAGATGTTTTTCTTTCACTTAGTATTGTGTATTCAATTAAATACATCATTCTAACCTCCCAACTTAATGGAACATACTATCCTTGTTAGTTAAAAATTCTATTGCTTTATTATTCTTCAGTTCCAAAACCGATTTTTCGCTTTGGTTCTTCAGGATTTAATCGAGGCACAGCCATTAATAAAAAGCTGATTTGTGTAACATGTTGGATTAGTTCGATTTTGTTACCATCTCCAGTCTTTCCGTAGAATGTAATCAAACTAGGATTATAATATCCGATATTTTCTACATGAAATTGGATTGTTTGTCCAAATGATACTAATCGCATACCAACTTCCTCAGTTTCAGCTAGTTTATCATCGAAATCATTAATCATTTCAACTAATCTTTTATGAAATTCACTAGCTAAATTAGGATTAGTAAAATCAACATTCGGTGGTTTAAATATAGATTCAGGCTTTGGTAAATTCGATATTCCTAAATTATTCAAATTCATACAAACATCTCCCTTCTTTTAGTACATAATAGTACAAAAGGGTCAAATTGTCATTATAAAAAAAGACTACCAATTTAGTAGTCTCAATTGCTTGTTTCCGACATACACGTACAAGCGAACGTGTTTATTTTGTAATGGAAATTTTGTACGCATTTCCGTGCGCTTTTGATAAAACTTGATAATATCAATTTACACTGTTTTTTTGCGTAATTCACTATATGGCACAATTACGCTTAATACAATTAATACACGTTGGTTTTAAGTTCTTCAATGAAGCTAAGGATTTCATATTTAGAATTGAGGGAAAGTTCGTTTCCTTTTAGACCTGTATCCTCACTATCCATATCCATAGTAGATGGGTAATCCTCATATTCTTCAATTTCATCTTTAACACTTTCCTTGTAATCTTCCAAAAGTGCTATTATTTTTAAATTTAATCCATGTGAATTATATGATTCATCAGAGGATTCTTTGATTAATTCTTTTATACCTTCTATTGCCTCAGGAATTGCTACTTCTTTTGCATAAGGTGTACCACTATAAAAATCATAGGTTCTGTTAGAAATGAGTTGGTCTAATTCTTTCATCAAATATGACATATTAAATAACCTCCATTTTTTGTACCAATATATACTAATTAGACCATAATTAATAAGTTTATAATATAATAATATTTTATCATTCGTGTAATGACATCTTGTTTATATCCACCCCAATCTTCTAGCCGTTTCATCAATCAGCATATTACGTTTACGCAATACCCTTTGTACTGACATATATAATTTATCTGCAACATGAGACCATTCGTATGCTTCCTGTTTATCGAAATAACGCATGTCCACAATTGTTTTTTGGTCATGATCTAATTCTTTGTAAAGCTGTTCAAGTGTTGTGATGATGTTTTTCAAATGCTGATAATTTTTATCTTCTGCAAGAATAATAGCTTTATTACCTGTCGTGTCAGAAATACGATTCGCTTTACCACCACCGATATTTGTATCAGTTTCTTGATATGCATTTAGCAATTCCCATTCTCGATAGCGTAACTGCTTTTTAAGATCATCTAAACTTGACCAATATTCTTCGATTGTTTTATTTTGTACTGCTGATAATTTACTCATATGCCCTCCACAATTTATAGATTGCATTTTGTGCTTCACTATGCGATAACATAGGCATGTGCAGCACCTACCTTGTTTGTTTATTTCCTCATAATGTGCAGTAACGAAAAAATAAAAAAAGTTTTAAAAATTCAACCTAATTTTAACCTTTGTGTTTTATGCTAGATGTGGGGAATTAAGTTTCGTATTTTTATCGCTGACGGATCGCCGTGTGCGATGAAAGTCGCCTGCATGGTGAAGGCTCGTTATAAAACCGATATATAGAGAAGGTATAAGACGAGAATAGCGTAGTATTACCAGCACCAGCTTTAACAGTTGTAGGTTCTAATAATGGAATTGTTGCATACTATAGTCCTATTGAATTCACGTTCACAGATGATCCACAGTGGCGAGCAGCTATTACAAGCGTAGTGGTTTTAGATTCTAATGGAATTCTTCTTAAGGATTGGATTTCTACAGCTCAAATCAATTATGAGAACATTAAGCTTGCTCCTTACTTAGTAATTCACGGTCCCTACGGTTTAATAACATATACAATAAAAGCAACAGGATACGCGGACACAAGTGTGACAGTGACAGCACAGTAATAAGAATCACTTTTTAGAGGGCGTCCATTTGGGCGTTCTTTTCTTTTTGCCCAATTCCCGCAAATCACTACTGCACATTTTTTATCTACTTCACCGTATCCACACGCTTTTTACTATCCTCAACATTGAATCCATTAGGATATCGTTTCTGTAATTTGGAAATGTTCGCTTCTGCAATTTCATCGAGTGACAAACCTGCTAATCTAGCTATATTAGCTAGATACCACAACACATCACCCAGCTCTTTTTTAACTTCTACTTGATCAATAACATGACCATGAAACATTGCCTTTTTAATTAAATCAGCAACCTCTCCAGCTTCACCTGCTATACCTAGTCCGTAATTAACTAGTTCGTTATCGTGTTTAGCTGCTGTTCTCGTAGCTAACAACTGATACTCATTCATGTTCATTTTGCATTTCCTCCATTTTGGATTTGTTCAATTCAATTAGCTTTTCTATATAAACAATTGCTTTTTCTAAATCTCGAGCATTATAGCCATTCTTTTTTCCATATCGAGTTAGATATTTAATTGCATTGATTCTATGAAAACCGATACATTCATCTAAGTTGAAATTTTCATCAGCAAACGTCCACACATCAATTTTGCCTTCATGATAGTGATCTGAATCTGGTCTATTCTCAGTATTCTTGATATGCTCATTTGTTGGCATCAACTTATCACCTTTCTTCTTCTCAAATTATTCTTAGTAATAATTCCATTTTTCTTTTTCCAGTTTCTAATTGTGCATGGTGATACTTTGTACATTTCAGCGATTTCTCTATCCAATTTTCTATCCTTTTTTAAATCCAAATACTCAGCTTTAGTCAGAGTAGTTATTAGCTTTGGACCAGACTTTTTATTTTTTGAAACAGCTTTAATAACCCTTCGCTTATTCACCAGTTTCATTAACTTGTCGCCATACTTGCGGAGCTGTTTACAATTTGAACAATGATTATATTCATTGGCTGCCTGATAATTACATTTGTTTGTAAGTGCATCAACCTTTTTCAATATTGCTACACGTTTTTCAAGCATTTCTGCGTTCATCTACATCCCACACTCCTCTCTCAATCCAGCCTTCGTTTAAATACTGCTGAATCCATTCGAAATCGTAAGGCATGATAATACTGACTTCGCATCCATCGACTGTCATGAACAACTCGATATACTTTGTAAATGGATTAGGTATGGCCTTCCACAATCTACCCTGTGGCTGTTTTGACTTCTTCACCGACTGAACAATAGGAATCCCATTGCGCATGTTCATAGTGCGAACCCCTATAATTTGATTCCTAGTTTATTCTTGAACCATGCTTCTATTTCTTCGTATTCCTATTGGGTAATTTCCCAATTCTCTAGAAATTCTCGAAAAGAATCTCGTCTTGCTTCTTTCATCAACGCATACATAAAGTCATTCAACATTTTTGGTTGCATCAAAATGCTCCTCTCTTTAGGTAGTTCTTCATTTGGTAATAGAAATGGTGATATATCCAATTTCCACTAAACTTATTATCTAAGTAGACAATTTCAAAGCCGTAACGAGCCTTGAAAGTATTCAACGAGCCAAGCAATGCAAGTGGATCGTATTTACTTCTGTAGGTTCCGTTTAGTATTTTCTTATAGCCTTCTGGATCTTCAAGTAAGATTGTGAATGGCATATCCTTCGCTCGAATTAATTCATTTTCAAAGCGTGTACGCTCGTCCTTACCTAAGTTGCCTACTATCTCGTCTACACTGGCCTTTCGTTCAACTCCACTGTTTAAATAAATGTCTCGCATTATACCAAGCTCTTCATTTTTCGGTAGCATAGCCGTGTAATCACCAGTGTCCAACTTTTTCAATTTGATTGGCACATCCTTGCTGCGTAAATATTCAAGGATATGGCCGTTTACTTGTTCACGTGTATCAACCACGATTGTCATGGTTTTCATGATTTTGTTTAGCTCTGAATCGGTGTAAGCGTAGTGAATCATTGTGAATCACCTTCAATGATTTGCACATTTCCGATTTTACAAATCCGATCATGTGGAATTTTACAAAAAGTCACACAATCACAAGTATTTTTATAACAGTCGCATTTACCAACTACACCAACTGTTGAATTACCTTCGATGAAAGTACGTTCGAAAACTCTTTTGATTGTTTTATTTTGTGAATTAACAAATGTAATCATTATCATGATTATTACCTCCTCGTTTTGCCTTGAAATTAACGTCGTACAGACGTTCTATTTTAAAGTTAGATATATTTATCATCCGTCCTCTAAAACGTCTTAAAACGGCTGTAAATCACTTATTTTGATTAGCGTATAAAACAGCACTCTCGTACAATTTTTTCTTCATCATATTTGATGCTTCATTTTCAAATTGTCGATAGTCTGTGTAAATGTCGATCCATCCGTTTTTAGCTAATGTTTCTTGCCACTCCATGAACAACATTAATGAATCAACGTCCTCGCATATCCATTTATTCAACTTCGGATTGTGCTGCCATCCACAGGCTTGATGTATCATCATTCGAATGTGTTTATCGATTGCTTTAGCTTCTTCCCATGATTTGAACCATTTTTCTATTTCACCGAAAATCGGATCAGCAGCCTTTAATACTTCCTCTGGCACCAACTTCGCATTTTTGAGCGATAATCTACCATCTGATTCATCACGATATATTTCAGCACCAGATTTCCAAATTTGTGATAATACATGCAAAACCACCGTTTACCACTTCCTTACATTTATAGTGGTTACTTAATTCTTAAAAAACTACTGTTTTAGTACCGTTTGTTAACTAAAGTTATTTAAAATAACTCGCCCAAACCTTACAGTCCCAAGGGTTTAAGTCAATTTCGTTATTTTTGTTACTGGCGTTTGGGTATTACGCTCTTATATATATATATATTTATATTTTTTATTTTTTTATTAATATAAAAACCAAATAACAAAAGTAACTTTAGTAATATAAAAATAGTCTTAAACCATTGATATGACTGAATTTCCGAGAGTTACTAATGAGAGTTACTTTGTTAACTCAAAGTTACTAAACTAGCTTAAATGACGTATTTTCAGCCTCTTTTGTAACTATTTTTTCTTCAAAAGTAACTCCTTTAGGGGCACGCTCTTGTAAAGTAATTCCAATGAAAAAGTTTTTGTTTCCTGTACCACGTTCTTTTTTAAAGCCTTTCGTTTCTAACATTCGATAAAAACTACGGTTACTCACTGTGCGTTCACCTGATTTATAACCAAAACTGTCATAGACGGTATATAATTCTTTGGCTTCGATTTTGATATTTTCATTAGTTTTATCTACATAGCAACATTCGGCTAAAAACGGTCCAAGGATGTCCATGTCTTCTTTATAGTTACCCGTTGCTTTTGCCACCACTGCTGGCTCAATTAAACCGTCCTTCTGCCACTTTAAGCAGCCTTCAATTGCCCAATTGAGTATTCCACTCATTTCTAACGACAACTTCTCAGGTAACTTTTTATCACGTTTATGCGCTGGCAAATTTAAATCAAATGGAATCAACTTTACGCGGCGCCATATACCTTCATCCAAGCCACCGATGATTGGCTTATGGTTAGTCGTGAAAAACACTTTAAACTCTGGAATGTACTCAAAGTACTCTTGTCGTAAGAAACGAGCTAACACTGGCTCTCCACCTGTAATTTGCTTTACGAATGATTCTGATAGCTTTTCGCCTTCTTCTGATTCAATCGCTGATACAAAACGTGAACCTACTAACCTCGCAATATCGTTATTGGCACCTGTTTCTTTTTTCTTGATGAAAGTATCTGCCTTAGCTTGCTTGCCATATTCCCCTACAAGATCTTTGATTGTGTTGATAAAGGTTGATTTACCGTTACTACCACCACCAACTAAGAACATCATAATTTGTTCTGAAATATCACCAGTGAGGCTATAGCCAATCAATCGCTGCATGTATTCTGCTAGTTCTTTATCTCCCAAAAATATTTGGTCCAAAAATGCTAACCAGTTCGGACATTTAGCATTTTCTTCATAAAAAATGTTCGTTATTTTAGTTAGCTTTAATTCCCTATCGTGCGGTTGTAGCTTTCCTGTTTTCAGGTCTACAACTCCATTTGCAACATTGAGCAAATATTTATGTTGGTCAAAGTCGCTACGATCTCCAGGAACCAATACTTTCAAATCCTTAATAGCACTTTCTCGCACATTATGTTTCTCGCAATGTCTAGCCCATTTTTGTTCCGTTTCATCATCTGATTCACCAAGCTTGCGAACGACTTTGGCTACAATTCGATGAAGCTTTCCTTTTTCGTCAAACTCCCAATACTTGCCGTTCCAGATATACCAACCAACCGATGGAATATAACGAATTACATGGCCGTATTCATACGCTATTCGCTCTGCATTTCCAAGATCCGTTAACTTAAATTTGCGAGCTGGCTTATCTACTTCCTCTGCCACCACATCATCACTGTGGAAGTTGAATGAAAACTCGCTGTCATTTTGATGGTCCAACACAGTAGTTGTAGTGGAAGAAATAGCTTCTGCAATGGTACGTTCACCGTATGTTTCACCAGTATCACTGAAATGGATTACATCCCATTTATCACGCATAAGTCCTGTTTCGCGGAACATCGTATCCATTCGAATAGAAGATTTTCCTGTCCAAAAAGCTAAATGGTTACACAAAGCTTGATCTGTAGCTGAATGGTCTGGATTGCCATGCATATCAGTTTTAATGATGTTTCCATCATACATAGCCTTAATTTCATCACCGTTTTTTGCTCGAAACATTTTTTCCCAAAGGGCATCATTTGATAGCTTAATTTCATCATTTTCATATTCTGCAAGGTTCACACGGCCTTTTATGTCGCTGTCATCAAAATACTTTTCTAGGATTTCAGCTACTTCTTCAGAACGCTCATAAATGTCATTTGAATTTTCACGATTGCCTGTCATTGTGAAGTAACGGCCGTATTGATAAATTTCTAAGCCGTACTTTGTACTTTTACGCCCTGTACCAACTACAGACTGTGGAAGGCTACCTTTGATGATGATGTGAATGCCTGTACCACTCACACTAAATTCCGTGTAGCTATCCAGCGTATCAATAATCTCTTTAGCAAAATCGTTAATGATTGGATTTACTTTATTCGTATCATCTGCTGCATAAGTAACGCACTTATCAATATCAATGCCAATGTAGTTGTCTTGGCGCGAGAATACGAATCCAATACCATCTGCATTCGATTCTGTATAAAACTTAGCTGCTGTTGCGAATGTGGACCATGTACGGCGATCATTACTTCTGGCTTCATTCCCATCTACTTGATATGGGATTTTTGTGTAACGGCCACTTTTTTCTTCCTTACGCCAAAGTATCCATTGGGGTAATAGTCGTAATTCTGAAGGTATTTCATTAAAATTTATTGGCGTTTTCATTTCATCACCTTGTATTCATCAACCAATTCAGGAAAATTTAAAACAGCTTTATCTCCACGCAACTCGTAAGATTTTTGGTCATACGCTTTAGCAGCTTCAACTTCATCAAAAAATAATCCCATCGAAAAATTTTTACCTTTAAATTTAGTTTGAGCGATATACATATTTGAAGCTTTGTTGAATGAAACCCCTCTAAATATAGATGTTGGATTAAGTGTTGTTCTAGGCTTCTTCGCCACTTGTAATTCGTAGTCTGCCGAAGCATTGATTTCGCCTATTTCATTTTGGAACGCATCCTCTCCGAAGTGAAATTTAGACCCTTCGTTATATGCAAGAGCTGCTTTTTCTTCGTTTGTAAAATAACCCAAGTGATAACTTTTTCCGTTTACTTGAATTTGAGCTAACCATTTAGAGCTCCTATTGCACCAACTCACACCTTTGTATATCGAACTGCTATTTTTATTACCTTTTTTTCTAACTGACATACCCTTCGCGCTAGCAATAAGTAGATTCTCTTTCCTGAAATCTAAATCATCCTTATTCACAAAAATAATCGTGTGAGAGAGTGGGATTTCTTCGCTTAAAATAAATCTTTGTAAAGTTATATTAAGAGTACGGTTTCGCACAACTCTGTTAGTTTTCCTGTTACTTAAATTGATACTCCAAATATATTGATTAACTCTCTCAAAATCCTCATCATCCACAAGTGCTACTATGCCATTCTGTAACGCAATTTCTTTGACCATTTATCTCACCCTTTCACCTTCATTCGTTGATGCCTTTTATTTTGATACCAAGAATACGTAATGTATCTTGAATACCTTCTGCAATTAAATGATCACCTTGTGTTCCAACGATATCTAATCCCCTGTAATAGTCTTTTAATTGTTCTTCAGGTGCAGGAACAACCTCATAACCGTAAGCAAGTAATTGAGCAACTATTAATACCTTTTCAGATCGTTCTTTATCTACACCCATCCATTCTTCTAATTCTTGCATTGCATCGGCTACTGATTGAGAAACCTTCCTTTTCACTTTTTCTGCCATTTGTACCACCTTCTCCGTAAAATTTGGGTATAAAAAAGAGAAGTCCGCAAAAACAGACCTCTCTATTAAGTTTTATTTAGAATGGAAGATCGTCACTTCCAACTGTGATTGGCGCTCCTGGTGATTGTGGTGGATTTACAACCGATTTATCATAGTATTTTGCTTTTGCGGAAGTACGTCTTTCCTTTTTACCATCAACCAATTTCTCATATTCTTCGTGCTTAACAGTAATTTGTAAGCTTCGACCGATTAATTGATTGGCCATATCTTGAGGCGATTGGAATGGATGGCCGTTTGCAAAGCCTGTTGCTTTTAATAATGACTGAACGATACCTGCAGCAATTTCATTCGAGAATGTGAAAGTGTCAAACATGATTTTTGCACCTTGATGTTTTTGAGGAACATCAGATCGGATTTCATAATCAAGTGTAATTTTGTCTTCACCTTTTTGAGTTTTCCCAGCTACCGCATTTAAAACTATCGCTTCGTATTTTCCTTCTGCTACTAATTCAAACCCCGATACAACTTTTTCTTCATCAAATTTAAAAAATGACATTATTTATTTCCCCCTGTTTCTTCATTGTTTGTGGAAGGCTGATAGCCAACTTTAAAAATATCCTCGTGTGCACATGCTTTTCGTTGATCTAATTGATTTTTAGCGAAAACATATGGCGACGGCTCTAAAATGAAACCATAATTTTTTGTTTCTTCATTGATAACTGATTTCGCAACTACCTGGCATAATCCCATGAAGTTATTCAAAATCTTAATTCGTACATCTGGGTAAGCCCGATTGACGATTTGTCCACTTGGTAAATTCCATGCATCTGTCATTTCCCAAGCTGTAAAAACCACTCGTTTTCCAAGAGTTTGGATAAAACGCACGCTGTCGATGATAAAGAAATCAATTTGCTGATAGTTACCTTGTGAAGGCACTCGATTGTTATTACCTTCACGGCCCAAGTTCGCTAGCATCGAACGTGTTAATTCTGAAACGTTATCAAAAAAGATTGTGTCGTATTTAGATAGGTCTGCATTTTTCAAATCGATCATTAGTTGATTCCATGCATTCCACGCATCATATGAATCGAAATTAACAATATCAATATTTGGCGTTCCTGCTAAAACAATTTCAGTTTTATCAATTGGAATGTAAAGCGTGTTTCCCTCTAAATATTTAGCAGTAGTTGTTTTACGCATACCAGGATTGCCGTAAAGCAACCAAGTGGATGCGTCTGCTTTAATGTCTGCTGTGCTTGATACTTGCATGCCTTCCACACTCCTTTTCTATTAAAATGGTACGTTTTCAGTAGATGCATCTGGTTTCGCTTCAGCATTTGCGAATGGATCCTTGAATTCTGGTAATTCTTCATCATTTTCAACTGTTACACTGCCATCATGATTTACTGTGTATGGAACACCTTCATGCACTTCATCAATGCTCATTTGACCTTCTGGTGCATCATCCTTTTCAGGACGCTTTTCCATTTCTTCCTTAGCTGTGCTGTATGTGCGTTCGAGGTCTACAAGAAAGTAGAAACCTTTTGAATTGTGCTTTTCATTAATCTTGTGCATTGTTAATGAATCATCCTGTTTTGCTTCAGCAACAATTTCCTCTGCCTCTTTTGATGAATCTGCATACCAACGTTCTTTTTGGTTAAGTAATGTTTTTGCCATCTATTTTTCTACCTCCACTAGGTCCAATTTCATTTTTGAATTAAGGGCTGGTTTCAACACTTTTGAAGTATGAGAAACAAAGTCATAATGTACAATTGAAATTAATTCATCATCTTCACAAGAAATGATAGAAGACAATAATTCCAATGTATCTTTCTTGTTGTCCACTGAAGTTACACGCTCATCAGTTTCGTAGTTATAGTCATCTGTGTGTTTATACGCAACGAAATAACGGTTCATTTTTCCCTCTCCTATCGAATACTTAACGATTGATTTTCAACAAGTTGAGCACCTTCAATTTGCTCACCTGCTTTTAGTGCTTTAGCTAATTCAGAACGGCTGATAGTACGTTCCACCTTTATAAATTGTTGTGGAAGGCAATCAATATCTGAGACTTCAACCTTAGATGATTTGCGGAAACTGAATGTAAATTTTTCAGTCTTCAAACGCTTCACACCTTTGGCATCTGGTTCAACGGTTTCTAATGTTTCGGCCATGCGTTCCTTCATACGAGCAATAGCATTTTCGTTGTACTTTCTGCGTTTAGCAAAACGTTCTTCTTCAGCTTTAATGCCTGCATTTTCGTTTTCTAAATTCTTAATGACCATCGCATAACCTTCTAATTTTGCTTCACGTTCAAGTGAGATAGTATCCATGTAGCCTTTTAATTCTTCTTCATCTGCTCCATCCAGTATTAATTGTTGAAGGTTATACATCATTTCATTTAGTTCTTTGAGTGTGTATATGCTCATGATTCCACCTCGTATTTAGCGTTACTGTCGTTTAGGATAGTAGTAAATTCTTCAATCTCACAATATTCGTGGTTGTTGTAACGTTTATTGTCTTTCAGATAAATGAAATCAAACCAATCTCCATTTTTTGTAACAACTTCGTGTGGTTCATCAGGCGATTCATTCCAAACAATAATATGTCCAAGTACAACTTCATTTGGCTGTACCGACTGTTCAAACTCACTCACATCAAGACCAAGCGCTCGTCCTAGTGCAATGGCTTTTCCAATGTGTTCGTTGAATACGTCTGATGGATTACATTTGGCAATACCTCTTTTTACTACTTGGTTTAATCCCAATAGTTTTAATAAAGCCACTATCGTTCTTTTTTCTGTATTAACGATGAAATCAACATGACCAAATAACATTACTGCTTGTCTTTCTGCAACATATCTTTTCGCATTTATAATAGTTAAAAAACGTTGTTGATTTGGTGTTAGTGGTTCAATTGTTTCATCTACTATTGGAATTTGAGGATTCAGTCCGCCTTTGATTAGTTCGTAGACATAATATCCATCTACATATTCTCCATCTACAGGATATTCAGTACCAGAATCTGCTGTATGACTCAACTTATTTTCTTCAATATTTTTACCCTTAAAAACTTTGTACGGTTTTCCGTCTGTAATTTGAGGATGTCTACTTCCGTAGAAAACAATTACATCACCCTCATACACTTCACGATCAACCTTGCGATATTGCTGACCTTCAAATTCAATGATGTCCTCCACAGTAGGTGTGGAAGGCTCACTCAACACTTCGTTCATCACATCTCGCATTGTTTTACGGCCATCACGTAATTCATGAACAATTAGCTTTAATTCAGCTACTTCGTTTTCTAATGCTGTGATGCGTTGATTTTTGGTTGGCTTTGTTTCAACTAGTTCAAATCTTTCTTCATCAAACGAGTGTGATGAACCCTTTTCATTAATAATTTGAACAGTATGATGGAATGGGAAAACTTCTTGCACTTCGTATGGTTTGTTTATTTTGTAATCAAATTGTTTAGCAACATGCGCGTTTTCTTTATTGAAAATTACCTTATCCCCAACATTAAACTTTGTCATTTTGCATCCTCCTGTGGTACACTACCAATATCTATAGTCTTACTTTTCTTGTCATCGGTTGCCGCCTTTGACAAGCTTTTTTTTGCCTCAATTTGGGCATTTTCTGCATCCTCGATGTCTTGCCAGTAATCTGATTCACGGTCGTATACATCAGCGTGTATGTGGCCTATACGCATGGGATCACCTACTTAATCAACTTGATAGCTCGCTGTAGTACATCAATTGCATTTTGGCTTTTTGCTTCAGCTACCAACTTTTCTAACTCTGCTGTAACTTCTTCTTTTTCAGCATTTGGTTGATATTTTTGAATAACAATTTTATCCCCATCAGTAAAAATTTCTAATGGATCTAACTTATCAATCCCTAAAACGTTTCTTAGTTCTGCTGGAATAACCACGCGTCCTAAACTATCTACCTTCCGAATCATACCTGTTGATTTCATAACTTATTCACTCCTATCATTTCATCTATTGAGACATTAAATATTTTTGATAATTTAACTAGTGTCGTAAGAGACGGTTCATTTTTATTGAGTTCCCACATTCTTATGGTTGATTCTTTCTTACACAAGATTGCAGCTAATTGTTTTTGTGTTAACTTATGTCTTTTTCTTAACTCCCGAATATTTCTTGAGAAATTAGTTGTGATTTCATCAAATTCGATATTTATCACCTTCCAATGCATTACTAATAATGACTTGTAAGTGAGTATCTACATGGCAACTTATATCCTCTAGTGCTTCACGTAGACGTTTGTTCTCATCTAGTAATGCAAGAATGTCTGTTTCATCTAAAAGATCAGCTGCTTTATATAGATGAAGTTTTGAAACTTCTAAAACAGAAGCTAATTTTGATAACATTTCTAGCGAAACGTTTCTATCTCCCAATTCAATTTGCGATAAGTATGTGTGTGACAAATCTATATTGTTAGCTAGTTGTTTGAGTGTCATTCCCTTTTCTTTTCTCAATCTCCGAATTTCTTCACCAACCATCAATTTCACTTCCCTTCATGATTGAGCAGCACGTTTTAGCGCCAGTGTTTTAAGCAGCGTGGAATACAAAACATCCTCTAACGGTTGTCCTTCAATACTGTGGATGCCCAATTTGTTTAGCTTAGAAATGACTGATTTACGCTTCAGGTGATTGATCATCGACATTTGCGTAATATCCCTCCATGAATGCTTTGACTTCTTCCACAGCATCAATAATGCCAAATACTCTTTGTTGTAAAAGCTTGTACTCATGTTGTTTTGCAGCTAAGTGATTATCAAATGGCAAATTCGGATCACTTTCCATTGCATCAATCGCAATATCAGTGAGTTTGTTGTTTTCCTCTTTTTGCATATCTTCGAGGTGTTTAATGAGCCTGTTGTTGCCTTCCACAATCCTTGCTTCAAGCTCTGGATATTCGAGTGCTGCATCCAAATTTTCTAAGGCAATATGTGGAGAAGTGTCATACTGGCTATGTGACTTATCAACAAAGCGAGTTTCACGACCATTTTCATCCTTTGCATAAACTGATAATGCCTTACCTGTTTCGCGGAAATGAATTGATAGAACTGATAATTTCGTACCCTTAACATTGATTACTGCTTTCATTCTCCCAACCTCCAAATAGTTTGATAGATTTACTTCTGA
Source organism: Lysinibacillus sp. 1 U-2021 (assembly GCF_029916965.1). Taxonomy (NCBI): domain Bacteria; kingdom Bacillati; phylum Bacillota; class Bacilli; order Caryophanales; family Bacillaceae; genus Lysinibacillus; species Lysinibacillus sp. 1 U-2021. Next base: position 4,212,367 of record NZ_CP123966.1, read on the forward strand.
CGTGATGTTGCTACTTTAATCATTACCTTTGCGATTAGTGTTACTGGTACAGGCTTAATTTTCATTTACTCACCATCTTCCTCATCATCTACCAGAATTTTGGCATCTGCCCATTCAGCACCACATCCAATACAAACTCTGTCACCATCAATAACTGTTGATCCGAAACATGAATCACAATATTTACACTCATAATGAGCCATCTAATTCACCTTCCTTCATTCATTTTCTCTCCAACTCGCTATCTTGAAATCGCTCAATCTTCGCTACAATATGGTGCCATTGTTGAATTTCAGTAGCATTTAATATACGTGGTAATTCACCATATCGAATCATAACTTTGCTATTACTACGTGTGATGATTTTGTTTCCGTTGGACATCTGATTCACCTGCCAGTGCTTTGCGTGCAATAACCCCTAAATCTTCATCAGGATATAGTTCATCGTTTGCATAAAACTCAAGTGCTTCTCTAAAACGCTTATTCTCATCTAATAATGCAAGAATGTCTGTTTCATCTAGATATCCTTGAGCTCGTAATGAATACAGTTTTGATACGCCTAATGCTTCAAGCAATTTGTTTAGAGTTTTTGCTGTAGCTACTCTTTCGCCACTCTCAATTTGAGAAATGTATGGTTGTGATACACCACTTAAATTTGATAATTGAGTAATACTTAACCCTCTTGATTTGCGCTTTTGACGAATTTCTTCTACTGTTAGCACTTTAACGACCCCCTTTTCGCTCGCTTATTCAATTCGATCTGCTTAACCTCATCTGACATTGCATTCCAATCAGCTACTTTGTATTTCATTTGGTTTCACCTCTCTTAACGCTTGTACAAAACTTCTTTAGACTGCGCTATTTTGCGCAATCTTTTTTATAAACCGTGATTCCTCCAACTGATAAGTCTTTCAATGTGATTTTCCTACCATACTCTCTAGATAAAATACTCTCTACAACTGGTAACAGTTTACGCACTTTTTCTTCTGTCATTTTAAACCCCTTCATAATCACACCCCTTTTTATCAGAATATGTCGAATAGGCTTGTCTGATTTTACCCGAAAGCCATTTGGCTATTACAACTGTCAATTTCAATCTGAAGTGATGTGGAAGGCCTCCATAAGCTAATGAATCTTAATGCTTCCTCATACTTTACTTTTGGTATATCTCCGTATCTTGGAACTTTAAAATATTGCTTGAACTCATTCCAGAATGCGGAGAACACTTTTTTACTGATTTCTTGATAAGCAATTGAATCTTTCCCTCCAAGTGCTTGTACAATGGATTGTTTAGCAGAGTGTTGGATTTCTTGTTGTTGTAGCCCATCTATTCGCATACTTTCTTTTAAGTAATCCACATCTGTCTTGATCTCCTTGATAGCCTGTTCATGTTCCAAAGCTGCTTTTAGCGCTAGCTCTAAACTGTTGTATTGTGGTGGTTGTTCAATCACCTTGTAATACTCATCCACAAGCAATTCGTAGGCTTCCCATGCTCTGTCAGTATTGAGCGACTTTGCGTGTAGCCACGCTCCTTTTTCTGTCCAGAGGTAAAGTACTTGGGCATTTTTTGAACCATCCGTAATTTCCGTATGGTTTAAAAACTCTCTTTTTTCATTTCCTGATAAAGCGAAGTAATGTTTCCCTTCTGTGTAACGGCTCTTATTAGCATTGTAATTTTCAGAAATACGTCGATTATCTGTTTCATATTGTTCAGCAAGTTGTGCTGTTGTTAAAACACGCTTGCCACGTAGTTGAATGACTGTTAAATTCAAATTGTTTTCCTCCTTTCGCCTTCCTTTTGTTACAATTTGGATAGAAAGGCAGGTGATACATAATGAAACTAAATCAAGATTGTGTTAGAGCTGTTTTACTTGAATTAGAAGAAAAACTGACTTTAAATGACGATTTATATTTCTACCAAATAAAACAATTAGATTGTATAAAGAAATTTGGTGAGGACACTGTAATCTACAGCATTTTAAAGTTAATAGAAGCCCGGTATTTATTAGGCGAGCCACTATATGCTGGAGATGAACTTATGGAATTAACTCTGTCCGCATTGACTTGGGATGGTCATTTATTCCTTGACACCATCCGAGACAATAAAGTTTGGAAAGAAACTAAATCTGTGGTTTCTAAATTCTCTAGTGTATCCATTTCTTTAATGTCCACTATTGCATCCACCATCTTGAATGAACTTGTCAAAAAACAATTAGGTTTTTAATTTAAAAACCACACCATCAATTAGAACGTATAAATTATCTTTAGCCTTTGGAAAATCATTAATTATGCGTTCTAATATTACTGGAGGCTTAAAAATTACTCCCCTAACATCACCCTCGTTATAACTACTAACTAGTACAATGTTGTTTTCTCCATCTTCTTTATAAAAATAGATGGCGTCTTTCAACGTGTTCTCACCTCAACTTTCATTAAAAACTCATACCGTCATTGGCTCGGTATCACAGCGCATTTGATGATTAGAAAATCAAGCTATTCTTTCAAATTTCCGAAAAAACTCGGACTGTTTGCCAAAAAAAATATTTTCAATTGGAATTTTATAAAGCTGTTCGATATTCAACATAAATGTTCGAGGTACATTTGTTGAATCTTGTTCATACTTAGAAAGTGTATCTTTATTGATTCCAAACATTTTGGCTGCTTCTGTTAAAGTTAAACCTGCATTAACTCTAGCCGCTCGGAGCGTAATTCTAATCGACATAATTTCACCTCTTTCGTTCTGTGTGGTTCTATAATATCCGAGTTTTTTCGGAATGTCAACCGATTATTTTCGGAATTAAAATAATAATTATTTAACCTTCCGTTTTATTTCGGATTTTTTATTGTTTTTCCGTATTTTTTCGGATATAATATAATGGTAGGGAGGAGGTGAAACAATGATGGAAAAAGAATTCGATAGAGATTTACCATTAAAAAAACAAATATCAGAAAATATCGAAGCTCTTAGAAAATTAAAGGATTTTACATTGATTAAACTAAGCGAGGAAAGTGGTATATCTAAAAGCACTTTATCAGATTACAAAAATTGCAAAACTCTAATAAGTCCAGGTAATGTTGAAAAATTAGCAGAAGTATTTAATGTTCCGAAATCTGCCATTGACCCTTCTTTTAAAAGTAAAGGAATTTCAAACCTAATTCCTGTAGAACCTAACTTTGTAAAAATACCTATCTTAGGAGTTATCGCATGTGGTGATCCTATCCTAGCAACAGAAAACATAGAGGGATATACTTACGAGTTTGCTGAATACTTACCTAGTGGTGAAATCTTTGCATTAAAAGCTAAAGGCGATAGTATGGAGCCGACAATTATGAATGGTTCTAAAGTTTTGGTTAGGGCTCAATCTGATGTAGAGAATGGTGAGATAGCAGCAGTGTTAGTTAATGGCGATGAAGAAGCTACACTCAAACGAGTAAAAAAGCAAGACGGCATTGTATTATTAATGCCTGATAACAATAGTTATGAACCTATTGTTGTAAGCCCTAGCAACCCAGCTAGAATCATTGGTAAAGTTATACGAGCAATAATGGATTTTGATTAATTAGCGCTAATCAATCAAACAGAAAAAGAGCAGACTCATTCGTCTAGCTCTTTTCTTATATATTTTATAAAAGGAGGTTCTTATGAAATGTGTAATTTATGTCCGTGTTAGTACAGATGAACAAGCTAGGCACGGATATTCTATTGCAGCACAAATTGAAAAATTAGAAGCATATTGCATCTCTCAAGGTTGGGAAATGGTGAAACAATTCATAGATGACGGTTACTCCGCTAAAGATTTAAACCGTCCACAATTTAAAGAGATGGTAAATATTGTAAAAAAAGGTGGCATTGATGTTGTATTGGTCTATCGATTAGACAGATTAACTCGATCTGTTGTTGACCTTTACTCAATCTTACAAGAATTAGACAAATACGAATGTAAGTTTAAAAGTGCAACAGAAGTTTACGATACGACTAATGCTATGGGACGTTTATTCATTACACTAGTTGCAGCCATAGCACAATGGGAACGCGAAAACACAGCAGAACGTGTGCGAATGGGAATGGAAAAGAAAATTAAGCTAGGTCTATGGAAGGGTGGAACTCCTCCGTATGGATACAAAATAGTAGATAAACAGCTAATTGTTAATGAAGATGAAGTTGAGGTTGTAAAAGAAGTATTTGAGTTATCTAAGACACTTGGTTTTTACACAATTGCAAAACAGTTGTCTTTTAAAGGCTACCAAACTAGAAAAGGTAGTGACTGGCATGTTGATTCAGTAAGAGATATAGCAAACAATCCTGTTTACGCAGGTTATTTGACATTCAGTGAGAACCTCAAAGAGTATAAAAAACCTCCCCGTGAACAAAACTTATACGAAGGTAATCACGATAGAATAATACCGAGAGATGAGTTTTGGGCACTACAAGACACATTGGATAAACGAAGGAAATTTGGAGGAAAACGAGAAACGAGCAATTATTATTTTTCATCGATATTAAAATGTGCAAGGTGTGGTCATTCGATGTCTGGGCATAAGTCAGGTGATAAAAAGACATATCGATGTTCAGGTAAAAAGGCTGGTAAAAACTGTACTAGTCATATTATATTAGAGGACAATTTAGTAAAAACAGTGTTTGCTCAATGGGACGAATTAATTGGTGATTTCAAAAGTAATGAAGGGAAATCGGAATATTCAACGGAACTTCTTTCTACATTAGAAAGTGAATTGTCATCTGTTCAGAAATTGATGAAAAAGAAAAAAACTATGTACGAAAATGATGTTATTGATATAGATGAATTAATTCACGAAACTGAAAAATTACGTGAAAAGGAAAAGGAATTACAGCGTGAAATAAAGAATATACAAAAAAACAATACCCGTAATAATGAAGAATTAAAGTCCATAATCCGAAACATCGATAGATTGTGGTTGCACGCAAATGATTTTGAACGTAAACAAATAATGACTATGGTATTTGAACAATTAGTAATTGACACAAAAGATGAATATCATAGTACTAAGCAAGCAAGAGAAATCTTAATTGTTTCAGCTAAATAATTTGTCTTTCGTTGGTGGTGGTACACTAATTCCTTGGGCATTAATCCCAGCAGCTGCTATTTGTAATGTCAGCCCATTTGAGCTGGCAAGACGAAATTTAATTCCTGTAGTCATTGGACTGATTGTGACAACGATAGTTGCTGTGTTTTTAATTTAATTTAATAAAAATAGTAAGAGATGGTCACTAGGTTATCAGTAGCCATCTCTTTCACTCTCCGTATAATACTTTTGTAAAATGTCATAAAACATTTCTTTTAGTTGAGATTTTTTCATGCCTAAAATATAAGCCTCTATCAATAATTGCTCCACTTTCATAGCTATTTGGTGACATGAAATAGTCGTTGCTTTATTAGGATCTACGATCACAAATGCTCTAGACTGAGGCTTAATGGTGATGATCCCCTTTTTTTGAAGCTCTTTGTAGCTTTTATGAACTGTATGCAGATTGAGGTTTGTTTGTGCCGCTAGCTGGCGAATTGAAGGCAAATGGTCCCCCTTTTTTAAGCTTCCAGTCGCTATGGATAAAAGCAACTGCTGTGTTAGTTGTTGATAATATGGAATTTTGCTTCTTCGATTTACTTTTACATTCATTTGTCGAGGATTTCCTCCATATTAAAATTTCTTTTTGGCAATAAAATGATGCATGATAGCCATCATGAATAGTACAAGTAACAGTGTGACAATTATATTAAAGCTATACCATTTTTCAATGTCACCTGTCATTATTATCGTTGTAGCATACAAACTATTACTAGCTGGATTTATGACATCTAAGAATGGATGTAAGCCAGCACAAAAACGACAAATAAATAAGACACCAATACTAATTAACGCAATAAATGGTGTACTATTAAAAAATGTACTCATCATGGCAACAAATGTAATGACAAACAACAGCCAAATACAATAAAATGCTAGAGCTATCAATGCGCGTGTTATCGGTACAGAGGTAAATAAATAAGATGTATAGCCAAGAGACATTGCATAGCCAAGCGTAATACATAGGACAGCTAAAGCATAATGCGTAAGGAGTTTACTGTTTAAGTAGGATGTGATTGATACTGGCCTTGTTAAAATGAAGGCCATCATTCCATTGGCTTTTTCTCCTTGAATTATACCCATCGTTGCAATAGCAAGGATGATTATACCTAATTGGTCAAATTGCGAATTAAGGGTTGAAGCAAGCACTTCTTCTCCCCCTGGCTTTGCCATTGTTGGATCAATTATAATCCCTTCTATACCACCCATTGATTGTAAAATAGCAGGCAAAAAATACATCGTAATCGGCTGAGTTAAACCTAGAAGGATATAGACGATTGGTAGCCAAACGACTTTATATTCCTTTGTCATTTGATTCATTTCTTTTTTACTTAGTGCGATAAATGTATTCACTTCAAATTACACCACCAATTCTAAAAATATTTCTTCTAAGCTTTCTTGAAGGCCAAGATCAAACTTTGTAAATAGTACATTTGAATCCAATCCGTACTTGAGCAATCGATGGGCGTCCTCTTCCAAGTGATTGACATATACTTTAAAACCATCCCCACAATTTTCGATTCTCTTTACATAAGGTAAATGTTCAATCGTTGTTAGCCACTTAACATCTTTCTTTTGAACCGCTAAAAAGATAGCTGAATCTTGATAGCGATTAAGTAACTCTAATTTTGTTGCATCTTCTATTTTGTAACCATTTTTAATGACCACAAAGCGCTCACAAACTTCCTCCGCATCGCCTAAAATATGTGTAGAAAGTAATATGGTCGTTTCTTTTTTTATGTCTTTTAATAGATTCAGCACTTCACGTCTACCGATTGGATCTAAGGCTGAAACTGGTTCATCCATAATGATGAAAGCTGGCTTGTGTAATAAAGCTTGTGCGATTCCAAGACGCTGTTTCATACCTCCTGAAAATGTTCCAACATGAGCATGTGCTTCTTTTCCTAAGCCCACCTTTTCCAGAAGAATCGGGATATCTTTTTGTAATTGATCGTTCGAAATACCCGAAAGTGTCCCCATAAAGGCTAAAGTTTCAGATGCTGTCATCCACGAGAAGAAATTAGGATACTGTGGTAAATAACCAATATGATTTTTCATCTTTGAAATTTTTTGCCCATCAAGTACAATGTCCCCTTCATCTGCATAAAGAATATCAGCAATGATCTGAATTAATGTGGATTTCCCTGCCCCATTTGGTCCAATAAGTCCTACACATTCATTCGAATCTATCACCATTGAAAAACTACTTACTGCCGTTTTCTGTTTAAATTTTTTCGTAATATTTTTAATTTCTAAGCGCACGTTTATTGACATCCTTTCTACCCATCACGAAGTAGAGAACAGAACCAATTGTATTAAAGAACAAAATAATAATGGCCCACATTAGTATGTTTTCTCTACTAGCTCTGTGTTTATATAAATCTATTAGTGCAATAGTGATAAGTAAAAAACCTACGAGTACAAATGGTAAAAGAATGGGTAATATGCTTGCCCAATCAATTTGATTTAAGTCTTCAAAACCATAGTGTAATTTCATTTTTTATAACCCCTTTCATTATCATTATCAATAATGATAACAAAAGAATGAAAAAATTTCATTACCTTTTTACTGTACATCTTTAAAAAAACGCTATAATATATTTTTTGATAATGTTCTCAAATTGATAACATTTGAATGCTTCCCTTGATACTATCTCATTTTCTGGTAGGAGGATCGGTTTATGCGTAATAAAGCAGAGGTATTAATGCACCCTGTGAGAATGAAAATTTTACAAGCTCTGATGCACAATAAAGAAGAGGGTTTAAGCACATTGGAGATGATTTCTGTCATTAAAGATGTACCACAAGCCACTCTATATCGTCATATCCAAATTTTAGTCGATGAAAATATTATAAAAATTGTGAAAGAGCGAAAAGTTCGTTCAGTTACAGAGAAGTTTTATGCATTAAATGAAGGAGCAGCAAAACTTAGTAAGGAGGATTGGACTCAACTCACAACCAAGCAAAAATTAAATTATATTTCCTACTATCAATTGGCTTTACTATCTCAATATCAAAATTATTTGCAATCACTTGATGAAAAAGAAAGCACAACAGATTTAGCAACTTTTTCTTTAATCGACTTAACGTTAACGGACGATCAATTCAAAAACTTTGAAAATGAATTAAACGATTTATTAACTAAATACTATAATATGACCGACTCAAACAAAGGTTTGGAGACTAAAACAATTGCTTTAAATATTATTCCAAAACCTTAGGTACTATTGACGTAGAGAAATGGAGAAGATTTATGAAAAAAGGAAAGTCACTAGAAAATATACGAAAATTAATTATGATCATTATTGGGGCAGTTATAGCCGCATACGGACTAGAGGCCGTGTTAATTCCGAATGCTGTCATTGATGGCGGTGTAACAGGTCTTAGTATTATGGGTGCGCACCTCTTCGGTATCCCATTAGGCGTACTGCTCTTTGTATTAAATATTCCGTTCATTTATATCGGCTACAAGCAAGTTGGAAAAACCTTTGCCTTAATGAGTAGTGCTGGTATTGCAGCTTTATCGATTTCTACAGTGCTTTTACATGACGTCAAAACCATTTTAGGCCCAAATGATCCCCTCCTAATTGTTTTATCTGGCGGTATGCTCCTTGGTGTGGGGATTGGTATTGTCCTACGAAATGGTGGCGCTTTAGATGGCTCAGAGGTTTTAGCTGTACTATTGTCACGTAAGATTCCATTTTCAGTCGGCGATATTATATTATTTATCAATGCCTTTATTTTCATAGGGGCAAGCTTTATCTTTGGCTTAGAGAGTGCTCTTTACTCAGCGTTAACTTACTATATTGCCAAAAATGTTATCGATATAATCCAAGTTGGTTTAGAAAAATCAAAAGAAGTTCGTGTGGTTAGTGGAAAATCCGAGGAGATTGGAGACGCTATTCAAGCCCGCTTAGGACGTGGTGTTACCTATACACATGGACGTGGTGGTTTCTCCAATGAACCAACAGAAATCTTAAACTGTGTCATTAACCGTATGGAAGAAAATAAATTAGTTTCGATTATTAAAGACATCGACGAAGGCGCTTTTGTTGTCATTTCTGACGTGTCAGAAGTTCGTGGTGGTAACTTTAAGAAACGCGATATCCATTAATTTCAAAGTAAGTAAGGCGCATCATACCTTACTTACTTTTTTATTTAGTTGCCGCTTCATATTTTACGCCACCTATTAAACATAATCCTCCCAGCATTACTACTAAGGAAGCCCCAACTAAGGCATACTGATAGCTATTTGTGTAACTTGCAAGTGTTCCAGCAATGGATGGACCAATCATTTGTCCAAGCGCATAGCCAGCTGTTAAATACCCTATTATTTGATGACTATTAATTGGTGCAAGCTTCCTCGCTAATGTTGTACAAAGTGTTGTAATTCCCATAAAGGTTGCCCCAAAAATGAAGGCACTAGCATAAAGGGTCATCGAATTTGTAGCTAGCGCAGGTAAAACAATACCTATCGCTTGCAGTAGCATAGAGATGAGCAAAATTTTCACATGGCCATAGCGCTGTGCTAGCTTAGACCAAACGATACATGAGGGAATTGCTGCAACACCCACAACAAACCATACAAAGGCTGCATCTCCATGAAAGCTTGTCGACTCCTGTGCAATTGATACAATAAATGTGCCTGTGACAATATAGCCAAGCCCCTCTAAGCTATAAGCGATGATTAACCATTTCATCCAAGACTGAGGAGGCGTTTTCTGTGAAATTATCTGGCTTTCCACTAGTTGTTTACTTGGTGTAATAGGCTTAATGAATAGTACAATCAAGACAAACAATACAATACTAAATAAAGCTAATACGATCCATGTTCCATTCCAATGGAAAACAGCTTGGATTGGTGAAACAATTACCGCACTTAATGCAATCCCTATTCCTACCCCACTATAGAACAGCCCCGATAGATGCATATGACTACTGCTGGCTAACTGGTCTAGTATAAGGCTTGTTATAACAACAAAAATAAAAGCACTCACAACACCCGATATAAATCGTAATAAATACCAAATGATGATTACACTTGTAAAGCCCATGAAGGCTGTTGTTAAAATGCTGATAACAAGGGTAATTTGCAAAAAGAGAATACGTTTATTCCCTATTGGTAAACGGCCTGCCACCCAGGCTCCAATCAAATAGCCCAAGTAATTACTCGTTGCTAAGTAACCTGCTGTCGCTCGGCTAAATTCAAAAGCTTCTTGCATATAAGGTAAAATAACCGTATACGAAAAACGTCCGATGCCCATAGCAATAACTAAAGCAAAAATGCCCCCGATTAAATAGCGTACGGTTTGCTTGTGCATATCATCACTCCTTCTATTTCACTATATCGAACATCTAGGTATCACAAATAGATCTAATTCTTTATAATAAGTATCAATAAAATTGATAACTGGAGGGCATATGAATATTAATGATTTAACGATTTTTCGAACAGTCGTCCAAACAGGTAGCTTTTCTAAAGCTGCCACAGCACTTAATTACACTCAATCCAACATCTCTATGAAAATACAAAGTCTTGAGGCACTCTACGATACAACCTTTTTTTATCGTGGACATCGAGGAATACGGCTAACACCAAAAGGAGAACAATTCTACGAGTTAGTCCTAAAAATGCTTCATCTCTATGAAAAAACCTTTGAGATCATACATGATACAGAAGAACAACGAGGCGTTTTACGAATTGGTTCAATGGAAACAACTGCAGCCTTACATTTACCAACTTTGTTAAGCACATTTCATCAAGCATATGAACAAGTGGATATCACCATATTAACAAGCCCTTCTCAGCACAATATTGAACGGGTTGAAAACTATGAACTTGATGGCGCATTTGTTACTGGACCTATTTATAGAGAAAATATAATGATGAAAGAGTTTGTCTGTGAAGAGCTTGTTATTCTCACTTCTAGCAAGCATAAACCTATTAAGCATCTCAAAGATTTAGAGGGAAGCACCGTGATTACATTCCGCCATGGCTGTTCCTATCGAGCCATCTTAGAACATTGGTTACATGAAGAAGGGATTCGACCACAAAATCGAATGGAGCTTGGTACGCTTGACGGTATTATTGGCTGTGTTGCTGCTGAGTTAGGCATTACCTTGCTACCACGTGCCATTGCGGAAAAATATATGGCAACACAAGCATTAACATTGCACAAGATAAAGAACAAGCAAGCACATATTCCTACATGGTTTATTTATCGTAAGGATGAAGTACAATCCCCCATCCTAACTTATTTTTTAGAAGCCATAGAAGCTTATGACTATCCGACAGTTTGAGGGTTCTATCCGTCATTTTAACAATTCTATCCTTCCCCTAATAAAAAAGCTGTTCAGTAGATTATCTCCACTGAACAGCTTTATATTAAGCAATAACGGTTTCCGCTATGTTAGAAGCATGATCACCGATTCTTTCTAAATTACTCACAATATCCGCAAATACAATACCTGCTGAACCTGAGCAAACTCCTTCATTTAATCGCTTAATATGCAATTTACGTAAACGTCTCTCCATATTATCAATTTCATTTTCTTTTTCTATCACTTGCTGTGCTAATGAAAGATCACGCTTATCAAGGGATTCGATAGACATTTTCACAGTATCTAATGTAAAAACAAACATATCTTCTAATTCCTTCATCGCTTGTTCACTTAAACGAACGCGATTACTATCCTTGTATTGCAGAAGCTCAATTATATTTTCTACATGATCACCAATTCGTTCGATATCACGAATATTTTCAAATAAGGCATGGTGCACTTGGGAATCATGGGTTGATAAAGATTGTTTTGATAACTCCACTAAATATTCCGTTGATTTGCGATCTAAATTATTAATGGCTTCTTCCAATTGGCCGACCTTGCCGATTAACTTAGCATCATCCGTTTTCAAAATCGTTAACGTTTCTTCTAGACCTTGAATACTATACTCGCCCATGCGAACTACTTCCATTTTTGCTTGACCTAATGCCACTGATGGTGATTTGATAAGCAAATTTTTATCCAAAAATTTTGGTTTGTATTCAATAACTGAATCTTCGCCTGGAATTAGTTTCGTTACGACATAAGCCCAAACACCTATGAATGGTAACTGAATGATTGTATTGATGACATTAAACGTTCCATGTGCAAAGGCTATTTGCATTTTCGGCTCTAAATTGAGCACCCCTGCAATCCATTCCACATAGTTCGTAAATAATCCCAATATGAGCATAAAGATAATTGTACCCACTACATTAAATAGCAAATGAGTGGCAGCTGCTCGTTTTGCTGCAATAGAAGCACCTAAAGCGGCTAGAATTGCTGTAATCGTTGTACCAATATTATCTCCAAACAAGACAGGTAATGCCCCGTGTAAAGTTATTAAATCTTCAGCATAAAGCCCTTGTAATATTCCTACTGTAGCTGAGGAAGATTGAACAATCAGGGTGAATATTGTTCCTACTAATACGCCTAAGATCGGCACATCAGACATTTGTACAGTCAAATCTAAAAATGGTTGCCAATCTCTAAGCGGCTTCATTCCACCACTCATAAGCTCTAAACCAATAAATAAACCTGCAAAGCCAAATAATACTTGCCCCATATTTTGAATGAAACTTTTCTTAAAGAAAAATAAACATATTGCGCCCACTGCCATAATTGGATATGCATAAGCACCCACATCTATTCCTATAATAAATGCTGTAATGGTTGTCCCAATATTAGCTCCCATAATAACGCCTATTGCTTGACGCAATTTCATAAGTCCTGCGCTCACTAGTCCAACGGTAATAACAGTTGTACCTGAACTTGATTGTATGAGAACTGTAACCACAATACCAACTAGTACACCCATCAATGGGTTTGTTGTAAATTTATCTAAAATATCTCTTAGTCGATCACCTGCAGCCCTCTGCAAGCCATCTCCCATAAATTTAATAGCGAAAAGAAATAAGCCTAACCCTCCAAGAAATTGGAAAATCATCTCCTGTACATTGATAGCCAATCCATTCAACCCTTTCCTTGTTGTCAGACTTTATTATTAATAGTTTTAAGCTAGCTGTACATATCATTTACAATGGATTAAATTAATGTTTACACACCCTTTACAATTAGTCCAAAAAACGGACATATTCAAATCAAATTCAACAAAAAACAAACAAAAAAACATGAAAAAATCTTCAATCAGATTTTCACATGTTTTCTTTTGACGACTGAATGCATTTCCATTAGGCTGTACTTAGACACTGAAGGGAGTTTTCTATGGATATTTTTATCGCTAGTAACCGCCAATTACCGATCCGCTACTATGTGCAGGAAGCAATTTGGATTCGACGTGGTGGCAGTATTAAGCTGCCAGATTTAACACTGCCATTTTTCGTTGAGGTAGAGATTAAAAATCAATATAATTTACATATCATTGCAGATTATATTATGGACTTTCAACGACAATACAAGCATACTGAAATCCAATTATTAATCAGAAACACAGCCACCCTTGTAACCCTGCAAGACATACTTTCACAACATAAACAAACACAACATGCTATTACTATTCTTCCATTGTAGTCTGTTATGAAGCTGTTAATGGCAATGTGATAATAAAGTACAGTGTCTCGTTTTTGTATTTTGCGTGAATCGTTCCTCCGTGAAGCTCCACTATGCTTTTCGCAATCGCTAGTCCAAGCCCTGAGCCCTCGGTTACATTTGTTCTCGATTGATCTTTTTTATAAAATCTCTCAAATAAACTAGCAAGCTCTACCGATGTAAAGGCATCACTTTGATTCGCTACACAAATACGTACATGATTTGCTTGTCCTTCAAGGGAAACCATAATTTTTCCTTCAGCTGTACTATAATTGATCGCATTGATGAGTAGATTATCAAATACTCGGACAATCTTTTCCGAATCCAGCGCAGCAAAAAAACGTCTCTCTGGAAAATGTTTTATAAAAATACGTTGTTTCTCCTCCGCTAATGGCACTAATTCCTCCATTAGTTGTTCGAGCAGCTCATTTACACAAACTTGTTGTCGCATTAAAGTATTTTTATCATTCGTGAGCTTAGTATATTCAAATAAATCGTCTATTAAATTTTTTAATTGCTCGGATTTAGAAAAGGCTATTTTCAAATATTCGTCATATTGCTTTTTCGTCTCATACTTTTCTTCTCTTAATAAACGTAAATAACCCATAATTGAGGTAAGAGGTGTTCTAAGGTCATGTGAAACATTAGTAATGAGCTCGTTTTTCTGTTGCTCAATTTTTCTCTCCATCTCGATACTTGTCATAATTTCTTCTGCCATTTGATTAACATTATCCGTTAGTAAAGCAATTTCATCCTGGCCTTTTTTCTCAATACGAAAGGCTAAATTTCCTTTTGCAATTTCCATAACCCCCTCCGCTAATGCCTCAATTTGATCCATTTTGCGTTTTGTTATAGAGAAAAATGATACGATAAACAACATAACACCAATGAAAAAAGGTATGGGGCCTTCATTCGTACTGGTGATGGCTTCTCCTTGTGGAAGCCCACTAACAAAGAAATAATAATTTTTATCTTGTAAAGTTAGTGGCACTAATGTAGTAAACTCCTTACGAGAAGTTTCGATCACATGATGGGCATTTTCAAAAGGTTGATTCATTGTAAGGTCCATGACATGCCTTATTTCTTCATGCAAATCGATTTGTTGCTCCTTTACCTGCTTTGTTTTATATAAGATCTTCCCTGTTTCATCTGTGACGACAATTTTTAATGCATTATCCTCATTTTCTATTTTTCCATTTTCTTGATTGATCAATTCTCTTAATGCTTCAACACTATTTTCTTGGGTTGCCAATGCTGCTGTATCCTGTGCATGATAATACATCATCTTCATACTACCACTATAATCCACAATCACGGTCTCATTGATATTCTCAAAAAATGGCACTACTGCACGAGCCACTAAAAAACTGCCAAGTGCACATAATAAAAACGTTGTAAATAGTTGAATGCGAATGCTATGTTGAATATTAATTTTTATTTTCGCACCAATATATTTCAGAAACCTTGGGAACTTTAAAAGCCTAAAGAACTTTTTCAACTTTATACCCTACTCCCCATACGGTTTTAATATATTGTGGATTCCTTGGATTTGCCTCAATTCGCTCTCTAATTTTTCGAATATGTACCATTACAGTATTTTCTGATTGAAATGCTTCCTCTTTCCAAACTTTTTCATAGATTTGCTCTGCACTCATGACAATGCCAGGGTTACTAACAAGCAATTCCAAAATAGCAAACTCCCTAGGTGTCAGCTTTACTCTTTCATTGTTAACAAAAACTTCATGTGTCGCTGTATTGATCCGTAGATCCCCAACTTCCAGCTCCTCTTTATTGCTGCTATTTATGCCACTCATTTTCAGATAGCGACGAAGCTGTGATTTAATGCGGGCAATTAGCTCTAACGGATTAAAGGGCTTAGTCACATAATCATCAGCACCTATTGTTAATCCACCAATCTTATCCATATCTTGAGATTTGGCCGTTAGCATAATAATAGGCATTTCTGCTATTTCTCTTACCTTCATACACATTTTAATGCCATCTACTTTAGGCATCATTAAATCCAGTACGATTAAATGTACTTTATGCTTTTTTACTAACTGTAAGCCCTCTTCTCCATCACATGCCTCTAACACATGAAACCCCTCATTTTTCAAATAAATGCCTATCAGATTTCTTATCTCTTTTTCATCATCTACAATTAAAATTGTTTCATTACTCATCGAATCCCACCATTAATCAAATATTTATCATTCATAAGGTTCTTCCATTTTAGCTATTTTTTTATTTTCCGTATATAAAAATAATAAATACAGCTAACAATCACGATGAATAACCCAAAGTAAATACCATATTTCGTAGCAATCAAAGAAATATATTCAATTTGACTGCCGAATAATAAACCTAGTGTAAAATAAATCAATGTCCAAACGAAACCTGTTGTATAGGAAAATAAGGCATATGTTTTAAAAGGCATCTTATTCATTCCCACCAAGTAAGGGAGGATATGTCGAACAATTGGAATAAAGTAACTCGGGACTAATGCAAAGTGTCCATATTGATCTAACAATTCTTTTGATTTGGATAAGTACTTTGCCCTTTTCTTTTTCACAAGCTTATCAAGTACACGATGACCAAATAGTTTTCCAAGTATAAATCCTAGAGAAAGCCCTGAAACAACGCCTAAATAAGTAAGGAAGAAAGATTTCCATATGTCCAATTTTCCTAGCGACGATAGAAAACCACCACTCATGACAATCATTTCATCTGGTAACGGCATGCCTATGATCCCTAGCCATAAACTAAAAAACAAAGCAAAATAGCCATATTGTTCAATAAATAATAAAAGATCCTTTAGCTCCATTAGCTGGCCCTCGTATTTCCTAGCCTACAGCTCAATACATAGGCTGGTGGCATATTAATCCATACTTTCTCATGTGAAATATCCTGAAAATAGGTTTGAAAAAATGATTTTTTCACAAGTGAGTATTGGAAGGTAATGAATTTTCCATTGTACAAACAATCCTTCACATTTCTTAAAATACAGCACGATACTTCCGCCTTTAACGATGTAAATGGCAGTCCAGAAATAACATAATCTACTTTTTCGATATTCAAATCCGTCAAATATTGCTTCAAATTTTCTGCTGAACCATGGATCACTACAACATTGGCTACATGAGCAAATTGCCTACGCAGTTTCTCACAAAAAATCCCATTATGTTCAATGAGAACAAGCAATGTAGCTGACTTTTTTCTTTTCACAAGCTCCTTTGTAAAGGCCCCCATCCCAGGACCAAGCTCTATAATGCATTGAGCCGTTTCAAAGCAAATAGGCTGTACCATTTTATGCGCTAATTTCTTAGAACTAGGTGATATGGCGCCTATTGTTTTTGGATGCTTTATAAATTCAGTAAGGAAGGTAATAAGCTGCATTTAGTTGTCTCCTCGCTTTGCTTTCTTTATTGGTGTTTTTAACTATAAAGAGACTTTCTTAAAGATTTGCAAGGAGAATTCTTAACTTTTTCTTAATAATTGACATTATTTAGTTAGTAGATCAACACGATCTTTATAGGGTGAAAACAAAAAAAGTCGCTCATTTTCATTTCATGAGTGACTTAATTGCTTGATTTCTATATTCATCTCCATTTTTCCGTTTACACTCTTCATCCCTAAATGCTCGTAAAATTCAATTTCATTGGTATTGAACTTACACAGTTAATTCTATAGATGTAGCCCCCCATTCTTTACCACGTTCAAGTAACCGTTTCCCCAAGATGATTGATCGCAATATAATCTTCATTTTTAGCTGTATCAATAGTAATGACCATATTTTCCTCTCTTCTTATAAAGGCATGGTCCTTTCTTATACGACTTATTGTAATGTTAATCTTTTACTCTATGTCTCATGATTCCGTTTATACTCCCTCTTATAATTAATTGCCCTAAAACATAAAAAAATGAAACAAAGATAATGGCTCCGTCTCTTCCAAAAGGCTTAAACCAACTTCCATCATCATCTATAAAAAAATGGCCTAACATTAAAGACAAAGCAGTCATTAAAAAATTTAGGACAATGAACAAAGGTAGATGAACATTTCTAGACACTATGCCAACTCCAATGATGAAAAAAAGAAATAACGGAAATAAGAAGCTAGCCTCTTGGTTTGAGAGGTGACTATTATACTCGTAAAAATGAAATAAAAACGGAAATGGAAATAGTGACAACATACTTTGAATAAATCTTTTCATTTCAGCTACACCTCAAAAATTATAATATGATTATTTAATTGTAATTTTACACTAAAAATAATCTTTTATCTATAAAAAATAAAATGTATAGAACGGTGATTCTTCTGTATGAACTTCCTTCTGAACATCAGTACAATTTCCTTTAAGATTCATAAAAGATTAAAAGGTACTTCGTTCTAATGACTATTTCCTACATAAAATAGGCATACAATTGCTGCCAATCGAATAGAAACCTATATAGAGTACATTTAGTCATGGGAAAAATAAAGTGGGGTGTGTAAGGATGCTTAAAGTAAATGATGCAAAAGAAATGGTACTTGAAATTGTGCAAGATGACCCATTGTATGTTGCACTGCAACATACACCTTTAGAGGAAAACCTCTATAATGATGGGTATTTAGCAGAGATCGATGAATCGAAACACTATACAATTGCAGAAGTCGCGGGCTGGTTTGATATTACAGACGCCATGCTTCGCTACTATTTAAAACCGTTTGAACAGTATATTTTTGACAATGCTTCGCCCAATACAAATAGTAATATTCGTTTAAACCTACCTGCTATATTGAGATTGCGCATGATTTTATTATTGAAGGATGAGTATCGTGTGAGGGGGATTAAATTATTGCTAGGTATTGATGATAACGGTCAACTGCTGAAACACCAAATTACCGCAACGACCATGGATTCTGAGGATTTATCACATAAAATCGATTTGCTTGGAAACGTCCTACAGCAAATGATTCAAACAGGTCTTTTTCAGATTTTGCCGAATGAAGAGCAAGGGACGTTACAAGTTAACATTAATCAGGACTTTCTTGACAAAAACATTCAACGTCTTTCGACCGATTCTGTCCTTCAAGTGGAAGAAATTCAAAAAGAAACGTTGGAGCTAAAGCAGGAAAATGAGCATCTACAAAATCAAATTACCGAGCTGCAAGAAAATAGCGTGAAGGACATTGTCCAAAAGATTAGAGAGCGTCATATAGAAAATGAAATCGTTTCTACATTACGTACAGAAGCATTACAGCAATATTCCCAAAATCATAAAGTCGGTTTTTTCACCAAATTTTTTAAGTCCGCACAAATTGAAATGGACAAAGAGCAATTCGTTCTAAGCTATATTTCAAAGCATTTAGAAGAACGTTTAGAAATTGCATTGAACAATTATTATGATAAGTAAACTGAAGCCATGGAGAGCATGAGTGAGACTATTGGAAATGGTCACAATCATGTTCTTTTTTATTTTCCCAAATCACATTGACCACAGTAGTCAATTTCTATATAATGGCATAAAATATGACGGAAAGGAGTAAAAAATTGTATCAAGCTTTTATGAATTTAACCGAAGAAAAGCGCCAAGCAATTATTAATGCTGCCTTAAGGGAATTTTCGCTCAATAACTATGCTACCGCTTCAACAAACAAAATTGTGAGCAATGCCAATATTTCAAAAGGCATTTTATATCACTATTTTGGTAGCAAAAAAAATTTATATCTTTTCTTATATGACTATACAACTACTATATTCTCCGAGGCTCTTAATCGCCAAATTGATTTAGCAGAGCCTGATATTTTTAAGCGTTATGAACAGATTATGAAAATTAAAATTGAACTCATGAAGCAATATCATGCGCTGTTTGATTTTTTGAAAAAGGCCTATGCTGAAACAAGCTCTGAGGTACGAGATGAACTAAATCATTATAATGCCGCTTTTCAAAAAAATGCTTATGCAAGAGCATTTGAAGGAATTGATACGAGTTTATTCCGTGAAAATTTGGATACAAAAAAGGCAATTGATACTATTCAATGGGTAACAGATGGCATCAGTCATCGTTATGAGGAAAGATTAAAAGCGCATGCAGATAATCAAGAGCTCTTTAACGAAACAGTCGAGCAATGCATGAAAGAGGCTAGTGAATATTTTCTATTTTTGAAAACATTATTGTATCAATAAAATGGGGTGAGTGACATGTCCATGATTGAAGTAAACCATTTAACTAAAAAGTTTGGCGATTTTTATAGTATACAAAATGTACATCTACAAATTCCAATGGGTGAAGTGTTCGGTTTTTTAGGACCAAATGGGGCAGGAAAATCCACAACCATACGCCATTTAATGGGTTTTTTACAGCCAACTGAGGGCTCTTGTTTCATTAACGGTTTAAATTGTCGGGAGGCATCTGCAACCATTCAACAAGTTGTTGGCTATTTACCTGGAGAAATTGCGTTTATTGATAAAATGACGGGTAAGCAATTTATTCACTTTATTGCTAAGTTAAGAGGGATGAATGATTACACCCATGCCGAGGAATTAATGCATTTCTTTGAATTAGATGCTTCTGGGCTCATCAAAAAAATGTCGAAAGGTATGAAGCAGAAGGTTGGCTTAGTTTGTGCCTTCATGCATCATCCCGAAATTGTCATTCTAGATGAACCTACTAGTGGTTTAGACCCGCTCATGCAAACAAAATTTATTGAATTCATTTTAGCTGAAAAGGATAAAGGAACGACCATTTTCATGTCCTCTCATATGATTGAAGAAGTAGAGAAAACTTGTGATCGTGTAGCGATTATTAATGCAGGTAAAATCGTGGCGACTGAAACCATTACAGATCTAAAGAAACGTAAATCTAAAAAATACATGCTTGAGTTTCAAGATGAGCAAGAGCTCACTCGCTTCCTTGATGAGGAATATGTACTTGAACGTATCTCTTCTACAAAAGTTATGATTACTATAATGGGAGACCTTCAAGCATTTCTCCATACGCTATCTAACTATAAAATTATAGACTTAGACGTTATTTCCCAGTCACTAGAAGATATTTTTATGCATTATTACGAAAGTGGAGGTGCTTAATCATGAATTTTACCTTATTCAAGCATGAGTTATTTGCCTCTCTTAAACTATTCACCATAATTATCGGTGTACTAATGCTATATATTGTCAGTGTAATTTATATGTATAACCCAGAAATGACGGATACACTAAAAAAATTAACAGAAACAATGCCTGAGATGATGGCAGCCTTTGGTATGACCAGCATTGGCGATACCTTGATAGAATTTCTCTCCACCTATTTATATGGATTTTTATTAATGATTCTTCCTTTGGTATTTTCTATCATGTTAGCCAATAAGCTCATCATGGGCTATATTGATAATGGTTCGATGGCATACTTAATCGCTACACCGAATACACGTTTTAAAATTGTCTTTACACAAGCACTATTTTTGATCATCAGTCTTTTTACACTCCTTGCTGTTACTACATTGGTCATGATTGTCTTTGCAGAAATATTATTCCCTAATGAGCTGGACATAACGGCCCTACTGCTGTTAAATTTCGGGCTATTTTTATTACACTTTGCCATTAGTGGGTTTTGCTTTCTTATGTCCTGCAGCACGAAAGATTTAAGAACATCCTATGCCTATAGTGCTGGCATTCCCATTGCCTTTTATCTGATTGAGGCACTAAGCAATATGGGTGGTTCACTAGACAAATTACAATACATTACAATCTATTCATTGTTCGATTCCGTTCAATTAATCCAACAAAATAGCTCTTGCTGGTGGATGCTAGGTACACTTTTCCTCATTGGCTTGCTTTGCTATAGTCTAGCAATTCGTTTTTTTGTAAAACGAGATTTACATCTCTAATTTCTAGCCGCTACAGATCCAGTGCTGTAGCGGTTTTCATTAAATAGTACCTACTACATTTCCTAAAAAACGTATTAATCGAAAATGTAGAGCGACCATTTCTTCTACCGTTAAGTTCTCGTTCCCCTTGTCCAACCACTCCTGAATGACCCCTAAAATGGCAGATGCTATAAAGGCTTGTAAGTATTGTTGAAACTCTGGATCCTGTGCTTCCTTGCGTATAAGCGATAATCTGTCCAAAATATGACTCCCAAAGATCATTTTCACCTTTTGTGTAAAGCTAGGGCTCCCCTGCTCTCCTAATAACATACGAAAAGCTGGTGCATGCTCTTTTATACATGTTATCACCTTGATAAATGGCTGATAGAGTTGCCCCATTTTTAAGGTTTGAAAAGCATCCAACGGCTGAACATGTTTGACATAGCGCTCTAACTCCATTAATAGCTCTTGCTGCAAATCCTCCATCACATCATATTTATCTGAATAATGTAAGTAAAACGTGCCACGATTAATTTCAGCTACAAACGCTAAATTCTTTACAGTCACACGCTCAAAGCCTACCTCCTCTACTTGTTGGATAAAAGCATTTTTAATGGCTTGCTTCGTTTCAAAATTCATTTTTTCATGTACAGACACATATTTCCCTCCATTTACTTAACACTTGCTGGCAAACTGTTGATTGTATTTGCTCACATGCTACCGTAAAATTTTTATCAAATCAACATTGTGTTCAGTGAAGGAGTGAGGACCATATGGGCAACCAGGCAATCTCTATTAAGTCTCTCGAAAAACGATTTCAACATAAGCAAGTTATTGCCCCCCTTTCTTTGGATGTTCCTAAGGGACAGTTAATGGGCTTACTCGGTCCGTCAGGCTGTGGTAAAACAACACTAATCAAAATGATTATGGGCATGCTGAAACCTGATCGTGGTGCTATTCAAGTATTAGATTTGAATGTTCCTCATAAACAATTATTAAATGACATTGGCTATATGGCACAATCAGATGCACTTTATACAGATTTAACTGGAGAAGAAAATCTACATTTTTTTGCAAAGCTTTATTCACTATCTAAAGCGGAACGAATAGAAAGAGTAGCCTATGCGGCAAGCCTCGTTCGTTTAACAGATGACTTACGACTAAAAGTAGAAAATTATTCGGGGGGAATGAAACGTCGATTATCTCTTGCTATTGCCCTTATTCAAAATCCTAAACTACTCATTTTGGATGAACCAACGGTGGGGATAGATCCTGTCTTAAAAAAGGAAATTTGGCAAGAACTGATTCGTTTAAAAGATCAAGAACAAAAAACCATTTTAGTGACGACGCATGCGATGGATGAAGCGGAAAGATGTGATCAATTGGCCATGCTGAGAAGTGGACATATTATTGCACAGGGTACCCCACAAGAGTTAAAAGATCATTATCAAGCAAAAGACTTTGATGAGGTGTTTGTAAAAGCTGGAGGTGACGTTCAATGAGAATAGGTGCTATCATCACAAGAATCATCCAACAAATGAAAAGAGATAGACGGACTCTTGCTTTATTGTTTTTAGCCCCACTTCTTGTCTTATCCTTAATGTATTTTATTTTCAATAGTGAAGAGGCTTCCGTCACACTTGTGGTCTCTAATGCGCCCGCCCCATTGATCGACAAATTAAAAGAGACTGATTTTACCATTATCGTGGACAATGATTTTTCAAAAAAACAGCTACAAGATAAAGAGTATAATGCTTGGCTAGCAGTAGAGCAAAATGTTAGGAAGTTAACTTTATTAAATGATGATCCTTCTCTGGCAAAGGCTTTAACGATGCAACTTGCTCAAATCTTACAGCCTACACAAGCCTCTATAGGCAGTATGAAAACGGACTATGTTTATGGTGATCAGGATACGGCTATTTTTGATATATTTAGTCCTATGCTCATTGGCTTCTTTGTTTTTTTCTTTGTTTTTTTAATTACGGGCATTGCCTTATTAAAGGAGCGTACTTCTGGCACATTGGAGCGTTTACTAGCGACACCGATTAAACGTTCAGAAATTGTAGCAGGCTATATGGTTGGCTATGGTTTATTTGCGTTCCTGCAAACAATTATTATCGTCTTGTTTGGTATTTATGTGCTCGATATTGTCCATGTAGGCTCCATCTGGCTTGTCCTACTCATCAATATGATGGTTGCTCTTGTCTCGTTATCCTTAGGTGCGTTGCTATCTAGCTTTGCTGCTTCAGAATTTCAAATGATGCAATTTATTCCGCTTGTTATTGTTCCTCAAGTGTTCTTTTCGGGTATTTTCCCGCTGGATAGTATGGCGGAATGGCTTCAAAACATTGGGCGTATCATGCCTCTATACTATGCTGCGGACGCATTGAATGGTGTGATGTATAAAGGTTATTCACTTTCTGATATTATAGTGAATCTCAGCATTCTTACTTGTTTTGCCATTGTTTTCATTACATTAAATATGATCAGTTTAAAAAAATATCGTTCGTTGTAATCAATCCTTAAAAGTTCTGCTATTTGAAAAGCAGAACTTTTTTATGTAACTGAAATAACTAAAAACAGGAAATATAACCAATTTAATTGAAGTGAATGGTCGATTTTCATTATAATTATTTTATGGAGAAGAATTATCCAAAAATAAAGGTGTGTGAAGATGACTACTATTTTGGAAGTACAAAACATCTGTAAACAATACAATGGGAAAACAATTTTAGAGAATGTATCGTTTTCAATTGCGTCCAATCAAATCATTGCTCTAGTGGGGAAAAACGGTTCTGGAAAAAGCACCTTACTCAAGATTATTGCAGCATTCATTAAACCAGACAGTGGTTCTATTGTGAAGCATAAAACGTCTTTAAAAGCTGGCTATGTACCAGAAATAACTCCTTCTCATATTTTATTTACACCTCAAGAATATCTTTATCACATGGGCTGTATACGAGGTATGGCTAAAAAGCAGCTTTTGCAGAAGATAGAAGAATTACTTGAGATGTTTCAACTAAAAGAGGAAAAAAATACAAGGATTGTCCATTTCTCTAAAGGGATGAAGCAAAAGGTGATGATTATGCAGGCGATGCTAGAAGAAACTGATCTACTGATAATGGATGAACCATTGTCAGGACTTGATGCCAAGGCACAAAATGATTTCGAACAAATCTTAGCTAAAGTAAGAAGCAAAGGTCTCACTATCCTCTTAACCTGTCATGAAACCAAATTACTTGAAAAGCTTGTAGACTCCGTTTTACTTATTCAAGAGAATGCGATCATTCAGATAAAGGAATTCGATCGTAATCCAACACATCGATTAATTTTTGAGATTGCTAGCCTGTCATTACTCGATGAAATCATACCTTCTATGGAGATTCAACAAAAACAACTTTTAGTGAATGGACATTATGAAATAGTGACGATTGTTCCAGCAAAGGATTCAGATCAAATTTTACTGAAATTATTACAACACAATGCTTCAATTAAATATTTAGCGACTGTCCACTACAAAAAAGAACAATTCTCTTCTCATTTTTGAAAGGAGGAATCGAAAAAGATGAGCAGTTTAGTACGTTATCAATTGATAAATTATTTAAGAACCTATCACTACGTTCCACCTTTTACAATCTTCATTCTATGTCTTATCGTTAATTATACTTTTGTCCCTAACCCAATATTAGATAGTTATTCATTTACATCTCTTGTGCTCTTTTTTTTAATGGGCTGGTTTACTGTTACATTATTTCATGCTGAAGATGAAGGACAAAAAATGATTACTACCCTTCATACGAGAAAAACAATAGACTACAATTTAGGGATATTCATCATTTGTGGGCTGCTTGCCTTTAGCCTAAGCTGTGTTTCTGTCATCTATCCAATCCTAATAGAGGCATTTTTTGAGAAGCCCAAACTATTACATATTTTACTAGGTTTCTTGTCTCATTTTAGTTTATCGTTACTTGCCATTGCACTCACTGCTTTATTTACTAGGGAACTCGTGAAAAATAGGCGAAATACGTGGTGGGGTGTAATAGGCATCCTTATTATTTCTGTCGTGATCGCTACTTTAAAAGATTCTATTCTAACTGGACTTCTTTGGTTACTTCCTCCTCTTCATTTTTCATTAGAAATGATGAGTGTGGGCGATCAAATTGAAGTTATACCCAACGTTTTTTATTGGCAATACACATGGATTATAATTTATGCATTCCTTATCATTGTTTTGTTTTTTTTCCTAGTCAACCGAAGAAAATGATTTAGACATCTTACTAAGGAGAGATAGTATGTATGAGCAACGGGAACATCAAAGTACTAATTGTTGAAGACGAAAATGATATAGCTAATATTATAAGGGACTACTTAAGTGTTAATCAGTTCGATTCACATATTGTTCGAACAGGTCATGAAGCAATCCATTATTTGCAAGAATCTAACCCTGATTTCATTATCCTTGATCTTTCTCTACCCGATTGTGATGGCATTGAAATATGTCGTAAAATCCGTGAAAACAGCAATGTTGCCATTCTTATTTTAAGTGCTCGAGGAAGTGATACAGATAAAGTACTGGGATTAGGTTTTGGAGCAGATGATTATATGACAAAACCGTTCTCTCTAAGTGAACTTGTCGCAAGAATTAACGCTCATTTACGAAGACAGGATAGATGGCTTCAGCATAATGGACGGCATATGGGAGGAGATGTCATTCACATAGATAATATGGTCATAAATAAACAGGAATATATTTTTTTACGTGATAGCAAGCCAATACCACTGTCAGCAAAAGAGTTTGAACTGCTATTTTTCCTAGCTAAAAATAGAAATCAAGTTTTCTCTAAAGGTCAGTTACTTGATGCCGTTTGGGGTTATGAGACCTATGGAGATGAAAATACAATTACAGTTTATATTAGAAGGCTTCTAGAAAAAATTGAAGTCAGCCCTTCTCATCCTGTTTATCTTCAAACGGTTTGGGGAGTCGGTTATAAATTCAGTACACCCAATCACTCATAGGAGAATCAAATGCACCTAAAAAATTGGATGAATAAGTGGGTATGGACTCTATTAATCTGTGTTGTACTATTGTTTATCGTTGTCCTTTCACTATACTTTGCAGCAGAAACTTCTCAAGAAGAATCACAAGATAAATATGTTATTAATCAAATTCGTTTATCAGTAAATCCATTATTATTGTACATAGAAGATCATTTTCCAAATTTCGCATTAGATTCAGCTGTACGTAGCACGCTACAACAAATGAGTGATGACAAGAATATTGATATTACAGTAGTTCAACTAGATGGAACAGTAAGTTACACTTCAATTAAGAATGATGTTTCAACTACTATTCATATTAAACATGATATACATTATGATTTATTTACCTCACAACAAGAGCCTGGAAAGATTAATATAGCCTTTCCGATTATGAATGGAGAAAGTAATGAACAGATAGGTAATGCTATTTTTTCCCTGAACAAGGACATTCTCTTTCCTTTAAAACAGACGAATTCCAACTCGATTCTTTTATTCGTCTTTATTGGCTTCTTGAGCCTTTTGATCATTTGCCTTGCCCTATTCATAGTAAGGAAAGTTCATAAAGATATTTTAAAGCCTTTAGATGAGCTAAAGGACAACACAGAGGAAATTGTAAAAGGAAATTACGAACAAATTACCATCCACTCGAAAATGGATGAGATTGGTGAATTGTATGCAGTATTTGATCAAATGCGAGTAGAGATTAAACAGTTAGCCATCCAGCACAATGAACAAGAGCAAACTCAAAAGAAGCTCATTTCTAATATATCTCATGAAGTAAGAACTCCCTTAACCACAATCAAAGCATATTTAGACGCTATTTCAGAGGGGATTTGTCGAGATGAAGACTCGCTTATGGCCTATATTCAAATCATGCAGTCCAATACGGATAAGATGTCGAGGCTAGTTGATGATTTATTTATTCATACCTTAAAGGAGCTTGGTCATATCCCGATCCATTTAAAAGAGCAATATAGCCAAGACGTTCTTACAAACATTCTGAAACCAATTCAATATTATGTCCAAACAACAAATATTCATTTTATAAGACCTACTAGGATTCCTAATGTCCTTATTCTAGTAGATGCTGATCGACTAGAGCAGGTGATCTCCAACCTTATTACCAATGCGTTAAAGCATTCTTCTCATGAAGATACCATCACCATTACTACCTATATCGAAAATCAATCACTCTATATCCAAGTAATAGATACTGGTAATGGAATGCTTCCCGAAGATATGCCATTTATTTTTGAACGTTACTTTAGAGGTCGGCAGCCTGGAAGTGAATCAGTCATTAAAAATGAAGGCGCAGGACTTGGCCTATCCATTTGTCAGCATATTATGGAAGCGCACCATGGGTCCATTTCATTTCATAGTAAGCCTAATGAAGGCACTACCTTTACACTTATACTCCCCATCTCGTAAAAAGACTCCCGTTTTAGGAAGTCTTTTTTTCTTTCAACGTTCTTTTCTTATATGCTAAAAAGAAAGAAAGGGTAAGTATACTACCAAAAAATGAATCGATAATACGGACAACCCATATTCCATAACTTTCCAAAGGAATGGCTTTAGTAAGCTGCCATAGACATACATATCCGAGCGTTAAAACCGCTAGTAAACTCCAAAAAATAATTTTTTTCCGTGGCGATATAGCTGGTGTTTTTTTATCTTTGCTTAAAGTTGCTCTGTAATATACATATCCAAAGATTAACACAATGCCAAACAACGTACTCCCGTGTTGTAGAAATTTATAAATCGGTATTTGATAGCCAAAGAAAGTATATGTTTGAGTAAGAACTCGAAGTTTTGTCACCATAAGCCCATTTTGATGTGTAAATGAATCCCATATGACATGTGTTAACATGCCCAGCAATGCAGAGTAGCCAAAAACAAATACTTTCCATATGTTATTTCCTGCAATTTGATGGCTTTCTGTAGCTTGTAAAAACTCTGGTAAATGACTCATGATTGGCTGTTGGATAAACCATTGATAAATCAAATAGATGAAAAGAACGAGTGGAAGATTGAATAAAAAGAACCCTGCAAAGGTATGTCCAATCTCCCCTATTGGCCGACCTCTTAAAAAATATTCAAAATCTGGAGCCATACTTCCTAAAACTAATGCAGAAAAATGAATATATTTACTTTTTCGAGAAAAAGGTAAGACTGCCGCTGGATGAGCAAATGTTAAGGGCATATCTCAAACCTCCTTATTTATTACATCTATTAAATCGCATATTATAACGTTTACTATTAAGAAAGGTTACTCTGTCTGTAAGAATTTATTAATAATTTCATAAGGACTTACTAATAATTACATATTACACTAAAGAAAATGAGTTAAGGAGGCCTTATCATGGAAAAAGAGATACTGATTCGAGCCCAAAATTTATGTAAAACCTATTCAACCGGCAGCGAACAATTCCATGCTATTAAGAATATGAATGTCGACATTTATAAAGGGGATTTCACCGTTATTATGGGGAATTCTGGTTCTGGTAAATCAACGCTTCTTTATCTTTTAAGTGGGCTTGATGCCCTTACAGCAGGTGAAGTTTATTTTCAAGGAGAAAAACTTGATACCTTTTCTGAACGAAAGTTAGCTACTTTGCGTTCACAGAAGGTTGGCTATATCTATCAAAGTAGCAATCTCATTCCAGATATGACGCTACTAGAGAATATTGCTCTTCCTGGATACATCGCGAAAAAAAATAAAAAGGAAGTCATACAAAAAGCGGAGCAACTACTAAGTTTAATGGGACTTGAAAAGCAACGAAATCGATTACCCTCTCAAACATCAGGTGGACAGCAACAAAGAGCTGCCATTGCTAGAGCGTTGGTCAACAATCCTGAAGTGTTATTTGCAGATGAACCTACTGGTAGTTTAAATTTTGATCAAGGTGTAGCAGTATTAGATACCTTAACGAATTTAAATAGAAATGGGCAATCCATTGTCATGATTACACATGATATGAAGGCAGCTTGTCGTGCGAATCGCCTAATCATCATTCAGGATGGAAAAATAGATGGGATCTTAAACTTTGAAAAATATGATCATACCAGCATACAAGAACGGGAACACATTATCTTTTCTTATGTTGCCGGGAAGGAGTAAAAAATGTACGCGATTATAACCCTTTGCTCTTCCTATATAAGAAAACGGAAAATACAAAATGGACTGATGGTTGTCCTTATTTTTTTATCAACACTTTTACTGGCGACTTCTGTCACTATACTGACCAATACAAACAATATTTTTGAAAAAGCCCATCATGATTCAAATGGTGCCCATCAAGTTTTAACAATGGGTAACAATATTCATAACCCGATTGCTGTAAACGAATGGTGGCAGGAGCAACCAGGCGTGACTACTTCTAGTCTCATACCCTATAGAAATTTATCTAGTTTTACCTTCAATGGGAAAGAAATATCCAATATCTATTTATTTATGATGAATACGCCAAATACACCGTTTATGATTGATCAATTACTATTTTCTGAGGGTGAAAAGCAACTCTCTCCTCCTGAGGGTACCATTTGGATTCCCACATCATTGGCATCAAGCGCTACCATTTCGCTCGGTGATGCAATTGAATTTCATACAGGTGAGAGCACGTTTAATTTAACAGTGTCAGGTATTGTGGTTGATATGCCATACGGAGGCCCTTTTACAACAAATGCTCGTATCTGGATGAACAACACTGATTATCAACAGCATTTAGCAACCATGCCAGGATCTGATCAGTACATGATGGCATTACGCTTTAATGACTATCAGCAAAACACCAATTATTGGGGTGATTTTGAAAAGTATCTGCAGGGACCTTATCTTGAATCTAAAATGGAATATGAAGAAATAGCTTCTTTTTATTTGATCATTAATAAAATCATTGGCTTTATTATGATCGCCTTTGGTATAGCTATGCTTTTGGTTTCCTTGTTTGTTATTGGTTTTAGTATTTCCGATGCCATTTTAACGAATTACAGAACAATAGGCGTTATCAAATCATTGGGTCTTTCTTCTCGAGAGATAAGTATCACTTACGTATTACAATTCGGATTGTTATCTGCTGTCGCAATTATACCTGGCATCATCATTAGTAAATTCCTTTCCAGAATAATTATAGAAAGCTCCTTATCTTATATGAAGGCAGGAAATCATTTAACCATACATCAAGATACTCTATTTAACATAGTGATTGCTCTCATCTTATTTGGCATCGTGCTACTCACTGCCTATTTCTACTCACACAAGGCGCGAAATGTAGAGCCTGTTCAGGCCATCAAATATGGGATGTCAGAAAGTGCAAATAGTAAAATGAATCGGCGCAGAAACAGCTCGAATAGATTATTTCGATTAAGCAGTCTACCGATTCAACTTCAAATTGGTCTTAAAAGTATCACAAAAAACATAAAAAGTTCCATTCTTGTTATTGCACTTACTTCCATTACGTCTGCCATACTAGTCTTTAGTGTAGTCATATTAAATAGCTTTATTTCCATCAAAGAAACATCTCCTTCATGGGGATATGATGCCTCACATGTAGTAGTAACTGTATCTAATAAAGAAACTTTTACAAAACAACAATTTGAAGATTTTTTAATGGCTGATGAACGGGTTAAAGATCATGCATGGCTTGATCAATTCACAGGCATACTTCCTAATGACAGCAATCCCCCATTAAATATTAATGTCAATGTGATTGAGGGTAGCTTTGATGCCGCTGGCTATGTGACAATGTCTGGCCGTAATCCAATCAGTAAGAACGAAATCGCGATTGGACTCAATGTAGCTCGCGCTTTAAATAAAAATATAGGCGATATGGTAGAAGTTTATCTTGAGGGGAAACCGCATTTTCTTATTGTTACTGGAATCTATCAATCGATAGCAAATATGTCGAATTCAGCAAGGATTACAGCAGAGGTTATTAAAGTTTATAATACTACCTACACTACTTCCGAGGTAAGTATGATTAATCTTTTAGATGAAACAGTCGCTACGCCATTCGTTGAGGATTTAAATACGCACTTTAAAAGTTCAGTATCAGCTGTCACACAACAGCTATTATTAGATGCCGTCTTTAAAGAAGTCGTGGCCGTTTTAGTCATTCCCCTTTCAATCGTTGGTATTTTATTTATCATCGTAACCTGCATCATTATTTTTAGTGTATCACGAATTAATGTTAGAAAAGAAAGTAGCACGTATGGCATTTATAAATCAATTGGAATGACCTCAACAAATATTAGATGGTCGATTACAATCGGTATTTTACTTCTATCCATAATGGGTGCATTAGCAGGAATCTTTATCGGGATAAAATTAATTCCTCTTGCACTTCAGTCAATTATTTTAGATTATGGCTTACTCGAACTACCGCTTGTTATAAACTGGCCAACAAGTATCGGTATAAGCTTTGTAAGTGTAATAGCTGCCATTTTTGGCGGCTGGATTTCGACCAAAATAATTGCTAAAACGTCGCCTCGCATATTAAT
Source organism: Lysinibacillus sp. 1 U-2021 (assembly GCF_029916965.1). Classification (NCBI taxonomy): domain Bacteria; kingdom Bacillati; phylum Bacillota; class Bacilli; order Caryophanales; family Bacillaceae; genus Lysinibacillus; species Lysinibacillus sp. 1 U-2021. Next base: position 4,244,444 of record NZ_CP123966.1, read on the forward strand.
TGTTGAATAAATAAATTTGGCCCCTACTAGTTTAGGGGCCTTTTAATCATTCAAAAAAATTCTCTTCAGATAGCACGACGATATTGTTTCTTCGAAGCAATGCCGTAGTTACTCCTTCGCCAGCTAATTTTGTTCCATTAAACGCACCGTTATAAATCTTTGCACTGCCACAGGATGGGCTATATTCCTTTAAAATGACATGAGTTGCCCCTACCTCAAGTGCTTTTTGTAAGGTTGCATAGGCTCCCTTCAGATATAAATCTGTGACATCTCGTCCAGAACTTTCAACCACTGTTGCGTTGCCATCAAGTACATCTTGTCCATTGCCACCTACAATTTCAGCAGGTTCGCGGGGCGTTGAAAAGCCTCCCATCAGCTCTGGGCAAACCGTGACAGCTTTATTTTCTAACACGAGCTTTTGTATTTTTTCATCTAGACTGTTTGTGCCATTATAACGAACATTTAAACCTGCTAAGCAAGCACTTATTAAAATCATCGTTTTCTCACTCCCTCTACTATCTTTATTCCACTATAACACGCATGCTACAATAATTTTATGAAGACCAAGGGAGGAGATAGAATGCCTGATCCTATTTTGATTTTACCTTATACAGATGAATGGGCTAAGGAATTTCATAGCATAGGCTGTCAATTGCGGGAGGCCTTAGGAAATAGAGCGCTGAGAATTGATCATATTGGCTCAACCGCTGTAGCAGGGTTAGCAGCAAAACCTGTAATTGATATACAAATATCCGTTGCATCGTTTACACCATTGGCAGCATTTAAAATTCCATTAGAATCTCTAGGTTTTAGTTATCGAGCAGAAAATACAGACAAGTCTAAACGCTATTTTCGAGAGGCTCTAGGAGATAGACGAGTACATATTCATGTTCGACAGGCTGGTAGTTGGGCAGAGCAGCTAGCCCTATTATTTCGAGATTTTTTGCGCTGTCATCCAGATTACTGTCATCGCTATGAGCAGGTAAAATATGAATTGGCTAAGAAATACAAATTTAATCGTCAACACTATACAAAATCTAAAGAACCGATTATATGGGAAATTTTAAAACAAGCAAATCATTGGAGTCAGCAGACTGGCTGGTCTCCTGCCAATTCAGATAACTAAAGAAAAGGGAGGAACAAACTTGGCTGAATTTACAATTTGTTTTCTGAAGAAGGGAGATTATATCCTTTTATTGAATAGAGATAAGCCTCAGTGGATGGGCGCATGGAATGGTGTTGGTGGCAAAATTGAACAGGATGAAACACCATTAGCTGGTGCCTTACGAGAAATTAAAGAAGAAACAGGCATTACGGTTGAGGATATTACCTATAAAGGTAAAATAACTTGGACAGATGGGGTTGTTAACTATGGCTGTATGTATGCGTTTATAGCGGAACTACCTGAATCTTTTCCCTATGTAACACCGATAAAGGTTGCTGAGGGCATTCTTGATTGGAAGGAGCTTACTTGGATTTTCCACCCTGAAAATGTAGGTATTGCGGACTTAAAATATTATTTACCTAAGATGCTCAATGAAACAGCAAACTATGATTATATTTTTACATATCAAGATAAGAAATTAGTCAATATCTCTTCAGCACCAATTGAACAAACATCGACTGTCTAATAATAAATAAGCCTCGTCCATGCAATAGGTGCATAACGAGGCTTGTTTTTAGAATCTTGGTTGTGCAAAGCGCATTCTGCACATCGACCAATTTAAGCTTGTAGTTTGGATTTTATCATGTATTTCCCATAAGCTATCCACGATTCGCAATTCAACATTGCGCTCCAATAATGCTTTAGCTATATCATTGATCTCTGAGACATGGATGGGTATTTGTGTTATTTCACTCGTATAATAGCCCGCAATATCATCCTGTAAAGTGAATCCTTTACTATCAAACTCATATAGGTAAAGACTTGTAGTTTTCAATACTTCTAACCACTTGTTTTCTATGACCACTACATGTGAAGCTTGAGATAGATATTGCTGTCTGTCCTGCTCTGTTGTTTGATCTCCTGCATGAAAGCAGACACGCGGACAATCTCTTGGCGTTAAATAGTTTGGCAGGCATTTTTCGTTGATTGTCCATACTAGCCCTTTTTTGGCATCTAAATCTGGTCGCTCAGGCAGTCGAGGATGAAAAATCATAATAGTAGGGTCTTCACTGACATGAAATAAACGCATGGGTACTTCTCCTTTATTTCCTTAATTTAAAAACAATAAAATCTGCACAATGCAAATCTTCCACAAATTGAGGATACTTCTCTAGCATGTCTTGTGATGGCTTAGGCTCTACCATAGCATCAATCGTAAATCCAGCTTGCCTAATTGCTTGCACATAGCTTGTTAATGTTCGATGGTATAGAACTATCGGTGGGTCAGCATCTAGCTGGTGATACTCCCCTTCATAAAAATAACGTTGGACTTTCCAGTATTGTTGATCTAGCTGCTCATGTCTCATCCATCCACTATTTGGTGTCACAAAGCATGGGTGTAAAATCGAAAAAATAAAAGTGCTATTAGGTTTTAATAATCGAAACATCTCACACAGAGCAGCCTGATAATCCTCTAAATCTTGGAGAACCATATTTGAAACAATACCATCAAATTGTTCATCTGCTAAAAAGGATAAATTTTCACAATTCCCGTGTAAAAATTGAATAGCTTCCTGCTGTGGTGTTCTTTCCATAGCAATGTCTAGCATTTTTTGTGAAAAATCAACAGCTGTTACTCTTGCACCCTTCTTTACCAGTAATCTGCTTAAATAGCCTTCTCCACATCCTGCATCTAATAGATGGTTTCCATCTATCTCACCTAGCAAAGAAAAGATGGTTGGATTTAACAGTACGACACGATGAATATCCCCCTGCTCATCGTAGTTTGCTGTATACCTTTCCGCATATCGATTCCAGCGTTGAATAGCTTGTTCTGTGTTCATTTACAGTCCCCATTTCAAAGTAAAATCGTAACGTTACGTCCTGTGTGCACTTGTCTATTTTTCCATATAAAGAAAAAAATATATAGACTTTTATTTTATTTTTTAATACCATGTAGATAGAGGCACGGCTTCTTTAAGTAAATGATAAAGCCAGAAATCCAAATAGGATTTCTGGCTTTTATGCGTTATATAGAAATTGTATGTTCAGCAACAGCTTCTTTTTTTACAGTTAGCCATCTACCAATTACCATAACGAGCAATGCAAGAAACACTATGACACCAGCAAATATAAGTGCTGCTTTATAGCTACTATAAACTTCAACCAGTTTTCCTGCGATAATCGGTCCGATAATTTGTCCAAAAGCATAAAAGGTTGTTAATAAAGAAACAACGAATCCGCTCTTTGTCGGGAATAGCTGTCGTGCATAGGAAGTAGTTAGCGTGACAATACCTACAAAGGTTAGACCGAATAAAAACGATGCTAGTAAAACGCTCCATACCGTTTGTGCAAAAACAGGTAACAGGATACCAACCACTTGCAGTATGTACGCCACAAACAAAATTTTTATAGCTGAAAACTTCTCTAATAAGACCGTCCAAACAGGAGCTGATGGGATAGCCGCTAGCCCCACAATGACCCAGCTATAGGAAGAGTAAGCTTGAAGAGAAGGAATATTATGAATAATATCGACTAAAAAAGTACCTGTAATAATATAGCCTAACCCCTCTAAGCCATAGGATAAAATCAACCATGGCATAAAACCCTTTGTCATTTTTGTATCAAGAGATTTCGTAACTTTTGTGCTGTCCTGCACCACTAAACTTCTCCATAAATAAGAGGTAATAAATAAAAAAATTGCTGATAAAATCCCTAAGCCTAACCATGCACCCTGCCAAGCAAATCTTGCTTCTATAGCAGGTACACATAAACCTGAAATAGCAATCCCTAAGCCTATTCCACTAAATACATAGCCAGACCATCGTGATAATGAATGCTTCGCCAAGTAATCCATAATAATACTCGATGTTAACACAAAAATAAGGCCCCCTGTAATGCCCGCAATTAAACGCAGAACTAGCCAGACACTATACACTTCTATTAAGCCCATTAATATAACAGATAGGACATTGGTAACAACACTTGCCATCAAAACATTTTTACGTTGTCGATAAATGAACCCTGCCCATAATGCGCCAATGAAATAACCAATATAATTGCTTGAAGCTAAAAACCCAGCCACTTCCAATGAAAATCCTACATCATGACGCATAAAGGGTAGAATCGGTGTGAAGGCAAATCGACTAATCCCCATTGCAACAACCAATAACAAAATTCCTCCAAAGACAATTCCTACATGTTGTCGATTCATGATGAACCCCCCTCTCATATATTCTACTGTAATTAAAAGGATACAGAGCGCAAATTAATAAATCTAATATATAATGTATATAAAAGCATAAAAAAAATTTATGAAAGGTGTAATGACATGAATTTACATGCTCTACGTTTATTTACAAAGGTGGCTGAACTCAATAGTGTTTCCAAAGCAGCACAGACACTTATGATTAGTCAGCCTGCTGTAACCATTCAAATTCGAAATTTAGAGAAAGAACTAGGCTTGACACTGCTAGAAGCCAAAGGTAGGGGCATTTCGCTAACACAAAATGGTACTTTTTTATACAAACAGGCACAGCGCTTATTTGATCTAGAATCTGATATTGAAAATAAAGTTGAACAGCTTAAAAATACGGGCAATGAAGAACTGCAAATTGCCTCCACGCATGTTCCCTCCCATTTTTTACTACCTAAATGGTTAGCTCAATTTAAACAAGTTTATCCAGCAACACATATTCATTTAAAGACCGCCAATTCCCAGCAAGTGATTGAGGATTTACTCCATTATAAAGCTGATTTAGCTTTTATCGTCAAAGAAGATGGACATCATGCTGATATTAATTATCAATTTCTAATGAATTTGGATTATTGGTTTATTGTGCCGTACAATCATCATCTGGCAGGTCAAACAGTGTCCCTTGCAGAACTTATGCAGCAGCCCTTCGTCACAAGGGAGGATGGTAGTTCCACAAAAGAATACTTAAATGCCCTATGTAAAGTGCATAAAATTCCTCCACCGAAAGTAGGTTTACAACTAGACGGAATTAATGAATCCATACATGCCATTGCAGCAGGTTTTGGTACGATGCTAGCACCATCCATAGCAGCTTCTAGCTTTATTCTACAGCAGCAAGTTGCCCGCGTTTTTATTAAGGACATTGATATCCAACGACCGATCTACCTTTGTACAAGAAAAAATGAATTGCATCACTCCACATCCTTTAATAATTTTCTTCACATCATCCATGAATCGATTATGTAGAAAGAAGGCACTCTCAAATAGGTGCCTTCTTTCGTTATCTATCAACGCTTGTCAAAGCTGTAAAAATGTAGTTAAAAAGGTGTATATGTTTCTTTAGTCACCATACTAATATTCGTTTTTTTGTAGACTTAATAGTTTTTATAGCCTATAATAATCCGTGTTATTATCAATAAACGAACATTAAGGTGGTTTTTATGTCTGAATATACGCATATTTTCAAAGGAACAGCTTTTACTAGTAAATCTGCTACTGACGTTCACATTTTAAAAGATTATTTATTTTTCATTAATGCTGACGGCATGATTGTTAAAACTGTCGCTCCTGAACAAGCTGATTACCAACAACTCTTAATTACATATCAAGATCAAAATAACTTCCATGCATTAGCTGAAGGGCAATATTTCCTACCGGGATTTGTCGATTTGCATGTACATGCACCTCAATGGGCACAATCTGGGACAGCTTTAGACATTCCTCTTTACGATTGGTTAAACACATATACTTTCCCTATCGAATCAAAATTCTCCGATTTAGCATTTGCTCAAGAAGTTTATGATGATTTAGTAAGCACACTACTTGCCAATGGTACAACTACATCATTATATTTTGCGACGGTTCATAAGGAGGCCAGTGTACTTTTAGCGAAAATCTGTGCTGAAAAGGGACAGCGAGGATTAGTCGGAAAAGTAGTCATGGACGATCCTGAACAGAATCCTGATTTTTATCGAGATGAAAACACAAAAACCGCATTAGAGGATACGGAGGAATTTATTTTAGCTGTAAAAAATTTAGCCAAAACGACTAAACAGGGTGTTTATCCTGTTGTCACTCCCCGCTTTATTCCAAGCTGTACAGACGGTGCCTTAAAGGGTTTGGGTGAATTAGCTGCGAAATATGATACACATATTCAATCACACTGTAGTGAAAGTGACTGGGAGCACAGCTACGTCAAAGAACGATTCAACAAAAATGATGCCGCCGCCTTACATGACTTTGGTTTGTTAGGTGATAAATCTGTCATGGCTCATTGTAATTTCTTAAGCGATGAGGATGCCAGATTATTTGCTGAAACTGGCACTGCCATAGGCCATTGTCCAATCTCTAATGCCTATTTTGCTAACAGCGTGATTCCAATCGCCCGCTTTCATGCAATGGGCGTTGATATTGGACTAGGTTCAGATGTTTCAGGCGGATTTTCTCCAAGTCTTTTTGATAATGCAAGACAAGCTGTTATGTCATCAAGAATGCTAGAGGATGGTGTAGATACAACCATTTCCGCCGAAAAACGTGGTGTCCCAAATTCACGCATTACAATAAATGAGGCCTTCTATCTTGCGACAGCTGGTGGTGGAGAAAGCTTAAGTCTTCCAATTGGCCGTTTACAGGAAAACTATACATGGGATGTACAAATTATCGATACAAAAATTCCTACTGCTAGGCTTCCGATTTTTGATCAAAATGAAGATTTACACGATATATTCCAAAAAATCATGTATCTTGTACGCCCCGAAAATATCCGCGAGGTATGGGTGCAAGGAAATAAAGTTCATACGAGAGGCTAATCATTCTCTTATTCTCTAATAAAAATCTATTATTTTGAGGTGTACAACTTCGTGGAAACACAACATAGAAAACTAACTAATCAAACAAAACAAACACAATTAACCGTGTTACCAGATGAAAAAATTTCGTTCAGTCAGTCTGCTCTACTCGGTTTACAGCATGTTATGGCTATGGATGTTTATGTGGTGCCCTTTTTAATTGCCATGCTAATCGGTCTACAAACTGGTCAGGCAAGCGCCTTGATTCAATCAACCTTTATTGCAGCTGGGGTCGCGACGATTGTGCAAACACATTTTTGTATGAAATTACCGATGGCACAAGGTCCATCCTATGTTCCACTTGGTGCCATTGTTGGGATCTATGCAGCAAGTGGTAGTGGAGATTTAGGTTGGAGTACTGTGCTAGGTGCTAGTTTAATTGGAGCCATTTTGGTTATTATTTTAGGCTATACAGGTATCTTCAATAAAATTGTCCAAACATTTATTCCACCAATTGTTGGTGGAACGATTATCTTTGTGGTTGGACTGTCCTTAATGCCTGTTGGTTTAAGTGATAATATTTTTAATGGAGCAGGTGCATCCATAAATCAAAACATTTATTTAGCCCTGATCTCAGCATTCGTGTTAATTATTTGTGTCATGTTAGGTACAGTCTTCCATCAAAAAGGACGTCTATTCCGAATTGCTTCTGTCATCATTGCCTTAATTGCTGGTAGTATCGCAGCAAATATCATGGGTGTTTTAGATTTATCTCCTGTATCGCAAGCTAAATGGTTTAGCATGCCACAAATTCCATTTGCAGATTTTAGTTTTAGCTTTAATTTTTCTGCTATTATCACCATGGTCATTATATATATTGTCTTAATGGCTGAAACAACAGGAACATGGTTTGCCATTAGCAATGTCATCGACCAACCTTTAACAAATAAACAAATTAACCGTGGTGTGATTGGTGAAGGAATTGGCTGCTTTATTGCTTCTTTACTTGGCTCCACTCCTGTTACTGGTTATTCTACTAATGCAGGTGTGATCTCTATCACTGGGATTGCGAGCCGTCGTGTCTTTATAGCAGCAGGTATTTGGTTTATCGTCTTCGGCTTCTCTGGTAAACTAGCAGCACTCATCTCAGCAATTCCTTCAGCTGTTATTGGTGGTGTATTTGTGATCGTCTGCGGCATAATAGCCATTAGTGGTTTACAGGTCATGAAAAATGAACATATTGGTGAAAAGGAAATGTATGTCATCGCGATTCCTGTTATTTTAACGTTAGCATTGACATTATTACCTGATGATTTCCTGTATTCCTTACCTACAACCGTGCAGTATTTATTTGGTTCGCCTATTGCAACCGCTGCGCTCGTAGCGATTGTCCTTAATAAAATTTTACCACGCTCAAAATAGTAGCTATCTACAACGCACAGCATCTCTAGTCCATTCGGATTGCAGGTGCTGTGTCTATTTATTTTCTAAAATTTCTGTTTCCTTCCCTATAAATCTGTTATACTAGAGCAAAAAAGTAGGGATTAGAATGGACTATGATGTCATAATAGTTGGTGCTGGCTCCATGGGGATGGCGGCTGGTTACTATTTAGCAAAGGAAGGAAAAAATGTACTTATGCTAGATGCCTTTACGCCACCACATGAAGAAGGTAGTCATCATGGGGATACAAGAATCATTCGCTTTGCTTATGGTGAGGGAGCTAGCTATGTACCTTTTGTAAAAAGAGCTGGCGAGCTTTGGCAAGAGCTAGAGTCTTTAGCAAATGAAAGCTTATTTATACAAACTGGTGTAGTTAATATTGGAGAGCCAACATGTGCCTTCATTCAAAATGTGAAGGCTAGTGCTGCGCTCTATAATTTAGCACTTGAACACTATTCACCTGCTGAAGCGATGAACAAATGGCCAGGGTTATACTTGCCAAATAATTTAGTTGCTTGCTTTGAACCTACAGCTGGTGTCCTTCGTGTTGAAGCATGTATCCAAGCCTATAAAAAATTAGCCTTAGAGGCAGGGGCAAGCCTCCGAGCCAATGAAAAAGTATTGGCTATCCAAGCTGGTGATATTGTACAGGTACAAACAATACATAATAGCTATAAAGCAAAGCAATTAATAGTAACGGCGGGTGCATGGGCAACAGAGTTACTACAAACAGTAGACGTGAGCATACCCGTCACACCAACGCGGAAAACCTTTGCATGGTTTGAGGCAGATGAGCAGCTGTATCGTGATGAAGTTTTCCCAGCCTACTGCTTTGAATTTGCCGATTCAACCTACTACGGTTTTCCAAGTATTAATGGAGCGGGGTTAAAGCTTGGACGACACGATGGTGGTGATGTGGTTAATCCAAACGATCCTCTACGTCCGTTTGATGCATCTGATGCTGTTGACTTACAAAACTTTATTGATCAGTTTATGCCTCAGCATGGAACGCTTAAATACGGAAAAACATGTAAGTATTCGATGACACCAGATGAAGATTTCATTATCGACTTTTTACCTGAACATCAGAATATTGTGATTGCTGCAGGTTTTTCTGGTCATGGCTTTAAATTTAGTAGTGCCGTTGGGGAAGCTCTTGCAGATTTAATTGTAGAAGGCAAAAGTAAACAAGATTTATCTACCTTTCAACTTAGTCGATTTTAGCAAAAAAAGGATTGGTACAACGGTTAGTCGTTGCACCAATCCTTTATTTTGATAACATCGTTTGAAACTCTTGCCAATCATATAAACGTGGAAGATTTACATGCTGGTTATAAGATTGATTCTTTAAGATTACCTTAGTTGTCACATCATGAAGTGTCTCAAGTACTGCTGGTTTATCATCTACATAAATATCTAAAGCCAGCTCTTTTATAATGGCTACTTTTTCTGCATCTTGCATGCCACAAAAAAAATGACCGTCTGTTATTGGAAAGCCCTGTGCTTCCATCCAAGCTTTTGTTTGCCCACAATATTGTTTTGGACGAGATGTGATATAGTAAATGTCATGTCCCTGCTCTGCTAAAGCTTGGAGGGCTTTTAAAGCACCATCAAAAGATGGACAATCCGTAAAATAGATCTCTTCCAATACGCTATTCCACATGGCAGAACCTTCCTCGTTTGTTAATCCAAATGGTTCATGAATTTCTACTCGTTGTATTGCTTGAAAGGTTTCAAAGGAAACCTTTTTGCCAAGCTTTTTATTATAAAGTGAAAAGGCATGTGCTCGTAAATCAATTAATGTGTCATCTATATCAAAGCCAAACTTCATCTAGTTGTTCGTCCTTTCACGAAGCCTTATTTATAAAGTTAGAAGCAAATGTCTGCTCTTTTTCAATTTGTTTTGCTAATACTTCCTCAATGGCTTGCTCACGCATTTGTTGAAAATATTGTACGTTAAATTGTGCTAATGTGTCTTTCTTTAGCAATGATGCAAGACAATCTGCATCTTTTAGTGCACTATTCAACCCAAACGCGCCTGTTGGTGTCATTGTGTGAACGGCGTCTCCTAGTAAGACAAGGCCCTTTGTCCCCCAACTATTACAATGGCTACTAAAGACATCAAGCAAAACAAAATCCTGCCAGGAAGTTATCTGTGCCTGCACTGTCTTCGTTAATGCTGGAAATGCCTCCACAAGCTGCTGGATAAAGGGTGTAAATGCTAGTTTTCGAAGCTGAGGGAAACTACCTTGCTCAATATTCCAGCCTATTTGAAGATAACCACCAACTTGTGTAAACAATGACAGCTGCTTATTATCGATGAGTGCCATTTTTATAGATGGTTCCCAATCTGCTGGTGCAGGAATTTTAGCCCACAGTAAATCAAAGCCATGCTTCTGTTTCTGAACATCTATATGTGCTTGCTTACGAATCGTAGAATAACGACCATCCGCACCGATAATTAACTGACTATCGATTTTTATAGAGTCTCCGTTTTTTATCGCCATAACGCCCCTATAATGACCAGTAGCATCCGCAATCAGCTTTGTAACCTTTGTATGTAGCAGACATGTAAAGTTAGGAAACAGCTGTGCTTTTTGTAAAATTCCTTTTAATAAATTTGCCTGTGGTACATGAATGCCTAAATGTCCTACGGCTTCATCTGGAAGAATTGTTTTAAATGCTCTGCCACCAGCATAATACTCAAGCTTCTCCATTCGTAATATACCGAGTGCCTCAACTGCTTCGAAAAGATGGTGGCTTTTTAAAACAGCCTCCCCTTCCTCATTTAAATGCTCGCCACGAAATGCCTGACCAAGCGCTACATTTTGCTCTAATAAAATCACTGTCAGCCCATTTTTAGCAAGTAGGTAGGATAATAATGCACCAGCAGGCCCTGCCCCTACTATACAGACATCTGCTTGATAGTTCATTTTGCTTCACCATGCTTTGGATAAGCAATAATACGCAAATCCTCGCCTATTTTATCAAATGAAGCAAACTCAACATTCCATGCCTCATGCATGAGAGAGGGATTATAGCCAGCAAACGGCGTTAACGATAGATTTCCACCCAAAACTTTAGGCGCTATATATACTACATATTTATCGATTGCACCTTGCTGTAAAAAGGAAGCATTCATTTTACTTCCACCTTCTAGCAAAATATCTGTTATGCCATGTATATAAAGCTTTTCAAGCATTTCATCAATCTGTAATCCATATTCATTTTTTTGTACCGGTAAAACTGTAACACCTTTTTCTGTAAATAAATGAATCTTTTCTTGGCTTACGTCGTCACTACAAACAAGAATCGTTGGTGCATCCTCTGTATTCAAGACATTCGCATTGTCAGGTGTACGTAGAGAACTATCCATAATAATACGTGTCGGATTTTTTCCATATCCTTCCTTAAGCCTTGTTGTTAAAGAAGGATTATCAGCAATGACTGTGCCCACACCAACTAGAATTCCATCTACTTCATGACGAATATTGTGAACATCCTCACGGGCAACCTCTCCAGTTACCCATTTTGAATGTCCTGTATGCGTAGCAATTTTCCCATCTAAAGTCATAGCAAATTTTGAAATAACAAAAGGACGGTGCGTAAGCATATTGTGAATAAAACGCTCATTTAAACGGCGCGCTTGTTGCTCTAAAACCCCTACTTCCACCACTATTCCTGCATCTTGTAGCAATTGGATGCCACGACCTGCTACAGCTGGATTTGGATCCTGCATAGCAACTACCACTCGACTGACACCAGATTCCTTCACTAAATTGGCACAAGGAGGTGTCTTACCGTAATGTGAACAAGGCTCTAACGTTACATATAACGTAGCACCCAGTGCATGCTCTCCAGCCATTCGAAAAGCATGCACTTCAGCATGTGGTTCCCCTGCTTTTCTGTGTAAACCTGTGCCTACAATCACACCGTTCTTCACGATTACAGCCCCAACAAGTGGATTAGGGTTCGTATTTCCTTTAGCACTAGCTGCTAAATCCAAAGCCAGTTGCATATATTTTTCATCTATATTCATCATCATCGCAACCTCCACCTATTGCTTTTCACGTATATGTCCAGATTTTTCAACTTTCGTTTCTAAATAAAAACGATTCGTCTCTGTCAAACCGCCCCATAAAGGAACATGCCCTTCCGCAGCCATGCCACGAGCCTGTAATGCAGCCAATTTCTTCGGATTATTTGTAATGAGTGTTACAGGTTTGGTACGCAGTGTCGCTAATACCGCAAGTGCTTCGTCATAAGATCGTGTATCATCTGGGAAGCCAAGTGCATGGTTTGCTTCAACTGTATCGAGCCCTTCCTCTTGCAATAAATAAGCAAGAGATTTAGAGAATAGTCCAATTCCACGACCTTCATGATCAGCTAAATAAAATATAGCACCACAACCATGCTCAACAATCATTTTCATAGACTCGTGCAACTGGTAGCCACAATCACAACGCTGGCTGCCAAATATGTCGCCTGTGTGACAAATACTATGCATTCGGATTAAAGCCTCTTCTGAATGGGTAAAATCACCATATACAAGCACAGAGGATTGTTGTAAAAATGCTAAATTAGCAGCGGCTAATCCATCAATGATTTCTTCTTTAGTTAAATTCGCATCAATTTTAAGCCAGTTATACCACTGAAAAGTTGCAGAAAAATCGCCTTGTTTTACAGGTAATTTCACTGGTCCAACTAGGCAAATATTCTCTGTATTTGTATGCTTTATTAATGCCATTTTATCTTTTACTAAGTCCATCACTTTAGTTGTAATTGTCATATTAATCTCCAACCTTCTATAGAAATAGTTGGCTAAATTCACCAACTGAACACTTGTATTTTCACATTACTTACATAACGTAACTTAGTTTATAATAATAACTAAAAAGTGTCAATCGACAGCTATTACTCTTTCATTATAATTATTAGAGATGATAATTTTATTATTACTTTTTCATCATATACTACTAGCTTATGGAGATGCTATTTTTTCTGTGCAGGCTAGTCTATAATAAGCTGTGGTACTGTAATGACGAAAGGAAGTTTAACATGAACTTAGAAAAAAATGTTCAACTAAAGCAACCAAAATATCAACAAATAGCCATTGATCTCGCCTCCAAGATTGTTGAAAGAAAATACAGCATTGGCGATAAAATATATGCAAGATCCTCTCTTGCCAGTCAATATAATGTTTCTGCTGAGACTGCAAGAAGAGCAATTGCCGTTTTGCAAGACTTAGAAATTGTTGAAGCTTCAAAAGGTAGCGGCGTAATTATAAAATCGTATGAAAAAGCGGCTCAATTCGTCAGACAGTTTCATGATGTACAATCGATTCATGAAATACAAAATGAGCTTTTGACAAGTATTCAGAAGCAACATCATGAATTGATTAATTTACAAGACAAGGCAAAGCAACTAATTAGCCGCACAGAGCATTACCGATCAGTCAATCCGTTCATTCCCTATCAATTAGAAATGACAGCTGAGAGTCCATGCATCCATCAAACTGTACAAGCTTTAAATTTTTGGCAAAATACTTCTAGTACCATCGTTGGTATTCGACGTGGCAATGAATTATTATTATCCCCTGGTCCTTATGTCTCATTTGAAGAAGGGGACATAATTTATTTTGTTGGAAATGATGAAAGTTTCGCTAGAGTTCAAAGCTTTTTATACCCAAATTAAAATCCGTTTAAGCGCTGATATAACAGCGTTTAAACGGATTTTTTCTTATTTGTCGATTTGACAAAAGTAACAACCCTTTGTTACAGTAAGGTTGTTACTTGTTTATTTTTGGGTATCATTATCCTCACATAGTAATAATCTACGAAAGGAGTGCTTCTATGGAAAAAATTAAAATAGAACACGTATCAAAAGTGTTTGGCAAACATATTCCCCAAGCACTAGAACTCGTCAAGCAACAAAAAAGCAAGACTGATATCTTAAAAGAAACAGGTGCAACTGTTGGTGTATACGATGCAAGCTTTACTGTCAACGAAGGAGAAATCTTCGTTATTATGGGATTGTCAGGAAGTGGCAAATCCACGCTTATACGGCTTTTAAACCGCCTAATTGAACCAACGAGCGGAAATATATATATCGATGGAGAAAATATTTCTACTATGGGAAAAGAAAGTCTACGGTCTGTACGAAGAAACAAAATGAGCATGGTTTTCCAAAACTTCGGTTTATTCCCCCATCGTACATTACTTCAAAATACCGAATATGGCCTTGAAATACGAGGTATTTCAAAAGAAGAACGGCAAGCGAAAGCTGAACAGGCTTTAGAAAATGCCGGATTACTCGCTTATAAAGACCAGTATCCAAATCAGTTATCAGGTGGTATGCAGCAGCGTGTTGGTTTAGCACGAGCCCTTGCTAATGATCCTGAAATATTACTAATGGATGAAGCATTTTCAGCACTTGATCCATTGATTCGCAAGGAAATGCAAGATGAGCTACTCGATCTACAACAAACATTGAAAAAAACAATTTTATTTATCACACATGATTTAAATGAAGCATTACGCATTGGAGATCGCATTGCCATTATGAAGGATGGCTCTATCATTCAGATTGGTACGGGAGAAGAAATATTAACCAACCCAGCAAATGATTATGTCAAGACATTCGTGGAAGATGTGGATCGTTCTAAAGTATTGACAGCTGAAAATGTCATGGTACGTCCAGTTTATGTCAATACAGACCTAGATGGCCCTAAAGTGGCACTAAAGCGTATGCGTCAAGAGGCTGTTAGTTTATTAATGGCTGTTGATAAAAATAGACATTTAAAAGGCTATATCACTGCAGACGATGCACTGGCTGCAGCGAAGAAGCAAGAGCAAACCGTCCATTCTATTGTGCAATCGGAAGTGTTAACAGTTCCACCAGATATGCTACTACAGGATATTTTAGGGATGATTTATAATTCTCCTACTCCTATTGCCGTTGTGAAAGATGGTCGCTTGCTTGGTGTACTAATTAGGGGCGTTGTCATCCAAGCACTGTCAACTAGCGATGAGGAGGCCGAAGCACATGAATAACTTTTTAGATAATATTCCAACATTACCACTAGCTCCGTGGGTAGAATCAGCTATGGACTGGTTGACGAGTAATTTTTCAGCGTTCTTTAACTCTATTCAGCAATTCGGAAAACTACTCATGAATCAGGTCACTGATTTATTAATTAGTATCCCAGCCATTATTCTTATACTTCTTGTCGTGATATTTGCCTTCTTCGTTTCAGGCAAAAAGTTAGGGCTTGCTGCATTCTCATTAATCGGCTTGTTGTTTATTTATAACCAAGGATTATGGACTCATCTTATGGAAACAACCACGCTTGTGATCTTTTCCAGTATTATATCCATCATCATCGGTATTCCACTAGGTATCTTAATGTCAAAATCAACGGTAGCTGAAAACATTATTAAACCAATACTAGATTTCATGCAAACAATGCCTGGCTTTGTCTATTTAATTCCAGCTGTTGCCTTTTTTGGCATTGGTATTGTACCTGGTGTCTTTGCATCCGTTATCTTTGCTTTACCCCCAACTGTACGTATGACAAACCTCGGTATTCGTCAAGTACCAAAAGAATTAGTGGAAGCTGCAG
This sequence comes from Lysinibacillus sp. 1 U-2021, assembly GCF_029916965.1. Lineage (NCBI taxonomy): Bacteria > Bacillati > Bacillota > Bacilli > Caryophanales > Bacillaceae > Lysinibacillus > Lysinibacillus sp. 1 U-2021. The sequence continues at coordinate 4,260,374 of NZ_CP123966.1, forward strand.
ACTCCTATGGTAGTACAGCTAGCCAAAAATTATTTAAAGTAGAAATTCCCCTTGCTAAATCAACCATTATGGCAGGGATTAACCAAACCGTTATGCTGTCACTTTCTATGGTAGTTATTGCCTCTATGATCGGGGCTCCTGGTCTAGGACGTGAAGTATTAACAGCTCTACAACGTACCCAAGTTGGGAATGGCTTCGTTGCAGGATTAGGCTTAGTTATTTTCGCGATTATTATTGACCGTTTAACACAAAGCTTTAATAAAAAGAAAGCATTATAAAAATATCATCTTTCTAGCTACCATCCTCCGATGGATGTCGGCAGTTTGATACAAAATGATGAAGAGAAAGGGAGATTCGATGAAACTGAAAACACTATCAAAGTTAGGAATGGCTCTAGGTCTAGGCTTCATGCTTGCTGCATGTAGTGGAGGCGACTCTGGCTCAAGTTCTGGAAAAAACAGTGATTCTAAGGAGGTAAACCTAGCCTATGTTGAGTGGGATACAGAAATTGCCTCAACAAATGTTGTTGGGCAGGTACTCGAAGAATTAGGTTATGATGTAACATTAACTCCTTTGGATAATGCGATCATGTGGGAGGCTGTCTCGAAAGGAGAGGCTGATGGAATGGTTGCTGCTTGGCTACCACATACACATGCTTCACAATATGAAAAATATAAAGCTGATTTAGATGAGCTAGGTGAAAACCTTGCTGGTGCAAAAATCGGTTTAGTTGTACCAAGCTATATGGATGTCAATTCTATTGAAGATTTATCTAATGAAGCAGATCATACAATCACTGGTATTGAGCCAGGTGCGGGCATTACTGCTGCTACAGAAAAAGCATTAGAAGAATATGATAATTTAGCAGATTGGAACTTTATTACTTCTTCTTCTGGTGCGATGACAACTGCATTATCAAAAGCACTGAAAGATAAGGAAGAGATTATTGTCACAGGCTGGTCACCACACTGGAAATTTGCGAAATATGATCTTAAATACTTAGAAGATCCAAAGGGTGTATATGGTGGAGAAGAAACGATTAATACATTCGTACGTAAAGGCTTAAAAGAAGATTTACCAGATGTATATTCAGTACTCGATAACTTCCACTGGACAGCAGAAGATTTAGAAAGTGTTATGTTAGAAGTTATGGATGGTAAAGATCCAAAAGACGCTGCGAAAGAATGGGTTGATGCTAATCCAGATAAAGTGGCTGAATGGACAAAAGACGTAAAAAAATAATATAAAAACAGGCACTCCTGCATAAGAGGAGTGCCTGTTTAATTATGATAGCAATTTCAACATGATTGCTGCTCCTAATACAAGGACAATACAAACAATGCGTCGCCAGTCCTTAGATTCATTAAAAAACAGCATACCTAGCAGTGCTCCCCCAGCTGCACCAATCCCTGTCCAGATCGCATAGGCAGTACCCATCGGTAATGTTTCCATCGCATAGGCAAGGCCTGCAAAACTTAAGGTGAATGCACCAATCAACAGTCCTAAATTTTTCATACTCTTCGCCTTATTATATTTACTAATCATATATACACCCATCATCTCACATAACCCTGCAACAACTAATGCCATCCATGCCATTATTCACTCACCTCTTGTTCCTTAGGCTCTCCCGTTACAAGCTTTAAGCCTACAACTCCTGCAAGTAACACAACAATACATATGATTTTTGCTAATTTCCACGGCTCTCCAAATAGCAAGCTATCCGCACATACAGTACCAGCTGTTCCTAATCCGACAAAGATTGCATAAACGGTCCCAACTGGTAGATGCTCACCTGCTTTAATGAGCAAATAAAAACTAATAAAAATGGCAATTGCTGTACCAATCCATTCTAGTACACTTGTTGCATGCTTTAACCCAATGACCCAGCCAACTTCAAAGCAAGCCGCTACAATGACGCTGATCCATTGTTTATTCATCATAAATCCCTCCATTTTATAAGACACGGCCGACTAATTGGATGATCCAACTACTTTTTCAGCATTCGCCAAATGACTTGATTTTAGCCAAACAAAAAAAGCCTGAAGAAACTGTCTTTAAACAGTATCTCCCAGGCTTTTATCCTTCCGTGTCACAAAATCAATTTGTGGTTTTCTCTCGGACCAGACTAGCAAGCGCTACGGAACCCTAGAAAACTTTTATTCGATTATTACTCTTAGTATAGCAAACTATTCAATGATTTTCCACTGGTACGTAGCCGACCTTTTCTACCATTGCCTGCCCTTCCTCAGAAAGTATCCAATCAATCAGTTTCTGTACATTTTGATTTTCCGTTCCTGCTGTGATGGCATAAAATTCAGACACTAAAGGATATGTACCATTTTGAATATTCTCTTTTGTTGGTGCTACTCCGTCAATGGATAGTAATTTGATCTTTTTGTTACCAACCATCTCTGTAGAATAATATCTAAACGTAAAGCCCAAGGCATTTTTATAATTTCGATATTGCGACACTTCCCGAATGATTCCGCCCATCCCTGATGCAACATCTTCAGTGGGTGCCTCCATGATTGGCGTATTGCCCATCAGCTTTTCTAGTGTCGTTTGGCTTCCACTATCTGCTGGGCGTTGAAAAGCACGAATGGCCTCATCCTCCCCACCCACTTCACGCCAATTAGTTATTTCTCCAGCATATATTTTTTTGACCTGCTCAAGTGTTAAATTATCGATTTTATTTTTACGGTGCACAAAAAAGACAAATGCCTCTCGACCAATTGGCGTCATATCAAATGTAAGTCCTTCCTTTTCTGCCTGCCATTCTTGTGAGGTGGACGGGGCTGCCACAAAAATTAAATCAACATCTCCAGCTATTAAATTTTGATAGGCCTCTGGTGTACGACTTACTTGAACTCTACTATTATATGGAGGATACTCCCCTTTGGGATACGTAGCCTCCACAAAAGCCGCATATAAAGGGTACATGGCTGTTGCTCCATCTAATCGTGGTAATGACTCTGTCAATTGTAAGGAAGCTTTATTTTTCACTACTTCATTGCCAGGGACAAATGGCTGATAGACTGTTACATCAATTTCCGCATCAACAGTGGGAATACTCATTTTATAATAATGTTGAATCGGTTTAATGGCTGCAATCAACAGGGCGATTCCCATGACACCAAATAGCAAGCCCCTTCGTTTTTTTGTGTTGGTCCATTTAAACATGCTACAAACAATCCAGATAAATAAACAAACGGGTATAGTAAAGACCAAATTAATTAAATGCAGCCCACCACTTAATGTGATAATGAATGCAACCATTAATGTCACAACGGACAAACCAATTAGTATCGATACTATTTGTATAAACTTAAGCATACAAAGACCTCCCTAGTGTAATTTTACACTCCTTACACCAATGGTACCCGAAAGTTAAAGCATTCACAACTATATATTCTGAAAATTATGGTAAAATTAATTTTGTCTTGATTTTAATGAATGCTTTTTGTATGAAGGTGGTATATCAACTATAGAAAAGGGAATCTTTACGAAAATCTCAAAATACAAGTAGGAGGATGTACATATGGCAATTGAAAAAGTACGTCGCCATTTAGCACAATGGCACGTAGAACACAAAATACAAGAATTAGAAGAAAGCTCCGCAACAGTTGAATTAGCAGCACAGGCGCTTGGCTGTGAGCCAGAGCGCATAGCAAAATCTTTATCTTTTCTTATAGATGATGGAGCGATCTTAATTGTGGCTGCTGGTGATGCAAAAATCGATAATGCAAAATATAAAGCCGTATTTGGTACGAAGGCAAAGATGTTATCCAAAGATGATGTGGAGACGATGATCGGCCATGATGTCGGGGGTGTATGTCCTTTTGGTGTGAACGAGGGCGTAGCCATTTATTTAGATGAATCTTTAAAACGTTTTACTACAGTATTTCCAGCGTGCGGTAGTAGTAATTCAGCCATTGAGGTAACCATTTCAGAACTTGAAACATATGCTCCCTATAAAGAATGGATTGATGTCTGTAAAGGCTGGAATGAATAAGGACCAAACGATTGGCGAGACTTTTAAAAGTCTCGCCAATTCATGTTGTTGAAAAAAGATAATATCGCTAGGAGGAATAATACCTTTTGGCAAGGTAAGGGTTGATTTCCGTTCCGCCAGCGTCCTTTCCAGGGGGCGTCCAATGAGCCGCTCCTCTCCAATCAACCATTCTGCAAAGTGTCTTTACTTTTTTAATAGTAGCATAGTAATAAAATCGCCCATTATCTGTATTCATAGAGGGGATAAGCTCTTATTTTCAATGTGGAGAAGTGATGAGTGACAAGAAGTGAACACCTTCACTTTATTTGAAAACCTTTGCTAAAAAGATAACACTTTTGTAGGTTGGAGTGAAAGGCTACTTGACTCCCGTGGGATAGCGAGTCAGGCGAAACCCTGCACGGAGCGGAGCGAAGGAAGCAGTTCGGCGCTCGCCCACAGGAAAGCAAGTAGCCTGCAACGGCAATCCATTTTCACCTTCTAAAAAAATTTTGTGGGTGGTTTTGTTTTTCAGCACTATAGATTTGCTATTCCTTGTAACCAACGGCTAACCAATGTGAATCCCATTCTGTAATTTGATTGCCTACCCGACAGCTTAAACCACATGCTCGATTATCAGCAACAAATGAGCCAATTAGCCACTTCTTAGCGTGATACCCTTCTTTTAACTGCACTGTTCTGCTAGGCATCTCCACATACTGTTGGTAAATAAACAAATTATCATCATAGTGTTTGGATGTGGAAGCATTTACTCTCCGCCCACTTCCTGCATAAATTTCTACTGTATTTCCCTCACGAGAATAAACAGGCTTCTTGACATAGGGTACATCATCTCGAATAAATGGTTCTGCTGTAAGGTATGTAGGAAGCATATATTGCAAAATAGCTGCTCGTTCCTCGGAAGTAAAGAGCAATGGATCATTTCTCCGCTCCCATATTAACCATAATAAGATTTTCGATTGTAATACATAGGCAGCAGGTGGATTAATAATTGCTAGCTTTCGTTTTTTGACAAGCTCTAAAAGATGCAAGCCAATGCGATCACCATCTGCTGCCACATCATCTATTAAAAACTCTACAGGATGTGCAGGTCTAAATAAAATATCAATTTTCTCCATTGTAGGTGTATATAGACCTTGTGCTACCTCAGACGTGTCCTTAGAAAAGATGATAAGTTCTTGAATAGGTACATACTCAATGGTAAAAGGAATACAGGACTTGATAAACTGTACCTGGCAATACTCTTCGTAGTCCTCTTTTGCTGTTTTTCCTGTGATGACAATCTTTGGCTTTTTGACATGATGTAAATATTGAATGGCATCAAAAAGAGCGCCCGACAATGCTTTTTGTAAGGCTGTTACATCATTGGGATTTTTAAAGCCAAAATGCTGACATAGTGCTTCATTCATCTTGAAGGTTTCTTGTACAAGAAAAGGGGTTTCTCCATTTAACTCTAAACATTTAATGTAGCCCTCCTCTGTACAAATAAAGTCAAATCGTGCCAGAATTGATTGCTGCTGTAAATAGTCTAACTGAATATATGGGATCATTTCCGGTCGAATACCTAAGGCTAAGAGCTGATCGACCGATAAATGTTTAAATTGTTTCCCAACTTTTAAAAAGATCCGCCAAAGTATCTGTGTTGCATAATGAAGTTGATCAATTTGTTGCTTTGGCAATTCTAAAACATCATATAATGCATACTCTAAATCCTCAAAGTCAGGAAAGAAGTCAGGGAATTTTGAGTAAAATGCTTGTCGTTGCTGTGTGTGATTCATCATGTTCTTCACTCCCTATCCAAACCTTACGAGGAGGACGAGCCGCCACGAGATGCCCCACCAGAACCAAAGCCCGATTTTCCTGTGCTTGAGGAAGAGCTATTGGAGTAGGAATTGGAACTCTTAGATGAACTATCCGTCGAATAGGAGCCTTGTCCAGTTGAATAAGAATTTGATCCACTTGAAGTTGAGCTACCTGAAGTTGAACTAGCCTTATTTTGCGTACTGTTTGTGATGCCATTTGTTGGTTTACTTTCATCCTTAGCGCTTGATGACGATCGTGGCACTGCTGAACCGCCACCATTGCTTGGCTCATCTCGATCTGTACCATTTTTTAAATTGCGACTTTTGTATATCGCACTTCCTATCATGGCTCCAGCCGTTGCATACATCAAACCATTAAAGAAATGCTGTGCATAGTAAGGTGAATTTTCATCGATACATTCAAAGGAACCATCATCACCTTCTTGCCATTCATCACAGGCATCAGCCATTTCACTATTGTAAACACTTTGTATTTCATCACTTGCAATTGCTTGATTTTGATCTTCCGTTACCTGATTAGAAGTAGTTAAAGGGTATTCTTCTGCTGTTTGAGTTTCACTATTTCCACATGCTGCTAGCTGTACAGCCATCAAAGATGCCGTTGTCACAGCCATATATTTTTTTATTTGCTTTGCCATATTATAAACGCTCCTTTATTTCTAGTACCTAGTTTACGAATATCTACCATTATAGGTTTCATTTTTTACAAAAACATACAATTTATTTTAGCAGAAAAAAATCCCAAACAGCAGGATTGTTTGGGATTTACAGTGTTTTATGATTGTTTGGACACGACTTTTTTTCCATAAGTCATATATCGCCATAATTTTTCAAATGGTCCTATTGTAAAGAACTTAAACCAAATCACACTAAAAATTATTTGAATGATAAACGTAATACTCGCTATCACTACAATATCTGATGGTGAAACTACTTCTAGCCCCATTAATGAAATGATGGCTGTTCCAATAAAGCTTTGCGCCAAATAATTTGTAAAGGCCATTTGCCCAACACGTCCAATTGGCTGAAGTAGCTTCGCTATTGTTTTATGTTCTAATAGAATAAATAAACAACTTAGGTAAAAATAGGTTGTGGGAACAACCCCTAAGCCAATGATAGATTGAAGCTGTTGGTCATCTGCTTGTGAGCCAAACCAAATCCATAATGAGAATCCAATAAAGAATGGGAAAGTACTATAAAGCAACCGTTTTATTTTTTGACTATGCGCTCCAATATGCCCAATCCAATCAGCTTTTGCTACTAAAAATCCACTTAAAAACATAATAAAGATGGCTACGGCATCATTGCCTAAAAAGCCAAATATAGCTGACGAAAGCGCATTAGACGGCATATACATTTGTCCTAATAGTGCCAGAATATGCAGTGCGATAATCGTAAACAACCATTTAGAAATCGTTGAAACCTTCGCAGAGTAAAATGGTAGCAATAAAAAACCAATCACTGCGTAAATGGCTAGGATAGAGCCCCAAAATATAAAAATATGAATAATACCTATAACCAATAAAGCAAATAAGCGTCTTGCAAAGCGCATTCTCGGTCTATCCCCCCGCGCTTCTGCACGTGTAGCAAAAATATAAAAGCCAACCCCAAATAGGAATGAAAAGATAGAGAAAAATTTCTTTTCTATAAAAATATTAATAAGTGAATCAATAACCCCATTCATTCCACTCATATCAGGCATTGGTGCACCTTCTATTATGAGCTGATAAGCACCTACATTAATAAATAAAATACCAAATAATGCTAATCCCCGTATAATATCTAAGGAAATGATTCGTTCTTTTTGTGTAACGGATGGATTCATGTTGAAAAAGCTCCTTATCTTTTATGCTATAGCTAGCATAACTCCCTATCCTTACAACTAATTATTTTTAAGCTTACAGGAACCTTACAAATCAAAAAGAATAGTCTTATAGTTTTTTATCCTCTTCTACGATGAAATATTACATATTTTATAGTAAAAACATCGAAAAGAGAGGTTTAGGAGATGAATAGAAATCGCAAGCTCGGTTTTTGTTATCCTGGCTACCGATACTGTGGTCCCGGCTGCTCAGGACCAGGTACACCTACAAATGCAGTGGATGCTTGCTGTAAACTGCATGATGAATGCTATGAACGCCACGGTAGCACAAAATACTGTGATGAATTGTTTCAACAATGCCTCCGCCCCCATATGAATGCACCAAATAAAATGGCTAGAGACGCTAGACTGTTCTATCGAGTTTTTGAGTTACGCAATCGTTTCTTTTAAAAGCAGATAAAGCTCACGATGTTTTTAATAACCACGTGGGCTAGCTTTTTGTATAGATAGCATATTTTTGTGGTGTCGTAAAACCAAGCTTTGTGCCTAGGTGAATGGATCCTGTATTCGAAATATCACAATCCCAACAAGGCTTTAGCTGGTTGACAAGACAATGATCTATAAATGTTTCAGCAATGCTACTTGCTAATCCTTGTCCTCTGAAATTTGAATCTGTCATAATATCAATTTCTGCATACTCATTTGATTTAAAAATAGAGACGGCTTCACTAATGATTTGTTCTTTGTGTACGAAACAAAAGCCAAAACCATTCTTGAGATAATTAGAGATAGAATCCCAATATTCCTCATAATATGTCTGATCAAATTCCAGTGAATTTTTAATCAGGGGTTCAGTAATAGTTCTGACTTCGTAGTCACCTTCCCCACGCTTCTCTCGATGATTATAAATATTTTCATCAAATGTAAATGTATAGCGTTCTAGCTTTCTCAGCTGTTTATTTAACAATTGTTCGATTTTAGTATTCCACTGTTCTGAATAAGAAAATAAGGTAAACCGTTTCTGTTGTTCTATAGCCTGTTGCAAACAATAGGCTAGCTGATGATCAATCGAAGTCTTACTTTCAGCGCCATATACATAGTATATCCCTGATTTCGTGTGGAATAATAATGTTCGAAAAGCAACTGTATCGGAATAGACAGCTCCTTCTATCATTCGATCTAGTATACTATAAACAAATGTCGGGGCTCTTGAAATAAATTGTTTAATGATAGGATATTGCTCTTCCGAGACTTTTATCATGCTATTTCCTCCAGTATTTTGCAGTATATATCATTTCTATTATAATAAACTTAAATCCATATGAAGGGACTGACTTATGCGCAGATAGCAATATTTTTCATCCAACATCATTATAATTTTGGAGGTAAAAGTATTGATTGACCATATCGACACGGAAAGATTACGGTTACGAAAAATGAGGAAAGCTGATGCTAAAAGTTTATTAGCTATTTGGTCTGATCCTGATGTAACCAAGTATATGAATATTACCCAGTTTACACAAGAAGAGCAGGCCTTGGAAATGATTGAACTTCTAGAACAATTAACTAAGCAACATAAGGCAATCCGCTTCTCTATTTTTGAAAAGGCATCCAAACATATCATTGGCTCATGTGGCTTTAATATGATTGATTATGACAATGCTCTAACCGAGATTGGCTATGATTTGAGCAAGGAATATTGGGGAAAAGGCTATGCAACAGAAGCTATAACTGCTTTAATTGATTATGCCTTTAAGCACTTACAAATGGAAACAATTGTGGCAGAAGTTGACGCTGCCAATATCAATTCAATCAAGGTTTTAAAAAAATTGAACTTCATTTACCAAGAGAAGCATAATACTGAAGATACTCTACAACTTTACACTTTAACAAAATCTTAATGAGAAAAGGCTAAGCATGGCAGAATTCAACCAATACTTAGCCTTTTTAATTAGTGATACATGCCGTGATTAATTTTCCCTGTCAGCTTTTCTATTTTTACTTCAAATAGTTCAATTTTGGGCATAATTGGATAGCCTTCTCTTTCAAATGTCCATTCGGGATTGCCATACTTCTCCAGTAACGCATCAAAGAACCACTCTTTTTTCGTTTCCTCTTCAATTCTTGCGATATGTCCAAACAAAACAACACTTTGATAAACTAGTGCGGATTGACACGCGTATTTTTTGCCTGGATGTAAATCACCCATATCGCAAACTTCTATACAAATTTTAGGATTATGTTTGATATTTGACCAAAAGTGACTTTCTCGAAGATTACCAATATGCAAGTATAGTTTGTCCTCCCCTTCATATACATAGACAAACGGAATAACATAAGGAAAACCTTCCTCATCAACTGTTGCAACATGCGCAACTTTTCCCAACTTTAAGTATTGCTGTGCGTCCTCTTGTGAAATTTCCACACGTTTGTTTTGAATCGTACCTCTCATCATTTCTTAACCCCCTCATGAAATTATGTAACGATTAATAAACGTCGTTAAACCGTTTATTCCAAACATATATATATTTTACATCTTTAACAAAATTAAAAAAAGGGTAAATTTTTTCAGTAGAATAATAAAAGCCAAGGATGCACTAGTATAGCATCCTCGGCTTTCTTGTTATTTAATTGGAATCCAAATTTCTGAATACGAATCAGGGCGATAAGCATCCTCTTCAGGATAAACCTCCAATTCCGCTGTTCCTGCTGGTTCATATGGGTTGGATGGGAACCACTCTGAATAAATTTGTTTCCACGTATTTTGCATTGCATCAGGCATAGGTCCATGTACTTCAAAGACAACCCATTTGGATGCAGGTACTTCCATTGTTAAGAGATCTTCTCCTACCTCTCCTACATGATCAGTAGCAATCCAATAATCAATGAAGCCCTTTTGTCCCTGTTCAGTATTAGGTACACAAACACCTAATACACCATTGACAGTGCCATTATTTAATTGGTATAGCTGGTGATCAAAGCCACTTTGGTTTACCTCTTGCCAAAATAGAGGTATTTCCGTAGTATTCTCTCCATTTTGACAGTTGTATGTTCTTTTTACACCCACAATTTGAAACTTGTCTTTTTCAATAATTTTATATTTCATTGGTTCTGCTCCCTTCAAGCTTACCTGTATGACCAGGCGATTATATGATTGTAATGGTCCTTGCTTCTTTCTTGCTTCACTAGGCGTTACATGGTGCTGTTTTCGAAACGCTTTAGTAAAGGCTTCAGGAGTTTCATAGCCGTATTTGTAGGCGAGATCGATTATTTTTTGTTCAGTACCCAGCAATTCTTGTGCAGCTAACGTTAATCTTCTTCGCCGTAGATAATCTGCAATAGACATATCTGTCAAAATGGCAAAGGTTCGCTGAAAATGAAAGACAGATGAATTAACCTCCTGTGCAATCTGTTCAATCGTAATATCCTCTAATAAATGTTCTTCCATATAATTAATGGCCTTTTGTATCGACTCAATCCAACTCATTGCTCTCACTCCTTGATTCCATCTTAAAATAGATATTGCTGCATAACCTGTCTTTTTATGCTAACTTCGGACAGGTTAAATGGAAAGCATTTTTTGACTAGCTCCCCACTTTTAATTTCTTATCCCACTCACTATTTTTCCCTAAAATTCCATTGTAGTAGAAATCAAAAAACATCCAAAATATTTCTAAAATATATTTACAAGAGTTTCTATTAAATGGTAAAACGGTATAAGAGAAGATATAGGGGGACTTTGCGATGAAATGGTTAGGTGCTGCTGCTATTTGTTTGAATGAAAGTAATCAGTTATTAATGGTTTTACAAGGAACTGTTGATGAAGAGAAAACTTGGACTGTGCCATCAGGTGGAAAAGAGGCCACGGAAGATTTTAAGACTTGCTGTATACGAGAAGTTTATGAAGAAACAGGCTATACAGTAGATATTATTAAGGAAATTTATTATAAGTACAATGAAGTAGTGGAAGTTCGCTATTTTCAAACCATCTTAACAGGTGGACAAATGATGATACATGATCCCGATGAATTAATATATGACATAGCATGGAAATCTAAAGAGGAAGTAGCACTTTTACCCCTAACATTTCCAGAAGATCGGGTATTTCTCTTATCGTTATTTAAATAAAAAAAGTCACGTCTCATCGACATGACCCCTCTTGTTAAATAGTGTAATTGTTTTGCTGATAAATAATTAAAGCAGAATGGATGACCGTCTGCTCTCCAATAAAGAGCGTATTGTATTTGATATCAAGTATGAAAAAGCCTTTTAAATCTACTAAAGCACGGTTAATATCAAGTTCAAATTGCACAATATCATTGTTTTGAATTGTCACAACTTGAGTTATCTGTGTCATTGTCCACACTCCTTTAATCTTATGATAGAGCAAAAAGAAGTTCATGTCACACAAAAAAGTTGGAGCTAAAAAAGCCCCAACACCTTTAGTACATCGTTAAATATTCCTCACGCTCCCAGTTATGGACACGTGTGCGATATTTATTCCATTCAATTTCTTTGGCAGCTGTAAATTTATCATAAATATGGTCTCCCAATGCATCACGAACAATGGCATCCATCTCTAATTCAATCAGCGCAAATTCTAATGAGGATGGTAAACTATCAATCCCGTTCAACTCCCGATCTGCTGCTGTCATTTTATAAATATTACGGTCTACCGCGGCTGGTGGTGTTAAATCTTTTCGTATGCCATCCAGCCCTGATGCTAGAATTACAGCCATTGCTAAATAAGGGTTTGCTGCTGGATCAACTGAGCGCAATTCAATTCGTGTAGATAGCCCACGTGCTGCTGGAATGCGAATTAATGGTGAACGGTTTTGAGCAGACCATGCTACATAGCAAGGGGCTTCATAGCCAGGTACTAATCGTTTATAGGAATTGACAAGTGGATTCGTGATAGCCGTAAAGCCATGCACATGCTTCATAATTCCTGCCATAAAGCTACGTGCGGTTGCGCTTAATTGCAAGTCTGCATGTTCATCATAGAAGGCATTTTTGTCACCTTCAAATAAGGAGAGATTAAAATGCATTCCTGAGCCATTGACCCCAAATAGTGGCTTTGGCATAAATGTTGCGTGGAGACCATGCTGTGCAGCAATGGTTTTTACCACCAGTTTAAATGTTTGGATATTGTCACATGCCTCAATAGCACTCGCATACTTAAAGTCGATTTCATGCTGGCCTGGTGCTACTTCATGATGAGATGCTTCAATTTCAAAGCCCATTCCCTCTAGCTCTAAAACAATATCACGACGACAGTTCTCTCCCAAATCAGTTGGCGCTAAATCAAAATAGCCTCCACTATCATTTAATTCCAGTGTCGGATGCCCCTTTTCATCCAACTTGAATAGGAAAAATTCAGGCTCTGGCCCTAAATTAAACGACGTAAAGCCCAGCTCCTCCATTTCCTTCAATACGCGCTTTAAATTGGCGCGTGGATCTCCTTCAAACGGTGTACCATCTGGTCTTGCAATATCACATATAAAGCGAGCTACTTTCCCCTTTTCAGCAGTCCAAGGAAAAATCACGAAGGTATTGATATCAGGCTTTAAATACATATCTGATTCTTCAATACGCACAAAACCCTCGATTGAAGAGCCGTCAAACATCACTTTATTATCAAGCGCTTTTCCTAATTGACTGACAGGAACTTCCACATTTTTGATTGTCCCTAAAATATCTGTAAATTGTAGGCGAATAAATTTCACATTTTCTTCCTTCACTCGGCGTATAATATCTTCTTTGGTATAATGTTTCATTCTTCACCACTCCAATGTAATTTTTATTAACACGTTTTTTATAACTGTTCTAAAAATACATTATTTTTGAAGAATAAGCAATGTGTATGTAAGGTTTTATGACATGCCTTTTATCGAATATATTAATCCTTATTTTAGATTAATTTTTCTTACCCTATTTCCATCTCAAATAGCGAGATCTTTCATCTTTAAAAAAGGGCAAAACTACCACTTTCTACAAAAGGCCTTTAGTCTTATAAAAATTCTTCGTCATTCTAAAAATAAACAGCCTATATCATGACGAGACGAAGCATTCACTACTTCTACATGCATCAAATGGAGATATATCAAGAACATCGTTAAAAAGATAACCCGTGAACCCTATCCAAGAACCAAGATGTCAAAAATCCTATTGATTAAGTTTTACTTTATATCACAAAAGCCTTGTATAATGCGATATTTATTGGTAAATTTATAGCAAATTAGAATTTTAATTTATTCATATTATAAGTAAATACGGAGTATATAATTATGGTTAGAAATCATTATGTTGGCTTCCAGGAAATATTTAGTTATAGATACATAAGGCGGTGAATTAAGTAGGCATGTCAGTATTAATTATTGGCAGCGTAAGTAATGATGTGCTACGTCTGCAAAAGTATTTTCATCGTATCAGCATCCCCAATATTCATTGCTTTTCAACAACGGAAGCAGCAATGAACTATTTAGTAGATTCAGCTTTGAAAGATGAGCTGGAATTAATCGTACTTGACACGAAAATGACACTCAGCAATTGCGAGGAAATTTGTCAGCACATTCATGCACTTAAAAATTGGATAGATGTCCCTATCCTACTATCTACTACCTACGAAAAAAACATAACAATCGATAGGATTTTTGAAGCAGGCATTTTCGACTTTATTTTAAAGCCGTTTGATTTTACTCATTTTAAGACTCGAATTCAAGTAGCCTTAAAATATCAGAGGGAAGCCAAACTTCGAAAGCAGCAAGAAAGTATGATTCAAAAAGATTTGTTTATTGCAAAAAAATTCCAAAAGAATGCACTATCTCCTCCATTAAATCTTGAGCAAATACAGGTTGATGGTCTTTATGTAACATCCAATACACTAGGAGGTGACATGTACTGCTGGTTTAAGATTAATGACCATTTAACCGCCATTCTTCTGTACGATGCAATGGGGCATGGCATAGCTGCATCACTCGTTACTATGTCCATCAGATCATTATTAAAAGGAATAATTACTAAGTTAATTGATCCAGTAGCCGTAATCCAAGAACTTAACCGCCAAATTTACGAGCTATTTTCTGATGAAGATATGGACCGTTTTTTAATGACAGCAATCTACATACTTCTCGATACAAAAAACGGCACTTTGCACTATGTGAATGCGGCTCACCCTTCTGGCTTTTTATTTGGAAAATATGGAGAAACAGTCTTCCTCCCAGCGAATACGCCTATCCTCGGACTATTCCCTACTATTCAAATAAATAAAAAAACAATACCTTTATCAGGCTGGCATCGTATTATTCTTTATACGGATGGATTATTAACATTGAACGAGCAAAACTCAATTGATATGGACTTTTTCTACACTTATGCTTCACAGGATAACAGCTATGCACTACAAAAATTTTCTCAAAAGTACAATTTATTTGATAATGATTACAGCGATGACATCACAGTCGTTTCAATAACAATTACATTAAAGGGTAGGTGATTGAAGATGGAATTCACACTCAATGTAAATCCTGATACACAAGCTATAGCCTTTATTGATCAAGTTATGGAGAATTATACAGATTTATATAATCTACCTTATAAACGAGAGTTAAGATTTGTTGTTCATGAACTAGTCATCAATGCCGTAGAGGCTATGGGAAAAATTGATATACCCGCTCAAAAGGAGATTCAAATACATGTAACTCCATCAAACGAAGAAATAAAAATAACAGTCACTGACGAAGCAAAAGGCATTGACGAAAAGGACTGGGACAAAGTTCTTCAATTCGATTTAGACAAACTTGATTATGCTGATCGTGGACGCGGGTTATTTTTTGTCAAAAATATGGTCGACCATATTTGGTTCGAAAATATTTCTGAAACAAAATTTTTAGTTGGTATTTCCAAAAAGATTCATCTATAAAAGTAAACGTAAAATTGGGGGCGTTTTAATGAAGTTATCTATACGAAAGAAAATGAATCTGCTTATATTTGGTTGTATTATTTTACTTACTTCCCTTTTAGCAGGAGTCAATTTTTTTGTTGCCAAGAACAATCTATTAGAAAGTGCTGATACAAAGCTTTTATCAGATATACAGTTGAGCTATGAATATTTAGACGCTAAATATCCTGGAGAATGGTCCATTAAAAACAACCAACTCTATAAGGGCGATATCAATATGGTAGAAAACTTTGAGGTAGCTGATAAAGTTGGAGAACTCACAAATGGAAATGCTGTATCCATCTTTCAAAACGATACGCGTATAAGTACCAATATAGTGGATAATGGTCAACGCGCTTTAAATACAAAGGTTTCTGACGAGGTTGCTACTGTTGTACTGGGAGAAAAAAAACGCTTTATCGGTTCTGCCAATGTCTTAGGAAGTTTGCATCAAGCAGCCTATGATCCGATTGTAAATAGTCAAGGCGAGGTTATCGGTGTATGGGCAACCGCTGTCCCTACCGCTCCTTATATAGGCATTGCCACAAAATCTGCACTGGAGAATGTAGCGATTTCCTTAGTGATCGCCATTGTAATGATCGGAGGAATTAGTTGGTTCTTACAAAAGCAAATTGTTAATCCTATTAACATTCTAAGTACCAATGCCAAGGAACTAGCAGACCTAAATTTAAATGTTAAACTGTTAAACCCTAAAGGCAAAGACGAAATCGCTGAATTAGCACGTGCATTTAGTAGTATGAAAAATCATTTAACAGAGACGATAAAGATTGTGGCTGGTAGTGCACATCAAATTGCAAAGTCGTCACACACTTTGGCAGAATCATCTCATCAAACAAGCGAAGCATCTAATCAGATTGCACTAACAATGAATGAAATCGCCGTTGGTACTACCACTCAATCTGATCAGGCTGAACGAATAGTTTCAATGATGCAAAAAACGATTGAGGAAGTATCAAAGAGCTTACAAAAAGCCGAAATCACTTTAAACAGTGCTATCGAGTCCACTCATATCGCACGTAAAGGAGAAGAAGCCATCACCGAAGCGATTATGCATCTAAGTGATGTTACGAAAACAGTGTCTTATGCAACTGATTCTATCCAAAAATTAGGAAAGCGCTCAGAAGAAATTGGTGGTATTATTACCGTTATTACTGGCATCGCAGAACAAACAAATCTGTTAGCACTCAATGCGGCCATCGAGGCGGCACGAGCAGGTGATCAAGGAAAAGGTTTTGCTGTCGTTGCATCAGAGGTTCGTCAGTTAGCTGAACAGTCAAGTTTAGCAGCTGGACAAATTACTAATCTTATTAATGATATCCAAGCGGAAACTTCTGTGACTGTACGGACAATGGAAAGTAATTTACTAGCTGTTGAGGAGCAAGTAACGATCATTAATAAAGGTGGAAGTGCCTTAAAAGAAATCGTGGAGAAAGTGGTCGAAACTGAAGAAGGTGTCGAACAAATGAAAGTGGCATTTACACATGTTAACGACAACTCCCTAGATGTGCAACAAGCCATTCAAGATATTTCTCGCATCATCGAGGACGCTGCAGCAGCTACAGAAGAGATTGCCGCAACCTCAGAAGAGCAATATGCGACTGTTGCCGAAATTACACAAAGCTCAGATGAGTTATCATCAATTGCTGATAAATTACAAAATGAAGTGAATAAATTTAAGTTTGAATAAATCCCCAAACAAGAAAAGAAAAATGGAGGCGCTATAGGATGAATCAGAAGAAAATTGCAATGAATATTGACACAAAGGCTGATTATATTGTGATTGCGTTTACAGGCGATTTAGAATACGGGATGATTGAAGAAATAAAGTCAGAGCTGCAAACACTTAGCTTAGACACAAAACACGGATACATTATCGATATGCAAAGGGTAACAAATATTGATAGTACTGGATTCGGGATGATCGTTAATTTTGCTAAGAAGGTGTCTGTAAAAGATAAGAAAATCGCCATTATTGTCGTCGATGATTTCATTCGCAACTTATTCGCTATTTCACAGGTTGATAAAGTATTCCCTATTGCCGAAAGTGAAGAACAAGCAAGGAAGATTATTAAAGAAGATTGGCTAGGTGAACTATCACTTAACGATTATTAATCTCTATAAGCATAATAAAAGGTGTATTCCTATTAACGGAATACACCTTTTTATGTTGTTAAAAAAGAAGATGTCAACGGTAGAAATAGTAACTTTACAAGGCGAGAGGTTGATTTCCGTTCTGCCAACGTCCTTTCCAGGAGGGCGTCCGATGAGCCGTTAAATCCCATAGGAGTGACGCTATCAACCATTCTACAAAGCAGGCTTTACCTCATAGTAGCATAGCGATCAAATCTACCCATTATCTGTATTCTTAGAGGAGATAGGCTCTTATTTTCAATGTGGTGAAGTGAAGTGAAGTGCTGAGTGACAACACCTCTTCATAAAGAGTAATGAACTCTTATACTTTATAAAACCTTCGCTAAAAAGATTAGTTTTTTGGATTGAAGTGGAAGGTATTTGACTTCCATGGGATAACTAGACAGGCGAGCCCCTACATGGAGCGGAAGCAGTTCGGCGCTCGTCCATAGAAAAGCATGCAGCCAGCAACAGAAATCCATTTCTACCTTTCAATTGACTGTTTTGTTTTGTTTTGTAACACTAAGAAAAGGTGTATTTCCTATTACGGAATACACCCTTTTCTTTTTCTTTAATACTGCAGTAGCATATTAACAAACACAACTAGAATGATAAACGGTACAACAACTAGCATTAACATACGATATGTCGAATAATACCCTTGTCCCATTTGACTACCCGTTAGCAATTCTCTCTTCACAAATTCTTTATCTACTACATAGGCAATAAAAATAGCAATGAATAAATTCCCTAGCGGAAGCATGATATTCGACACTAAAAAATCGGTTGCATCAAAGATACTTTTCTCGAAAATCATTATATCCGATAAAACACTCGAAGAAAGCGCTGCTGGAATAGCTGCAATAAATACGACTATACCAAGTATAAGTGTCCACATGGGACGGGATTTCTGACTATGCTCCATAAATGCTGCGACGATAATCTCATATAAACTAAATGATGACGTTAATGTAGCAAATAAAAATAGCAATAAAAACATGGCTAAAAACACTTCACCGAATGGCATTTGACTAAATGCTGTTGGTAGTACCATAAATAGCAAACCTGGACCCGCTGCTGGCTCTAAATCAAAGGCGAACACAACAGGGAAAATCGCTAAACCTGCTAAAAATGAAACGAGCACGGTTAACAACACTACAGAACCTGCTGAATTCGGAAGACTGACATCTTTTTTTAGATAAGAGCTATATGTAACTAGACAAGAAAAGCCAACTGCTAACCCAAAGAACGATTGCCCGAGGGCTTCTAATAATGCCTTACCCGTAATATTCGAGAAATCAGGCCATAAGAAGAATTTTACCCCTTCCATTGCCCCATCTAATGTAACAGCACGCACAACAAGGACAATGAACATTATGAAAAGTAACGGCATCATCCATTTATTGGCTTTTTCAATCCCATTTTGTACACCTAATGAAATCACAAGTACGTTGGCTAATGTAAACAACACTAGACCAACTAGTGTAATCCATGGCGTGCCTATAATTTTTCCAAATAATTCAGCTGGATCTACTGCTGGATCAATTACCGCGCCAGCTACACCTAGCCCGCTATAAATAAAGATCCAACCTCCGACTACGCTATAAAAAGTTAATAATAAAAAACAGCCTAGCACGCCCATTCGACCAATCCAAGCCCAGCCTGGCTTAGTTGGGGCAATTTTTTTATACGCTGTTACAGCCTCGGATTGTGTACCACGTCCTAACACATACTCGGACAATAACATTGGTAGTCCTATTAACAAGGTAAATAACACAAAGATAAGGAAAAATGCTCCTCCACCACTTTGTCCCGTTACATAGGGAAGTTTCCAAATTGCTCCTAGTCCGATCGCCGCACCAGCTGATGCTAAAATAAAACCTAATTTACTAGACCACTGTCCTTTTTTTCCACTCATCTCTTCAAACTCCTCAAACATTCTAAACTCTTCTCTATTTTACATGAAAATATAGCTTTCGACTAGATTATACTTATAAAGTACTAGTTAGCTGTTTTACCCTATTACTTTTTTCTATATTTATTATTCTTCACACCTTTCTCTATCCATCATTCCTTCCACCAAAAAAACCTCAGGTATGTTCACCCGAGGTTAGTAAAAATTATTTTGTTATATAGATAGAACGCTGGCGGTCGATCCACTTGCGCATAGTAGTAAATAAAAACGCCATAATAGCCGTTAATAAAATACCTTTTACAATGTTAAATGGTAAAATCCCAGCGATAATCATTTTATAAAGTGAGTCACCTACAACAGGTTCCATTCCTAAGAAGTATGTGTACATCGGTAAAAATACAGCGTAGTTTAAAATACTCATGCCTACTGCCATTACGACTGTTCCTGTCGCTAAACCTCCAACAAGACCAGCAATTGTTTTAAAGCGATTAAAAATAAGGCTTACTGGCAAAATAAATAAAATACCTGTTGCAAAGTTGGCAATATGACCTACTGGCACACCTGTTGGCGTTCCAGAGAAAATCCAATCCAATACATTTTTAAATAATTCTACTAAAATACCAGCTACAGGCCCCATTGTGATGGCTGCTATTAATGCAGGCATATCACTAAAGTCGACTTCCAAGAATGCTGGAAATGGTGGAATTGGAAAATTAAAAAGCATTAATAAAAACGAAATACTGCTCAGCATGCCAATCGTAATAAACGATTGAAGTTTAACATTTTTCTTCATAGAAAACTCTCTCCTCTTTGCTGATTCAATCTCGCAAGAAGAAAGGTGACGATCTTTCAATGTTAGCACAAAAAACCCTTATGCATGAAGAGCACAAGGGAGAAAGGCATGACGAATAAGCGTCAATTTAAACTATTTTTGAGCACCGTTTAAAAAGCCATACAAAAAAGCGCTCGTTTATAGTTTATTTCATAACAATGAATGACGATCGTACCTCCATCTTCTCCCATCCAGACTTTAACTGTCGGCCTCGGAATCACACCAAGTCAGCCATGCAAATAAATTTGCACAGGTCGCGGGCTGAAGAGCGAAGCATAAACCATTCGAGTTAATGGAAACATTAACGGTTCACCACTCTATTACCGCCGGTCGGGATTTTCACCCTGCCCCGAAGATGAATCATATTATTTTATACTACAACCTTACTATAATTAATTATCAAGAAAAAGTAAACAGTTCTGCTTAAAAAAATCCGATTAGATTTGTATGTATTGTAAAAATGGAGCATTCCATGTTACAGGAATGCTCCATTTTTGATTCTGCCTAAGGCATATATTGTTTATTTGGCCCCACAGGCTTTGGCAAATAATTTTTTAAATCGAATCCTTCCCAACTTTCTTGGACCACATTATCTAAGCGTAATTGTTGGTCAAAGCTAGCAGCAGTTAACATCATCGCTTCAATCAATTGGGTAGCGCGAATTGGCTCCATCGATGCTAAATCTAAGGGAATGTCGAATGTTACGACTACACCTTCCGCTTCCTCTTTCACGGTATATGTTACGTTTTCAGGAACCACTGTTACATAAACATCATCATTTTTGTTTTTCATTAGTGTAAGTGCTTCTGTAACATTAGCAAATGTTTGACGGAAATCTGGTGACAGATATTCTGCCCCATTCTCATCTTGGTATAAGTAATAATTAAAATGCTTGGCGTTTGTTAATGACATGGCTTGACTTGGCTCACCCTCTTGAGAAAACTCATAAGGTGTGCCATCTTCATTTTGAATCTCAACTTCCGTATATTCAGAATCCGAGAAGGTATCCTCTAAAGTCCCTTTGTACTCATTAACGGTAGCTGATGCAATATCATAGTCATTGTCCTTTGGTAAAACGTGGACAAGCTTGTCTTCCTTCTCCTTCAGTTCACCTTTAAATGGATGATAATCCGTAAACCCTTTGGCTTCTTCATCTATTTGAGGAGCATATTTTTCATACATCTGTAAGGTAGAAGGTTTTTCTGTTCCAAAATCAGTTGCTACACGCTCATTTGGTATCACATATGTCATTGGAACACTTTCTGCATCGCGTCCTGCCAAACCAATACGAAATACGACAGCATCTTTCACATCTTCCTCATAGACAGATGACCGTAAAGATAACAGACGCTCATGCTCCGATACAATACTGGATTGAAGTGCCTCATCCTGGGTAGCTGCCTCATTGGCAGAACGATCTTCCTGTAACGTAGAGTAATTAGCCGTTTCTGGCGTACTAGCTAAATCTTTTTGGCTAGCGTCATTATTCATCAACATGAAGCCAACGAGTACCGTTATCGCGAAAACTGCTGCTACACTCGTAAAAATCGGCATTTTACGGAACTTAAATCGTGATGGTCGTTCATCTTGAATTAAAGGTTTACTTTCTTGTTGTGCTTCTTCATTCTCTATAGGTTGTTGTATCGCTTCTTGAAGGTGACTATTATCCTGCAAGCGAGCATCTGCCATTAACCGATTTAATATTTCTTCTTTTGAACGGCGGTCAGAAAGCTTAGGGGCATTGTTCAAGACATGTTCAAGCTGTTCATCATCAAATGGCTTATGCGTCATTGCCGTTTCGCCTCCTGTTCTCTAATCGGCTGTAGCTGTTGCCTTAAAAATTTAATGGCTCGATGCTGGGTCGTTTTTACCTTAGCTTCTGTCCAATCTAGTATTTGCGCTGTTTCTGCAATCGATAAATCTTGAAAATAGCGCATAATAATAACCATTTTTTGATCGCCTGTACAGTTTTCAAGTGCTGATTCTACCTGCATAAATTCATCACTGGCCTGTAGCATATCTTCCGGTGATGGTGTGGTTGAATGGAGCTGTTCCGTTTCCCAGTCAAAGAAATCATGTGAATGCTTTTGACGTACAGCTTGCTTTCTAAAATGATCAATCGCTACATTTTTAGCAATAGCAAATAGCCAAGTTTTCTCACTACTATTGCCTGCAAATTGATCGTATGAGCGCAACACTCGTACATAAACTTCATGTGCTAAATCTTCGGCAAGTGTACGGTTTTTTACTAAATATATTAAAAACTGAAACACGTCTTGGTGATATGCATCGTATAGTCGATGGAACACGGAGTCATTCAAAGCACTCCACCCCCGTTCTATAATATTTGTCGTCTTACATTCATAGAAGTTACAGCCAATTAATAGCAATACTTGTTATTAATCGAACGGTAAATAAAACGTGAAGGTCGTACCCTCTTTCAACACACTGTCTACCATTATATTACCTGAGTGAGCCTTCACAATATTTCTAGCAATGGCTAAGCCAAGACCAGTTCCACCCTTGGAACGAGTACGTGCCTTATCGGCTTTATAAAAACGTTCAAAGACATAGGGTAAGTCCTCTTGAGGAATGCCATGTCCTGTATCTTGAACAGATATTTTAGCAAATGTCGGCTCCTGCTCTATTTTCACAGTTACAGACCCTTCATCTGTATGTCTCAGGGCATTGTCGACTAAATTTGTAAGCACTTGTTCAATGCGATCCTCATCTATATTAATCATGGCCTCGTCATTAAATTCACTTTCAAACAACAGACGAACATGCTTTTCTTTTGCTACCTGTGCAAACTTTTGTGTAATACGTTCGAATGTAGAATTAATTGGTAATTCATCTTTATAAAGCGTCATATGCCCTGATTCCATGCGTGCCAAATCTAATAGATCTGTCACAAGGCGACCCATTCGCTTCGATTCATCATAAATAATTTTGGTAATCTCATTTCGCTCTTCCTGATCCTGAATAAAATCGTCATCCATTAATGCTTCTGAGTAACCTTGGAGCATGGCAATCGGTGTCCGAAGCTCATGAGAGACATTGGCAATAAAATCCGATCTTAGTTTTTCTAAGCGATGCTGTTCAGTCATATCACGAATAACAGCGACAGCACCACGTATCATTTCTCCACTATAAAGAGGACTAATGGTAAATGTATAATAGCTGCCATCCATTTCAATTTCCTCTTCTAGTTTATCCTCAAACATCAGTACATGATCAAGCATATGATACAGCTCTGGCGGAATAGGTTTTGCACTTTGTGAGCCTTTATT
The DNA here is from genome assembly GCF_029916965.1 of Lysinibacillus sp. 1 U-2021. Classification (NCBI taxonomy): domain Bacteria; kingdom Bacillati; phylum Bacillota; class Bacilli; order Caryophanales; family Bacillaceae; genus Lysinibacillus; species Lysinibacillus sp. 1 U-2021. The sequence goes on from NZ_CP123966.1 coordinate 4,284,158, forward strand.
CACAAACCATTTTTGCATTAGACGTTCAGCTGGTGGATTACTTAATAATATTGTACGATCCCGATTAAATGTTATCACTGCATCTGTCATAGATGTCAAAATATTAGAAAGCTGTTCGTTTTCTTGATTGATAACCTCTAAATTATGCTTTAATTGACGGCCCATTTGGTTGAAGGCAACGGCAAGCTGACCAATTTCATCATTTTGAGTAGTGGGCATTTTCGCTTCAAAATTCCCTTTTGCAATTTCAAAAGCTAATTCACGCATTTTTCTTAATGGCGAAGTTATCCGTGAAGAAAGGAAGAATGCGAAGAATGTCGTCAACACAAATGCAATGAAGGCTGCTAAAAAGACAATTTTCGTTGTTTCCTTAGACGTTTTATGTAACGCATCTGGGCTTTGGTAGATGAAGACAGCTCCATGTACTGCATTTTCAACATTTAGGGGAAAACCAAGTACGACATAAGATTCCATCTTTTCTTGATCAGTTGAAGAAGGCATCATCATTTCTTTAATAATCGGTTCATCTGATTGAAACACTTCATGAAAAGATTTATTGGCTAAAATAGTATCTTGTATTTCTTTTTTGTTGACACCCTCTTGCATCGCAAAGGACACTTCAACATGACTGATAGCGATCAATGCATTGGTCCCTGTAGGTAAAATATCTTTTAATAATTCCGAGGTAGATTCGGCTGTTTCATTGTCATCTACTATACTTGCTACTGTTGCTGCTGTTTGTCGCAATGAAATTTCTGCTTGCTGCATATGGTAATTTTGAAGAAATTCCAGCATTAATACCGTGAAAACAAATAATACAAATGAAACGAGAAGCAATATGGTTACCCATAGCTTCCCGACAACACTATTCCATATTCTATTCATTGACAACCTCAAATTTGTATCCAACGCCCCAAACCGTCACAATCATTTTAGCAGCGTTTTCAGAAACTCGGTTGAGTTTTTCACGTAAACGTTTTACATGTGTATCCACTGTACGTAAATCACCAAAGAAGTCATAATGCCATACCTCTTTTAGTAGTTGTTCACGGTCAAATACTTTGTCTGGCGATTTCGCTAAAAAGTACAGCAATTCATACTCTTTCGGTGTTAAATTAACCTCAATGCCCTCTGCAGTCACACGGTGTGCATCATGATCAATCATTAAGTGTTGGAACACCACTAAATCTTTTGAAGAAGATGCATTAGTCGTTGGTGAGAAAGCCTGTGAACGACGTAGAATAGCCTTCACACGTAACACAACCTCACGAGGACTAAATGGTTTAACGATATAGTCATCTGCACCAAGCTCAAAGCCTTGTACACGGTTCGCTTCTTCGCCTTTAGCAGTTAATAAAATAATTGGTGTTGCTGCGCGCTCTCGAATTTCTGCACACACTTCTAGCCCATCTTTTTCAGGCATCATAATATCAAGTAAAATACAGTGATACTCTTTTTCTAAAGATTTCTCGATCGCTTGTTCTCCATTTTCGGCCTCGTCAACAAGGTATCCTTCTCGCTCAAGATACATTTTTAATAAGCGGCGAATACGATCCTCGTCATCTACTACTAATACTGAAATATTTTCTGACACTTTCACGATCCCTCTCTTCCATCTTTCTCTAACTTCTATTGTACATGGTGTGACACATATTGAAAAGAAAAGAAAGCCTCTTCGCTACAGCGAAAAGGCTTGTTGCTTCACAGGTTACGCGTAGGAGTGTAAACCTGCAAGAATTAAGTTAACAGCAATTAGGTTGAATAAAATAATCCCAAAACCAATTAGTGCTAACCAAGCAGATTTTCGACCTTCCCAGCCTTTTGATAGACGTAAATGCAGGAATGCTGCATAGAATAACCATGTAATAAGAGCCCATACTTCTTTTGGATCCCAACCCCAGAAACGACTCCAAGCAATTTGTGCCCAAATCATCGCAAAGATTAAAGCACCAAGAGAGAATACAGGGAAACCAATCAGCACTGAACGATAACCAATTTCATCAAGTAATTGTAAATTGACACGTTTAACAAGTGGTTGGAAAATGGCACTAATTCGACGGCGAGCAATTAAACGAATTAATAAATACAACACAGATCCTACCAGTAATGACCAAACAACGGTTGTTAATTTTTTTGCATTAATTAACGCTGGCATTTCTACTAATGGCGACATGCCATGTTCTTCTATCACTTCATATTCATTCATACCGAATACTGGAGGTAAATTGTAAATAATTTTACGAGTAGTTCCTTCTTTATCCACATAATTATAGCTAGACTCGTAATCCATCGCACTAAATGTAGATGTTACCGCGACAAATCCAACAACGACTACAAGACAGTACATAACGGCTTCTAACCAAAAACGTTGTTTAGAGGGCTTTGTTAAATCTACTACTTTTAATAAGTAAATAAGTCCTGCCACAGCACTAATGGCTAAAATAGATTGCCCTAATGCTGCTGTAATAACGTGAATTGTTAACCAATGACTTTGTAATGAAGGCACTAAAGGACTTACTTCTTTCGGGAACATTGCTGCATAAGCAATAATCAAAAGCGCAACAGGCAATGCCACTAATCCAAGTGCCGTCAAACGATAAATAAAATAAATTAAGATAAACGCGCCGACAATGAACATACCAAAGGCAGTTGTAAATTCGAACATATTACTTACTGGCGCATGTCCTGTATATATCCAACGCGTAATAAAATAGCCAAGCTGTGATAGGAAACCAATTATAGTAACCACAATGGCAAGCTTGCCCCATTTGCCAGTATTTTTACCAGTAGCATTACCTTGCTTAATTGAACCACCAAATAATAATGTCGCAACTAGATAAGCAATAAACGCTACAAATAGTAAGTTTCCACTTAAGTCAATCAAACTCATAAGGTGTTGTCACCTTCCTTTTCTTTAATGCCACCAGTAGTGGACTCTTCGCTAGCCTCATCTTTCTCTAACTGATCTTTATACGGAGGCAATGCAGCAAATGTTGTAACAGCATCTAAATCCTTTTTCATGCTGAACATATTTTTGTTGACATGGGCAGCCATTAACACACGGCCGTCTGGCTCCACTTGAAGCCATAAACGACGATGATTCCAGTAAGAGCCAATGGCAACACCGATCATAAAGATGACCCCACCAACAAACAGAATAGGGATGGTACTATCTTTTCGCACCGTAATACCTGACATATCACGCATCTCTGCACTAGCAAATTTCATTCTGTATTTATTTTCACCCAGTGGTTCTAAAGGAGGCTGCATAATTTCAACAAAGCTTACTTCTCCTTCAGGAGTTTCTGGTGTAGTCATTTTAAATAAAAATGCAGGATTATTTGGAATAGACGTTTTAGTCTGAGGTTCTCCATTTTCAAATCCATCAAAATCAGGTGTATAGACAAGAATTTGAACGGATGAACCATTCCCTAAATCATATTCTTTTTTAGGATTTGTTAAATCAATCTCTACCTTACCTAATGATTTCTCTGTCGTCTTATTAATTAATTCAAAGTTCATCTGTTTTAATTCATTTAGACGATAATCCATCTGGTAAAGGGCAAAGCCATCTTCTTTCAAAGGATGGTTTACACGAATAGAATAGTCTTTTACTTTTTCTAGATTTTCCGTATCCCCAGGCAATGCATCTTCAGGTTGCTTGTAAAGTGTAATATCGGTCTGGAAGTTTTTAGCCACTACATTCACACCCTGTTTAACTTGCTCACCTTGAGGTGTATTATCATGTGTTTCTAAAATAAAGTCACGGTTTTCAATGAAATAGCCTTCCATTCCAGTGATAGCTCGTGTTTCACCTTCACGCACCCATATCGATTCATCAACATAGAAGCCTGGAACTAGACGTAGCATGACCCCACCTAAAAAAATGATGAGACCTACATGGTTTATGTACGGACCGTAACGAGAAAAGCGTCCTTTTTCAGCTAAGAGAGCGCTACCATCTCGACGAACAGAATACTTCATCTCAGTCATTTTTTGAGCCACTTTATCAAGCGTTTCCTCCGCACTCGCTGACACTTGTCCTTCTGCAACAATGCGCTGACGCTTCATAAAGCTTTCATGTCTTTTAACACGTTGATTCTTTAATGATTTATAAAGTGGAATGCCTCGGTCAAGACTTGCCACTATAATTGAAACTGCTAGCATACCAACTAAAATCTGGAACCACCATGAGCTATATAAATCCGAAAGCCCCAACGTATAATAGATTTTACCGAATGTACCATATACGTCTGCGTAATAAGCCCCCTTCTCCATATCAGAAGCTTTTACGTAAAACTCTTGCGGTAGTAATGTTCCGACTGAAGCAGCAATTAATGTGATAATAATTAAGGATATACCAACTTTAACACTTGAGAAGAAATTCCATATTTTATCAACAAATGATTTGTTATATGTTTTGGAGCGAATGGCCATACCATCATAGCGCATATCAACAACTTTATTTTGTTTTTCTTCTTCGGTTAAAGGACGACCACATTTCTCACAAAGCTTCGTGCCGTATGGATTACTATGACCACAAGCACAAATGATTTTTTCCATCGTCATTTACTCCTTATTTGGCTTCACTAATTCCATGTACGAAGCAATATCTTTCTCCGTCATTTCACCTGTAATAATTTTGGCCACTTTGCCTTCTGGATCAATTAACACTGTTGCAGGTAATTGTCCTACATTATAAGCAGTCATAACACTTTTTGTTTTGTCGATAACTACTGGAAATGACAACCCATATCGATCGACAAAATTCTGTACTTCAAAATCTGTTTGAGCAATATTGACAGCTAATGTTTGTACACCGTGATCTTTAAATTCTTGATACTGATTGTCCATTGCGGGCATTTCCTTCTCACAAGGCTTACACCAAGTTCCCCAGAAATTTAAAAATACCCCTTGCCCTTTATAATCCGACAATTTATGTTTTTCACCGTTTAAATCTACTAACGTGAAGTCAGGTGCCTCAGAGCCTACTGCTACTAACTCTACTTTTTCCTTTGTTGCTGTTCCATATACTGTGTACCCGATTGCCAACGCTAACACAGCTAAAATGACAGTTCGCAGTACAAGACGTTTTTTCTTTTTCTCCAAGTTAATAAACCCCCTATCAATTACGGCTTGCGTTGCTTTTACATATTGAAGAAACAAATAGAACTTTTTCACTCTCTATACGTCTATAAATATGTAAAAGCTTCTTTCACATTGACGTCAACAATACCGGATTAAATGTGTTACAGCTTTTTTGAACAAACTGCTACTAGGTGTACTATTCTCACCTATTATAGCAAAATGATACAAAAACACTTAGCTATTAATTATGAATGATTTATGAACGATTTCACCACAAAGAAAGTGTAAACATCCAAATACCTCTTGTGGTATCCACACTTTCTTCTGGCACCATTGCATTAATCAAGCTTTCCTGTTTCTGCTAACACACGTAGTTGCTTTACTTCATGCTTTGATAATTCACGGTATTCTCCTGGAGTAAGGCCAAATAAATCTAAGAAAGCAAAGCGTTCGCGTTTTAATTTAACAACGGGTGTTCCAATCGCTTCAAACATACGACGAACTTGGCGATTGCGCCCTTCATGAATCGTAATTTCGCAAATAGCTTTGCCCGCTTTTTCATCGAAAGATGTCATGCTTACCTTAGCAGGTGCTGTCTTACCATCTTCTAATTTGATCCCACGTTGAAGCTTTTTAAGTCCTTCAATTGTTGGCACACCTTTGACACGAGCGATATATGTTTTGTCAATTTTAAATTTCGGATGTGTCAACATATAGGAAAATTCTCCATCATTTGTCAATAGCAATAATCCAGATGTATCATAATCAAGACGACCAACTGGGAAAATACGTTGCGGAATATGATGAAATAAATCTGTGACAGTTTTGCGTCCTTTATCGTCTGTAACTGCAGAAATTGTTCCACGTGGTTTGTAAAGTAAGAAATATACCTTATCTTCTTTTTCTAATTTCACACCTTCTACTTCAATTGTATCGGAATTAGATACCTTTGTTCCTAACTCACGAACCACTACACCATTTACTTTAACTTTACCTTCTAAAATCAATTGCTCTGCCTTGCGCCTTGATGCAACGCCTGCATAGGCAATGACCTTTTGTAATCTTTCCATTTCTTCACCTCTAGTTTTCTTTCACATTGACACGTTCGTCATCATTCGATTTCGATCCAATGAATAGGGTTATTTTTCCCGCTAATCTGTGAAAATTATGTCATACTTTTAGACATTATTAAAGAAAAACAAATTTCACATTTTTTAATTAAGTATTCCGACTAATTTCTCATTCGTTAATTTCTTAACATTTGAACCGAGATTTTGTTTTGTTTACTAGCAGTATACTCATTTGATAATCATGCGAATCGATTGTAAAATGTTTATTTTGACACAAAAAAAGCTACCATTCGGCAGCTTTTATTTGTATACATTTTCAATTGTTAGGCCACGCTGCTTTAACTCATTGGCTATATAGTTTTTAGCCAGTACCATGTTGCCTGCCAAAGGTTCCTCAATTGTGGAACCATCTTGAATTGTAAAAACCAGATGATCAGGCTTTGTCACACCACTTTTTTCTAGATTAACCTGCTCAACTTTCACTATTTCTTCCCACTCGACAAAATTTACTTTTAAACTAAAAAATGGATTCATATGAATACCGCTTGAATCTATCCATTTATAAGTATTAAAGCTTAATGCGATGAAACCTAAGGCAATTAATAAGGAAGTAGACACTAGACCACGTTGAATATTCTTTCTTTTTTTCGTTTTAGGTATGATCAAATAATTGATTAGTAGTACGAGGGCCATGACAAATAAAGAGACCATAAAGATAATATAAGCATTAAAATAAGGTGCAAAATAATAAAATTCATTTGGTCGATATAGTATCTCTTGAATTGGATATAGTAGAATGACAGGGACAATTAAACTTGATAAAAATAAGATAATGATTAGCCCAAATTGAATTTGCCTACCATTACTTTCCATTGAAGCTTTCCTCAATTTATGCACCCCCTTTTTAAGAAAATTAAGAATTTTTACACTCATTATCATTTTACCAAATTTAACATCAATTGATCAAATAATGTAAAAAAATCAGCAAATCGTTTTTAACGATCCGCTGATTCAACTTTTACTGGCGTTGCATAAATCCGTTCTTCTCCTATAAAGATCGACAAAACTGCTTCTTGGCGTTTCCTTGAAACATGTAATACTTGCCTCACTTGTTCTTTCTCCTCTTTATTTAACTGTAGTCGAACGGGCTCTTGTAAACGAATAGCTAACTTTTTATTGACATTGTATTTACCCTTTTTCACTACTGTTTCAAGACTATAATCTTGCCATACTTTATTAGATAAGCCTCGATGTACATTCCAATCATCTGATTCATTTAATGTGACGACAATGCAGATTTGCCCGTCCTTTTGAAAGGCCGTTGCAAGTGTTCGTCCAGCAACCTTAGTAAAGCCCGTTTTCCCAGCGAAAGCAGTACCAGTGGCTGACTTTAAGGAACTAACAGGCTGTTCTGTCTCATCATCTATATCTGCCGCCATTCCTGAGCCTTCTCTTAATAGACGGTGTTTATTTTCCCATAGCATTCCGTTTACTGTATTTGCCCGATAAAGTACCGTTGAAGCAATTTTCTCAAAGGTTTTATTTTGCAAAGCAAGTCTTAACATCTCAGCAGTATCTCTTGCAGACGATAAATGCTCATCATGATGAAGACCAGAAGGATTCATAAAGACGGTATTGGTAAGACCTGCAATAACAGCTCTTTCATTCATTAATTTGACAAAACCCTCTACAGAGCCTCCTACATGTTCGGCTAAAGCTGTTGCAGCATCATTGCCGGAACGCAGCATTAAGCCATACAATAACGTTTCAACTGTCACCGTTTCACCAGCCTGTAGGTAAATAGAGCTTCCCTCAGCCATAGCAGCCTTCGGAGATATTACAACTTCATCCTGCAAGTCACTATTTTCAATTGCCACAAGTGCTGTCCAAATTTTCGTTAGACTAGCAATAGGTAATCGTTCATCGCTATTGGACCCTATTAAAATCCGTCCAGTATCGCCATCTAAGACAGCATAGCCGCTTCCTCCTCTTGCAAAGCTAGTCTGAGGAAGCATTACCATTAACACAATGATCATAAACAGTGTTAAACGAAATAACCGAAGCAACGAGCCACTCCTTATTCAATGTGATAGGAAATTATAGATTTATATTTATGTTGAAGGCCAACCATTATACCCATTATTTTGCCACGCTAAATGTCTCTTGGAACTTTGTCATAAATAAATCTGTTTCTTGTTCTGTATCAACAAGATCCTCTTCAGGTAGAGGAGGCATTTCTTCTATACTATTTAAGCCAAAATAATGTAAAAATTCTTTGGTTGTTCCATATAAGATGGCACGTCCAGTCCCTTCTGACCGTCCTACTTCTTTAATTAATCCTCGTGAAACTAATGTTTGAATGGGACGCTCACACTTGACACCACGCAAATCTTCTATTGCTACACGGGTAATGGGCTGTTTGTATGCCACGATTGCCAACACTTCGAGGGAGGCTTGAGATAAGGATTGTGCGGTTGGATTTTCTACTAATCTTTGAATCGTATCGGCAAACTCAGATTTTGTAATGAGCTGATAAACGCCTGCAATTTCTTTCACCGTGATTCCTCTTGTTAAATCTTCTTCGTAGGTTTCTCTCAAGGTATTCATTGTTTGCAGAATCAGCTCTTCCTGCTCTCCTAAGAGTTGTGAAAGTTGTTTAATCGTTAAGCCATCATCTCCTACAACAAATAATAAGGCTTCAATTCTACTCTGTAACATCAATGTTTTCGTCATCTTCCCATTCCTCCTTCTGTAAGGTAACCGTTAATTCTTCAAAGTTACCATCTTGCTCTACGATGACGACCTGACGTTTCATCAGTTCAAGAAGAGATACAAACGTCAGAATAAGTGTTGGCTTATCTTCAAAGGGAAAAAGCTCGAAAAATGATGCACGTCCACCTGTTAATCGTAAAGAATCCACAACAGAGCGCATTTGATCTTTTACTGATCGTTCCTGCCTTGCTACAGTAGTTTTTAATGGTTTTTTTAATTTTTTGCGACGCATTAATTTCTGAAATGCTCCAAGCATATCATAGATATTCACATTCAAATCAAATAAAGCCATCTGTTCTTCTGAGGCTAATCCTGTTAAATCAGCAGGTGGCCTCGTAAATACCTGTGCTCGGTCTGTTTCAAGCTCCTGCAAATTACTAGCTGCTTCCTTGTATTTTTTATATTCGATTAAGCGTTGCACCAGTTCTTCACGAGGGTCAGGGCCGTCCACTTCTAATTCTGCGTCCTCCATCTCTCCTTCGTGAATTGGCAATAACATGCGGCTTTTAATTGCCAGTAACGTTGCTGCCATTACTAAATATTCACTTGCTTCATTTAACTCTAATACTTGCATTGCATGTATATGGTCGATATATTGTTGTGTAATTTCAGCCATTGGGATATCATAGATATCAATTTCCAATCTGTGAATTAAATGCAATAATAAATCAAGAGGCCCTGAAAAGGCTTCTAATTTTACTTCATAAGACATTATTTTACCACCCTGAGATTCTATGTTCTTTTAGTATAGTGGAAAGGAGTCCAAAATGCATCCACAGCATCATACTTTATTTATAGATTACTGTGCCTATTTTAATGGCAATCAAGATTTTTTTGAATGCCATGAAGTGCTAGAGGAATATTGGAAGGAAATTGCACCTGGCGATAAAATGCATCCGCTTGTCGGCTATGTGCAGCTGGCAACAGGTTTCTATCATTGGCGACGTGGTAACAATACTGGTGCTAAACGAATTTTAGAAAAAGCACTTCATAACTTTCAAGTAAATGAAGGGCATGTTTTTTTCCAAGAAATTGATTATCTTGAACTCCTAACACAAATAACAAAAGCTATCACTTCGATTGAAATGGGCAAGTCCTTTCAATCTTTCCAGCTTCCTCTCTCACCTCACTTGCTGGATTTAGCCCTAGTACGTATAAAGCTTTTGCCATCAAATAGCTCAAATTATCTTCTTCATAAACATATGCTTCGAGATCGCTCACATATTCTTGCAGAGCGACAAGAAAGCAAACAAAGAAAAAGCAGACGTTGTTAATCGTCTGCTTTTTCATCGATACAATGAATACATTTTTGAACAAAACTACGTGTTTCATCTGTAGCGCGTACACTTTCATATTGGCCAAGTTCCGCCACTTCTTGAAGCATCTCCGTTGCTACGCCCTCTCCTCTATAGGAAGGGATCACCGACACGTGCTGGATTGTGGCTATATTATGCTCATCAACAACAAGCCCTACAATGCCAACATATTCATCATTCTTTTTCCATAAGTATAAAACCCAATTATCGTCATTTTCATAGGAGTGGATGGTTTCTGTAAGCTTTTTTACGTCTTTTTCGTTAGGCATAAATGAAAGTAGCCCCATTGCTATTTTCTCTAAAGCTTTTTTATATCGAATTAACATATTTGTCTATTCCCTCTTTTTCTAGCTGTACATAATCTTTGACTATCCTACACGATTTGTACTTTTACCGCAAGCCAATTTCTGTCTTACGAACCAGGTCCGAGAATACCTTTCGACGCCAACACCCAATAGACTACGCCCCATAATAAAATAAATGTTGTAATGGACGCTAGTAATACCCACTTATTTTTCCTCAAATTTACTCACCCTTTTTTAAAGTTAGCGGGAGATCGTTTTGCACAATATCTTCATAACTTTCGCGGCGAATAGCTAGTTGATGCTGTCCATCCTCTACAAATACAACTGCAGGTCTTGGCACACGATTATAGTTACTAGCCATCGAATAACCATACGCACCTGTACAGAAGATGGCTAATACATCACCTGAAGCAGCATCTTGTAGTTTAGCATCAATAATTAATTTATCGCCAGATTCACATAATTTACCAGCAACTGTATAAAGTTCATCTTTCGGCTCGTTCGCCTTACTTGCAATGACTGCCTCATACTTAGCGTCGTATAATGCGGGACGGATATTATCGCTCATACCTCCATCAACAGCAATATATTTCCGCACATCTGGCACAGTTTTTTGTGAACCGATTGTATAAAGAGATGTTCCTGCATCACCTACAAGTGATCGACCTGGTTCAATCCAAATTTCCGGCATCTTCAGTCCAAGAACAGTTGCTTTATTTTTGACAACTGTAATCATATCCTCTACATATACTTGTGGTTCAAGCGGTGCATCTTCTTCAGTATAACGAATACCAAAGCCCCCACCTAAGTTTAACACAGTACATGTAAATCCGTGAGTCTTGTTCCAATCAGAAATTTTGTCAATCAATTTTTCTCCAGCTAACCCAAAGCCGGCAGTGTCAAAAATTTGTGAGCCAATATGGCAATGTAAACCAAGAAGCTCTAGGAATTCATGGTTAAATGTTTGTTGGAATGCTTCATCTGCTTGACCATTGTTTAAGTCAAAGCCGAATTTTGAATCTGCTTGACCTGTCGTGATGAAATCATGCGTATGTGCTTCCACACCTGGTGTAACACGTAATAATATACGCATTTTTTGCTGACGGCGCTCCGAAATATCTTTTAAAAGCTGTATTTCATAGAAATTATCTACAACAATACATCCAATCTTGGAGTCAAAAGCTAGCTCTAATTCAGCAATGCTTTTATTGTTACCATGAAAATGAATGCGCTCTGCAGGGAAACCAGCCTTTAAGGCCGTAAATAATTCGCCACCAGATACAACATCCAATGATAAATTTTCTTCTGCTGCTAATTGATACACTGCTACACATGCAAATGCTTTTGAAGCATAAGCTACTTCTGCTTTTACACCTAGTTTTTTAAACGTATCGATAAAGCTACGCGCACGCTTACGAATAAGTGCAGTATCATACACGAAAAGTGGTGTACCATACTCTTTTGCTAGCTCTAATGTGTCTACCTGTCCAATTGTTAAATGACCATCTTCAGAAATCGCTTGTGTTCCATATAAATGCATGTGCATCTCTCCCTTTTCACATCGTTCCATCTTGTTATTTTTACGATTTGAAAGTGGAATGGTTCTTTACTATATTAGAACCATTCCATCAAAAAATTATTTCCCTCAACTATAAAAAACAAATGTATAGTTCTTACTTTTTCTTGAATGAAAATAATTTTTGCAAAAATCACAAAATACTATATGTGAACTTTATCACATGAAAAAAACGAGTGCAACGGCTCCTATGATCTTTTTCGCTGTTTGGAAGCGACTACATAAGGTCTTAGTGCATCCGCTGTCATTGGGAAGCGAATAATGACACGAAGCATCGCTGTTGGAAAGAATGGAACAAGCGGCCATAAATAAGGTGCCTGCATTGGTCGCAATGAACATAAATACGTAAACAATAAAAATAAACCAATAAATAACCCATTGACACCCCAGAGACCCGTCATCAGAAGTAACAGTAACCTAAAAATTTTAATGGAGATACTAAGCTCATAGGATGGAATAATGAAAATAAGAATGGCTGCCACCGCTGTATAGAGGACCACCTCTGAAGAGAATAATCCAACATCAATGGCAATTTGACCAATGATTACCCCCGCAACCAACCCCATCGCTGTGGACAGTGGTGACGGAGTATGAATGGCGGCCATCCTCAAAAATTCTATTCCAATATCTGCAATCAAAATTTGTAGTAATAAAGGTACATGCGATTTCTCCTCCGTACCTAAAAAGGAGAGGGCATCTGGAAGTAGGGATTCATTCGTTGCAAATACATACCACAATGGCAATAAAAGTAAACCCATTACAGAGCCAAAATATCGCATAAAACGTACGAACGTCCCTACTGTGGGTGCTTGACGATATTCCTCTGCATGCTGCAATAAATGAAACACTGTAACAGGTACTAAAATAACGGATGGAGAAGTATCGACTAATATAGCTATATGCCCTTCAAGTAGATGCGCTGCAGCAATATCAGGTCTCTCCGTATAACGTACAAATGGAACTGGGTGGAACTTTTGTTTAAAGAGCCATTCTTCTAATGATTTATCGGCCATCGTCAAGCCATCATGATTTATTTGTCCAAGACGCTGTCGTAAACTTTCGAGCATATCTTCATTGGCAACATCCTTCATAAACGCGATCGCCACGTCGGTTTGACCGATTTTGGATATTTTATGTAGCTCGAAACGTAGATTACTATTACGAATTCGCCTACGTATTAAGGCAGTGTTTTGAGAAATCCCTTCTGTAAAGCCATCCCTTGATCCACGGATAACTTTTTCATTATCCGGCTCTTCTGGAGAACGACCTGGATAGTTTCTAAGCTCCGCAACATAGCAATAGCCACTTTTAGTAATAAAGGTGACTTGTCCACTTAAAATGGCTAGTAAATAGGCTTTACGCTCTGTTTCTTCTGAACGTCCATGGAAATTAAAGTAAGACTCAAAATATTCCTTCTCATCCTCTACATCAATTTCAATGTCCTCTTCTGGAAGCATGCTAGATAGTAACTGTGTTAAAGCTTCTCCATCTACAAGCCCACTAATATATGCACAAAGGACCGGCAAATCTTTGACAAATAAGTGTTTAATACCAACGTCAAACGATTCGCCGTCACCAAATTGTTCTATAAGAAAATCTTCGGCTTCTTCTAAGCTGTTAAATAATTTATTTGTCATGCTGTCACCATTTTCTTAGATGTCTTTTTTTATTGCTTCCTGCTCCACTGTTGCACTTGTTGCCATCCAACTTTTCAGCTGGGCAAGGATTTTTTTCTCTAAACGGGAAACCTGTACCTGCGAAATACCTAATCTATTTGCAATTTCAGTTTGCGTGCAATCTGAAAAATAGCGAAGATATATGATAGACTGCTCTCTTGGCTCAAGTCTTGTTAGTACTTCTTTTAATGGGATGTAATCAAAGAGTTGCTCCGATTTTTCATCCTTCATTTGATCCATTAGTGTAATGGAATCCCCTTCACTCTCATACAATTGCTCATGAAGAGAGGCAGGGTCTCTCAGTGCATCGGATGCGGTAACAATTTCCTCTGTTGTCACACCAAGCACCTGAGCAAGCTCTTGAATGGTTGGTGGATGTTCATTCTTTTTAATAAATTCATCTGTAGCATGACGGATTTTAAAATTGAGCTCACGAATAGAGCGGCTCACCTTCACCATGCCATCATCCCTTAAAAAGCGCTGAATTTCTCCAATGATCATCGGTACAGCATAGGTTGAAAATTTCACATCATAGGTTAAATCAAATTTATCCACAGATTTCATGAGCCCTATGCAGCCAATCTGGAATAAATCCTCAAGCTCAACACCTCTCGTTGTAAAACGTTGAACAATGGACCACACAAGTCTCGTATTGCCTTCTACCATTCGTTTACGAGCCTCATGATCGCCCTGCTGTGCGCGTGCAATTAAATCACGCATTTCCTCCTGAGACAATAGCTTATCGGACGACTGTTCTAACGGCTTCACGGGTTTAACCTCACATTACCGCTGTGCGAACTGTGTAAAATTTCTTCGTGAATGTTACAGTTGTTCCTTCTTGCCATTTTGATATAACTGTCAGCTGATCTGAGAAGCTATCCATAATCGTGAAGCCCATACCCGAACGCTCCATCATACTTTTTGTTGTAAATAATGGCTCCATCGCTCGACTAACGTCTTCAATTCCTATCCCTTTATCCATGACAGATACTGTCACAATATCATCCTCACGTTTAGCATGAACTGTCACAACACCCTTACCATCTTCTTCATAGCCATGAATAATAGCATTGGAAACTGCTTCTGAGACAACTGTTTTAAATTCTGATAGCTCATCAATAGTTGGATCTAATTGAGCAATAAAGCCTGTAACAGCTACACGCGCTAAAGCTTCATTTTCACTAATTGCCAAAAAAGTTAATGTCATTTCGTTATCCATTTACAATCCCCCTTACGCGATCAATCGCTTGTTCCTCTGTTGCATCCATCATCCACGGTCCTAAACCTGAAAATTGAAATACTTTTCGCATTGTTGGCGATGGATTCAATAATATAGTTCGCCCAGCAACTGCCTCTAACTCACGCATACGACCAAGCACTAATCCAACTCCCGAACTATCCATGAAAGATAGTCCTTCCAAGTTCCAAATGATGGTCGTCACAGTGCCTTGAAAAATTGCTGCAGAAATTTTCGCTCGAATTTGTTCAACGGCATGATGATCGAGCTCCCCAAACAAACGTATAACGACTGTCTCTCTTGTGACCATTTCTAATTGATAATGCATGAACATCGCCTCCTCCTCGTGCAATTCCACATTCAATAGGTTGAATCCTTGTGGCTGACAGAACTAGTGCAAAGTCTTCCGAAATAGTGTCTAATCGACATACTTATAGCTTTTTAGGTTATGTGCAGTATGGGATAAATCTACAATTTCTAAACGCTATCGAGCTCTAAATTTTGGCGATTCATCGAACGCACAAAAAAGCGAGAACCCTTATAAGTGAGGGCTCTCGCTAATAATCTTTATGCAATTGTATAAGCTTGCTGAATTTTATTAATTGTCTCTTCATCAATTGGCTGATTGGAATACAAATAAGCAATCGTATCGCCATTATTGACATGATCACCTTTTTTGGCGATTAGCTGAATTCCTGCATCATAATCAAGCTTTGATTCCTTCGTTAAACGTCCAGCGCCTAGACTAACACTTGCTTCTCCAACTAATAAAGCATTAATCGTCTCCACCGTGCCCTCTGAAACCGCTGTCACTGCTACTTTATGAGCTGTGTCATTTTGAACAATATCAGAGACTACTCCTCCTTGCGCCACAATAAACTCCTCGAATTTTGCAGCTGCAGAGCCATCTGCTAGCACTCGCTTAACAGCAGCTGTTGCTTCCGCTTCATTCACACCTGCCGCAATTTGGTACATCAAGGAAGAGATGACAACACATTCATCAACCAAATCTTCATGCGTTTCTTCCATACGTCCACTTAATAGGGCATAAGCCTCCACTACCTCAAGCTTATTACCAATCATTTTCCCTAACGGATTATCCATATCACTGATGTGTGCGATAACTTTACGGCCAAGTTTTTCTCCAATAGCCGTCATTGTATCTGCTAAACGCTGTGCTTCTTCCTGCGTCTTCATAAACGCACCTGAGCCACATTTTACATCGAGGACTATACCATCGGCACCACTTGCAATTTTTTTACTCATAATCGACGCTGCGATTAATGGAATAGAATCGACAGTACCTGTCACATCACGCAATGCATATAATTTTTTGTCGGCTGGTACTAGATTACCTGTTTGTCCAGCAACGGCAATTTTATGCTGATTGACATTATCAATGAACTCCTGTGATGAAAGCTCTGTTTTAAAGCCCTGAATGGATTCAAGTTTATCAATTGTCCCACCAGTAATCCCTAAGCCTTTACCACTAAATTTCGCAACAGGAATTCCTAGAGCAGCAATAATTGGCGTAACAACAAGTGTAACCTTGTCACCAACCCCTCCAGTTGAGTGTTTATCAATTTTAAAGCCTTCAATAGATGTTAAATCAATGACATCGCCTGATTCGATCATTGCCTTAGTTAAATAAAATGTCTCATCATCAGACATGCCTAATAAACGTATTGCCATTAATAAAGAACTTGCTTGATAATCTGGGATAGAGCCTGTCGTATAGCCTTCAACAAAATACTGAATTTCAGCTTGAGAAAGCTCTAATCCTTGTTTTTTCTTTTCAAACAATTGAACCATATTCATACAAAAAACCCCCTTATTTCAAATCATGTAAGAAACTTTTACCGAATGGCGGTGCGTCTACATGAAAGTTTTCTGCAACTGTTGCTGCAATATCTGCAAAGGTTTCACGAAGCGCAAGTTCCGCACCACCTTTAAAACGTGGTGAATAGACAATTAGTGGTACATATTCGCGTGTATGATCTGTTCCTGGAAAGGTTGGATCATTGCCGTGATCTGCTGTAATAATTAATAGATCGTCTTCTGACATTGCCTCTAGAATTTCTGGTAGACGTGCATCAAATTCTTGTAATGCCTGTCCATAGCCTAGAGGATCACGTCGATGGCCGAAATTGGCATCAAAGTCGACTAAATTTAAAAAGCTTAGACCACGGAAGTCACGACGTACAACTTCTGCAAATTGATCCATACCATCCATATTATTTTTTGTACGTACAGAATCTGTCACACCTTCACCATTGAAAATATCTGAGATTTTTCCAATTGCAATCACATCTAATCCCGCGTCCTTCAAAACATTCATTGTTGTACGACCAAATGGCTTTAACGCATAATCATGACGATTGGATGTACGAGTAAAGTTTCCAGGCGTACCAACAAATGGTCGTGCGATGACGCGACCTACTAAATATTCAGGCTGTAATGTTAATTCACGAGCAATTTCGCAAATTTTATATAACTCTTCTAACGGAATGATTTCTTCATGAGCAGCAATTTGTAAAACAGGATCGGCTGATGTATAGACAATAATCGCACCTGTTTCCATATGCTCCTTCCCGAAATCTTCAATTACTTGTGTACCACTTGCTGGCTGATTGCATAGCACTTTCCGACCTGTACGTTTCTCTAGCTCATCAATTAGCTCTGCTGGAAACCCATCTGGATACACTTTAAAGGGTTTATCAATATTTAACCCCATGATTTCCCAATGGCCTGTCATCGTATCTTTACCAACTGATGCTTCTTGCATTTTACCGTAGTATGCTTTAGGGTCAGTAGTTGCATGCATTCCATGCAATGGTTCAATATTCGCTAAACCAAATGACTCCATTACTGGCATTGTAAGCCCATTCATTTTTTCAGCGATATGTCCTAGTGTATGTGCGCCAACATCCCCAAATTTTGCAGCGTCTGGCGCTTCACCAATACCTACGGAATCCATGACAACAACATGGATTTTGTTAAATGGTTTATTCATAATGGTTGCCTCCTAATCTCATGACTCTATTTTACCAAAAAAATGCGAAAAATAAAGGTCAGACATCCGACTGAAATATAATTTTTTCCTATTAACTTTTAAGCCCGTGGATGGAATTGCTTATAGACCTCAGATAATCTTGTTTTGCTAATATGTGTATAAATCTGCGTAGTAGAAATATCTGCATGACCAAGCATCTCCTGCACCGCTCGTAAATCGGCTCCATTTTCAACCAAATGAGTGGCAAAGGAATGACGCAATGTATGTGGTGTTAATTCATGTTGGATGCCTGCCTTTAGCGCATGCTCCTTCATTAATTTCCAACAACCCTGCCTTGTTAAACGTTTCCCTCTTTGATTAATAAAAAACGCATCTGTTTTGGGGTACTTTCCCTGTAATTGACTACGAGCACCATTTAAATAGGCATTTATTGCCGAAAGTGCGCTTTTGCCGAGTGGAATGATTCGCTCCTTGCCACCCTTCCCAAATACACGTACAAAACCCATTGTTATATGAATATCAGCTAAATCTAGTGCAATAAGTTCACTGATGCGCATACCAGAGCCATATAATAACTCCAGCATGGCAAGATCACGTATACCTTGTGGCTTACTTTTATTAGGAGCTGTTAGTAAAGCTTCAATCTCTTGGATAGATAAAATATTAGGCAACTTTTGCTCAATTGTCGGCATCTCCAAATGGACTGTCGGATCAGTTTCTGCGCGCTTTTCTCGTAGTAAAAATTGGTGGAAACTCCGAATCGAAGAAATATGACGGGCAACGGTACGACTTGTCTTTCCCTGTGCCCGCAATTGCTCTAAATGGCGTAATATAGTTGTCCGTTCTACCACACTAAAATCAGACATACCTTCTGCTTCCTTTAAAAAATGTACATAGCTTTCTAAATCTCGGCGATAGGATGCTAATGTATTAACAGATAACTGCCTTTCCACCTGAATAAAATGGATATAGTCCTCTACTGCATATTGAAATTCATTCATCACAACGCCCCCTCACTGTCAATTATTCTCTATTTTAGCATGGCCTTAAGAAATGTGCTAAAGGACCCTCCATTCGACATAAACCACCAACCCTAATGGTGTCTATACTTCAATAAAATAACAAAAAACTGCCCGATTCAATCTATACCAAAGATTAAAACAGACAGTTTTTCGTTATTTTTCTTCATTCGATTCGTCGTTTTTATCATGACAGCGCCAGCATATGCCGTGGAAAGTTAGTCGGTGATCTTTTATGATAAAGTTCCAACGTTTTTCAACAACGGCTTCCACATCTTCAAGTAAATCTTCTTGAATTTCATCAACAGCACCACATTCGATACAAACAAGATGATGGTGGAAATGGGCAGCTCCCTCTTGGCGTAAATCATAGCGCGATACGCCATCGCCAAAGTTGATTTTGTCGACAATTTTGAGCTCAGTTAATAATTCTAACGTTCTATAAACAGTAGCTAGACCAATCTCAGGTGCTTTTTCTTTTACTAAAAGATAAACATCTTCAGCACTTAGGTGGTCCTCTTCGTGCTCAAGCAAAACAGCAACTGTCGCTTCTCGCTGCGGCGTCAGCTTGTAACTAGCACTATGCAACTGTTTTTTTATACGATCAATTCGGCTCTCCATGTGACGCCCCCCTAAACTCTTTCCATTATACCAAAGGAGTAAATCCTATTACAAGATAGTGAATAGATTTCTAACATGCTTCTACTTTTTTATCTGATCACAATTTTGGTCTATTCAATCCATCATTTTAACACATAAGAAATAACAATAAACTCAGCAACTATTATGATGAAAAATGCGATAAAATTCAACAAAATTGTCCGACCAGATACTTGTTTCCCGATTTTTCGCTTTGACCAAGCGGGTACAAGTAAATTGCATAGGACTAGCAACAATATACAATAGATGAGCTGAAATGGAAACCACCAAATCGTATAAAGCCAAAAAGCTTCAAGTTTTTGTAATAAAAAAACCGAACTAAAGCCAAAAAAAGTGGCACGCATGGCTACCGTCACACGCACTAACACCTTTAAGACGCTATGTGTTGCTAGTAATAATATAAGACCTATGGAAATAGCAACAGGCAGTACTAAACGAAAAATGGATTGCCTGTCCCCATCTGCTAAACGAGGCTCTATAAATAATAGAAAGGGTTCCGCTTTCGGTCCACCAATAATATGAAAGAAAATAACGCCACAAACAAAACTTACTGCAATGATGGAAGCGTGATAAAAAATAGACACCGTACGAGACATAAACATGCTCCTTTTCTATCAAGGTTTGTACAGCTTATGCTCGTCCGTCTCTATTATGCTAAAAGATTATTTTCTAAATTTGCAGCTAGCCATAGCACTGCGAATGCTGTTTTAGCATCATATATACGCTGGTCAGCCACCATTACTTGTGCTTCTTCCAACGAAACTTCTAATAGTTCGACAAATTCATCCTCATCTAAATCTGCTTTATTGTCTATTGTATATAATCCCTTCGCCACAAACAAATGAATAACTTCATCCGCAAAGCCTGGTGATGTTGCAAATGTTTGTAAAAAAGTAAGTTGATGTGCGCCATAACCTGTCTCTTCCTCTAATTCTCGACGTGCTGTCATCACTGGCTCCTCACCTGGCTCAAGCTTTCCAGCCGGAATTTCAATAATAGAACGCTCCAGTGCTTTGCGATATTGCTCTACTAACACTAGTTTACCCTCGTCCGTAACAGCAATCACTGCTACTGCACCTGGATGCTTTATTATTTCACGTTTTGCATCCTGTCCATTTGGTAAAGTGACATCATCAATTTGTAGTTTTATTATTCTACCGTCATAGATCGGTGTCGTTTTCGTTGTTTTTTCCTCAAACTTTTTCATTGACGATAACCTCGCTTGTTCTTCAGATATGTTCATTGTACCATTACAAGTAGAGAAATCGAAGGAGGTCATTCGTATGAAAAAAAGACAGCTTGGTACAAGTGAATTGTTTATTTCAGAGATTAGTTTAGGAGGCATGTCTCTTTCGACAGATAAAACACAAGCAGCTGCCATTGTCGATATGGCATTAGATGCTGGCATTAACTATATTGATACAGCGGATTTATATGATTATGGTGCAAATGAAGAGATTATCGGTACAACGTTAGGTAAGCGTCGTCATGATATCATTCTAGCAACAAAGGTAGGTAATCGGTGGGCAGAAGGGATAGATGGCTGGCATTGGGATGCATCACCATCCTATATAAAAGAAGCTGTCCATGCTAGCTTACGACGTTTAGGAACAGACTACATTGATGTATATCAATTACACGGTGGCACAATCGAAGATGATTGGGACGGGATAATTGACACATTTGAAGGACTGAAAAAAGAAGGGCTTATTCGTGAATATGGTATATCCTCCATACGTCCTAATGTATTGCAGCGATTTTTACCTGCAAGCTCCGCTAGAAGCGTCATGATGCAATACAGTGCCCTCGATCGCCGCCCTGAAGAATGGTTTAACTTTATTGCGAAACAGGGTGCTTCTGTTGTAACACGTGGCACAGTGGCAAAGGGCTTATTAACGAATAGCTGGCAACAACGTTTACAACATGTAAATGGTTTTAACACCTATACTGCTGAGGAGTTAACATCAACGTTAACAGACTTAGCTATACACTATGATGATTTGCATGCTTTGGCTATCGCTTTTAATCTGAAAGAGCCAACAATCGCTTCTACGGTCATTGGTGCAAGCTCACAACAACAACTAGCACAAACGCTTGCTTCCTACGAGAAAATTAATTCAATAACAGATTTCAAGGTAGCTAATGTGCTAACAAAAAATGAGTACTATCAAGAACATCGATGAAAAAATGGCTAATTTTACTCATTTGTCTAGTTGTACTAGTAATCTCCTCTAGTATGACCTATGAGCAACAGAGTATACTACCAGAATTAGAAGATTTGCTCGCCAATAAACCTTTCGAAGAACAACTATCTATTTTAAAAATTCCCTATTGGGGAATCATCGTTTCAGTGGAAGAGCGAGGTTATTTTCCATTTGTAGAGTTTTTAATTCGTAAATTGACACACTTCATGGGATTTGGATGCATCGCACTTGGCCTTTACTTTGCCTGGGGAAAAAGACGTTTTGCAGCAAGTATTGCTATCGGTGGAACAGCTATAATTGCGGTGCTTGATGAATTTCGTCAAGGCTTTACGCCAGGTCGTACAATGAGTGCTCAAGATGTGCTTGTCGATACAGCTGGAGCCATTGTTTTTGTTAGTCTCATTGTTGCAGTAAGAAAAATACTCAAAAATAAAAGACAAAAGGCTCAATTATAGCCTTTTGTCTTTTATTTTAAAGGTGGAACCGCCAAAAATAGAGGGACTTCGTTTCTTTAAACAAGACAGCCCCTGCTTTTTCCAAAACTCGATGGGAAGCCATATTTTCTTTTTCCGTGTCAGCGATAACGTATTTTACATTTGGCTGATGGAGTAACCAGTCTTTAAGAGCTATGATTGATTCTGTCATATAGCCCTGCCTCCAATAAGGAGGCAAAGTATAATACCCGATCACCACTTCCTCTTGCTCATTTGGCGTACCTTTTAGCATTATGCCACCAACAGCACAATTTTTTTCTTTTAAGACAAGTAACCAATTCGTGTGCCACAGATAATTTTGCTCGTCTTCTAATACTTTGGAAAGTCTAAAATACAACGCTTGTTTAAGCTCGTCATCTAAACTCCCTACACCTTTACTTAATGACAACTCCGCCGCCATTTGCTCCTCATGCGCTATTAGTAAATTAAGATACTTAGCGTTTAAAGGAATTAATCTTATTCTTTCTGTTTGTAATTCTACCATGTTGTCTCCTAACATAATTTAATTGATACTAAACTACAATTAGGTATATGTTATTGGCAGCGTCTCCCGTTCCATTAATTTCAAAAATCTCTCCTTATATATCGACCACAACCGTATAAATTTTATGCTGTAAATATAAAACAGTGAACCCACCTATGTGAATTCACTGTTCTCTCTTAATATTTAGTACCTTTATCACCGTATTCGTTCAAAAGTTCTTCAAACGATTTGTTTTTTTCTCGTTGTTTACGTTCAAAGGCCAGTTTTGCTTGACGTTCTTCTTCTGCCGCCTGCTCTTTAGCAGTTAAATCTTGCTTCGCTGCTTTTAATTTTGCTAGCACATCGCCACCTAGCTGATCTGCTAATGTAACGGCCTCTTGCTTAGGTAGACTAGCTGTTACACTATTGTCGGTATGTTGTTGCTGTTTTCGTTTCTTTCCCATTTCTAATCACCTTCTTATTGACATCAAGGGCGCTTCACAACTGTTGCTACGCCTTGTCCACCGCCGATACATAATGTGGCTAAGCCCGTTTTCACATCACGCTTTTCCATCTCATGTAATAGCGTTACCAAAATCCGAGCACCACTAGCACCGATTGGGTGACCAAGAGCAATGGCACCCCCGTTAACATTTAGTTTATCATGATTAAAGCTTAATTCACGATCTACAGCAATTGATTGTGCTGCAAATGCTTCATTTGCTTCAATTAAATCGATATCGTTTAAAGTAATCTCAGCCTTTGTCAGCGCTTTTTGTACTGCTTTTACAGGACCTGTACCCATAATTGCAGGATCTACACCAGCACTAGCATTCGCTGAAATGATCGCCATTGGTTGAATGCCTAGCTCTTGTGCTTTTTCCTTTGACATCACCACTACCGCTGCCGCACCATCATTAATACCAGACGCGTTCGCTGCTGTGACAGAGCCATCCTTTTTAAATGCTGGTCGTAGCTTACCTAATGATTCTGCTGTCACACCTGCTCGTGGAAATTCATCTTTATTGAAAAGCAGTGGCTCTCCCTTGCGCTGTGGAATCTCAACAGCAACGATTTCATTTTCAAACTTGCCCGCTGCAATTGCTGCCTCTGCGCGTTGCTGAGAACGAGCTGCAAAAGCATCCTGCTCTTCTCGAGAAATTTGATACATATCACATAAATTCTCAGCTGTAATGCCCATATGATAATCGTTAAAAGCACACCATAGGCCATCATGAATCATTGTATCTACTATCTTTTGGTCGCCCATTCGGAAGCCTTCTCGTGCATTTTTTAATACGTATGGAGCCTGGCTCATATTTTCAAATCCACCTGCAACAACAATCTCTGCATCTCCCGCTAAAATCGCCTGTGTTGCTAAATGAACAGCCTTTAAACCCGATCCACATACTTTATTAATTGTTAAGGCTGATACCTCTTGAGGTAACCCCGCTTTAATTGCCGCTTGTCGCGCTGGATTTTGTCCAAGTCCAGCCGATAAAACATTCCCCATAATGACCTCATCAACCTGTTCTCCTGCTACGCCAGCACGCGCTAATGCTTCTTTAATGACAATGCTACCTAACGTTGTCGCTGGTACATCTTTTAATGTCCCCTGAAATGAGCCGATTGCAGTACGCACCGCGCTCACGATTACTACCTCGTTTGTCATAATCATTCTCCCCTTTTCCCCGTTCAAGAATCAACACTGCATGCATATGCTACTAGCAGATATGTATATTTTAACAAATATTATGACGATTTTCGATAATAGAAATAATCGCAGTTTTGCCAAAGATATTGTAAAATGTTGACGTGTTTTAAACAATCTTAGTTGGGAACATTACAAATAAGAAACAGCATGTGGAGGTGTTTTATGATGAAAAAGAAGATGCTTTTATTCTCTGGTATTACAACAACGCTAGCCGCCGCTGCAACAGGTCTGTTCGGCTTCGCGCTTTCCAATAAATTAATGTATATCCAACAAAAAGACCCTGAATTTATACGGGAACGAGAAACGACCGCAAAACGCTTTGATGAGGCTTGGTACAATAAAAACTTGAAATGTGAACTGAATATTGATTCTCCAAATGGCTATACAATTCGAGGCATTATGTTTCAGCCATTGCAAACAAATAACACGATCATCATTTGCCACGGTGTCACCGAAAATAAAATAAATTCCGTGAAATATGCTCGCCTTTTTGAAAGACTTGGCTATAATTCTGTTATATTTGACCACCGTCGCCATGGTGAATCTGGAGGCAAGACTACAAGCTATGGCTACTATGAGAAAAACGATCTTGATGCCGTGGTGAAAACAGTCAAAGCCATGATTGGAGAGGATGCTATACTTGGCATTCACGGTGAATCGATGGGTGCTGCAACCATGCTCCTCTATGCAGGAACAGTCGAGGATGGCGCTGATTTTTATATCTCAGATTGCGCGTTCTCCGACTTTTCTATGTTACTCAAACAAATTGCAAAAACTGAATTTAAATATGGCTCCATTATTCCTATTCGTTTTGCTGACTTTTTTGTTCGTCTCAGAGATGGTTACTCATTTAAAAGTGTAACACCTTCCGAAGCCGTCACACATATTGAAAAACCTGTGCTCTTTATCCATAGTATTCCAGATACGTTTATTCCAGCTTCCATGTCACTCGATCTCTACAATAAAAAAACCGGTCCAAAAAAATTAAAACTTTTTGATACGGGGGCACATGCACAATCCTTTAATGAAAATATGGATGAATATGAGGATTTAATTCATGATTTTTTAGACAATTTTATTTATCAAAAAATCAATCGGGATTCCTCTTCTTCGAATGTCATTCCATTCCATTTTTAGGGCAATGAAAAACCTTGCGTTATTTTACTCGCAAGGTTTTTATTTTATTTAATCTTCAAAAATAATATGCCATTCATCACGTTTCGCTAAAAACTCTTTCGCTAATGCTTGGGCCCCTTCTAAACTATGGCTAGCAGCCCAGCCACATTGCACTTCATTGCAGGCAGGCACTGCGGTTGCCTTTGTCACATCTGTAAATGTGTTCTCTAAAATAGCTAATAAATCCTCATAATCATTATGATTGATCAAGGACACATAGAAGCCTGTTTGACAACCCATTGGACTGAAATCAACAATATGATCAGAGTAATTACGGATAATGTCAGCAGATAAATGCTCCAAAGAATGCAATGCAGGCATTTCCATATGCTCCTTATTTGGCTGTTTAAAGCGAATATCGTATTTATATACCTCATCGCCATTTTTGCCCGTTTTCACACCTGCTAAACGAACATAAGGTGCCTTTACTTTTGTATGATCTAGATCAAAACTTTCTACATTTGTTTTTTCTTTTTGCAATATACACAACTCCCTTCCATATAGTAACTCCATTATACATAGTTTCCCGATAGAGTTGTATGATTTTTAAGAATTATTTAAATACTATTAAAAATAAAAAAACAACTAGTTAAGCTTGAACTAGTTGCTCGGAACATTCCAAATTACTTCTGGAATTTATTCATTTGCGCCATCATTTGACGTACTTGCTTTTCAGACGGCGTACGACCCATTTGCGCCATCATCATACGAATCATTTGCTCATTAATAGGTGGGTTTTCTTTCAAATATTTCATCATAGCTTGACGAGCGAAATAGAAACCAAGTGCTGCGCCCGCTGCTAATGCGATAATTACGATAATAATCCAGCCCCATGTAGGCATACAACCAACCTCCTCCACTACAATATACCGAGAAAAACTCTCCACGCTCCATTATACACCAAATAATAGCGTGTTACTATATATTGTAGTGAATTTTCCTAGTGCATTGTATACTTCATCGGCTTTAACCACCCACACTCATTATCCTGTTTATTAAAAGCAATAAAACGTTCACTCATTTTAGCAAGCATTTGAAATAAATCTAAATCTAGCATTCGCGAACCTTCACAGTAAACACAAATTTTACGATCTACTAAATAAATAGCCATTTT
Organism: Lysinibacillus sp. 1 U-2021; assembly: GCF_029916965.1. NCBI lineage: Bacteria > Bacillati > Bacillota > Bacilli > Caryophanales > Bacillaceae > Lysinibacillus > Lysinibacillus sp. 1 U-2021. The sequence continues at coordinate 4,311,055 of NZ_CP123966.1, forward strand.
ACCTTTGATCGGATGTTCTAAAAACAAAGCATTACGAGCTCTTTCTAGGTGTGCATATTTGGAATCAAGTTGATGCTCTAACATGGCTGCAATCTCCTCAAAACGAACGGATTCACATATATATGCAAGCTCTTTTAAGGATTTCTCATTGGCATCTTCACAACCTTGCATCATCTCTAACAACTTACGCTCTCTGCCAAAAATAAACGTTAAATGCTCTTCTTTTATCTTATATATAGAATAGGTTCTCACCAGAAATCCTCCTTCGCTCAGTTTCTTTTTCATAAGTATAGCTCATTCAATCTTGTTTATTTGTCAAACGAAGGAGGGATCTCTCTTCTATTTTTGTCGAAAAAATTCTAGTTTCGGGTCTATAAATGACTTTATGACAAATGGTATTTCCAACCAAAAATAATTAATATTTTTCCAAAAACAAGAAAAAGTCTTATTAAACACGGCTAAAAAGCTTCTATTTTGGCTGCTTAGATGAATCTCAGCCTCAAGACCTAGTTCAAAATCAATTTCGAGTCCGTTTTAGACAATCTTGTAAATAGGTAACATAAAGGTACAAACGAAAGGAGCTAAAACAAATGAAAAAATTTCTTTTATTAACTGGAGGCGTCATTGCAGCATGTGTTGCACTAGCGTTAATTGGACCACTGGCGGGGTTATTATTCTCTGGATTATTTGTAGCACTGGGCATGCACTTCTACATTGCTAGTAAGTCATCTTTCGGTAAAATTTTCTGGTTTACAGTTGGTCTAATCGGTGTCCTATCAGCAGTGTCTAACATTCCAGCAATGGTAGGTCTTGCTGCCATCGCCATTATCTATGTTATCTATAAAAAATGGAATGGTGAAGATGTAAAAATCCCTACAATTGAAGGAAAAAAAGAAGAAGATCCGTTTACAAACTTTGAAAAAGAATGGTCAAATTTAACAAAATAAAAGGAGCGATTTTAAATGAACTTATTTCAACGTTTTAGATATACAATAGAGGCAGACTTACACCAATTATTTGATAAGAAGGAACAAAAAAATCCGATTGCGATGTTAAATCAATACATTCGTGAAGCAGAAAAACAAACAGAACAAACAGGCAAATTATTAGAGCGACAAGGGCAATTAAAAGAAAAGCTAGAGCAAGAATATAAAGAAAACGCAGATTTACTAGCGAAACGTGAATCTCAATTAGCATTAGCAAAATCTAGCGGAGAGCAGGACTTAATTGATTTCGCTACGGATGAAGTAACAGCTTATTCAGCTCGTAACCTTACATTACAAGCTAGCATTGAAGCAAGTACTCGTGAATACTTCGAGCTCGAGCGTAAATTTGAAACAATGAAGCATAAAATTAAAGATATGAAAGTGCGTCAATTACAGCTGATGGGGAAAGAAAATGTAACTCGTGCCCATCATCAAATGGATGGAATGATTGCCAAAAATAATAAAACAAACTTTGAAGATTTAGAAGCATATATCGATAAATTAGCTTATCAAATCGATAAAGACCATGAGCTTACAACTTTTGAGGCAAGACTGGCAGAATTAGAAAAAAAAGCAGTAGAAGAAAGCTCACCACTGCTAATTGAAAATAAATAACATGGTATAATATAAACAGATAAGGGATGCCTCTATTTAGGAAGCATCCCATTTCTTTGAAGAAAAACAGTGTAGTTTATAGGAGCTTTTCTCTTCCAAATCCTTAATATGTGATTTTACTTGCGATTAATACTGGAAAAGGAATTAACTAAGATGAAAATTAAAAAGTGGGTCCATCATATGATTAAAATCTGCCTTTTTGTTTTAATTTTTCTCCTCGTACTTTCAATCTGTTTATTGTGTTATCGTTCCATTGTTCAACAGCAGATAAAGCAACAAAGTACGGCCATTATTGAAAATGGTGGTATTAGTGAACTAAAAGAAATAACTGTCAATGGAGATAAACAATTTATACTAGTAGAGGGGCAAGATAAAGAAAGACCATTTTGTTTATTCCTTCATGGTGGCCCTGGCTCCCCATTTCCATATGGGGTAAGTGCTAGAACGCTGTTTCCTGAGATTACAGAGAACTGCGTAGCTGTATTTTATGATCAACGGGGGTCTGGTAAAAGTTATAATAAAAACTTATCATTAAACACAATGAACTTAGCTCAATTCACAGAAGATGCAAATAGTATTGTGGATTTTATAAGAGTACATTACAAACAGGAAAAGATCTTTATCATTGGGCAATCTTTTGGAACAGTAATCGGAACACAATTAATAGCTAAATATCCCGAAAAGTTTCACGCTTATTTAGGCATTTCTCAATTAACAAATCCAACAAAGGGACAGGAACTTGGTTATGAGTGGCTAAAGAACGAAGCCCAAGCAATTGACGATGAGAAAACTCTTAGAATTTTGGAGAGTTTTGATAAAAAACCCTATCTTGAAGAAGATGAAGACCAGTTTAGTAAACTTATCAATCAATATAAAGGAATGAATTATTCTGATGATACCATAGAAAAGGTGAACCTTTTTAATTTAATCAAAGGGGCTTTCACTTCACCTGACTATTCTTTACAAAATATTTATCATGCATTTATTTCTGGTCCCCAATTTAGTCTTATCGAAAGCAAGGAATTAAAAAAAGAAATTATCCTTACTAATTTTTTCGAAACTGTTAAAACTATAGAAATCCCTGTTTATCTTATTCATGGAATATATGATAAACAGGCAAATTATGAATTATCTAAACAATATTACGAGATTTTAGATGCACCAAATGGCAAGGAGTTTATCACATTACAACACTCTGCTCACTATCCAAACAAACTTGATGTCACACTAATAAATGACACATTGAAAAAAATGCTTGAAAGGTATTAAAGCATGTAGAGAAGTTCAGCTTCTCACATCAATTTCTAGAAGGAAGGGTGACCCTCATGCAAAATTTCACAACAAATAAGCTCACATTTTGGGTTCTTTGCTTCTTTTTACTCGTCTTTGTGGAGCTAACTATATTTAATAATGGTGGCGCCTTCTGTTTATTGATTGGGGCTGTACTTCTTTATTTGAGTTTTTCCAAAAAAGTTCGATTTTTTAAATGGACAGGAATTTTCTTTATTGCCATTGCTTTGTTCACGATGTGGAGCTTACGTTTATTTATCGTCATCATGCTCTTATATATGCTCTATCAATACTTGCAAAGAGAAAACGAGCCAAAAGTAGTTGGCGCAGAGCTTTTTGAAAAACTCCCTGCGATTAAAAATGACCTAATTGGTACAATGCCAGCGCCTATAGAAGCTTATAAATGGCAAGATGTACAAATTCAGCGCCTCGCTGGAGATATTACCATCGATACAACGCAAACGATTTTACCAGCTGGCACTAGTCTTATTACAATTCGACAAGGTATTGGTAAAGTTCAAATTTATATTCCTTATGAAATTCCATTCCGTTTACAGTATACGACGTTATTTGGTGAGCTCTCCTGCTTACACGTAGGGCCGCAACGTATAGTAAATGAAAGTATTACTTTCTCAGACGGCAACCCCCAGGATGCTAAACGTGTACTGATTATTCATGTCGCAACCTGGCTTGGAGATTTGGAGGTGCTACGAAAATGATAGCCTTTATCTCAAGATTATTTACATTATTTTTCATTTTAATGAGTGCTGTTTTCGGTCTTCTTGTTGCACTATGGGGCAATCCTGATGAAAAAACATGGGAGCCCTTATGGCAGCAGAATTACGATAATATCCCTCTAGGTGGCATCATCCTAGTTAGCCTGTTTATACTTAGCTTCCTGTTTGCCAGCTGGATCAGTATGACTGCAAGGGCACGAGAAGCGCAGGCAACACGAATAGTGAAACAACTGATCGAGCCTGATTTTGTTTTTCCTAAAAAACAAGCTCTTCCGAAATCGTTAAAAAAGGCACTTGTCCAAACGAGTGAATTAATTGATACGCAACGTAAAAGTTTACAGCGTTTGTCCAATGAACGGGCTGAGGCCAATGATAAAATTATTCAGGAGCGTATTATTGCTGAACGCCAACGACTAGCTAGAGAACTCCATGATTCTGTGTCACAGCAACTATTTGCTGCCTCTATGTTACTATCTGCATTAACTGAAAATGACGAACATGCTACTAGCTTAAAACAGGTTGAGAAAATCGTTCAGCAGGCCCAGCTAGAAATGCGTGCATTACTGCTACACTTACGGCCTGTAGCTTTACACAATAAAACATTGGCACAAGGCTTAGAGGAATTGATTATTGAACTTCAGCAAAAAGTTTATTTCCATATAGAATATGAATTAGAAGAAATGGCCTTAACTAAAGCAGAGGAAGATCATTTATTTCGTATTGCACAAGAGGCACTCTCCAATACGCTGCGTCATGCCAAAGCAAGTGAGGTGGAATTACTTCTTGTGGCACGAGACGACTTAGCTATTTTACGAATTCAAGATAATGGTTTAGGCTTTGATGTGGAGGAAGATAAATCCACATCATACGGTTTACAAAACATAGCTGAACGAGCAGTTGAAATTGGCTGCACCTATAAAATTGTATCAGTGCCTGGTGAAGGAACAATTGTAGAGGTTAAAATTCCTTTACAAAAAGAGGAGGTCAATGTCGATGATACAAGTGCTCATAGTGGATGATCATGAAATGGTACGGATTGGTGTGTCAGCCTATCTTTCAGCACAGCCAGATATTACGGTTGTAGGTGAGGCTGAGAACGGTAAAGAAGCTGTGGAACGTGCCCTAGCGCTAAGGCCTGATATTATTTTAATGGATAATGTGATGCCTGTTATGACAGGAGCAGAGGCAACAGTGGAAATATTAGCAGCATGGCCTGAGGCAAAAATCATGATGGTGACTAGCTTTTTAGATGATGATAAAGTATATCCTGCCTTAGAGGCTGGCGCGGTAAGCTATATTTTAAAAACATCTAATGCCAAACAAATTGCAGATGCTATTCGAAAAACGATGGGTGGCGAAACGGTATTAGAGCCAGAGGTCACTTCCAAAATGATGCACCGCATGCGCCACGGCAATAGTACGCCACTATACGAACAATTGACTGAACGTGAAATGGAAGTATTATTGCTAATGGCCCAGGGTAAAGCCAATCAGGAAATCGCTGATGAGCTATATATTGCCTTGAAAACAGTAAAAACACATGTTAGTAATATTTTAGCAAAGCTAGAAGTTCAAGATCGTACTCAAGCCGTCGTCTACGCCTTCCAAAATGGGCTTGCTAAATAATCCTACATAAAAAAACTGCATGCTGACATGCAGTTTTTCGTGTTTTTAGAGGTATTTTAGGAGATCATTTACATGGTCCACAATATATGTAGGCTCTTCATTTTTTAATTCTTCTAGCGACCCAAAACCATATGTCACACCGATGGCATCGATTTGATTTTCACGAGCGCCAATCAAATCATATTTTCGATCCCCAATCATAATAAATTGCTCTTTTGGATAGGAATCAAACTGTTGAAGCACCTCTGCAATAATCTCACCTTTGGCAGAACGGGAACCATCTAAGTGACTTCCTACGACAAGATCGAAATAGGACTCTAGCTGAAAATACTTTATGATTTGTTCCGCAAAGACAGTTGGTTTTGAGGTGGCAATAGTTAGTATATATCCTTGTTGCTTTAAATGAGCTAACAAAGCTGGAATATCTTCATAGAGTTTATTTTCAAACATTCCCCTTTCCGTAAATCGTTCTCGGTAATCACCAATTGCTTGCGTTATTTGTGCATCATTGAATCCATAGATTTCTTGAAAAGATACTTGTAATGGTGGTCCGATGAATGGTTCCAGTTCATCCAAATCATTCACCATGACGTCCGCTTTCTGTAAAGCATACTGCACTGATTTAGTGATTCCTATTTTAGGATCAGATAATGTTCCATCTAAGTCAAATAACACAACTTTATAGTTCTTCATTTACTCACCCTTTTTATGAAGTTTTTACATATTGTGTTTGCCGCTAAAAAAAGTACCACAACACTCATGCGATGTTTATTTCGCTGAGTGTTGTGGTATTTATTATAAATTATAATGCTTTCACTTTTGCTACTACGTTTTCAACAGTGAAGCCGTATTTTTCCATTACTAATTCACCTGGAGCAGATGCACCGAACTTATCAATTGCTAGAACATCGCCTTCAAAGCCAGTATATTTATGCCAGCCGAAAGATGCCCCCATTTCAATTGCAAGACGTTTTGTAACAGCTTTTGGTAGAACAGATTCTTTGTAAGCGGCGTCTTGTTTTTCGAAGCGATCCATAGATGGCATAGAAACAACTGCTACATCTATACCGTCTGCTTTTAATGCTTTTTGTGCTTCGACAGCAAGCGAAACCTCAGAGCCTGTTGCAATTAAAATAGCATCTGCCACTTCTTTTGTAGCTGGAGACACTGTGTAAGCACCCTTTGCTACGCCCTCACGTACTGTTTCAATAGAAGCGTCAAGAACAGGTAAGTTTTGACGAGATAATACAAGAACAGTTGGTGTTTTTTCTGCTGCTACTGCAAGCTCCCACGCAACTGCTGATTCATTTGCATCCGCAGGGCGAATAACAGATAGGTTTGGCATTGCACGTAATGATGCAAGGTGTTCGATTGGTTCATGTGTTGGACCATCTTCCCCTACTGCAATCGAATCATGTGTGAATACATATGTTACAGGAAGACCCATTAATGCAGATAGACGAATTGCAGGACGAACGTAATCAGAGAATACGAAGAATGTACCACCGAATACATTTAAACCACCGTGAAGAGCCATTCCGTTCATAGCAGCACCCATTGCAAATTCACGAACACCGAACCAGATGTTACGTCCAGCATAGTCGTCTGCTGAGAAATCTCCTGCACCCTTCATCGTTGTTTTATTGGAGCCAGCAAGGTCAGCTGAACCACCAAAGAATGAAGGTGTTTTCTTCGCAATAGCATTAATTGCATCGCCTGAAGAAGAACGAGTTGCTACAGATTTACCAGCTTCATATACAGGTAACTCAGAAGCAAAGTCTTCTGGTAATTCACCATTCATCGCTTTCTCGAATTGAGCTGCTAACGCTGGGAATTCTTCTTTGTATGCAGCAAATTTTGCATTCCAAGCTTCCTCTGGTTGTGCGCCTTGCACTTCAGCAGCCGCATTAAATGTATCGTAAACTTCTGCAGGAATTTGGAATGGTTCATGTGCCCACTCATAGGCAGCCTTCGTTAAGACAACTTCATCTGTACCAAGTGGTGCACCGTGAGAATCTGCTTTACCAGATTTATTTGGAGAACCAAAACCAATCACTGTTTTCACTTCAATTAATGTTGGCTTGCCAGTAGATTTTTTGGCTTCTTCAATGGCTGCATTAATAGCATCTACATCTGTACCATCTGCCACTTTTAAATAATTCCAACCATAAGATTCAAAGCGTTGTTGAACGTTTTCTGAAAATGACTTTTCTAAGTCACCATCTAAAGAAATATCATTAGAATCGTAAAGTACGATTAATTTTTCAAGTTTTAAGTGACCAGCTAATGAAATCGCCTCTGCTGCTACACCTTCCATTAAGTCCCCATCGCCACATAACGCAAATGTGTAGTGGTCAACAATGTCATGACCTGGTTTATTGTAAGTAGCGGCTAAATGGCGCTCAGCCATTGCCATACCAACAGTCATAGCGATTCCTTGTCCAAGAGGACCAGTTGTTGCCTCTACCCCTACTGTATGACCATATTCAGGATGTCCTGGTGTTAATGAATCCCATTGGCGGAAGTTTTGAATTTCTTCCATTGGTAAACCATAGCCTCCAAGGTGAAGTAAGCTGTATAAAAGCATTGAACCATGACCTGCTGATAGTACAAAACGATCACGGTTAAACCATTTTGGATTTGCTGGATTATGGCGTAATTGTTTTGTCCAAAGCGTATAAGCCATTGGCGCTGCTCCCATTGGTAAACCTGGGTGACCAGAATTTGCTTTTTCAATAGCATCGATTGACAAAGTTCGGATAGCATTAATTGCTAAAAGATCCGCGTGTTGAGTCATTATATTGTGACATCCTTTCTCGTCCTATATATTGTTCTTTTACAGTTTAGTCAACATTGCTTTAGAAAACAATGCTTTTTGTTATACTATTTGCGTTTTCATACATACTTTATTGAATTGTGTCACATTAATTTAGAAATTTATTTTTTTGTGCTTGTTTTACCTTCTCAGGAGTTACATCATTTCCTTCTGCATCTACCACTTTAACGTTTTCAATCGTATCTCGCATAGTTGCTCTAAACGTATCTAAATACTCCTTGCGAAGCGCTGTTCGCTCCTTTGCTTCTTCCTCTGTTAATTGTCCGCTTTTTGCTTTAGCAGATAATTCATTAATTCGGTTAATTTTTTCCTTTGATAACATGGTTACACACCTTTCAGTACCTAGCTTAATGACCTCAGTATGCAAAGTATAGCATGGTTTCCCTTAAAATGCAGTTATACCAACCCTTAAAAACACTTCTTAGCCATTATTTACATGACTTCCAGAAGTTAGAGGTGTATAACTAATAATAAAAGGAAAAATTTGATAGATATTAGGAGGAGCTATCATGAACATCACAACACCTAGATTACTTATTCGAACATTTGAAGCCTCAGATTGGCAGGCCGTTTATAGCTATATGTCCGACAAAACGGTCATGCACTATATGCCAGAGGGTGTGTTGAATGAAGATCAGGTTCAAAATTTCATAACAGAGAATAGCAACGAGCAAGCAAAACATTTCGCCATTGTTTTACGTGAACAACAGCGAGTCATTGGTCATCTTGTTTTCCACAAATACTTTGGCGATCATACGTATGAAATTGGATGGGTTATGAATCCTGCCTATCACAATCATGGCTATGCTTCTGAAGCTGCTAAGGCCCTATTAGATCACAGCTTTAATAAAATGAAACTTCATCGAATTATTGCCACATGCCAGCCAGAAAATATCGCTTCTTACCGAGTCATGGAAAAAATCGGAATGCGCCAAGAAGGATTTTTCAAAAAATGCATTCCTCATGGAGAGACTTGGTGGGATGAATACTATTACGCTATTTTAGAGGAAGAATGGAACACTCAAAAGGTAAGAGGTGTATGAAATGAAGAAAACTGCGGTGTTATTATACCCACAATTTAGTGAATATGAATTGAGTGTTGCTTTGTCCATATTAATGCAAGGCGGTAAACCCATCATCACACTTGCATCGAATACCAAACCTATCAGAGGAGAATCTGGTTTAAATTGTATAGCTGATTTATCCGTGAATGAGGTAGAGCTTGACGATATTGATAGTCTACTATTACCAGGCTGTATGGATATTTCTACATTACAACTTGAAGAGAGCTTACTAGACTTCATTCATCTTCTATCTGCAAAAGGAGGAATGATTGCAAGTATTTCTAGCTCCCCTTACCTATTAGCAAAAGCAGGGGTCTTAAAGAACAAAAAATATACAGTAGGACTACCTTTAGATGGCATGGAGCAGTTAGGATGCTTTGAACTTCATAACTATTCAGATGAACTAGTGGTACAAGATGGAAATATCATTACAGCAAGAGGAAGAGGTTTTATTCCTTTCGGTATTTGTTTCGGGCATGCGTTAAAGCTAAATTTTGATGAAAATTGGTATTAAGTGATGATTTAAAACCCAAATGTCCAATTAATCGGGCATTTCATGTTGTTGAAAAAGATGATGTCATTAGTAGAATGAGAATTTTTAACAAGGCTGTGGGGTGATTTCCGTTCCGTCTGTGTGCTACAAGAAAGCAAGCAGCCTGCAACGGAAATCCATTTCTCCCCTTCAATTGACTGTTTTGTTTTTCACACCAAAAGATGTCCAATTAGTTGGACATTTTTTAATTCTTATCTTACGATATATGTCTAATACTTTGGACAAAATGGAGGGATAATTCTGAAGAACATCATCAAAATTTTAAGAAAAAAATTAGGCATAACACAAGCTGCTCTTGCAAAAGAGTGTGGAGTTGTGAGACAGACCATTAATAGTATTGAAAATGATAAATATGATCCGACCCTAGAATTAGCTTTTAAGATTGCTAAGGTTCTCAATAGCCGTATTGATGAGGTGTTTATCTATGACTAAATTTCACCCAAATTATATGATTACAATGAAGGACTTCGTGAAAGAACACTCAGCAATTTTAAGAAAACAAACTCAAGAAGTATCGATACCCGTGACCAATGAGGACCGAAATACCCTCCTAGCCATGCTACAATATCTGAAAAATAGCCAAAATCCAACGCTAGCAAAAAAATATAAGCTTCGCCCTGGGAGTGGGCTCTCTGCTAATCAAATTGGCGTAGATAAACGAATGTTTGCTGTACTCTTTGATGACCAAGAAATGATGCTGATTAACCCTAAAATAATGAGTCATTCCCTTAATATGATTTATCTACCGGAGGGAGAAGGCTGTCTATCTGTAAATCGACCTGTCCCTGGTTTTGTACCGAGATATGAGAGAATTAAAGTCAAAGCTTACGACATCGATGGACATGAAATCATTGTACAGTTACAGGGCTATGGGGCCATCGTTGTACAGCATGAAATCGATCATTTAAATGGCATCATGTTTTATGATCGAATAAATAAAGAGCACCCTTTCCAACTGCCTAATCATGTTATCATCGAAAGCTTTTCTTCGCTTCAGTAGTTTTTTACAGAAAAAAAATTAGCAGGAATATTATTTTCCTGCTAATCTTTCTTGGTGCTCTTGGAAACGACGATGTACAGTCGCCTTACTTACCTCAAATCCTAACCCTCTAAGCGTTATAGAAATTTCTTCAAAGGTAAATCCACGTTTGCGGAGCTTCACAATTTCCTCTACAGGTAGATCTTTTCGCTCCTGCCCCTGCGGATTACCTCGGTTCGATAAATTATTTTCTGGACGATAGCCGTTTTCTACAGCACGTCGCATACCTCGTCGAATTTTAGCATTATGGATTCTACGCTGATACTCCTCTACAATCGCTAAAATTTCAAGCAGCATCGTATCCATTTCATTTAATTGAACTGGGCCTGCATCACGCATCGAAAAAACGTCAGTTGCTGACTTTTGTAATAAATGTAATACAGCCATCCTTGCATTGCCTCGTCCTAAACGAGTTTCATCTTGGACAAAAAGAGCATTAATGTTCTTATCTTTTATAAAATCAAGCATTTCTAGTAAGCCTTCACGTTCTACATCATAGCCACTATGTTGATCTTTAAACACGCCCTTCACCGCATAGCCTTGCTCTTTAGCATAGCGCAGCAACTCTTCCTGCTGGCGCTCTAATGAGGAGCTTTGTGTTTCTTTTTCAGTACTTACGCGACAATAGACAACAGCCGATAGTTGATTATTTATCATTGTTCATTTCTCGCAATTTCGATAGTATTGATGGGACTGGCTTGATCACTCACTACAGGAATAACTAGAGATTTTCCCGCTACAATTTTAATATCTGCTAGTTCATTTTCCGTTTTTACAAGCTTTATCCAATCATCAGTACTCATTTTACCACGATATTGCTCAGCTAACGACCACAAGCTATCTCCATGTTCAATTTGAATTTCTGCGTAACTAACTTTTCCTGGATCAGTAATGTAAAGGTATGCTGCAAATAGTAAACAAGCTCCTATTAAAATTGAGATATGTGTGTTTTTCTTCAACCATGTCATAATCATTACCCCTTTTTAAGAATGTTTGTTCGGAATGTATGTTCCCATAATAAAGCGAACAAACGTTTTTGTCAAACACTTTTCGAACCTATGTTTGCATACATGTTCGCATTCTGTTATACTATCAAATAAGTAGAATGATATTAGAAAAAAGAGGTGAGCACTCATGAAAAAAGTTTCGAAAAGACAAGAGGACATTTTAGCTTTCATTAAGGAAGAGGTACGAGCTAAAGGATATCCACCATCAGTACGTGAAATTGGTGAAGCAGTTGGACTTGCTTCCAGTTCAACTGTTCATGGACATTTAGCTCGATTAGAACAAAAAGGCTTTATTCGTCGAGATCCAACAAAGCCACGCGCAATTGAAATTTTAGAGCCTGAAGAATCCATTCAAAAGCAACAGGTGATCCATGTCCCACTTGTCGGGAAGGTTACAGCTGGTTCTCCAATTACAGCAATTGAAAATATTGAAGAATACTTCCCATTACCCGATACGTATGGCACAAGTGAAGATCAATTGTTCATGCTAGAAATCATGGGGGAATCAATGATTGAAGCTGGGATTTTAGATGGAGATTTAGTCATTGTCAAACAAAAGGCAACAGCTAATAATGGGGATATTGTTGTAGCTATGACAGCTGAGGATGAAGCAACTGTAAAACGTTTCTTTAAAGAGAAAAACCATTTCCGTTTACAACCTGAAAATTCTTCTATGGAACCTATTATTGTCGATCAAGTTTCTATTTTAGGACAAGTTGTAGGTCTTTACAGACGTGTACATTAACGATTAAAGCAGGTTTTGAGGATTATGTTCCTTCTAAGAGCATGTATCCTCTTTTTTACGCAAAAAAAGAATCCATATACGATTGGATTCTTTGTATAATGCCCCTTCTAAGCTTCCTTCTTAAATTTTAAGCTCGCTTCAATAAAGGCTGAAAATAGCTTTTGAGCACTCTCATCTCCTGCTATGGCTAGTTCCTCAGGATGCCACTGAACAGCCAAGCAAAATGGCATCTCCTCATGAACTACCGCTTCGATAATACCGTCGCTGGATTTTGCTGCTACTTTTAATTTTTCTGCTAACACATTCACCGCTTGATGATGAAATGAATTCACTGCAATCTTCTCTTGTTCAACGATAGTCGCTAATAGATTGTCAGCAATAACCTGTACAGAATGGGTAGCTACAGCTCGACCTGATTGCTGCATATGTTGGAGTAACTTGGTACTAAAGTGATCACTATCAATATCCTGATATAAGGTACCACCTAATGCAACATTTAGTATTTGAATTCCTCGACAGATCCCGAAAATAGGCATCTTACGTTGGAATGCGGCTTCAATCAATGCTAACTCAATCGTATCTCGCGCTGGATGAATTTTTCCAAGCTTTAATGAAGGCTCAGCCCCGAATAGAAATGGGTGCACATCATGACCACCAGATAATAATAAACCGTCTGTAAGGGCTAAAATCTGGGCTGCCTCTTCTTCTACTCCAATTGGAATAATCAGTGGAATTCCACCTGCTTCAATGATGCTTTTACTGTAAGCAGCATTTAATTGAGAGGATAAATCATCCGCAACAAAGGCTGTAATACCAATAATCGGTTTCACTTGCTTCCCTCCAAATTCTTGAAAATTGCACAATTACCAAAAGCCTAGATACCAATTAATTAATACATCGCCATAGAAATAAACAATAACTGCGGCCAATGCAATAGATGGCCCAAACGGAATGGGTGTTTTTCTCCCCTGTTTGTTTTTCGATAACATGGTAATCCCGACAATCATACCAATCACTGCTGCTAAAAATAGCGTTAACAGTGTATCAATCGTACCCAGAACGAGACCAATTAAAAAGAATAATTTAATATCGCCTCCACCCATGCCACCGTTTGATAGCACAGCAATGATATATAATATGCCAAAACCAACCACAGCACCCACAAGAGAGTCCCACCACGGTGTTAATGGTGACAGCACTCGTCCAATAGCTAGCAAAGGTAAAAAGAATACTAACACCTTATCTGGAATTAGCATATAGGCCAAATCTGACACAACGATAATAACTAATAAGGAGATAAAAAGGAACGCTACTATCAATTCTATGCCCAAGCCTAGCTGCCAATAAGCAAAGGCAAATAATACACCTGTCATTAATTCTATGACTGGGTAAACCCAAGAAATTTTATTGCCACAACCCCGACATTTTCCTCCTAAAAATACATAAGACAAAACTGGTACTAAATCAAGCGCCGTTAGTCGTCTCTGGCATTTTGGACAATGTGAAGGAGGATGTACAATCGACTCCTTCTGTGGTACACGTAAGCCAACTACATTATAAAAAGAGCCAAAGACAAGTCCAAATAAAAAAATAAAGATCGTATAAGCCATTTCCAATTTTATGTCCTCCTAAACCAATAGGCGCCCATACAAATGAAGTATGGTGCGCCTATCAATAAAGTTTTATTGTTGTTCCTCGTAATAGAACGTCGTCACTTGCACTGTTGCCTTTAACGTAAGATCTGCATCTTTCTCAAGCTGTGCCTGCTCTCCTGGCAATTTAAATTCAATCTTATCGGTTTTCATGACACGCTCTAATTGTTCAACCTCCTGTAAAAAGCTTTCAAGAGAATTAAAATCAAGCGCACCCACCTCTAATATAAAAGTAATAAGCTTTAGATTAGTTGGTAAAGAGTCCTCCGAAAGAGATGCAATCGGTGTAGTACTCTCCTTGTTCTGCTGATCACCATTGACCTCTGCTTCAGCCTGCTCCAACATATTGAGATCATTCGATACATCAGAAGGTGTCACAGTGCCGTCTTCACCTTGAACCGTTAAAGACAGTATACGAGTTCCTGTCACCTCTTCAATCTCAGCTAAATCAAGAATAATCTTTTCAACGGCTCTTGTTGCAGGTAGCTTTTGTCTTAAGGCTAATATATTGATAGTAGGCTGTCCCTGCTCCTTGTCTAATTGTGCTAGTTGTTCTTTGACATTAGCTAATTCTTGCTGCACCTGCAATACATTACTCTCTTTTTCATTCACCTCATCCAATTTTGGTGACAGCAAATAATAATACAGCGCAAATAAAATAGCAGCTATCAACGCCAGTAACAAGATCATAGATGAATTTTTACTACTCGTTAATTTATTCATGAGCGTCGTCCTCCAGCTAAATACATAAAATCGATTGTTGCTGTGATGGACACTGAATATCGCGGTACTTCTTTAAATTTTTGTTGGGGTGTTAACGCCCTTTGTTCACCTAGCTCTATTTCAAAGTTTGAGACAGTGTTAATTTGAGCATCTGTAAAATAGCTACTCATTAAAAGTCGCTCCACATATTTCGATATATCTGTCATCGTTTCAAAATCCACTTCAATATTCACTGTGTTCTCTCCGAAAACGTAGCTACGTAAATAGGAATGAGTTGGTAATAAAGTTTTTGTTTCATCAATTAACGGTGTTACAGGATAAGAAACGCTTTGAATAAAAGTCACAGACTCTTCCAACGAACCCTGATCGACACTTTGTCGTGCGTCTAGCTCTTGCTGCAATTGATTAAGCTGTGTTGTTAATGCCTGTTCCTCTGCAGTCAATCGAGACAATTCACTTTTGGATGTAAAAAATAAAAAAAGGAAATAAGCTACAATAAGTCCCACAATGACAATCACCAAGCTATAAAAAAGCTTGGGAGAGGTTGTTCTTTTTTCAAGTTGTGGTAAGAGGTTTATATCTGGAACCATTAACGAACCTCCTTCAAAGCTAAGCCAAGCAACGTTGAAAATTCTCGCTTAAAGCGAGGAAACGATTTCTCAATTTTTTTCCCATCGACAACCCTCAGTGGTGGTTCTAAATTAGAAGCGAGTAAGTTCCCAATTGATTTCAATAGTGGGTTATCGCCAAGCATGATAATTTCATCCACTGTTTTTTCACCTTTATGTAAAGAAAACTTAAAGAAATTCATCATCCGATCAATCTCTAGAACCTGATCCATTACGACCATTTGATAATTCTCTGATTCGCCATTATAAATAAATTGATAGCTAAACTCATTCTCCTTCTTCCCCTGCCATTGCGTCATATCTACTTCAATGGTTTGATAGCGCAAAAACTCCACTTGGCCATTGGAAAAAATACTGATAGAGAGTTCATTAATCGACCATTCTGCTATTAAATATGTTTTATTAGGCATTAATAAGGACATGTGCTCTAATAAGCGTATATTACAAAGCGCACGAATATCGGCAGCTTCGGGTTCTAATGAAACATCTAACAGCATCCCTACTAGTTTCGTAATCTCTTCAGAAGGCGCAGCAAATAAGATAGCCTTGCCATCCTCGGCATCTGCATCATACACATCAATTAAAGGGTCCTGAAATGGTAAATGAATGGAATGTCCCAATTCCATCTCAGCATATCCTCTTAATTCCTGAGGCTTTACATCTTTAGGGTGCTCAAAGTTTTTTAATAGAACCGTCGTATCAGGGACAAACATGCGAACAGCCTGTTTTTTCCCTGTCCATTTCATTACTTGCTCTTTAATCACCTCAAAAAGAGCTACCTCGTCGATTATTGTCCCATTTTCAACGATTCCAGCTGCTAAAGGGTATTCATAGCCCTGCCACTGATTAGGCTCTGGTCCTTTCGCCACAATCGCACGTAGCACATAATCCTTCAGTTCAATCGAAACATGCGACTTTCTTTTTCTCTTAAACATGTGAAAAGACCCCCTTATCCTATTCAGTATAAATGATTTTTTCAATTAGTCATCCATTTCCCAGCCAGAAACGCAAATTTTCTTGCGCTTCTGAGTGGGTTGGGAGGACTGATTATTCCTTACCTTTTGTATCTTTATTATCTTCCGGTTTTTCCCCGCCAGCTTTTACCAATCTGTCATTAATCTCTTTTTCTGTTGCTTTATTATCTTTAACTTGAAATTCTGTTAACTTAATATCCTTTAATCTAGGGTACGTAACTTCCCAACCAGTTGTTGTATTTAATTCAACAACAGTACCAGCTAAATCTACACCATCTACATACGGTTTTAATGATTCATCATTACATTTATTTTCTTTACATGCCCCATCAATATAAGCAATTTTAGCACCTGCTAGAATATTTGATGCCTCCGCTAAAATTGCACGGTCCTTCGACTTATTAATAATATTACCAATTGCAGGTACAGCGATTGCTGCGATAATTGCTAGGATAACAATTACAGCTAATAGTTCAACTAATGTTAAACCTTTCTCATTTTTCAATAGTTTTTTATTTTTCCATTTTTTTAACATAATGAAATCCTCCTTAATAGTTTTATATGAAGTGTGTGTACACGCGCTTCTGAACATTATGGCGAAGCTGCACAATCTCGCCCAATACATTTGCCACCAGTTCCCTTGCTGCCCTTACGAATATCGTCTGCAATATGCTGTAAGGTGGCATTATCAAAATTAATATATTTGCCATTGCTGTAATAAATCGCATGTGCATTGAAATAGTAGGTGCCCTCGATAAATTGGACATTGGCATTCTGACCTTCTTTATCTGCCTCTAATATTTTGCCTGCACTGTCTAAATAACCATCAGATACTAATTTTCCCACTTCAACCATCTGCCATTGATCGGCGGTTGGATGCTCCATAAAATAGAACTGCGCGGCATGAATGACATTGATAGCATCTGCCTTTAATGCCTTATAACGTGAATTATCAATGACATTACTTATAGCTGGAATTGCAATGGCAGCAATGATAGCTAGAATAACAATGACTGCCAATAACTCGACTAATGTCAAGCCCTTTTCGTTCATTACCCTCATTTCCATGTCCAGTCTCTCCTTTAATACTTAACCATGAAGATACCTACTTGCCGCTTCCTTTTGTTAGCAAATCTAAGTAGATATTTCCCATTAAGCGGAACAAAAGGGCATCCATATCAATATTGTAAACATTACATATTTTCATATAGTTGGAACATTGGTAAGAATATAGCCGCAACGATCACTCCTACAACTAGAGCCAGTACCACAATCATTAAAGGCTCAATGAGTGACTTCATGGTATCGACAGCACGGTTTACTTCCTCTTCATAAAAATCAGCGATCTTTTCAAGCATGTAATCCAAGGAGCCTGTTTTCTCACCAATTGAGGTCATTTGTGTAACGAGTGGTGGAAATAGCCAGCTTTTTTCAAGTGGCTCTGATAATGTGCCACCCTTTTCTAAATTATCGCGCGCTTCCAGTACTACTTTCCCCATTACAGGATTACCACCAACCTTTTCGACAATCGTTAGGGCTTGTAAGATTGGTACGGAGCTGCTAAAGAGTGTTGACAAGGTTCTTGTCATTCTCGCGATAATATCCTTTTGCAAAAGCTGTCCAAAGATTGGCATACGCAGTAAAAATACATTGACGGCATAATGAAACTCTTTATTATTTTTATAGAAATAGTGTAGACCCACTACTAATACCAATAGCCCTAAAATCACAAGGTACCAAAACTGAATGAGCCAATCACTAATACCCACTACAATGACCGTTATTAACGGCATTTCCAAATTCATTTCCTTAAATGCATCCATAAAGGTTGGCACAATGAACACCATTAAAAACATACCAACCACTAGTGTTAAAAGCGATAAAATCGCTGGATAGGTCATCGCAGATTGAATTTTTTTCTTAATGTTGTATTGCTTCTCAAGTGTGCTTGCAAGACGATCTAATGTATCGTCGACATTCCCTGTAGCCTCACCAGCACGCATCATATTGACAAATAGCAATGGGAACACTTTGGGGTGTTTGCCTGCTGCATCTGAAAATGCCATACCATTTCGAATATCCTCTTCAACCTGCATTAATGCTCGCTTTAGTGGTTTACTCCGTGTTTGCTCACCCAAAATATGGGTTGCTTCAACGACAGGAACGCCCGCACGAATTAATGTCGCATATTGCCGACAATAAATAACAAATTCCTGGTGCTTCACTTTTGTCCCAAAAGCAATATCTTTATGTAAAATGCTATTTGATTCTTGAAGTTCTCTTGCATTAATTCCTTGTGCTCGAAGCTTTTCCATGGCCACCTTTTTATTCGGTGCCTCGATAATGCCCTTTTTAGGTGCTCCTGTTTTGGTACGACCACTATAACGAAATATCGTCAACTATAATCACCAGCGTTCATATATGGTCTTGCATCCTCTAGTGAAATCTTACCTGTCGTAATTAGGTGCTGCATCGAATATTCCAATGTGTGCATACCCAAAGCTTTACTTGTCTGCATCACACTTGGAATTTGGTGAATTTTTTCGTTACGAATTAAATTTGAAATAGCAGGTGCCTGTACTAAAATTTCTGTCGCAGCAATACGCCCTTTTACATCCTTACGTACAAATAAACGCTGAGAAACAATCCCTTGTAGTACATTCGCAAGCTGCACACGAATTTGACTCTGCTGATGCGGTGGAAATACATCGATAATACGGTCGATCGTCGTTGGTGCACTACTTGTATGCAGTGTAGCCATAACTAAATGCCCTGTTTCAGCAGCCGTAATAGCCGTTGAAATGGTTTCATAATCTCGCATCTCCCCAACTAAAATAATATCTGGATCCTGACGTAATGATGCACGTAAACCATTGGCAAAGCTCATTGTATCGACACCAATCTCCCGTTGATTGATGACAGACTTCTTATGTGTATGCAAATATTCAATTGGATCCTCTAACGTAATAATATGTTTAGATCTTGTTTCATTGATATGATCTATCATGGCTGCCAAGGTAGTTGATTTCCCTGAGCCTGTTGGGCCTGTCACTAATATTAAGCCTTGTGGTTTTTCTGCAAGCTTATATAACACCTGTGGCATATTGAGCGCTTCAATAGAAGGAATTTTAGCCTCAATTAAACGAGCTGCAATCGTTACTTCATTTCGTTGATGGTATGCATTGACACGGAATCGACATTTCCCAGGCAATGAAAAGTTAAAGTCCGTTTCTCCCTTGTCCTCAAATTCCTGTTGTTTATGGACAGGAAGAATGACCTTTACCATTTCCTTTAAATCCTCTGTTTCAAGTGGGACTGTGCCGTAATGCTCCAGTTGCCCATGGATACGATATACCGGTGGAATACCTTTCGTTAAATGAAGGTCAGATGCTTTTTCTTCAAATGCACGTGTTAATAATTCAACGATTGAATATGCTGTCATTTTTTTCACCCCTAGTCTGCACTTGCAACACGTAATATTTCTGATGTGGTTGTTTGGCCTGCTACAACCTTTTGTAATCCATCCACTAATAGGGTATGGTAGCCTTTTTCTTTCATATAATCACGGAGGACGCGATCACCAACACGATTTAAAATCATATCCTTTATTTGGCGATCAACAGGGAGGATTTCATGAATCGCCATCCGTCCTCTGTAGCCTGTTTGATTGCAGGCAGGACATCCACGCCCTTTTTTACCATGTGTTACGCCTTCCACCCCATTTTCCTCAAGTATTTCAAGCTCGCGAGAAGTGAATATATATGGTTCAGCACAATCACGACAAACTTTTCGTACAAGACGTTGCGCCATGATTCCTACCAGGGAAGAGGATAATAAAAATGGCTCGATCCCCATATCATGGAGCCGTGAGATAGATTCGATGGCACTATTAGTATGCAGTGTACTTAATACTAAATGGCCTGTTAGTGAAGCACGTATAGCAATTTGAGCTGTTTCAAGATCCCGAATTTCCCCTACCATTACAATGTCGGGGTCCTGTCGTAAAATCGATCGTAACCCTACCGCAAATGTTAAGCCGACTTCTTCTTTTACTTGAATCTGATTGATACCATCTAACTGATATTCCACTGGGTCCTCAACCGTAATAATATTGACGCCTTCTTCATTTAAATGAGAAAGTGCTGCATATAACGTAGAGGATTTCCCTGAGCCTGTTGGTCCAGTAATTAGCATCATACCGTTTGGATGGGCTATCATTTTCCTGAAAAGTGCTTCATTACTTGCACTAAAGCCTAATTTATCAATATCATTGGCTGAATTGGTTAAATCTAAAATACGCATAACTACCTTTTCACCATAAACTGTTGGTAGTGTCGCTAAACGGATATCGACAGGTCTAAAATTAACATTAGTTTTAATACGTCCATCCTGAGGAATACGATTTTCTGTAATATTTAAATTTCCCATAATTTTAATACGAGCCAACACGACATTTTGCATGTGCTTTGGCAAGGATCGCTCAGTACGTAGCACACCATCTACTCGATAGCGGACACGAAGCTCTGTTTCTTGTGGATCAAAATGGATATCGCTAGCGCGCTGTGCGACACCATTGGCAATAATTTGATTCACTAAACGAACAATAGGTGAATCCTCATTCTCTATTTCCTCTTGTGTTTCCGTACTTGTGGCAGCCAAATCCAACATGGCCGCATCCATTGATTCCTGTAAATCATAGTATTTTGTTATCGTCCGATATAAATCATCTTTTGCCGCAATACTTGTCTCGATTTGACAGCCTGTCGTCATACGAACTTCTTCAATGGCGAAATAATCCATTGGGTCTTCCATTGCAATAAATAATTTATTTTTTTCTTTGCGAATCGGCATAATATTTGTCCGCTTTGCCAGCTCTGCTGGAATTAGCTGTAATAATTCGGGACTAATAGAAAACTGATTCAGGCTGATATGAGGGATACCAAGCTGGAATTCTAAGACTTCAATAAGCTGCTGCTCTGTTAAGAAATTTTCTTTGATAAGGAAATCTCCAAGCTTCTCATTTTTCATCTTAGTCGTTAATGCGTACTCAAGCTGGTCAGCAGTAATAACACCTGATTCAACCAGTAAATCCCCTAAACGTTTACGCCCTGGCTTCATTGCCATAAACATACCTCCAATCGTTATGGACTTGTTTGTACAAAATTACCACCCTTATCATAGTAGCCATAGACAATTTCTGGTCCTTCTTGCTTTGTTTCCTCTGGTTTTGAAGGTTTCACATCAGGCAAGCCATTACCATCTAAATCCACTTCTAAATCAGGATCTGATGCAGCAGCCCCTACGTTCTGAGTAGGCGTTGTGTTAATAACAGGCTCCTGCGAAGAACGCGTAACAATTCGATTTTGAGGTGCATAATAATCTCTACTAATGAATTGTTCTTCTGTTGCTCCGTTCTCTACAATGGAACGATAAACTTCCACTCTTGAACCCTCTTTCCCCTCTTGCTCCACTCGTTCTTGTCCAGCCTTTAACTCCTCCGAATAGCGATAAATAATGCGTGGCTTTACAATTTTATCCTTGCTAACACGTACTGTAATGTCCTTGTCTTTCGCGGCTGCAAAAACTTCTATCTTTAATTGATTACCCTCTATAGATGCTTTCAGTTTACCGAGCTGCTCAGACCGATTAATAAATTGTAAGTCTTTTCCTAAAGCTGCATTGATATCTGCCTCAATTCCCTGTTGCAAATAGCTTGGATTTATTTCCTGAGAGTGTCTTTCTAAAATTTCGTAATCCGTTTGAAGAATAACACTATATAGCATTGATGCCACAAAATCTAAACCTGCATCATTGACAACCCCAGCCTGTTCATCTAAAAGTGTAAGCAACGAGATGGATTGATTTGGAACTAGATGGACATCATTTAATAACGGAATGATTTTTGCTACTCCTTGACTATTTGCTGGTAGCTCGGCAATCTGAAAGGCAATCCTTTCCCCGGTTTGCATGGAATCTTCATTGATAACGGCTTCAACCTTATGCTCCTTCAAATAGCTGGCCTGTAAGATTAGTTTCTGGAGTGTTTTATCTGTATCCCAAACACCTGCTTCATTTATTTGCTGCGTAATCGCTTCATTGACGGTAACAGGAATGGGAATATGAACTACTTTTTCTTTTTGCCAAAAAGCATACCAAGGCTTTTTTGTCAGCATTTCGTACTGAGCAATAGCTGCTGATAGATCAAAAACAAATTGTTTCGAGTCAATGGTTTTGGCTATACCCTCACTAACAATTTCCATTTCAGCATCTTGCCATTCTGAAATTGCATTTTGTAGCGTAGTTGCCAAATCTGCGGTTTTCACATCGTAGATCTCAATACCTCCAATGGTTGAAGATTCAGGACCTTCTTTAGCAAAAACTGTGTCATTTAGCACAAATGATGGAACAAAAAATCCCACAATTAGAACAATTACCAAAAACAAGCTAATTATTTTTATGTATATTTTCATCCACATCATCCTTTATTTAACTTAGTGGTTTTTCTATTTATATACAAATGATACTACAACTATGGTATTCTGGCACTACTAAAATGCAACTTTGTTCCGATTTTGACTAGATATTTCACATGAAAATTCAAAAATAATTCAACAATTAGTCACAAAGAACTATACATAACCTTAAATTCCTTTCGATACATAGTTTGAATTTGTTATAATAGCCTTAATCAACTATTATAATGCATTATATTTTGAACTTACTTACATAATAAGAAATTTTTATTTTATAATAAATTGAAGATAACTATATCTTTAGCATTAAAAATAATTATGATATTCAGGAGGTTTTACACACCTTATATGATATTTATTTTTATGAACACCAAATGATGAAAGATTTATTAGTCTTCAAACGGCTGAATAAAGCATTGCTCTGAGAAGTCCTCATTATATAGGTATGTGCAAAGAAATCAATAAAATAAAATTGGATACTCAAAACAGATCAAACTATTGATATATCAGTAGTTGTATAGGGAGGGAATTGATTTGATAAAACATCTTAAAAACAATCATGGCATGACGTTGATCGAAGTTGTTGCCGCCCTTTTAATAATAGGCATTGTGTTAATTTCATTTTTCGGCTTACTCGTTCAGTCAAATAAAACAACACATAAGTCAAATGATATTATGGATGCTACTTATGCGGCACAAAAAAAAATGGAGGAGATTTATAATTTGTCTAGCGGTGCTGATTCTTATGATGATTTAACAGGGGGCTATACATTGGATGAAGAAAGCACTAGAACGTCCTTGTCTTCTTTACCTACTAATCAAGTGTATAAATATCTACCACATGAAGAAGATCGTTATACTTACTATTTAACATTAGAAACATTTCCTGAAGATGACACTTATAAAAATGCGATTTATGTGCATCTAAAAGTTATTGAAAACAGCACAAACAGCACAGCCACTATGGAAAATGTGTATATACTAGGGGGGACAAAATAAAATGAAATGGCTTCGAAATAGCAAAGGTCTTACATTATTCGAAGTGCTTACAGTCGTTGTTATTCTTGCCATCGTATCCATGCTGAGTATTAGTATTGTAACATCTGCTACAAAGCAACAACTTGAGCAAAGTACACATAATCGTGATATTAAGGATATATCCTTTGCATTAAAAGTAATTACGCAGGATTTTCGGAAGAGTGATGACCTCGATTCAGAAAAAGATGAAACAACCGACCCTCCGACAGAACTACACACATTATTGTTAGGTGATGAAATTATATCAACTTATAGATTAGAAAATAATCAAATTATTCGAAATTCAAACGGCAAGGATGAAGTCATTGCATATAGAATATCATCATTTACGATCAGTGGAGGCGCTATTGAAATTATAAGTGAAGATGGTCAAACTGTTACAACAGATATTACTCAAAGGAGAGGAAATTAATGAGTAAACAAATTAAAAATCAACGAGGTTCAGCTCTTGCGCTTGCGTTATTTTTAGTTGTGATTATCTCAATCCTTGGTATTTCTTTACTCAGTGTCTCTTCAAACAGTCTAAAACAAGTAGACTATGAGCGAAAAGATCAGGCGGTTTTTTATATTGCTGAGGCGGGGGTTAATTTAGCTAAAGAGGAAGTAAAATTTAAATTAAGAAAAATTGAAGATGACGCAATTCAAGAAATGACGAGCTGGATTGCTGAACAAAATATTTATCGCAAAGCTAATAAATTACCAAAATTATCAAAGCAAATGGCAATGGAGCATTATGTAAATGAAGTTCTAAAAAAAGAATTTGATAAAGCAATTGATAATGGAGATTTTTCTGACACATCGTTTACTATCTCTCCAGGTAAAATAGCATCTGTTAATCTACAACCGACAAGTGTAGATTTTAAAGTCAAAATCATTTCATCTGGGACAATTGATTCTACTAGGGAGCGTGTAGTTGATCAAGAAATAAAACTTAGACCTTCCCTATATATTAAATTAGATGAGGATGATGAGGAGGAAGATGGCGACGAAATTGGTACTATACCTGGAGGTTGGGAAAATCATACCGTTCTGACATCTGGAGATATTGTATTTAATAGTAGTGGTGAAATTCATGGAGACACATCTTTAAGGTACGGGAATGTTATTTTTAATAACTATTCTGGAAAAATCCTTACTGAAGATGGTTCAATTGGTGGAAATATTAATATGGATAGTACAAAACAGTCCATTACAACTAAAAATCAACAACAAAAGAATGAGTGGCATTACCCTAAAGCCATATTACCACCACTTGCCATTGACCCAAAAAGCTTTTTACCGAATGATTATTGGAAAAGTACATCAGATAAAACAAATCAATTATCTGAGCTTTATCCATTACAAAAATATACGATAACCAAAAGTGGAAATAAAATAGATTTAGTGTCTAATGGTGTATTATCAACAAGAGAGGGGCAGCCATTCGCTTGGCTAAGAACTGATGTAACATTTAATTTAACAGAAGACACTCATTTAAAAGCTATTGAAATTTACAGTAATAGAACAATTACTATTAATGTAGATAAGGAAGTAAATTTATTAGTAGATGATTTTGATATGAATTATGGCACAATAAATGTCACAGGGAATGGGAAGTTGAATTTATATGTAAAAAAATTCACTGCTCTTAACTCTACTACTGGATTTAACGCAAATACAGCAGACCCTTCAAAAGTTAATTTCTATTACGTAGGCTCATCACAATTCACCTTAAATGGTTCGACACCATTTTATGCAACATTATTTAACCAAAGTGCTAATATGTCATTGGGTGGGAGCTCTAAAGTATATGGTAATATTATTTCTGGAGGAAGTAAAATCACTGTTTCTGGAAGTACACCTACTACAGGTCAATATGTTATTGCACCTAATGCTGAGTTAATTATAGATGGGAGCGCTTCTATTAGAGGTTCCGTTATAGCTGACTCTATAAATTTCACTGGTAATGGTAGAATTTACAAAGGTTCTAATTTACCTCCCCTGCCACCAGGTGTAGGGCCATCGGATGATTTCGAAGAATTACCTAACCCTGATGGTGGAAGATTACCTCTTGAAGAAGGCTCTATTATAGAAAGTTAATAACTACAAAGAAATAAACAATGCGAAACCTAATGATTTTCTAAACAAATGAAACAGCCAAGGAGAAATGCAACTCTCATTTGGCTGTTTTATCATCTTTCCTTTTAACATCGTTACAATAAAAGGTATACGCTTTGGTATTTTGTATTTAATGACTACCTTTTACTAGCAATTATATCTTTATTCTATTCATTTTTCCTCAACAACCTACCCGACAATAGCATTCCAATACCACCAATGGTAATAAATAGAACAGCTCTAATCAGTAAATCAAGGGCAGATAAGTCAAAGAAAATTAGCTTAATAAATGCGATAACTAAAATAATAAAGCCTGTTGTGCGCAATGTTTTTAAATGATGTGTGGAACTAATCCATAGTGATACACTAGCAGTTAAGAATAATGTAATAGTTGTAAGAGCGATACTTAGCTTCCAATCAAGGGCGTTGTTAAACGTAAACTGATGGATCAGCCCCCATATTGAAATCATCGTGAGCACAATCCCCGTACTTACAATGGCGTCCACATATTTCCCCAGACGGTCCTCGTACAATCGATAAATAATTCCTTTTACAAGCACATCAGCGACAATCGCTACAACCACTGCTAAATAAATTAATCTAGTGATAGTGTTTAAGCTTTCCAACATTGACACCCTAGTACTAATCATCAAGGAGACAAGTAGGAAAAATGCGCCAAGTACTGGCGTTAAAGCACGCCCTTTGTAAGTTTCCTCTACAAATAAAGAACCAGTAAATAATACAGCTAGTACGATACACACCATATATGGAATGTCATTTGTGGCTGTAAAGTATACGGCATCTAGCTTGCTAATATAGGCTAAGAAATAGCCAGCTGTGACCACTGCTAAAATATCGATTACATACAAATCCTTCATGACCTTTTCAAAAGGTGAGAGTGCCTCTTTAGGACGTCTTGCATATAAATAAATAATGATGAAATAGATGATTGGCATAAATAAGCTTAAATGATCGATGCTGAAAAATGGACTTGGTTCATGGAAAACAAAGTTTAGTGTAAATGTCATCACAAGGGAAAGTGAAGTAACGACCTTCATCATACTTGCACGTATTCGTAAGCTCATCATCACGCCTGCAAATGCAATCAAAGGATACAATAAATCATCCACTTTATTCGGAATATTCAATAGAAGTATCATATTACAGAAGGTGATAAACACAAGTGTCACAGCACTATCCAGTACCTCCTGCCATTTTTGACGATAGCTATAAAACGCTACAGCGCCAAATAAAGCCATTAAAATGAGGAGTAGCATTTCTCCATTTTCAAGAGAACGAATGATTAGGTTCAGCAGTAATAAACTAAATGAGCCTAAAGAAAATTGGAGTCCAATGTGAAGTGGCTTCCATTTGGATTGTGCGTTATACAGTAAACACCATATTGCATAAAAGATTGCTAGAATCACAAGTAAGCCAAGTGCAAAAACTACTTGCTGATCACTATTCATAAATGCTATAACACTCACTGCTAGCACTGAAAAGAATGTGGCGATATAAAGGGCTAGCTTTTGCTTGTGCTGGTAAATCACTAACTGCAATGCAGCAAACAATACGACCACAAATAATAAAATAATGACAGCACTAAAATCCATATATTCTAGTAAGTAAGGTAGTAATAATGATGTAAAGGCAACAAAAACAGTTAGTGCTTCATTTTTCTTCAAATAGCTAATGGCAATACCATAGGCAATATAAAGCAGCGTAATGCCTAGTGCTGGAATAAGACCAATGATTTCATATAATATGGCACTCGCTGCGGTTGTTAAAATACCAACAATAAATGCCCCACCATATAAAGAAATCGTTATAGCTGATGAGCCTACTTTCCTACGCTCTAGTACATAGGCTATAACCGCCAATCCCACCGATAGTACATAGGCAAGGATGATTTTCACGCCATCCGATAAATAGCCATAGTCACTGACAAGTTTTAGACCCCAAAGTACGCCCATTACTAAAATAACCATGAATACTTTTGGAAGTGCCCACATAACACGTTCCTCCATCGATGGCTGTGGTTGCACTTCTTTTTCCGCTACTTTAGTCGGGATAGGCTTCGACTCCAGTACTGGTTTTGGTTTAATTGGTTCTGATTGCTTGATCATCGACTGTCTGGCATCAAGAGTATTAATTTTTTCAGCTCTTTGCGAACCTTTTAATACTGACAACTCCTGACGTAAATCTGCCATTTCCTCCTCGAGCTTTGCAATTCTGCGCTCCAATTCAAGGGACATTCAATCATCCTCCCCACTTTATCAATTTTCTAACATTATAACATATTTATCCTTATTGTAAAATTACACTTTTTGTTCATTTTATCTCGGTCTCCGATACATTAAGGCACGTTCACTATCACTAGTGCCCCGTGTGGTTGGATCGACAATGACCCCCATTAACACAAGAATGGACAAGACTGTATTTAAAATAGATGATATTTGCTCACTCATCACCCCTGTAAAATCATAGCCAAAAATTGCAGCCACTTGTTGTGCGAGTAAGAGCAGCAATGAAAATAGCCCTAGTAGAAATGGAATATGTTGAAGACGAACCTTCCAATTAATTCTCATAAAAGCTCACCTCCCCCCCTCTTGCCACAGTATATGCATAGTGGTTATGTGACACATATGCAAAAATGGAATTCTCGCCAAGTTACTAGGATTTTTTGATAATATTTTGTGATGCAAACTATTTTCAAACATAGAAAGTGAAGGAAGCTTTTTCATGAATAACATGTTCATCTATTTAGTTTACTTAGAGCCCTCTCAAAAATGAGAAGGTTTTTTTTATGTAAAAATTTTTGTACATTTTTTTACCAAATCATTGACAATGGATGCCATAAGTTATATGGTTAGTTACACAAGTAATTAACCAACTAACAAGTGAGGTGGATTGTGATTCATTCTTTAAATAACGAAAAGCCCATTTTCCAACAAATACGTGAAAGAATAGAAGATGCCATTCTAGATGGACAGCTACAGCCTGAAGATCGCATTCCATCTACAAATGAGTTTGCAAAAGAATACCAGATTAATCCTGCAACTGCTGGGAAAGGCGTGAATGAATTAGTGGATAAGGGCGTCATTTATAAAAAGAGAGGTGTCGGTATGTTTGTCCATGCAGACGCCAAAAATATTTTAATTACTGAGCGTAAAGAAAGCTTTGTCCAGCAACATATTGAACCATTGAAAAAGGAAGCAAGACGTCTAGGCATTTCAGATGAAGAGTTACAAAAATTGATACAAGGGGGATCATGAATGAAAATTAATGTGAGTAATGTCACGAAATCCTATAAACAGAAAGCAGCTTTGAAAAATATCTCTTTCACCATGGAGGGACCAAAGATTATTGGCCTTTTAGGACACAATGGTGCTGGCAAAACAACTTTTTTGAATTTATTATCAGGCCTCATCTCTACAACAAGCGGAGAAATTTTAGTTAACGGAGAAAATGTCTTTAATGCCCCATCCACATTACGTGATATTTGCTTTGTGGCTGAAAGTGGCAACTTTCAAGAAGAAATGACCATTGCCCAAACATTAAAGGCCAATCGCTTCTTTTATCCAAAATGGGATGAGGAGCTAGCTCAGGAACTGCTACAAGTATTCGCCCTGAATCCAAAAGATAAAGTGCGTAACCTTTCAAAAGGGATGGTCTCCGCACTTGGAATTATTACAGGCTTTGCAAGTTGTACAGCTATAACTATATTCGATGAACCATATATCGGTTTAGATGTAGCCGCACGTAATATGTTTTATGATTTGTTAATTGAGCAGCAAACAGAAAATCCGCGATTATTTATTCTATCTACACATTTAATCGATGAGGCGAGCGAGCTATTTGAGGAAATTTTCATTCTACATGAGGGCGAACTTTTGCTCCAAAAGACCACTGATGAATGGCGAGATCATATTGTGGCTGTAAAAGGCAATGCCTCAGATGTTGAGAGAGCAATTGGGGATTTACAAGTAATCTATCAACATACATTTATGCAAGAGATGACAGCTATTGTCTTCGCAAATGGTCAATCCATTGAAGATCAGAACATTACGCTTGAATCTGTTTCTCTTCAAGATATGCTCGTCTATTTAAGTAAACAGAAAGTGAGGCCAGGGCGATGAACACGATGAAAGGCAGTTTTTATATCTTATTTCAAAGCTATAAGAAGCAAAATATTATTTTTTGGAGCATTTTATTTTCGATTGTGCTTTTGTCATTTTTCTTAGATGCATTTTTTGGTCAATATGTATCATTTGCTATGACTATTTCAATTCCTGTTTATATTTTTTACAGTATGATGGCAACAAAACTTCTCAATAAAACCTTACCCTATTTTTTAAAGCTAGGATTAAGTCGTCAGCAATATATGTTGTATGTCGGGCTATTTTTTATCAGCTGGAGTCTGGTCGGTGCCTTGATTATTGCGTGTGCTCATCAAATCATTTCTTATGTTTCTACCCTATTCAATATCAAAGATATTATTATCATCCACCCTATCTTATTTTTTGATATTACCCATTCATTTTTCCAAACAGTAGTATTGGATACGGTCTTGCTTTTATTTTGTCTAAGTTCTGGCCTTCTCCTTAACGTTGTTTTTTATCGTTTAGGCATACTAGGAGGCTATAGCTTAATTGGTTTCCTAGCATTAATACCTATATTAATGGTGATCTTTGAATGGTATTCTCCGTTGTATAAACTATTAGCCAATTCATCTATATTAGCGATTTTAGGGAGCATGTTTGTTTTTAGTATTTTCCTCTATCTAGTTATTTCAGCTAGTATGCGAAAGGTTTCTGTAAATCCTGTATAAATAGAATAGGAGGAAGATAATAACATGAACTCAAAAATGTTGATAAAAATAATTGGTTTAGAGTCTCTACTCCTATTTTTCTATGTTTTAAATGGTGCCTTTGTTTCTATCAAACAACCTTTAAGCCCTTTTCTACAGTTTGCGCTGTCAATCCCATTTGCATTAGGTCTCTTCATATATATAGCGACGAAAAAGAAATGGAGAGAATATTTCTTTTATCCTATTAATAAGAATCATTTCTTCATCACCTTACCGCTTCTTCTTATTTTCGGCATCATCTTAGTAAGCACAAAAGGATTGAATATGACATCTATTAGTGATTTAGTTGTCATGTTTATCATGCAAATTTTCATTGTAGCGTTTATTGAGGAGTCTGTATTTAGAGGCATTATGCTACGCATGCTATTAGCAAAAGGGGCTTTTTCTGCTGTCTGGATTTCTAGTATATTGTTTGGCGTCACACATGCGTTACAATTACTAGATGGCCAATCTCTAGAAGATACGATTCTTCAAATCATCTATGCTCTTTTAGTTGGCCTTGTTCTAGCTTTACTTGTATTGGAAGGTCAATCAATTATCGTAACAATTATTTTCCATGGACTGAATAATTTCTTTAACATTATGGGAAATACGGCAGGCTCCATGTTAAGTGCCTATCTTATCATTTTAGTACTCTTTATCTACATGCTGACGTTATGGAGACGTCTAAAGAAAATCGATTACAATCTGTTTATGAAAAATGCCAAGTCCATTTAAGACTTGGCATTTTAGTTAGAAGAGTAGGTGACCAACCAATGCGGCAATTGGAAGAGAAATAAGCGTACGTAGTATAAATAAGACGACTAAATCCAAAAATTTCAATGGAATTTTTGTACCTAAAATAAGTCCACCTACCTCAGACATATAGATCAGCTGTGACACAGAAACAACTGCAATAACAAATCTAGTAACATCCGATTCAATCCCTGCCCCTAAAATAGAAGGTAGAAACATATCGGCAAAGCCAACAACCATTGTTTGCGCTGCTTCAGCCGCTTCAGGTAAGCCAAGGACGGTTAAAATTGGCTCGAATGGTTTTCCTAAAATCACAAAAATACTTGTAAATTCAGCAAGCATTAAGGCAATTGTCCCAAAAGCCATAACGATAGGGGCAACACCCACCCATAAATCAATTACATTTCTAGAGCCATCTTTGAAAAATTGTCGAGGATCACGATTTGCATGCGCAATAGCAAGTGCATTTTCTAAGCCATGTGAGACAGAATTATAGCCCTCTGGTAATTTCTCACGTGAATAATCTACTGGTGTCCCATCTATATATGTATCTTCTTTTTTCGCAAGTGGATAGATTCGAGGCATAATAATGGCTAATACAATTCCACAAAGGACTACTGTCAAATAATAAGGAATAAAATAGCGTGCCAAATGCACAGTATCCAGCACAACGATACAGAATGTGATGGACACTACTGAGAAACTTGTGGCAATAATCGCAGCTTCTTTTTTTGTATAGTTCCCCATCTCATATTGTTTACTTGTCATTAACACACCTATTGTGCCATCACCAACCCATGAAGTAAGAGCATCAATGGAAGAACGCCCTGGACTTTTAAACAGTGGCCGCATAATTTTCACCATCATTGTCCCGAAAAATTCAAGTAAACCGAAGTTTGTTAAAAACGGTAAAAGGAAACCAGCAAACAAAAAAATGGTAAATAAAAACGTCACAAGTCCCTCATTTGGATCCATTAGGAGTCCACCTGTATTTTCATTATTAATGGCAGAAGGTCCAAAATTAAAGACCACCATTGAAGCAAAGGCTAAACCGATAAAACGAGTAATGGTCCAAAACCAATTAACATAAAACAATGAATCTAAAATACTAGGTTCTTTAGCATTTTTACGAGGGATAAATTTCGCTATCAGTGCACCAATCGCAGAGATGGCAAACATTATAATTGTAAAATAGCTAATGACCGGAGCCACAATCCCCGCTAAAACATTGGCTAGTATGGCAATGGGCACTTTCCAGCCCTCTTCTGTTAAAAGGGGGGTCATAAATAGAAAGATACCAATTAAAGACGGAATAATGAAGTAAAAATATGTAGCAACAGAATACTTTTTCATTTTTTTATAAAACCTCATCTCTTTTAATCTCAATAATTTATGTATTTTGCATTACAACAATTAAAATAGTGTTTATAAGAAACATTTATTTATCCATCGTTGTACTACTATACAAGCAAATATATGTTGTGTTCATTCACTATCTCATCCCTCCTTCTGTTATAGGACTATTTTAAAAGCTTTGAAGTATTGAGCATTAAATAGAATAACACTCACATTATTCATGTTTTTATACCATTAACGTGTTATAAAACTATTGTAAACGCTACAACACATTTGGTTCAACCTCGCAATATTCTGAATTTTTATACATCCATAAATAAAAGAGTCTAACTTCTTAATTCGAAATTAGACTCCTGTGAATGAGCTAGCAATTCTAGTATGCATCAGCATTTTTTTAATTGTTTTACTGGACCTTTCGTGACTTCAGTCAGTTTTGAATTGATCGCAAAGATTTTTGCGTTGATAGTAGTAATCCCAAATTCAGCTAGCCTTTTGGAATGCATTTCTATATATTGTTCAGCTGTGCGTTTAGATTCGAATAGATAGATGCCGCCTGCTTCGTTTGTTTCAGGGCTCTCTGTCCAAATTTTCCACAAAAGTCCTTCCTCTTCATAAATACTTTTGGCTAAATCAGAAAACGCTTCTGCCATCACATCACCAAATGGTCCATCCAATTTAAAATCTACCTGTAATACGTATGTCATTGCCATTCTCCTCATTATTTAGTAGTAATATAACATTCACCGAGTATTTCTTTCATTTCATATTGCTCTGATGAAAGCTCTTTTTTCACATAAGATATAACCTCTGACTTTTCCAAATCATACATGACTTCAATTTCTTTCGAAAATAGAAGCTTTTCTTTTTCAAGCAAGCTTAAAAGAGATGGCTGTTGTTTTGGTTGCAGCTCTTCCAAATTGAGAACCTGTTTTAGTCCTTCCACATAGTTTACAAATGGACGCCCACCAACAATTTTCAACCCTTTATTATCTTCATTCATCATAATAATAGTTGGAAATCCTCTTACGCCTAGATTTCTTGCAAGGTCAAAATCTTCATTTAATAACGGTTGCCCGTTTGTTTGTTCTGATTCGTTTACAATAGCCGCTCCATCAAGCCCCAGTCTATTTACAATGTCAATCATAACGGATGTATCTGCAATATTTTGATTGAATACGAATAGCGCTTCTCTTGCTCTGCGCAAATATTCAAATGCTATAGCATCATGCTGATTTTTTTGAATCACTTTAAAAACACGAGATGGTGGATAGGATGATTGCACTGGATTGTTCATCATCACTGTTCCATCTATTGGCATGCGATAATTTTCTCCCACTTCTCTCCAGTGTCCTACAACGTCGGCAGGTCCAGATATTCCATTAGCAGGATCTACTGGACCATCACCCCATTTTTCTAGTAATCCTCCCATAATCGTATGAAAGTTAAAATAGTGTCCGTACTGCTCGATAAAACGTCGAAGAACGGGTTCGAGTGCCCAACAATGAGAACATATTGGATCAGTTACATAGTATACTTCAATGGATTTCTTTGGTTGATTAAAATCAATCATCCCCAATTCCTCCTCGCCAGCTACTCCACATACACCTGTCTCTAAATCACAAACCATTGGATGATTCTTCAATTGACTATCCCCTTTTCTTACTTTCATTAAAAATAAATATATAACACTCTTATTTGCCTTACAGTTGTATTTTATTCATAATAAAATCATCAATAAACCAATAATCTATTTGAATTGTTGTATATACAACACTTTGAAGAAATTGTTTAAAAAGGAGTGCTAAGTAATGACCTCATCTAAGACAGATCTTCGTGTTATACGGACTCGTAAATTAATCATGGATTCTTTCATTGCACTTTCTAGTAAAAAAGAGTTCAAGGATATAACGGTTAAGGATATTACGACAGAGGCCATGATTAATCGTGCAACTTTTTATTATCACTTTGAAGATATATATGATTTGTTAGAGAAGGTCCTATCAGAAGTATTATTAGTTAATTTGAATGATGACTTTCTACAACATAACGAACTTAATGAAGGAGCTTTCCTTATTCTCTTTAAAGCGATAACTAATTTTCAAAAGTCATTGTCTAATCGTTGTCATCGAGGCTATGAAGAGACAATTGCTCGAATTATTAGAGAGCAGCTTGAAATTATCTTTTACAAAATGTTATTGAAACAAAATGCAGCGACAGGGAACGAAGCGCTAAAAATGACTGCTGTAATATTAAGCTGGGGAATCTATGGCGCTTCTATAGAATGGAGAACTAGCAATCAGGAGATACAGCCTGAAGAATTTATCAAACCTGCAATTCCTTATTTATTGGCAGGTATTGACAACCAACATAAAAGTGAATAAACACTTATGAAATGATAAGTGTTTACTCACTTTTGGTGGTTAGAGATTTTGTTGTTATGATCATCTTTTTATTTTTGGACAGGAGATACAAAAATCATTTGCTTCTTCAGAGGTATGATAATAGAAACAACATGTTTTTCTCAAGCGTACAGGTTGCTCCGATTCCATAATCGTCACTTTAGGACCACAATAGTTCGTCAAAGGATTTTTTCTTTCTCCAAAAATAGAGCCTGGTGCTAGGTTTACAATATAATGATAATCCTCTTGTATACGGGCCTTTTCTTGCTCACTGGCTCCTTCCCCTATTTTTGTTTCATAGAGCCAATTCACATAAATAGCTGTGTTTTCCCATAAGATTGTTTTTGGAATTTTACTTATTTCCGCCAACGACTGCCAAACCTTCGCTAAATTATTCGCAAAGATTTCTCTAAGAACCTCATCACGCCATTTTTCTCGGTCTTCAGTAGGTATTGACACTGTGCGATTGATTAGCCGAATTTTGGGAAGCCAAGGTTTTGTATATTCCGCTTCTACCCACATATTATCAATTCTGCAATGTAGTCCTTTATCGTATCTGGACATAGCATAGAAGGCTGAAGCTATCGTTAAGACGCTATAGCGCTTCGCAAATAACGATGCCGTAACTAGGATAGAGGGCGATTGAAAGAAATGGGCAATTTTTTGTAAATAATCTAGAGCTTGTTCATTGTCCAATAAATTTTTGGCATATAAAGAGTATGTAGCATCTACTGCAGGCTCTATCGCCAATCGATAGTCTCTTAGTAACACGGATGTTTCTTCAGCTGACAGTGATAGGCTCAACAGATCCCTACCTCCTCTAATTCCACTGTTTGAACTGTTCGCCCCTTGCCATGTGGCACACATAAAGGTGTACCAAAGAGCGGGTCTTTAATAATGGTACAATCCATACGAAAAACAGCCTGGACCATCTCTTCTGTCACCACTTCCTCTGGCTTGCCTTGGGCATAAACCTGTTTATTACGCACAGCCACAATATGATGGGCATAGCGACAGGCTAAGTTTAAATCGTGTAATACCATAACGACGGTACGCCCTTCATTTTCATTTAAATCAAATAGTAAATCTAAAATTTCTACTTGATGAGCCATATCTAAATATGTAGTAGGTTCATCTAGTAAAATTAGATCTGTTTTTTGAGCCAATGTCATAGCAATCCATACACGTTGCCGCTGACCACCTGATAATGCATCTACTGGGCGATCAGCAAATTCAGTCATCTGCGTTACTGCAAGCGCATTGTTTACAATTTCTTCATCCTCCGTAGACCATTGTTTTAACCAACTTTGGTGTGGATAACGACCTTGCTTAATCAATTGCTGAACAGTTAATCCTTCTGGTGCAACAGGGCCCTGCGGCAGAATAGCTAAACGTTTCGCCACTTCTTTCGTTGAAATGGCATCTAGTTTATTCTGATCTAAAAAAATTTCACCCGACTTCGCTTTTTGTAGTCGTGCAAATGTCCGAAGTAGTGTAGATTTTCCACAACCGTTGGCCCCAACTAGTACTGTAATTTTTCCTTTTGGTATTTGAAGATTCAAATCCTCTAAAATAAGATTTTCTCCATAACTTACATGTAAATTTTGTGCTTCTAAGACATTTTTCAAAACCCTGTCACCTTCTTCTCCTGCTTTTAATTTTTTTATCATGAAGCTTTATTGATTGCGCGTTCTAAATAATAAATAAATAAAGAATGGTGCGCCAATTGCAGCAGTAAAGACTCCTGTAGGTAAGTCCTTTGGTAAAAAGGCTGTGCGTGCCACCATATCAGCCAGAATGACAATGATTCCACCTATAATAGCTGTCACAGGAATTAATCCTGCAAAGGAACGCCCAACAAGCATTCTGCTCATATGAGGAGCCACTAATCCAACAAAGGCAATGCCACCAGCAAAAGCTACTGCAGAACCAGCTAGCATGACACTAATGAGTAGAAAAAGTAATCGATACACTTGTACTTTTACTCCTAGCCCTATCGCTATTTCATCGCCTAATTCCTTCACATTCACCGTTCTTGCTAAAATAAATGTTAGTGGCACTAAAATGACTAGCCACGGTAATAGCAAATAGACATCCTGCATATTGGCCCCATACAAACTACCTGTCAGCCATAAATAGGCTTTCGTTGTAGCGGCTACATTACTGATTACAAGCAGCATCGTCACAACCGCCTTTGCTAAGGCTGAGATACCAATTCCAATTAGTACCATTCGAATGGGTGTGACTCCTTTTCTCCATGATAGTAGATAAATGACGAAGGAGACAATACCAGCACCTAATATAGCAGCTAACGGTAAAAATTGAATGCTGACTGAGCCCATAAAGTACACGATAAAAATAATTGCACCCATCGATGCTCCACTCGTTACACCAATAATATCTGGGGCAGCAAGAGGGTTACGGATAATTCCTTGTAAAATTAAACCGGCAACTCCCAGCGCAGCACCAACTAATAAGGCCATTAAGACACGCGGGAGCCTTAATGTATGTAAGACAAAATCGTAATCTCCATTGCCATAGCCTAATAATTCTTTCACCACTGTGACAGGATGGATAAACTCGCTCCCCGCAGATAAACCAAGAACCGTAATGAGGACTAATAATAAGCTTAATAGTAGTAGTATCCAAGCCGTTCTTTTAGCAATTTGAAAGGATATACGATTAGTTTTCGTTCGAACCGACACATAATTAGGCATTTTTTGCTAACCCCTTTCGTGCAATATAAATGAAGAAAGGAGCTCCGATTAAGGCTGTCATGACACCAATCGGCATTTCCAATGGCATAATCACATATCTTGCCGCAATATCAGCCAACAGTAGCAATATTGCTCCCAACACGGCACTGTAGGGAATAATCCAGCGATAATCCGTGCCAACAAGATGGAGCGCCATATGAGGGACAATCAAGCCAATAAAGCCTATTGAACCTGCAACAGCTACTGAACTGCCTGCCAGTATGATAATAATTATGCCTAGCGTGATTTTCGTAATCATTGTTCGTTGTCCTAATCCTTTGGCAATATCATCTCCTGATTGTAAAATATTGATTGAACGCCCCATAAATATTGCCACAACTGTCACTCCTAAAATAAACGGTAAGACAGGCACGAGCATTTCAATACTACGCCCCGATACAGAACCCGCTAACCAAAACAGGACACTTTGTAAACCTTGTTCATCGATGACTAAAAGCCCCTGCGTAAACGAGACAAATAGAGCTGTAATCGCTGCACCAGCTAATACTATTTTTATCGGTGTTAACCCATCTCTTCCTAATGAGCCTAGGAAAAAAACCATCGCCCCCGCTGCACCTGCCCCTAAAAAGGCAATCCACATATAGCTCATTAAAGATTGAACGGAAAAAAGAGTAATAGCACTGACAATAAAAAATATGGCCCCTGCATTAATACCTAAAATATCAGGAGCTGCTAAAGGATTTCTTGTTAATGCTCGCATTAATGCGCCCGCAATGGCAAGGCTTGCGCCAACTACTGTAGCGATCACAGCTCTTGTAAATCTAGATGTTCGAATAATGACATGCTCCTTGTTAGCAGCATCAAAATGAAAAATAGCATCATAGATTGACGAAAAAGGTATGGACGTTTGACCAATAGCTATGCTGAATATAAATGCCAGCAAAAGAATCAAACAGCTGATGAATAAACCTATTTGTTTCATCGGTGTACTGGAAAGAATAATTCTCATGTTATGCCAACTTTCTTGATCCACAATTTAGCTTATGTAGGTTTCAATTATGCTCAAACACTACAATGAGAGGGCTGTTATTCAAGTATTCTCTAACACTTTTAACAGCCCATCCTTCATTCACTATTTTTCTAATTCAAACTTGTCATAAATATCATCTAGCATTAAATTAGCACTAGTAATACCACCTGCTAGATTCCAATTAATTTCATCTACCTGATAAACCTGATTCGCTTTCACTGCGTCAAGCTCTTTCCAAAGTGGATGGTTTGTCCAATCTTCATAAGTTTTTTTCACTGTCTCATCATTTTCCATAAACATATAAATAACATCAGCATTCATTTGTGTGATGCTTTCCTTGTCAGTTAGCTTCACAATTTCTAAAGAATCATCTGTTAAATTTTTAGGACCTTGGAATCCAAGCTCAGATAAAATAGAACCCGCATAACCTGTCACATAAATACGAGCATGGTCTGCTCTGAAGTTGACAACAGAAACATGGAATGGCCATTTATCGCCAAGCTTCTCTTTGATTTTTTTTTGGAAATCAGCTACTCGTGTATCCCAATCGCCAAGTAATTCATTCACCTTATCTTCTTGATTCATTGCTTGACCCATCATTTCAGCTGTTCCTTTGAAATCGAAAACCGTTTCATGAGCAACTGTTGGTGCAATCTGCGATAACTGATCATAAATTTCTTCATGACGTACTTTAGAAGCAATAATTAAATCTGGTTTAAGCTTTGCAATTTCTTCAAGGTTTGGTTGTGTTTCTTGTCCTACAATCGCAACGCCATCAAGCTCATTCTTCATATAATTATAAACAGGCGCTTCTGCCCAAGATTCTACTACCCCAACTGGTTTAATGCCCATAGCAACTGCAACATCTGTTGCGCCTTGATATAGTGTAACGATTTTTGTAGGTGTGCCTTCAATCGTTGTAGTACCCATTGCATGTGTAATCTCACGACTAGAAGATGCTGATTCAGTGTTGCTTTCTTCTGCTTTGTCGTTCTCTTGTGAACTACTGGAGTTCGATGTTTTCTCCCCACACCCAACTAATAATAACGCGAAGGTTAATAGTAGTGTGAAAAGTACAAAAAAGTTCTTTTTTTGCAGTGATAATTTTGGCATACATTTCCTCCTAAGAAATAATCGACAACGATAATCATTATCAATTAAAGAGTATACTGTACGATTGTTTTATTGACAATATCTATTTTTTCAAAAAACATACTTTTTTAATAAAAATTTATTTTAAAATTTCATGACATTTAACCAATAAGCTAATGACGCGAGGAAGAACGTTATTTTAATAAAACTAAAACCTACTCATTGTGTTGAAAAACAAGCAAGTGGATGGCTGTTAGACTCGTTACTTCTTCACTTCGAAAATATGTGCTATTTTGTTCTCTACTGTTAGTATGAAAAAAGTTTTGCACATGATCGAGGAGAACTTATGCCCTTTGGAAAGGAAAACGCCTCGCCCCGCGAAATTGCTTTTCCTGCCGTTAACATCATCTTTTTTCAACAATATGTCATGCTTTCATTTCACTCAAAGACGTAGGCAAATTGATTATAGATTTTCTACTATTTTAGTTACTTGTTAGATTTACCTATGCATTAATAGGCAAATAAATAGACCCTATCGACGTATATCTCATATCTTAATAATGAACTACAACTTATCAAAACAGGAGGTAATAACATGTTTCAACGAAGACGCCATCCGGCAAAAGGTCCACACTGCTGTCCGCCACAAATGATGCCCATGCAATATGATCCACCACAATTTTTACCACCAGAGCAATATGTACGCACAAATTATATCCATACAGTTGTTCCACACGTACAACCTGCACATGTTACAACAGTGAACAAACATATGATTGATCATCAGTATTATTTCCCATGCACAGAATCTGTCGTGAATGAATGCTGTGAAACACATACAATGTGCGGTATGCCACCTAACCCTTGCCATATGCCACACCATCATAAACATATGCGCTAATACTAAAATAACGATGGGGTTATCATATGACCTCATCGTTCCTAATATGTTCAGAAAAAAACCGAGTACCCTTTATCAGGCACTCGGTATCTTTATGATTAATACATTTTTAAATATTGATCGCGTTCCCATTGATGAACAGTTGTACGGTACATATCGAACTCGATTTCTTTTGCTTCTTTAAAGTTTGCATAAATATGCTCACCTAATGCTTCCTGTGCTACTTGATCTTTAGCAAGTAATGTTAGTGCATCATCAAGTGCTGCAGGTAGGTTTTCAATACCATTTGCTTGACGCTCTTCTTCCGACATCACATAGATGTTGCGGTTAATAGCAGCAGGTGGTGTTAGGCTTTGACGAATACCTTCAAGACCTGCTTCTAAAATAACAGCCATCGCTAAATATGGGTTTGCAGAAGGGTCTACAGAGCGTACTTCAACACGAGTTGAAAGGCCACGTGCAGATGGAATACGAATTAATGGTGAACGGTTTTGTGCAGACCATGCTACATAACATGGTGCTTCATAACCTGGTACTAGACGTTTATAAGAGTTAACTGTTGGGTTTGTTACAGCTGTGAAACCTTGTACGTGTGCAAGAACACCCGCCATGAATTGCATAGCTGTTTCAGAAAGACCTAATTCTGTAGATTCATCATAGAACGCATTTTCTTTGCCTTTAAATAGTGACACGTTAAAGTGCATACCAGAGCCCGCTTCACCAAATAGTGGTTTTGGCATAAATGTAGCGTGTAAGCCATGTTTACGAGCGATTGTTTTAACCACTAATTTGAATGTTTGGATGTTATCACACGCAGTAACAGCATCCGCATATTTAAAGTCGATTTCGTGTTGTCCTGGAGCTACCTCATGGTGTGATGCTTCAATTTCAAAGCCCATTTCTTCTAGCTCTAACACGATATCACGACGGCAATTTTCACCAAGGTCTGTTGGCGCTAAATCGAAATAACCACCATGGTCATTTACTTCTAATGTTGGTTCGCCTTTTGCATCTAATTTGAATAAGAAGAATTCTGGCTCAGGCCCTAAATTGAAGCTTGAGAAGCCCATTTCTTCCATTTTTTTAAGAATTCGTTTTAGGTTGTTACGTGGGTCACCAGCAAACGGTTCGCCTTTCGCAGTGTATACATCACAGATAAAACGTGCTACTTTCCCTTTTTCAGAAGTCCAAGGGAATACTACGAAAGTATCAAGATCAGGATATAAATACATATCAGATTCTTCGATTCGAACGAAACCTTCAATAGATGAGCCATCAAACATCATTTTATTTTCCAGTGCTTTGTCTAATTGACTTACAGGAATCTCAACATTTTTGATAGTGCCAAGAATATCTGTAAATTGTAAACGAATAAAGCTTACGTTTTTTTCTTCGATGAGACGTTTAATGTCCTCTTTTGTGTATTTACCCACAGTTTTCCACACTCCTATAATTTGTCTAGCTTTTATGTTTACCCTACCCTATTTATTAATAGAATCGAGATAAATCCCCTCTTCGGATGGACGATTTTTGCATGCGCTGTGCTTGACGCATTTCTTCGCGCATAATTTGGCGTAATTCTGAATCACTTAAATCTTGCTCATCAGTTGTTGCAACAGGATTTTTCTTTTTAGCAAATATTTTTTTAATCTTCGCCATATTCATACCCTGTTCTAAGTAGTCTTTAACCTCAAGCAATATATCGACGTCATTTAGTGAAAACATACGTCGATTGCCTTCTGTTCGGTGCGGCTCAATTAAATGGTGTTCTTCATAATAACGAATTTGTCTTGCCGAAAGCTCTGTTAATTGCATCACGATACTCATCGATAATAACGGCATAGTTCGTCTAATTTCACGACTCATTTAAGTCCTCCTCCAATACCCGCTTATCATATAACGAATTTTTTTTACTGTCAACCAACC
This sequence comes from Lysinibacillus sp. 1 U-2021, assembly GCF_029916965.1. Taxonomy (NCBI): domain Bacteria; kingdom Bacillati; phylum Bacillota; class Bacilli; order Caryophanales; family Bacillaceae; genus Lysinibacillus; species Lysinibacillus sp. 1 U-2021. The sequence goes on from NZ_CP123966.1 coordinate 4,354,165, forward strand.
ATGTAAGGTTATCTAACATGAATGGCACTATTTTTTTCAATCTGATTAAAAATTGTAAAAAACTCTTCATATTTAGGCTTTATCTATTGTCTTGTTATGCTTTTTGAATGGCTTGAACCGCACTGCATATAGCAAATTTAACGTGTTCATATGTTAGTCCACCCTGGATAAATGCTGTATATGGCGGTCGTATTGGGCCATCCGCTGTTAGCTCAATGCTGGACCCCTGAATAAATGTTCCAGCCGCCATGATGACATCATCTTCATAGCCTGGCATATAGGCTGGTTCAGGAGCATAATGGGCATTTATCGGTGAGTTCGCTTGTATTTCGCGACAAAAGTCAATCATTTGCTGTGCTGTTTGAAAAGATACTGATTGAATTAAATCTGTACGCTTCGCATGATAGCTCGGAGTAGTACTCATGCCAATTTCATCGAGCATTGCAGCTGTAAATATCGCCCCTTTAAGTGCTTGCGATACAACATGGGGTGCCAGGAAAAATCCTTGATAAAAATCACCTAGTGTATTTAATGTGGCCCCCGCTTCTGCTCCAATACCTGGAGAAGTCATACGATAGGCACATTTCTCCACTAAATCTGCTCGGCCAGCAATATAGCCACCAATTTTAGCCAAGCCTCCACCTGGATTTTTAATGAGCGAGCCTGCCATTAAGTCAGCACCGACCTCTGTAGGTTCCTGTGCCTCTACAAACTCGCCATAGCAGTTATCTACAAAAATAACAGCTTTCGGGGCTATTTTACGTACCTTTACACACATATCTGCAATTTCTTCTATTGTAAAGGATGGACGTGTTGCATAGCCTTTTGAACGCTGAATCGCGATCATTTTGGTTTGTGCTGTAATAGCAGCCTCGACACCTGCCCAATCAATAACCTGATTATCTAGTAAATCCACATGTCGATAACCGATTTTATAATCTTTCAGTGAACCTGTATCTTTTTCACCACCATCGACAATGGATTGCAATGTATCATATGGCTGACCAGAAATATAAAGCAGCTCATCACCAGGACGTAAAATACCGAATAGACTAAGCGTAATTGCATGTGTCCCTGAAATAATTTGTGGTCGAACTATGGCTGCCTCTGCACCAAATACTTCTGCATAAACACGCTCTAGATTATCCCGTCCCTCATCATCATAGCCATAGCCGTTTGTTGGATGTAAATGATAATCACTTACTTGATGCTTTCTGAAAGCTGCTAGCACCTTCTGCTGATTGTAGAACGCCATTTCTTCTACCTTGGCATGATAAGGCCGAACTTGTTCCTCTACTTTTTCCGCTAACGATAGCGTTTCTGTTGATAACTTTGATGTAAACGTCATTCTTTCTTCTCCATTTCATAATGTCTCGCATTTCAATCAGTAAGATTTATTGACTATCTAAATTGACTTCAATCACTCTAGAATTCCCTAACCAACTACTGTTATATGAACGCTTTTGACGAATGTTTTTCTTTATTTTAATCACATTTTATCAATTTGTATGTGCACCTGTAAAACTTGCCTATTGTTTCTAAGGGCATTTTACGCTAAGCTAATGTGCGGACTCATTTCAAGAAGCGTATTTAATGACCGATTTTGGCTATTAAATTCATAGATTCTGTTACGTAAAAAGTCTTTTAACTTTTAAAAAAGTTTATTTATTGATAGAAGGGGTGAAAGGGATGGCTTGGGAGGTTTTTAGTATTATAGGAACAATTGCCTTTGCTATTTCGGGGGCAATTATTGCCATGGAAGAAGAATACGATTTATTCGGTGTATATATACTTGGTATTGTGACTGCTTTTGGTGGAGGAGCTATCCGAAATTTACTCATTGGACTACCTGTCACAACACTTTGGGGACAGGATATGATGTTTCAAATAGCGCTTGCTGCGATTACGATATTCTTTATTTTTCCCCATCATCTGATTCAACATTGGCATCGTTGGGGTAACTTCACAGATGCGATTGGCTTATCAGCATTCGCAATTCAAGGCGCACTCTATGCTGTCAAGCTTGATATGCCAGTAAGCGCAGTCATTGTAGCTGCTGTTTTGACAGGTTCAGGTGGTGGAATTGTACGAGATTTATTAGCTAGAAGAAAACCATTAGTTCTCCGTGATGAAGTTTATGGGGTTTGGGCAGCTCTTGCTGGATTGTTAATCGGCTTCGAGGTTTTTACAGGGGATATTTTCCTTTATATTTTATTCGCAGTAATTACAGCTTTACGTATTCTTTCCTATATGATGAAGTGGCGCTTGCCATTACGAAAATTAAATCGTGCATAAATACCATTCAGCCAATGACCAAAAATTAAGTCATTGGCTGTTTTATTGTTTTTATCTTTTTAACAACTGCATTGATTCTTCTAAAGTCACCATGTTTTTCATCATCGAGCAAGCTGCATCTAAAATAGGAAAGGCTAAGGCTGCTCCAGAACCTTCGCCTAAACGCATATTCATGTGCAACATTGGTTCAATGCCTAGTAAGGCAGCGGCAATTTTTGCCCCTGGTTCCTCTGAAGCATGGGAAGGAATGATATAATCGATTACTTTTGGTTCGAGCTTATAAGCAATGAGGGCGGCTATAGTCGAAATAAATCCATCAATGACAACGGGTTTACAATGGACTGCTGCGCCAAGAATAATACCTGTCATCGCCCCTATCTCTAACCCTCCAACCTTAGCCAGAACATCAATAACATCATTTGGATTAGGCTTATTTAAGGTAATTGCTTTTTCAATAACTGCCGCTTTATAGGCAATGCCTCCTTGGCCTACTCCTGCACCAAACCCCGTTACTTCGATAGGGTTGCATCCCGTCAAAACAGCTAATATCGCAGCACTTGGTGTTGTATTGCCGATGCCCATTTCTCCAGTCCCAAGTACATCAGCACCTTTTATGATTTCCTCAGTGGCCACACGGATTCCTACTTCTATCGATTGAATGGCTTCTTGTTTGGTCATAGCGGGACCTTGTGCCATGTTATCTGTACCATATTTAATTTTATGAATAAGGACACCTGCATCAAGTGGAATATCTCCTTTTACCCCAACATCTACTGTGACCACCTTTGCATTGGTAATGCCAGCAATCGCACAAACGCCTGTACCCCCCTTAGGAAAATTTAATGTTTGAAAGACCGTAACATCTTGTGGATTCGTGGTTACACCTTCCTCGCAAACACCATGATCTGCAGCACAGACAATCATCACTTTTTTGTCGACCATCGGATATAATTGTCCTGTTATACCAGAGAGCTGTACGGCAAGTGATTCTAGTTTACCCAAGCTACCTGGGGGCTTACAAAGCGCATCAATCCGCTTTCTGGCTTGCTCCATACTTTTCATATCAGCCCCCTGAATGTTTTGAATCGTGTCTTGTAATAATTGCATGATTATTTCTCCTCTCGTTCTCATTAAGACAAAATAAAAAGTCTGTAGTTTATTGTCATGACAAATAAACTACAGACTTTTCCATCATCTATATCTTCTAAAGCATGTAGGCAGGTCTCCTGGCTCAAGTTCAACACCTCATAGTACCTTCCCAGCAATTTGCTAGTGGCATACACTATGAAATTCCCTTATACAGTGGCGGGTCCGCTAAAGCTTTTCACTTTATTCCCTATTCTCCCTAGTGGGCACCTATTGCTTTTATGTAATTATGTTAAATCTACTTTACAACTTTTTTAGTGTCAAGAGGAAAAAATTTTTTGAGTGTTAACTTAGTAACACTACCTATTCAAACAATATAGGCTTATCAAGAGCTTGTAACAACTAATGAATCCCTCTCATTCACTTGATGCTTATCAACTTCAAAAATTTTATCTGCTTCACTTATTAAAACAGGGTGATGAGTAACCAATATAACAGTCTTTTGTTTTTCTTTATTTAAATATAAAAGTAATGTTTCTATATTTATTTGATTGTCTTTATCAAGCGCAGAAGTAATCTCGTCAAACAAATAGATATCCGCATCTCTTAGAAGCGATCTTGCTATTGAAAGTCTTTGCTGTTGCCCAGTAGATAATTCAAGCCCGTTATGCCCTATAAGAGTTTCAAATTTATAGTCCAACGTTTCTATATATGAATAAATGTTAACCATTTTACAAATTTGAATTAATTCTTCGTCCGTTGCATTCGGCTTTGCTAATAACAAATTTTCCCTTATTGTCCCTGTCATTATAAAATGCTCTTGCGTTACCAAACATACCCTTTTTCTATAAACATCAATAGGAATATATCTAATATTTTGATTGGATAGAAATATTTCACCCTGATAATTAATGTATAAACCTGATAATATATTCAATAATGTCGATTTACCTGATCCGCTTTCTCCCTTAATCAATACAATTTTCTTCAAAGGTATTTGGAGATTTATATTTTCTAAAACTGGAGATAATGCATTAGTATAGGTAAAGCTTACATTCCGTAATACTATTTTATCTTTTCTAAAATGATGCGAAGAATTTACATAGTCAGGTACTTCTAATTTCTTTAGATGATATTTATTGTCTTGCATTAAGTTTTTTACTCTATTTACAGACACAATTGCTTCTTGTAAAAATGAATTTAGTTGAGAAAATCTTAAAAATGACTGACTAAAGTTATTGGCATAGGTAGTGAATGCTATTAATACTCCTAACGTGAGGCTTCCTTTATAAATAAAGTAGGCACCTATAATAAGGATAATCAAATAACTTGTAAAGTTTATTAATTCTATTATTGATGCTGATTTTATACTTAAACGCATTTTATCAAGAGTATTTTTGTATAATAAGGTAATTTTCTTTTGATAGTTATCTATTGCGTTTGTCTCAGTATTAAATATCTTAAATAATTTAAATGATGACAGTAATTCTCCCAAATAGGTTAAATAAGAATCTAAATCTTCTTTGATGGCAGTATCCATCATCCTTATTTTTCTTCCATAATATTTAAAAATGATAAGTGCTAAAGGACAAGCTATGAATAAAATACTAGCTAAAATAAAATTAAGATTTATCAATATTACTAACACAATTATTATGCTGATAAAATCTACAACAATATTTAAAAACTCTGATACTACTTCAGAAAATGCCTTTGTATCATTTTCTATTTTATTCATCAGTTCACCTTTTGCTTTTAATTGATACTCATCCATGTCCATAGCCATGATTCTTTTTATTATCTTTAACTTAATATCCATTTGTAGATAGCAGGCAAATTTCGTTAAATAATATTTTTGGATTACTTTAAAAAATAAATTAAAAAGAAACAAAAAAGCCATAAACACTATAATTATGAATGCTGAATTGAGGTCTTTTACTGTTATAGAATCAATAAATTTACCAAATAAAAGGGGGTGTACTATACTTAAAATCATAGAAATGCCCATCAAAATATTTACTTGAAATAATTTTGCTTTGTATGGCTTTGTATACTTAAATACCTCACCTAATATTTTCATGAAATAATACTCTGTCTCCCTAATTTAGTTAAGGTTTTCTTATAACCTTTTGATATACAGATAAGCATTTTTCGGTTCTTCCTGTAATATATGTAGAAACTTTTCCATATACGGATCTTTTTCATTACTTATGAACAAATTTTCTACTGACTTCTTTTTCGCCTCACTAAAGAGCATGCTTTTATTTGTGTATATAACCTTTTGCTCAATTGTTCTTTTTAAAACCTCATAGCAATTAGTTTGTTCCTTGTTTTCCCACTGTTCATTCATTAATGTATTTATCATGTCTTCTGTAATATTATAGCCATAGTTAAATTCAAAAAATTTATTAGAATACGGGCGTATTTCAATGATGTCGCCAGAGCTACTAATAATATTTTCTAAACTATTGTTATCTGGAAGGCTAAAAACCCTCGTTATTTTCAGCGTGTGATACGGAATGTTGTTGACACCAAAGCTCTCCATTATTTGAGTAATGTCTTTATAAACATTCGCATAATTCTTCATTTTTTCTATACTTACACCTTTGTATTGGACAGTAAGCCCGTTATATTGATAATTTTGATAAGGCTTATTTGACAGCTCTTCTTCTTTATATCCATTATAAAAATGTAAGCTTAATAGAACGAAAAGCATCATACTGGTCATAATTCCAGCAACCCACTTTTCCGTTTTATTGGTGGCCTTCCTGCTGAATAAAATCGCGAACGATATAGAACACAAACAAACGGATAAAACACCTATAACATTTAAGTAATGAATAAAATCTGGATACATAAAGTTAAGAGTTGGAGCTAAATATTGAATCGTTTCTAGTCTATAACCATGCATTAGCATTAATAAAAAATAAATGATGACAATTAAAATTATAGACACTGCTTGACTTTTAAAAATTGTTGCCATCAAAAATGGAATGGATATAGTAAATAGCTGAAAAATAAAAACGATAAGTAGAATTTTATATATTGGTGTCTCTACATATACAAACTTTACAAAACCAACTAGTAACATAATTGCAGGGGTGGTCAGAATAAAGCTGAAAACCCATTGCCATAATAAAAGCTTTCCATTCGATATTGGGGAAATCATTAAAATTTTCTCTACATGATATCTTTGATGCAAAGTTATAATTTGAATCGTTAATACACTTGAGAAAATCCCATATAAAGGAATCAATGCTTGAGCATCACTGACTGTAAAGAAATACTGAGAGATACATAATAGAATGACGATAGCATAATAAGTCAACAAATAATCACTTCGTAAGACCACTTTCGACCAAAATAAAAAGATATCTCTCATTTGTCATTCACCCTTCTTTTAAATAGCAACACATTTCCAAACATAAATAGTATGCCAATACTTAGAAAAATACCTCTCTTTACATTAAATAGCAGGTCAGTCATTTGATGTTGTATAAAATCAGGATTGAACCATATAGAAAAATAAGGAGAATTTAAATAAATGCTGAATACCAAATATATTATTAGTAAAATGTGTAGATATACAGTACGTTTCAAATAAAAGGAAATGAAAAAGCTAAAGGTAATGCTGTAGAAAATAGAAAGGAAGACTTGAAACAATGTAATTAATAGAATGCTAATAGGAACTTTATTTACATAAAATATAAAAAAAACTACGTAGAAGAAAAATAGATACACTGAAACAAAAAGAATAACTGCTACGATTTTTCCAACTATATACATCGACCTATTTGTCAATTTTAGTAGGATGACTGCTCTTTCAAAAGATTGAAGATACCCCTTCCAAACATATGAAACCATACTCGGTATTAAAATAAGTAAAAATACCATTTGTAATTGAAGTGTTCCATACCATTTTTCAATAAAAGTTTCCTGAGTGTCTAAGTTATTCATGATAATTGGAAGAACCAACATTATTAGTATAAGAATGACGGAAATAGCTCTACTTTTTATGAGTCTTTTTAATTCAAAGTTTATTAGAAAAGGTAATTCTCTCATATGGATAACTCTTTTCTATTTATATAAATATATGCATCCTCTAGAGTAGGCTCTGTCGATATACTTCCTTGTAATGGACTATCTGCAATGTAACGAATCTCAATACTGCTGCCTTTATCTTGTAAAGATACAAATAAATCCACATGAGGTATTTCATCATCTAAAACATTATAAAGCCATACCTTCCCTCGAACTTTATTAATAAGGTCTATTGTACTACCTAAGTAATTCACTTTTCCTTTTTGTAGCACCATCAAATTTTTACATGTAGAAGCAATATCTTGTACGATATGTGTTGAAAGCAGAATGATTTTATCTCGACTAATCCGAGTAATTAAATTTCTAAATGAAATGCGCTCATGAGGATCTAAACCTACTGTTGGTTCATCAATTAGTATTATTTTGGGATTACCAATTAAAGCTTGAGCAATGCCAAATCTTTGTTTCATACCACCCGAAAGTTCTTGAATATATTTTTTTTGTTCGCTTAATAGGCCCACCTCTTGAAGTCTTAAGTTGATTTCCTGTTTTCGACTTTCACTATTATTCATTCCTTTTAACTTACATAAATAGTCAAATGACTCTTCTAAAGTAACCTTTGGAAAAAAATCGAACTTCTGAGGAAGATAACCTAATATTTCACAAACCTTAAGTGGTTCTTTTTTTACGTTTAGCCCTGCAACTTCAATTTCTCCGTCATCAAATGGAAGTAATGTAGAGATTATTTCCATCAATGTTGTTTTTCCTGCCCCATTTTCCCCTAATAAACCAAATACACCATTATGAATTTCTAAGGAGATATTGTCTAGCACCTTTCTATTTTTGTAATTTTTTGTTAAGTTCTTAATTTTGATTTCCATTTTTAACAAACTCTCTTGTATTTTTCTTTTCTAATAATAGTTCTCTTTGTTCATCTGATAACCGTAAATATAAATGCAAGGTAGCTTCTAATTGCTTTTGAGTTAAAATGCAATAATGTAAAGGTGGTGTCGTTACTTTACCTGTTGATTCTAAATTTTCATGGTGACACCCACCCCCACACAAATTTTTTGCCCAGCATTTATTACAATTTAATCTATTTGAAACGTGTGCTTCTTCTAAAAATTTTGACTTCGCACTGGAATATGTTCCTTCAAAAATATTTCCTTGTTTATACTCTTTATTATTAACAAAACGATGACAAGGATATAAATCACCATTAATATCAACGGCTAAAAAATTAACCTCTGCACCACAAAAATATGTTGATTCGTGTCCAATATGAATACGTTCTAAATTTTTCATTATATTATTGAGTTTGACAGCTTTATAATATTCTTTTTTATTAACTAAATATTAGAAATAACAAATTAATTCATCATAACTTTTAGACAATTCAATGAATTGATCTTCTGTAAACATCTGCATAGCTGGGGCAGCATAGATACTTCTAAAATTCAAGTCGAATAGATGCTCATATATATTTACCAAATCAACATTATTCGGAGTAATGGTTGCCCTAACTCCCAGTTGTTTTTGCTCCCTTAATTCTTTTGTTCTGTTTAAAATAACATCATAACTTCCCTTTTTATTTCCATAAAAACGATTTATGTCATGATCGCTTTTAGTCCCATCAACACTTACTTGAACAGCGATGTTATTGTCTAAAACAAATTTTGTGATTTCTTTATTTATTAGCGTTCCATTACATGTCATACTAAAACCTATTTTTTTATTATGTAATTTTACTTTGTAATTTGCATATTCTACTACTTGCTTAATTACTGGAAAATTTAATAAAGGTTCCCCCCCAAAAAATACAATAGATAGATCATCACGATCACCTGACTGTTCTAGCAAATAGTCAATTGCTGATTTTGCTGTCATTATAGACATTCTGCCTTTTTCGTTATATTCTCCGTCACCAGCGTAACAATATTTACATCGTAAATTACATTCTTGGACCATCATTAATGTGAGTGCACTTATGTTTTTAACATTTTCTTCGTTAACAGCATTTCTATCAGTAGTATCATTGATTATCCTATTTTCTATTAGTGATTCAATAATACTATTAAATTCATTTTCAGCTATTTTATCATTTAATTGATTAAAAACTTCCACTATGCTTTTGTTGTCACTTGATAAAATAGAATAAACAATATCATCTATTTCAAATAAACCATTAGTATTCGGTACATAAATATATTTTTTATGATTAACTTCTAACTCTTTAATACTTGATACTTTAATTTTTTTCTCCATAGATTCAATCATAAATATCCCCCCATTTCTTGATACAATGTAGAGTAAATAATGATTTACTCTACATTGCCAAATAAAAAATTAAGCACTTGTTTGAACCATCTGTATCTTTTCTAAAACAAGTTTCCCAGCCTCCAGCACATCCCCAATCCATAGCATCACACTTATTGCAATAATCTTTAGCATCACAAAAAACACACCATTTAGATCTAGAACTAGCACTATTAAAACCATGATTAATTCTCTTGAGCATTTTTTCACCTCCTCAGATCCCATATAACTCCCACAAAACAATTAATTATTAGGTACTAATATGTAAATATTAATTTGTTTTGTAGTTCAAAGTTAACAAAATTTCTCAAATAAGGTATCCGTATTTTCCGCAACCTTAGGGAAAAATTAATTATTTTTTGAAAAATTGTCACTTTTTACATTTGATTAAACGGTATTTTTTATCCAGAATATAGAATAAAATGGAATTTATTGATACGATATCTTCTGAAAATAAATGGGGGGAGTATTACATATGATAAAGTTAACACCTAAAGAATATGAGATTTTAGAGCGTATTGCTGAGGACAAAACCAATAATGAGATTAGTTTAGAATTAGGTATGAGTAGGAGAACAGTGGAATATCATATATCCTCTATTATTCGCAAATTAAATGCAGAAACTCGTTTAGGTGCTGTTGTTACTGCTATTAAACTAGGCTTACTAAGAATCAAATAAATTTTTCAACTCACGAAAGATTTAATTTTGGAGAAATCCCTGTATATGACATGCCGTTCAACTGCTCTGTTAGTTGAGAACGAACAAAACAAAAAAATAGACCAAACATATTTAAGTATATAATATGTCTGGTCTATTAATTTTAATTGGGGTGAAAGTTGTCATTCCAAGATAAAAAACTCTTTCTTTTTACTCACACTTTATTTAAATTCTAATTCTCCATCATAAGCCAGCATGCCGCCTTCAAGGTTTGTTACATCAAATCCTTGTGCCTCTAAGTAAGCACACGCATTGGCAGAACGAGCTCCAGCCTTACATACAATAATATATGGCTTTTGTACATCTAATTCCTCTAAACGTTCAGGGATAGTTCCGAGTGCAATATGTTGAGCACCTGGGATCATGCCATGTGCTACTTCATCCTCTTCACGTACATCGATAATATATAGGTCCTCATTTGCATCTAACAGATCTAATAATTGTGTTGTTTCCATTGTTTTCATAAACTTTGTCCTCCAAAATATCAAATTCCACTATCATTATAGCTTGTAGCAAAAAAAACAGCCAGTGTGAGAACACTAACTGTTTAACAAACTTATTATACTTCTGTCTCTAAAAACTCTATTTGTTTTGCTGGTACGAATGTAGAAATGGCATGCTTGTAGATTAGGTGCTGCTTATTTTCAGCATCAAGTAGTAATACTGTAAAATTATCATATGATTTCACAGTCCCTTTTAACTGAAATCCGTTTAACAGAAATACAGTTACAAAAACACTGTTTTTACGTAGTTGGTTCAAGAACGTATCTTGCAAATTGATTGATTTCATCAAATAGCCTCCCTACTAACTTTCTACCTCTTCATTCCTATAGTAGCACGTTCTACCAATTTATCAATTAGTAATTTTTAGAAATTTTTCTTTATTCTTATAATCGATCATCCGGCGTAATAAAATGGACATCCATTTTATTACGGAAATAAGTAAGCTGTCTTTTTGCATAGCGACGGGAATTTTGTTTTAAGCTATCAAGGGCTTCCTCTAGGGTACATTTGCCATCTAAATAATCATATAATTCTTTATACCCGATGGCTTGTATAGACTGTACTCCACGGATATTTTGCTGCCATAATCCCTTCACCTCTTGCAGAAGACCATTTTCCACCATTAAATCAACACGACGATTAATACGGTCATATAGCACGTCACGGGACATGTTTTGACCTAGACCTAAAATAACATGGTCGTAAAGGGGTACTTCCCCTCGATTTTGCGCTTCAGCTGCTTTTGATACACCGCTTAATTCCAGCATTTCTAATGCACGAATAACACGACGTGTATTGTTTGGATGGATTGTCTGCGCTGTTTGAGGGTCTAGTTGTTTTAGTTTGTCATGCATTGCCTCAGGGCCAAGCTTTGCTAATTCCTCATAGTAGGCTTTTCGTGCTTCTTCATCTACTTTTTCATCAGTAAATTGGAAATCATAGAGGACAGCTTGTACATATAAGCCAGAGCCTCCTACTATTATAGGTAATTTTTGACGAGCTTGTATTTCCGCGATCTTCGCACGTACTAATTTTTGATAATCTGCTACCGAAAAAGATTCTGTAGGCTCTAAAAAGCTAAGTAAATGATGAGGAACGCCCTCCATCTCTTCTTCGGTAATTTTAGCTGTCCCAATATCGAGCCCTTTATAAACTTGCATGGAATCACCATTAATGACTTCACCGTTATATTTTTTTGCCAGTTCAATGCTTAATGCCGTTTTACCTGAGGCAGTCGGTCCCACTATTGCTACGACCTCTGCCTGCTGCAATTTAGTTTCTATCATATTTTTCTAACCACCGTAATAAAACTTGAAAGACCGCTTCTTGATTGTCTTCATTTAAAATTTCATGTCGTTTATCCTCTAATAAATAAACCGTTACATCCTCTACACCCACCGCTGCTAACTGTTCAGCAACTTTGTAAACGCCTAGCCCCTGTTCACCAACCGGATCTTTACTGCCACTAATCAAGAGAATAGGGAGGTCTTTTCTTACTTTTGCTAATTCTCTTTTACGATTTAGTGTGGCAAAGCCAGTTGTCAAATCCACGAAAAATTGATTCGTTGGAATAAAGCCACAATAGGGATCATCGATATACTTTTCCACCTCTTGTTGTACTGAACATAACCAATCATAGGCAGTCTTCGGATTAGGAAATTGCTTATTAAAGCTACCAAAGCTCAATTGATTTAACAGCTTACTTTCAGTTTCTTTTCCTAGTCCCTTTGCTAAAGCCTTGGCTACTAGATTTCCTACAGCATGCAAGGCTGTCACATTTCCAGTGCCGCAGAGAATAACATTATCAACTTGCTCTCCGTATAATTGAATATAGCGTCTAGTAATGAAAGAACCCATACTATGGCCAAAGAGAATTAATGGTACATTAGCATATGGTACGTGAAGTTGTGTAATCACTTCATGAGCATCTTTTACAACACGCTCAAAGCCGTTTTCTTCAGCAAAAAAGCCCAATGTCCCATTATATGCTGCCGTTTCACCATGCCCACGGTGATCGTGCATCGTCACAACATAGCCTGCTGCGTTGAGTGTTTTCGCAAATGGTAAATAGCGACCGCTGTGCTCTGCCATGCCATGCAAAATGTGAATATGTCCAATACATGGCGTTGAAGGCTCCAATGTTCGCGTGAAGACAAATTGTTCATCCGACATTTGAATATAACGCTCCATCCCTTACTCCCCTTCTTTCACAAAATTTGTTGCATCGTTAATGGCTTGTTCTAATTCAGCAATATATCTATTTTTTTGCTCCTCTGTATAATTTAAGCGTTGTTGCATCACCTGAATCACTTGCTGTTTATAAAGTTTTACTGCTTCAATATCGAAGTATAATAAACCAGTCCGACGGATAAAGAAGTCGCTTGGTGTATAGACCATTTCGGCTTCAATGCCATACAGTAGCATCGCATGTAAGGCAAGAGGCATTGTACTACCATGTTCATGTAAAAATTTCACCCGATCAAATAAGGCATCTACATTCGTGCCATACTTTTGTACGAGATGCTTGGCTTCATCATAATTTAAGCCATATTGTACGCCTTCACGAGCTTTATAGGCAATATAGTCAGGGAAATTAATAGCGTTAATTCCCTTTGCACCAGAAAGTGCTAGCTCACGTGTTAAACAGGCACTTGCATGCTTGTAGCGACGGGACTTCACAATTTTATCCACTATCGTTTCAGCCATTTGGCGATAGCCCGTAAGCTTGCCACCCGCAATCGTCATTAAACCACTTGGCGCTGTCCAAATTTCATCTTTCCTTGAAATTTCTGATGGATCCTTACCTTTTTCATAAATCAGAGGTCGGACGCCTGCCCAAGAGGATTCAATTGTGTCTCTTGTGATAGTAGCAGTTGGAAAGACCTTTTTAGCAGCCTCAATTAGATAATCCACATCTTGCTGTGTTGCCACTGGATGTACAGGATTACCTTCATAGACAGTATCCGTAGTCCCTACATAGGTTTTGCCATCTCGTGGAATGGCAAAGGCCATACGACCATCAGCCATATCAAAATAAACCGCTTGCTTTAGCGGGAAATCCTTTTGTTTGAGGACAATATGAACGCCCTTTGTTAGACGTAATTGCTTGTTATCTGCTACTTTATCTTTTTGTCGTACGTCATCAACCCAAGGACCCGTTGCATTCACAATTTGGGCGGCATGGACATTGAGCATTTTCCCCGTCACATGATCCCTCACTTTAATGCCAACAAGCTTTTTCTTTTCATAAATAAATTCCGTCATTTCAGCATAGTTGAGGCAAAGCGCTCCATATTCTACAGCCTTTTTTAATACTTCAATTGTTAGACGGGCATCATCTGTACGGTATTCTACATAATAGCCACCGCCGACTAAGCCATCTTGATTGAGTAAAGGCTCTAATGCCAGGGTTTCCTGAGCATTTAACATCGTTCTACGTTCATGTTTTTTGACGCCCGCCAAGCGGTCATAGACCTTTAATGCCATAGATGTTGTGAAGGGACCGAGTGAACCCTTTTTATATAAAGGTAATAGCATTTTTTCAGGCGTTGTGACATGTACAGCATTATCATAAACAATTTCACGCTCTCGCCCTACTTCAGCTACAACGCCTACATCAAATTGCTTTAAATAACGTAGACCACCGTGAATCAATTTGGTTGAACGGCTCGACGTACCAGCTGAAAAATCCTGCATATCAATTAATGCGACAGAAAGGCCTCTTGATGCGGCATCTAATGCAATTCCTGCACCTGTTATACCACCACCAATGACTAATACGTCAAAGCTATAGTGCTCTAGATAATATAAAATTTTTGGTCGCTGCTCAAATGAAAACATACCTTTCTCCCCCAATAGCTATGATTTAAAAATTCGTGTTGCCTCTACAGCCTTCTGCCATCCTGTATACAGAGCTGTGGCTTGTTCTTCATCCATGTGAGGTTGATAGGTTTCCCCACTCACCCATAATGCAGATAAAGCCTCTTGGTTTGGCCAGAAGCTTGTTGCCAGCCCCGCTAAATAGGCTGCACCGAGTGCTGTTGACTCATTCAGTTTTGCTAGCTCTACTTGTAGCTGTAAAACATCACTTTGGAACTGCATTAAAAATTGATTTTTGACAGCTCCACCATCTACACGGAGTACTTCAATCGGAGTACCTGCTGCTTCTTCCATTGCATCTAGTACATCTTTCGTTTGATAGGCTAATGATTCTAGTGTTGCTCGAATAAAATGTTCTTTTGATGTTCCACGTGTTAACCCAAATATGGCGCCACGTGCATCTGTATCCCAGTAAGGGGTACCGAGTCCAACAAAGGCAGGGACAACATAAACCCCATCGGTATGATCTACTTTTCTAGCATAGGATTCAGAATCCTCTGCTGTACGAATCATCCTAAGTCCATCGCGTAGCCATTGAATAGCTGATCCTGCTACGAATACACTACCTTCCAATGCATAGGTTACTGTCCCATCTATTCCCCACGCAATGGTTGTTAATAAACCATTTTTTGATGTCACGGCCTGCTTTCCTGTATTTAATAGCATAAAGCAGCCAGTGCCATACGTGTTTTTAGCCATTCCTTTGCTAAAACAAGTTTGTCCAAAAAGTGCGGCTTGCTGATCACCCGCAATCCCAGCTATCGGAATTTTTTCTCCAAAAAATATACTTGGAGCCGTTTCTGTATATATTTCTGATGAATTTCTCACTTCTGGAAGCATGGACATTGGGATAGCTAAAAGCTCGCAAAGTTCCTCATCCCACTTCAATTCATGAATATTGTAGAGCATTGTTCGAGCTGCATTTGAATAATCGGTCACATGAGCCTTTCCCTTTGATAATCGCCAAACAATCCATGAATCAATCGTCCCAAATAATAAATCTCCATCTTCTGCCTTTTCACGAGCGCCTTCAACATTATCTAAAATCCATTTAATTTTTGTCGCTGAAAAATAAGCATCTAAGCGTAGCCCTGTCTTTTGCTGAAAATGTTCTTCCTGTCCTTGTTCTTTTAAGGTATTCACAATGTCCTGTGTTTGGCGTGATTGCCAGACAATCGCATTGTAAATTGGCTGACCTGTGTGTTTATCCCACACCACTGTTGTTTCGCGCTGATTGGTAATGCCGATCGCATGAACCTCACTTGCTTCATGGCCACTTTCGGTTAACACTGCCGCAATAACGGACAAGATAGAACCCCATATTTCATTGGCATTATGCTCTACCCAGCCAGCCTTTGGAAAAATTTGTTGAAATTCTTTTTGTGCTACATGAACAATTTGACCTTTTTTATCAAATAAAATGGCTCTTGAACTTGTCGTTCCTTGATCAATCGCTAAAATAAATTCACCCATCCATTTTCCCCCTCTCCCTTACATAACCCGTTTAAACATTTTTTCCACTTCATATGATGTAAAGTGAATAAGCACTGGACGTCCGTGTGGGCATGTAAATGGATTATCTGCATTGCGTAAATCTCGTAGCAATGTTTCCATTTGCTCTTTTGTTAAATAATGATTGGCTTTGATTGACTTTTTACAGCTCATCATAATTGCGGCTGCCTCACGTAGTTTTTTGATATCAGCCTTTTTAGTTGTCAACACCTGTTCAATTAAATCCTCAATGATTTCCTGTTCCTCCCCTTGTGGGAACCAACTCGGATGCTCACGTACAACAAAAGATGACTGTCCAAATTCCTCTAAAAATACGCCTACAGCTTCTAATTCATGCCTGTGTTCTCGTAAGATCAGTGCTTCATCTGCTGCATAATGGAATGTAAGTGGTAACAATAATGCCTGACGTTCATGAGGATTAACTTGACCGACTTTTTCACGGAAGAATTCGTATTTAATACGTTCCTGAGCAGCATGCTGATCAATTAAATAAAAACCATCCTCCATTTGTGCGACAATGTATGTGCCATGGATTTGTCCCACTACTTCGAGTTCAGGAAAGGGTTCCTTCGTAGGCATCTCTTCCAATATTTCCGACTGTGCAGCTATTGTTACTTCATCAATTGTTTCAGCCTCTATTTGTGATGTAGGCTGCCAACTTTCCTCTCGAACCGTAGAAATAGGCTTAGGCTCAACTGTCTGTTCAAGATTGTTTTCTTGAATGGTTTGGACATCATATAATTTTTCTACGATAGCATTCATTTTCTCCACATCAATCTTCGGAGCAGGCTTCCAAATGTTTAATTGCTCAGTAGCTGGTTTAACTATTTTTTCTTTCTTTTCCATTTGTGGGACTCGAATAATGTTGCGTATTGTTTCACGAATGGTTTCCTCTATTAACTTCAAAAGCTCAGCCTCTTTACTTAAACGAATTTGATGTTTTGCAGGATGCACATTCACGTCTGTTAAGTAAGGATCACCCTCTATATATAGAACAACTATTGGGAAGCGCTCGATAGGTAAATACGTATGGTAAGCATCCACAATGGCCTTTTGTACTAAATAATGCTTGACCCAACGACCATTAACAAATAGAGTCATATAATTTTTAGAAGCACGTGTTACCTCTGGTAAGGATACAAAGCCAGAAATTCGATAATCATGTGACTCGCCTTGGAATGACACCATTTTCTTCGCATTATGTATTCCATAAATAGCTGCTAGCACTTGTTGTACATCTCCTCGGCCATTTGTTTGCAGTAGTTGTTGACCATTATGCAATAATCTGAATGCTATTTGTGGGTTACCAAGTGCGAGGCGATTCATCAGGTCTATTGTATGTCCTAGTTCGGTTTGAATGGTTTTCATATATTTTAAACGGGCAGGTGTATTAAAGAATAGCTGGGAGACTGTTAAATCAGTCCCTTTACGTAACGGACCAGGTTTATGAGTGAGGATATGTCCACCTTCAAGTTCTAAATGTGTTCCAGATTCACCATTTGATGTAATCAATGTCATTTTAGAAACAGAGGCAATGGATGCTAAAGCCTCACCACGGAAGCCAAGTGTTCGAATACGAAATAAATCATGTTCCTGATGAATTTTACTAGTAGCATGACGAGAGAATGACATTAGTGCATCCTCTTCATCCATACCGCTACCATTATCTATTACTTGAATAGAAGTGAGACCTGCTTCTAGTAAAAAAACATCAATGGACGTACCCCCAGCATCAATAGCATTTTCCACTAGCTCTTTGACAACAGAAGCTGGCCTCTCTACTACCTCTCCTGCTGCGATTTTATTGGATAGCCATTCGTCCATAATTTGTATGTTTCCCACTAACGTATCACTCCTTTATTTTTTAGCGTTCACTAGCTCTTGCTGTAGCTCATATAAAATATTCATTGCCTGCATCGGTGAAGTACCTAGAATATTTACCTTTTCTAATTTCTTTAGCACCTTTGTCTCGGCTGGGGAAATCGGTTCGTCTTCTGTAAATAAAGACATCTGTATTGGTTGTTCAGCTATCACCTGTGTTTCGGCAACTACTTCTTTCCCTGCCTCAAAGTTCTCAAGTAATACACGTGCTCTAGCTAAAATTTCCTCAGGTAATTGAGCAAGCTGTGCCACATGTATACCATAGGATTTATCAGCCGCTCCTTTTTTCACCTTATGCAGGAAAACGACCGTACCATTTTTTTCAGTGGCTGAAACATGGACATTTTGTAAACGTGGCAAATCCTTTTCAAGTGCTGTCAATTCATGATAATGCGTAGAAAATAACGTATTGGCTCCTATTTTGTCATGAATATATTCCATCATTGATTGTGCCAAGCTCATACCATCATAGGTCGATGTTCCACGTCCAATTTCATCAAATAGCATTAAGCTATTTTTTGTTGCATGCATAATAGCATGTTGCGATTCAAGCATCTCCACCATAAATGTAGATTGTCCTGCCGCTAAATCATCAGCCGCCCCAATCCGAGTAAAAATTTGATCGGTAATTGGTAGCTTTGCTTTTTCAGCAGGTACATAACAGCCCATTTGTGCCATAACAACAATTAATGCTACTTGACGCATATAGGTACTTTTACCAGACATATTCGGCCCTGTAATAAGCATCATATTATTCTGCTCTTCTAGCACACAATCGTTTGGTACATACATTTGCTTATTCAGCATTTTTTCAACGACAGGATGGCGTCCTTCTATAATTTTAAGGGCACGTCCACCATGAAATTCTGGTTTCGTAAATCGATATTTTTCTGAGACGCTTGCAAAGCTTAGTAAGACATCCAATTCACTAATGCTTGCAGCCAGTGCTTGGACACGCGGAATATAAGCTTTTAATACATCACGAATTTCTACAAACAGGTTGTACTCTAATGTTAAGCTTTCTTCTTCAGCATTTAAAATCAATGCTTCTTTTTCTTTTAGTTCCTGTGTAATATAGCGTTCCGCATTCGCCAGTGTTTGTTTTCGCTCATAGCGAGTTAAATCTGCTAAATGAATATTTGATTTTGTAATTTCTATATAGTAACCAAAAATGCGATTATAGCCTATTTTTAAATTTTTAATACCCGTTTTCACACGTTCTTCTTGTTCCAGTTGGGCAATCCAATCCTTACCATTACGAGCGGCATAGCGAAGTTCGTCTAAGCGTTCGTTATACCCGTCACGGATAACATCCCCTTCTTTAATGGTAATAGGGGGATTGTCTGTAATCGCTTTTGCTAATAATGCCTCGACATCTGAGCATGTATCAAGTTCCGCACCTAATTGCTGTAATGTTTCTTTATTTGACCCCATCAACTGCTGTTGAATAGTCGGCACTTGGCGTAAAGAATCACGCAATTGGGCTAAATCTCGTCCACCCACATTGCCAAAAGCAACACGACCAGCCAAACGCTCTAAATCATATACTTGTTTTAAGGATGCTTGAAGCTCTGTTCGTACAAAATATTCTTCCAATAAATCCGTAACAATCGCTAGTCTAGCCTCTATTGCTGAACGTGTGGCAAGCGGTTGGTGTAGCCATTGCTTTAATTTTCGCCCACCCATCGCTGTCACGGTGTCATCTAATAGCCATAAGAGTGTACCTTTTTGATCGCCACCACGAATCGATTGAATCAGCTCTAAATTGCGCTTTGAGCTTGAATCAATGCGTAAATAATTTTTAATTTCATTAAACGTGAATGCCTGAATATGTGATAAAGACCTCATTTGCGTTTGGTCAATATAAGCTAACAATCGAAGACACGCAATTTGTAACGGTTTTGGTACAGCTTCTAGATAACTTGCTGCTTTGTCTATAGGCATTTCATTCACTTCAATTGAAAGTACGATCCCGGCATTGACGGCATGCTCTGCTAATAATAGCTGCAAACTATCCGTTACAATCAGCTCTCGAATTCCGTAAGCCTGCATTTGCATTAATAAGGCTTTTCCATCGCCTTCAATAGAAGATGCTACTGCCTCACCTGTGGATAAATCTAAATAAGCATAGCCAAATGTTGTGTCATCTAATTGCTCTGCCGCTCCAATAAAATGATTAGATTTACCATCAAGAGCCTTCCCTTCCATAATTGTTCCTGGTGTGATAAGCTGAACAACTTCACGTTTGACCACACCTTTTGCTTGCTTTGGATCTTCTGTTTGTTCACAAATAGCCACTTTATAGCCTTTTTGCACAAGTGTTTCAATATAATTTTTAGCCGAATGATGCGGCACACCGCACATTGGTATTCGCTCTTTTGCGCCTGCATCTCGGCTTGTTAATGTAATTTCTAAAATTTGTGAGGCATTGATTGCGTCCTCAAAAAACATTTCATAAAAGTCACCTAATCTAAAAAATAAAAAGGCATCTTTGTAATCTTCCTTTACCTGTAGATACTGTTGCATCATTGGTGTATATGTTGTCATATCACTATTTACCTCGCTCTTGCCTTATAGATATATTTATTATAACAAAAGATACATGCGAAACGCTTTATTCACCTTTTTTAAGATGCTAGCATTTCGCATGTATCAAAAAATGATGTTTTTTAGACTTATCTTGGTCGTTCATCAGGAAACGATGAAGACTCTAACACATACCTGCCTTCTCCTTCAGGACTTGAAGAGGAGCTAGAACTAGAGCTTGATGAGGATGAAGATGAACTTTCATCATTAAGGCTCCAATCTTCTTCATAGTCTAGTGGATGGACACTAATACAAATTGTTGTTTCACCCATTACCTCAACAACTACTTCACGTTCCACTACAATTTCAAACTTTGTACCACATGGAGAGATAATCGCTTCAATACAATTTGGTTCTTGTATCACACGTACACGAACATCATCACCAACGCTAATTTCACCGTCTCGATAGTGAAGCTTCACTTTGTCTTTATAGTGAATCGTTTCAGAAAACACAGCTGTTTTCGAATGATTACTATAGGCATACCAAACATTGACATCAAATTTCCCTGTTACTTCTACAAATTTCCCGACTCTTTTTGCAGAGCAAGTGTGATTGATTACCCAGCACCCTAAAATACTTGTCGGTTTATTTGTTGGTGATAATGTTACACGTTCTTCCGTTCTCTTCTTCCCTTTGGCAACTACTGCTTTCGTCACGATTTGTCGTAAACGTTTCAGCGCAATTCCTCCTTCGACTCTTTTCACTCCATCATATGCAGGTAGCGCCCATTGGGTGAACATATATTTTTAGAGAATGAAATGGATCATTTAAAACTTTTCGATGAGAGGTCTATTATAGCAGCTGAATGCTTCAATAGAAGAAGACGTAAAAAAAGCTCGAATGACAGCATTCGAGCTTTGATTTCTATAATCTGTTAAGAGCAGCTACCTGGTTGACTATTTTCTACGTATGAACCCGTTTCACCACGAAGAACATCGCCACCAGTTGAGCGAATAATTTCATTTGTAACATTATTTGCGATCGTATTTGAAACAAGTTGCAATAAATCATTCACATCGCCTTGTGATTCTTTAAATTGTTGCACAACTGGGATGGCATTAATTTCTTCCTCGATTTTAGCAATTTTATCTTCAATCATTTTTAATGCTTTTTCTTTCCCTAGGTGTTGGAAATTAACCGCTTGTTTTTGTAAGCTTTTTAAGCTTGCAATACGTTCACGTACTTGTTGATTTTCGTTAATTTGCGCTTCTGCCTTTTTGAAAAATTCAACCTCTGGCGTATTTGCAATCATATGTGCAATTTCATGTGATTTTTTAATTAAATCTTCTTTTGTATATAAGACTTGTGTCATTTATGCTTCCACCTTTTCATTTTTTACGACTTCCACAAATTCACCAGTAAGTGAATAGGATGTAGTCTCTGTTATTTTTACTTTCACTAATTGACCAATTACTTCTGCTGGTGCTTTGAAGTTAACTAAACGATTTTTCCTCGTATAGCCCGCTAACACATCGTCGCGTCGTTTACTTGTGCCTTCAACTAATACTTCGACAACCTGACCATTTAAACGCTCTAACGCTTTGCGAGAGTATTCACCCACCACTTCATTTAAACGTTGAAGACGCTCTTTTTTCACCTCTTCAGGTACATTGTCAATCATTTTTGCAGCTGGTGTACCTTCACGCGGCGAATAAATATACGTAAAGGCTGCGTCAAAGCCAACTTCACGGTATAAGGACAATGTTTCCTCAAACTGTTCCTCTGTTTCATTCGGATAGCCAACGATAATATCTGTTGTTAAGGTTACTTCAGGTATTGCCGCTTTAATTCTATCCACTAAACCAAGGAAATGCTCGCGTGTGTATTTACGCGCCATAATTTTTAGCACGTCATTCGAGCCAGATTGTACTGGTAAATGGATATGCTCCACTAAGTTGCCACGCTTTGCAAGAACTTCGATTAAATGATCATCAAAGTCACGTGGATGACTCGTTGTAAATCGAATCCGCGGAATATCGATCTTTCTTAATTCATCCATTAAATCGCCAAGACGATAATCAATATCCTCAAAATCTTTACCGTAAGCGTTGACATTTTGCCCCAATAACATAATCTCTTTGTAGCCCGCTGCCGCTAGCTCACGAACTTCAGCAATGATTTCCTCTGGTCGGCGACTGCGCTCTTTACCACGTGTATATGGAACGATACAATACGTACAGAATTTATCGCAACCATACATAATATTAACCCAAGCCTTAATGGAGCCAAGACGTTTCTTCGGCAGATTTTCAATGACATCGCCTTCTTTAGACCAAACCTCTATGACCATTTCTTTTGACATGTAGGCTTCTTTTAAAATGTTTGGCAGACGGTGAATATTGTGTGTACCAAACACCATATCAACATGTGGGTAGCTTCTTAAAATTTTATTAACCACAGATTCCTCTTGCGACATACAGCCACAAACCCCTATTAGCATCTCAGGGTTTTTTCGTTTATATTTCAGCAGGAAACCAAGTTCTCCAAATACTTTGTTTTCTGCATTTTCACGAATAGCACATGTATTTAGCAAGACAACGTCAGCCTCTTCAATCACCTCTGTTGGTGTGTAGCCTAGCTGCATAAAAATCCCGGCCATTACTTCTGTGTCATGCTCATTCATTTGGCAGCCATAAGTACGAATATAGAAGGTGCGATCTTTGCCCATTCCTGCGAACTCTTCTGCAATGCTAAAATCCTTATGATACTTCACATCTTCTTTCCCACGTTTTTTAGCATCTTTTAAGGATGGAGCTGTAAAGACCCTCTCAAAATATTTACTATAATCCTTTTCAGGCTTGTCTTCTTTTTTTGGTTGATTGACTTGTTGATTAGCTAAGCGTTGTTCCTCATTCATCGCAATCAGGTAACTCCTTTCAAACGAAATCCATGCACTTGAATTCCCATTTTATTATTATACTGAATAGTTGATACTTCCTACAAGGTTTGCGCCTCAAATGTCGAGGTTTCGACTTAATTATATGAAGATAGGCGTAATTATCCATCAGCTCTGGCGTTCTATCCTGAAAGTTTTAATGTCCTATCCATGCGTTCACATTTGCTAACTATTGCTCTTATTAAAATACTTGCTGTATTTTATCTGTAAATATGAATGATACAATTTCAGCTTTATCCAACGCTTGATATTCATATCTTCTTTATATAGTAATGCATCCGTGTATTGCCCTTCTTTCATTAATTGCTTTGCTTCTATTTTTAATTTTTCATTCTTCATGTATTTAAATAGTGTTTTTGAAGGAAGTAGTGACCATACATGCTTCGTCTGGACATATGTTCGTTCATGATTAACCTGGTATAAATAATCATCCACCACATATTGCATTAAATTATACCCGCTTGCGGTCACATAGTAGCTTGAAGCCCCTGCTCGCAAATTCATTTCAAAGAGCTTGTATTTCCCGTCCCTTGCATCATATTTCATATCAAAATTAGCAAAGCCCGTATAGCCGATGTCCTCTAAAAAATGCCGAATGGATTCCATTAGCTGTTCATCATAATCGGTCATAACAGCTAAAGAAATACCTTTGTTTTGTGGAGATGGATCTTCGAGTAGCTTGTTGCTAACACACATTAATTTTACTTTTCGATCTCTTCCTACATATACATCTAGAACACGGATATAGGAATCGTCGCCTGGAATAAATTCTTGAACGATTAAGGTGTCTTGATAGCTAGAACGATAAATACAGCGAAAGATGTGCTGCATCTCATGTGCATCATGCACTAGATATATTTTTTTCTTTTCAGGAAAGGAACAGTTCGTATAGGCCACGGTATTGGAGGGTTTAATAATAATGGGATACTGGATTGGAATTTCTCTATTTGAATGATGTTCCTTTGTTATAATGATGGTTTTGGGGTATTTTAACTGATATTTATCACAAAGCCTGTAGAACTTCTCCTTTGTTTGCACCCTATTTAGTAAAGCCTGATCAATGTAAGGTAAAATAAAGTACTTTTCAAGCTGCTCTTTATTTTCAATGATAAGCTCTGCATAGTAGCAGTCACAAACTAATAAAATCAATTTCTTTTGTTGGCACTGCATGGCCAATCCCACTAGCGCTTGTACAAAACGGGTAGGATCATCTAAATGTTCAACGTATTGAAAATCCAGAATACCGCTATTCTGCGTGGCAATTCCCTGTGAGCCTTTCAAAAGGAGTGAGCGCATCGTCCTCCCTTTTTTTGCTGGCTCAATGACAAGACTTTTCATGCGGTAGGCTGCATAAAATGAGCGGGCTACCCCGTATGCATGCTGACCCGATTGTATAATAATAGGTAAAAAGGGTTGTTCTTTAATAGATGTCAATCTGAATCGCCTCACATTATAAAAATGAATTTAATCATTTGTATGCGAGTAAAATTGTACTTATGTAATACGAATAAAAGGCACTACATTGAAGCTTTAGTGCCCTTTACTCAACCTATAACGTCATCATTTTTTTCACTCGCTGTTCAAAGGAGGCAATAGCTTGAACGCCATAACCCTTTAGCAGCTCTGTATTGGCAAATGTATATTTACCTAAATCATCTGGGAAATGTGCATCAGAGGATACAGTAAAAGCAACTCCATGCTCAAGTAAGATTTGTAAAAAACGAGGACCCGGGCACATTTCCTGTACAGGGTAACGATAATACAGCCCGGCATTGATTTCAGTGGCGGTTTCAGTAGACGTTAGTGCCTTTGCAATACGTTTATACCAAACTTCAAGAAACGTACGATCCTCCACCTGATAATTAAATACTTTAAAATTATCTAAATGAGCAACAAAATCAAACATATTGGATTGAATCATTTTCTCTACTGCTTTAAAAAAACGCTCATAATTTTGTTGTAAAGAGGGTTGATCCATTTGCTCAAAAAGATATTGTGTTTGTGGATTATCAAAGCCCCACCCATCAACAAAATGAACAGAACCAATTACATAATCCCAAGGATAGCCTGCTAGTAAAGCCGTTAATTCCTCCTCTCCACCAATAAAATAATCTGCCTCTATACCAAGTCTCAGTGTAATGCCATGTTGACGCCACTTTTCCTTCGCCTGCTGAATGGTCGTCACAAAAGTATCCATATTTTCTGTCATCACACGATCCAGCCAATAGCGCTGAATTTGCCCAATTTCACTATCATCCAGCCTCATAAAGCGCTCAAAATAGGCACGCGTTTGTTGAAATCGATATAAGTGATCGACAATCCCCACCTCACGTAAGCCAAGCTGCTTTGCCTGTTCGAGATATAAATCCAACCATTCCTCACTATAACAGCCATTTTTCACACGCCTTGCTAGCCGCTGTAAATGACAAGTTATTTGTTGTTTGGAGCCTTTTTCCGTTTCATCATCCGAATGAAAAAACTCCAGTGCCTGCGATGTACGCTCTAGCCAGCGAAATGAATAAGGTCCCTCTTCTAAATGTACGTGATAATCAATTGTCATCCACTCTTCCCTCCATTACATATCGTCCATTTTTCCTCATACGCCTGCCATTCTAATGGACAAGTGCTTTCGCAAAGAATTTCTGTACATTCATCAAGATGACAGATTTGAAAAAATGATTTGCCATTAATTTTAGATGCATCGGCTAATAAATAACTCACTTTGCTATGTTTGAGCATTTTCTTTGAAATAAGAGATTCATCCAAATCGTAATCATAAACAATGCCCTCACTCATGCCACCACACGATAAAAAAGCCTTATCAAAATTCATATTATCTAGCATTTCTAACGTCATAGCACCTGCAACAGAAGATTGTTTTGGATTCGCCGTGCCTCCTAGTAATATGACCTTGCCTGTCATGCGTCGTTCTTCTATGGCTAAATTAAATTGAATAGCTGCTGCAATTGAATTCGTTACAACCGTTATATCTTCCACAGCTAGTAAAAAATCGGCTATATGTACTGTTGTAGTACCTGTATCTACTGCAATAGTATCGCCGTCGCAAATGCGTTTTGCAGCAATACGAGCAATTTGTCTCTTTGCGTCCTTGTGCATTTGTAGCTTGCGTAAAAATACCGGTTCATTACGTACATTCGTATATTTAATAGCCCCGCCATGAACTCTTGTTAATAAATGCTGTTGTTCTAATTCATCAAAGTCTCGGCGAATTGTTTCTGGTGCTACCTGAAGGGCATCGGCAATATTGGCAACAATAATTTTTCCTTCAGAATCTAATTGTTTTAAAATAAATTCAAATCTTTCCAGTTTAGCGTAAGTCATGATAGTGCAATCACATCTTCTTGTGCGACATAACACTTATAGGATTTTCCCATTTCAATCGAATTCCCTTGTTGATGCAGTTGTTCCATTGTAAACGCCATTTCTCCTTCAAACGTAGTACGAATAATATTGCCGCTCATTAATGATTGTTTGGCAACCCCAAAGAGACATAAGTCCCCATCTCGTTGATCGAGATGTAACGCCTCAGGTCGTATAGCAAATTTCGTGGCTTGCTCTATTAAAGATGCTCCAAGCATTTTTTCTAAAGTTTGGCGTGGAAAAACATTATAATGACCGATAAAATTAGCAATAAATTCATTATTTGGTTTCGTATAGATTTCCGTTGGCGTACCATTTTGGGCAATGCTGCCATTATTCATGACAAATATTCTATCCGAAACAGCCATTGCCTCCTCCTGATCATGTGTAACTAGAATCATTGTCATATTTAATTTTCGCTGAATTGCTCGTAAATCTGCTTGAAGTTTTTTGCGAATTTGAGCATCGAGCGCACTAAGCGGCTCATCTAATAGCAGTACTTTAGGTCGGACAATTAATGCACGAGCTAGAGCAACACGCTGCTGTTGACCTCCCGATAATTCTTTCGGATACGCATTAGCTTTCTCACTTAGATGAACAAGCGCTAGCATTTCATGAACACGCTGCTCTATATCTGCCTTATTAACTTTTTGCATACGCAAACCAAAAGCAACATTTTCGAGCACAGTCATATTAGGAAAAAGTGCATAGGATTGAAAGACCATACCCACTTGACGATCCTTCGGTTGTACGCCACTCATATTTTTTCCTTCAATCAAAATCTTACCTGCCGATGCATCTGTTAAGCCTGCAACAATACGCAAAATCGTACTCTTTCCACAGCCACTAGGACCTAATAGTGTGATAAATTCTCCTTTTTGAATTTCCATATGAATATTGGTTAAAACAGATACTTGTCCATATTTTTTATGAAGCCCTTCAATAACAAGATAACTCATAGATTTGTAGCACCTTTCGATCGTTTCGTTACGATAGCAATGATGAATGTTAAAAGACCCATTAGCACGAGATAGATGAAAACAACAGCACTAGCAATATGTCCACTTGTGCTAAGCTTTTTCATTAAATAAATTTGAACGGTTTCAAAGCGAGAACCTACAACAAGATTAATTAAGACAAACTCACCAAATAAGACAGAGAAGGATAACAATGCCCCCGCAAATAAGCCTGGATAAACGGTAGGCAGTAAAATTTTTGTGAATGCCTGCCTTTTGGTTGCGCCTAGTAATTGAGCGGCATCAAGTAGCTGCCTCGCATCTATATTTCTTAAACTATTTCGTGTACCTTGATAGATATAAGGAAGAATTCCCACAACATAGGCACCTAAAACAACAAATATCATCGGTATACCTATTTGGCTATAAACGCGTATAAGCCCTACAGCTAAAATGATTCCTGGAAAAGAATACACCATCACCACTGCCATCTGTATCCATTTTTCATATCTTGGAAAGTATAGGATGATGACGAAAATGGCTGGCACAATGACAAGGAGTGCAATGCTAACTGCCCCCCCTGCTAAAAATACTGAACGACCAAATGCCTGAATAAAATCGGTATCCTGAAACAATGTGGAAAGCCATTTTAGTGTGAGTCCTTCTGGCAATATCGTTTTATTCCATTTTGTTGCAAACGCATAGAGCATTGTTGCTAACACAGGTAATAGTAAATATCCCACGAGCAGAAGGAAAAAGAAATCAGCCAAACCACGCTTTTTCATTTTACTTTCCTCCTTGTTTTAGAGATGCTCCACTCACTGATCAGCATGGCCGTCACCATTGTCACTGCTAATATAACTGCAATGGCACTGGCTAGCTCTGGCTGAGCAAAAATATCACCTTTTATTAAGGAGCCGATACGAATCGCCACTAAATTATAATTACTACTTGTTAATGCATAAGCAGAGGCATACGCGCCCATTGCATTGGCGAACAATACACTAAAGGTTCCCACAATTCCTGGGAGCATAACAGGGAGACCAATTTTCATCCAAAACTGCCAGCTAGATGCACCAAGAAGGGCTGCCGCCTCCTTCCACTGTTGCTGAATTCCATCATAAATGGGATATAGCAGCATTAGTGATAATGGCAGCTGAAAGTAAATGTAAATAAGTAACAAACCGCTCCAACTGTATAATGAAAAGGATGTCAACGCCTCAATATCCCATTTGTCAAATAACAATGTAAATAAACCACTATTGCCAAGTAAAACGATAAAAGCAAATGCTAGCGGAATACCTGAAAAATTGGAGGTTAAGTTCGTAAGTATTAAAATCTTCTCCCGTACTGGCTCTGAAAACTTCATCATGGCATAAACTGCAAACAAGGTGATAAGTAACGCAATCATAGCTGAGATAACAGATAAAGTAATACTATTTTTAAAACCTTGAAGAATGTAGTCGTTCGTCAAAATTGATTCATACTGCTTCAGAGTAAAGCCCTCACTATTTTGAAAGCTGGTAATGAGCATATATAGGAGCGGTACTAAGAAAAACAATAATAGTAATACAAGAAAAGGTGAAAGCCAAGCAATGGATTGCCGCTTCGATATCAACACACTCACTTCTTTCTATAAATGACTTGCGGCTCATGGGGATAATAGCCGCTCCTTATAATGAGAGCGACTACTATATAATTAAACCTCTTTTGCTGTAAACACACCGTCTAATAGGAGTGGCACCATATCTTCAGCAGGCTTAATATTTAATAAATGACAGCACAGTGGTGCAACTTGTAATTGGGAAATAACGCCTTCTTTTATACCAGCCTTTACTGCATCTGAAATGACAAATAGCGGGACATGACGATCCTCATGTGTTGTACCGCCATGATTACCATCTCTTGTCATGCCATGATCAGCCGTAACGATAACCTCATAGCCCAGCGCCATACACTTTGGAATAAACAAGGATAGTAAAGCATCCATCGCTAAAACTCGATTGCGATATTGAGCAGAATCTGCCGTAAATTTGTGACCATCATCATCAACATTCATTGGATGAATATACAGAAAATCAGGCTGCTTTTGAGCCATTAACCATGCTGCATCGGTAAATACATGACTATCTGGATAATGATCCTCAAAATAGAACATACCATTGTCAATTGGTAAATGTGTATCGAGTTGTAGCCTGTCCTCCATATGATTAAATGGCGCTCTATTATAAAGCTCACTCACCCAATAATAGGCGGAGGCTGCTGTAGTTAAACCATGCTCCTTTGCGATATGAAAGACACTTTGCCCTTTCGATAAACGCACTGTCATATTGCTGGTAACGCCATGTACAATAGGGGGTGTACCTGTTAAAATCGTCTCATACAATGGTCTTGATAAAGAAGGCACCTCTGAGCAAACCTTATAGCGAGCAGCTACCTGACGCTCGACTAAATGGTGCAAGAACCCCATATGTGTGCAGGCTGTGTCAAAGCGCAAGGCATCGATAACAATAAGAACCACTTTGTTATTTTGCATGGATTAATACCTGCTCTTGATAGAGTTGAGGGATTTGCTTTGTTGTATCTTCCCATTTCTTTTGGTCTTTAACAGGTTGTGCATTCGTATACATATCAGCAGGTAATAGTAAATCTTTTACATCCTGTGGTAATTTCACTCCGTCCCGAATTGGACGCGCATAGCCTTTTGCTAAATTTTCTTGACCTGCATCAGATAAAATATATTCACGTGCTAGCATGGCAGCATGTGGGTTTTTGGCATATTTATTAATTACCGTTGCATAACCAGAAGTGACAGATCCCTCCTTAGGTATCACTACATCAAAGCGGTCCTCATCAATTTGATGACGATAACCTAATGCATTAAAGTCCCATAAGATCGCAACATCTATTTCACCTTTTTCTAGGTTTGCTACTGATGGATCTCCCTGTAGACGTCCTTGCTTCGCTAATTCTGCAAAGAAATCTATACCTGGCTGGATGTTGGACTCATCTCCACCAAATGCCATAGCCGCTGCTAAGATGGCAAACTGTGCTTGGTTAGCTGTTAATGCATCCCCAATACTTACTGTGTAATCTCCATTTTTTAGGTCTTCCCATGATGTTGGAGCATTCTTCACATTATTTTTATCTGTCAAAAAAGAAATGGTTCCTGTATAGCCAACAATCCAGTGTCCCTCATCATCTTTAGCCCAATCAGGTATTTCATCCCAATAAGACGTTTTGTATGATAATGTTAAGCCCTTGTCCTTAGCGATTGGTCCAAAAGCAA
Organism: Lysinibacillus sp. 1 U-2021; assembly: GCF_029916965.1. Classification (NCBI taxonomy): domain Bacteria; kingdom Bacillati; phylum Bacillota; class Bacilli; order Caryophanales; family Bacillaceae; genus Lysinibacillus; species Lysinibacillus sp. 1 U-2021. Next base: position 4,385,508 of record NZ_CP123966.1, read on the forward strand.
TCCCGACATCTCCAATATCTGCCGTAGCATCATCCTTCTCTGCTTCAAACTTCGCTAACTCCTCTGCACTCGACATGTCCGTATCCTTGTGTTTGATGCTATATTCGGTCCCGAGTTCCTCCCAGGTTTCTACCCAGTTCGCCCATGTATCTGGCATACCGACAGAATGAACAGTGCCCTCTTCCTTTGCTTTTTCTGTAATGTCCTCAAGCGATAAATCCTTGTTTACCTCATTTGCACTAGATGAACTGTCAGAACAAGCTGCCAACATGGAAATAGCTAATGCACCAATTAGACCTTTTTTCCACAGTTTTTGAATTGCCATGTGTTGGACCCTCCATTTGTTTTGCTTTATTTTTATTTGCTTACAAACGTTATGTTATAAAACAAACATTAAGCAAGTATGGAGGTGTTAAGAATATTTAGTAAAAATTATTGAGGAATTATAAATATCTATGAATTTAATGAATAAATGAAGTAGGCTTGTAAAGCTAGCGGGGGAAGATAAGAAAAATCTAAGTATGTGTACGTTTGCTTTACAGACGTACACATACTTAGATTATTTGGAGAGACCTAAAAAATCAGCATATGTATGCGGCTCATTTTCCTTGAGAATTGTTAAAAATGTAAATGCCAATTGCACAACTGACCACCATCTCATATTGTAGGACATTTCAAAACGAGAGGGCTCTAATGAAAAGACATCTTGAAAAATATCTAACGGTTCTATTTGCTCATCCTTTAAAATGGATAGAAAGCCAAGAAATAACGTATGATCTTTAACCTCAATCAATTTGTCCTCTACAAGAGCATCAATATTTTCAGGGTGTTGAAAATTACATTGTGTAGCTACATAACGTTCTAAATCCTGAGCACGCTTTCGGTCTTCACGTTCCTTTTTTTTTGCAATAAAATCAATGACGTTATTCACGTACATCGCCTCTTTTTTTCTTTTATTGTAGCATTTTTTATAGAAACATTGCCTGAAATAGCCCTTTATCCATTCCGTTTAAATGGTTTGTTTTTTATTAAATTCCTCTAAAAAAGTAGTCAATTTGTGAAATTCCACAGAGAAGACATCTTGCATTCCAAAATATCCTTCTTTTTCATCTATAATAGTGGCAAACTTTTTATAAAGACGGTGAATATAGCCATGATGGCGATAAGCATAAAATTGGACTTCCTTCACTTCTGGGTGTTCTTCTAAAATATGTTTTAGCATTTGTAGAAAACCCTTAACAAAGGATCGAGTATTTTGATATTCTTTCTTTAAAAGTGCGCAATCAATAAAAACGATATGTTTATTTTTAAATTGATCTTCTCTTACACCCAATGTATAGCTTGCTGCAGCAAATACTTCCTCGTGTATATTTTGAAAGAGAAGCAGATTTGTTTCCTCTATCATGACATATAAACTACCAAGTGTATCTAAAATCGGATACATATCATCAAATATATTTCTATTTTGCAAAAAGAAAACAGCGAATTTTTCATAATCCTTATCAGTCTTACACTGCACTATTTCCATTCATCTTCCCCCTTATTTCGTTACCCACTTACCATTTACTAAAATCGCTTCGGCAGTACCGTCCTCACGTATTCCATTAACCTGCAAGTTTTGTGAGCCTATCATAAAATCAATATGGATCATACTATTATTTATGTTTTCTAAGTTTAAACCGTCTTCTTTCAAGCCTGAAGTATAGGCTTGCCCAAAGGCTAAATGACTGGATGCATTCTCGTCGAATAAATTATGATAAAACAGTAGATTGCTCGCAGAGATTGCAGAATCATGAGGAACCAATGCAACTTCACCTATATATCTAGCACCCTCGTCCTTGTGAAGAATACTTTGTAATGCATCCATCCCTTTTTCTGCAAAGAAATCTATAATTTCTCCATCTTTAAATGTAAGTGTAAATTGATCAATGATCTGCCCTTCATAAACTAATGGCTTTGTACTTTTGACTATTCCATTTACCCCTCTTTTGAGTGGTGTTGTATAAATTTCTTCAGTTGGCATATTACAAATAAATGAGCTTCCCTTGTCATTCGTTTCCAGGCCATTTACCCAACGATGATTTTGTGGTAGTTCTATTTTTAAATTTGTGTCTTCGCTAATGAAATGTAAATAACGGAAATACTTTTCATTCAAGAACGTGGCTGTTTTATTTAATGTTTCAACATGCTTTTCCCAGGCTTGTAGTGGGCTCTCTTCATTTAATCTGAGTATTTCAAAAAACTTTTCCCATAATTCCTCAAGAGCATTTTTGGGCTCTAAATCAGGGAAAATAGATGCTGCCCATTGCTCCGTCGGATAAACAATAACAGTCCAACTAACTTCCATTCCAATCAATCTTTCGGTAAAAGAACGAAAAGCAAGTGCAGAAGCATACTCTGCTTTTTCTACCTTTACAGGGTCTATTCCCTCCATATTTTGCAAGTGGGGTGAAATAATATAAAGAAAAGCAGCACCACTACTCGCCATTTCTTCATACCCCTTCACAAGCCAATCTGGTGTATAGGCTAAGCCTTGCTCTGTCATATATTCAAATTCAATTCGAGCAAGCTCTTCATCAATCCACTTTATATAAACATAATGTGCACCATTGAGATAGGCATGTCGGCAAACCCTCCGAACAAAATCGGCAGCAGCTATCGAGGCAGAAATCACTAAAGTCTGTCCTTGTTGAATATTAATACCTATTTTTATGACCAATTCAGCATACTGCTCTATCTTAGTTTCAAAAGTTTTCATTATAAATTTAACTCCCTATTCAAATAATTTATTGAACACGCCAATGTATTTTTTTACTGATCAATAGATAAGAAATACAGGAAAAAATAAGTAAGATAAGAACATCTATGTATGTAGAATTGGTCCATCCAACAGTTAACATACCGTGTAATACATTCGCTACATATGTTGTAGGTAACACGTAGGAAATCCACTGCAGAACGATGGGAAGGTCTTTCAGTTCAATCATAACTGGTGTTAAGAAAGTAACAAACATCAACAAAAATTGCGCTACAATATTTGTAAATTGAGGATTTGGAGATAAAAAACCCATTAATACACCAATGCCTACTACACTAAAAATCGCCAATAAAGCAACTGGTAGTAGAAGCCACTCAAAATGAAGATTCACCCCATAAATTTGCTGACCAAATGTAAATACAATGACAAAAGATGGTAAGGAAGTTAAAATTCCATAAAATAATAAAGATAGTATAAAATTAACCTTTCGAATGGGAAGAGACGAGTAATATGTAAAGTAGCCCCCAAATTTTTGATACGAGATATCCTGCCCTAAAATATTCATCCCCATTAATAGAATACTAAAAATCATATTACCGATAATTAATCGTGCTAATTGTTCAGAGCTAGATTCACCCAGTAAAAATTCGAGAAAAACTAAAGTAACTATTGGGAAAATGGAAGACATTGCAATAATCCATAATAATTGATGCCTTACAATAGCTATTTGTATACGAAATAAAATAAGTAATTCAACAAAGAATTGACTAAAGGCATTCATTAACTATTCACTCCTTTGCTGTTCTTGAAGTAATGAATAGACATCTTCTAGACTCGGTGGAAATAGAGAGTATTGGCTAATGCTCAACGTCTCATCCTGTATTATTTCAACAATAGTACGAACCATATTTTTCTCGATTAACATCGTGAGTTTTGTATCCTCTACTAATTCTGCTTGTCCAAAAGCTTTCAGTCTGTCTTGGATATAGTGAATAGAGGCCTCCTGTGCATAAATTTCTAAACGCATTCTTTGGTCTACTCTTCTCTTTAGCTTTTCGACATGGTCAATGGCTAACAGCTTTCCGTTATCTATAACAGCTACACGATGAACAACTTTTTCAGCTTCCAAAATATTGTGAGTGACTAAAATAATTGTTGTACCCTTTTGGTTAAGCTCACGAATGATGTCCCATACTAATTTCCGTTTTAATGGATCCAACTCATTTGTAGGCTCATCCAAAATCATAACGGATGCCTGACCAATCAAAGTTGCTCCTAAACTAATGAGTCTTCTTTGACCACCCGAAAGCTTTGACAATAGCTTATCTCGATAAGCTTCCATGTCTAACCTCAGCAAAATATTATCTGTCTGTTGCTTCGACTCTTTTTTGGAAAGCCCCTTTAATCTACCCGTAAAATAAATGGCTTCCCATGTTTTTAAAAATGATAAAGCAAAAGTCTCCTGTGAATAATAGGCAATCTGTTTCAATACATACTTCGGATTCTTAGATACTTCTTGTTGATGAAATTTCACGGATCCCTCTGTTGGTGCTAACTGTCCTATCATTTGCTTTATCAGTGTCGTTTTTCCTGCGCCATTCGGTCCTAATAACCCAATTATTTCACCTTTATATATAGTCAGTGAAATGCCATTATTTGCTCTAAATTTACCTTTTTTATAGTAGAAAGTTACATTTTCTAATTCATATATTGGTTCAAGCATGGTAAACAGCCTTCCTGGTTAAATTTCAAAAGAGGAGGTCTGACTAAAAAGTCAGACCTTAAGGTAATAATTATTTACCGAAGGGCTTTGTATCCCCTTTTGGAAAATTAACTGGTGGTGGAAACATCATTATTTTTCACCTCACTTTCATTTTTTATTGAGTGAACAACCATCAGATAAGCTAATGATAATCACTACTTATTTTAGATTTTATATTACTCCGAAGTAATATACAACTAGAAAAATAGAAAAATCAGTATTTTCTTACTCTTAGATAATAGCATGATTTATTTTTAAATTCTTCTATCCATTAGACCATCTATTCATACCATTCTTTTCTGATACGTTGCTTCTACTAGTAAATTGAATCAATTGTAAAACAATAACTCATAAATAATATTTAATTAAAAAACAAGATGTTTACTTTCTTTGCCAATAGCATGATTATTTTGCAGATTATTCTTTAGGCAACATACCATCTACCAATAAATTCACAATATGTTGGGCTATCTCTTCTGGCTTTTTTTGCTTTGGCAGTAATTGAACAAATGTTAAGCGCTCAATAATACCTATTAAGCACTCTGCAACGATATGTGTATCTAAATCTTTCCGAAAGTAGCCAGCATCTACTTCATAATCCAGATTCTCTTTTATTTGCTTGACGATTTGTGCCTTTATTTCATCAGCCTTTGACGATAAAGATAATCCAATCCGTGTTAAATTTGGGTTCTTAGCAAAAAACGCTAATAATTCCTTAACGTTATGGATAATACGTTCTCTTACTGTTGCTTGCTCTAATGCAGGCTGTAAGCGGCTTTTTTTGGCTAAATCCATCATTCGTAAGCGAAAAAGATTTTCTAATTCTTCAAAAATGGCCTCTTTATTTTTAAAGTACAGATAAAAAGTAGGCTGACTTAATGATGCACTTTTTACTATAGTACTCACCTTCGTTTCATGATATCCATGCTGCGCAAACTCTTTCGCTGCAATTTCAAGTAATAATGCGCGACTTTCTTCTCCACTTGCGCCTTTAGGTCTACCTCTTTCTGCCATAAAAAACTCCTCCATTTAAGTACCCTTAAAACTTTTTTCTATAAAAAAAGCCCTTTATAAGGATAGTTAGTTGTAAAACCTTACTTCCATTAAAAAGGACTAAATTTATTACTAGGGTAACATGAAGAACTTCATTAGGGCAATGACTTTGATCTCTGCCTGAAGTAAATTGGAAAAAATAAACTGCTACTACATCCTCATAACAGGAATAGTGATTGTCACTTTTCCTCCACCCGTTATCGAATCATTAGCGAGTGTTATTACCCCATCATGCTTTTTAATGACTGACTCTGCAATATAAAGGCCCAAACCATGATGATTTGTTGTATTTCTACTTGGGTCTCCACGATAAAATTGTTTGGTAGCCTCTTTTAAATCTTTTGCTGAAAAACCAGTACCACTATCTTTCACAGTAAAATGAATAACATTCTCCTTTCCTTCAACAGATAAAGTGACTTTGCTGTTATTTGGTGTGTGCTCAACTGCATTGACAATCACATTTAATAGAGCCCGATAAAAAGGCTCTTCCTCTATCATAATGGAAGTAGGTAGCCTGATCTTTTCTACACTAACTTTAAGATTTTTTTCTAAAGCAAGAGCTTTCATTTGTTGTTCGACCTTTTGAATAAATAAATGCATGGCTACATTCGATTTTGATGTGACAACACCTTGCTCCACATTCGAAAGATCCATTAATTGCTTTGTGAACTTTTCAATTTCAACCGTATTTTTTAATATATAATGGTTAAATTCTTTTTGCATTTCATCTTGGGCAGTGTCCAATAAAAGTTCGGCATTTCCCCGAATAATCGTCAATGGGGTTTTCAGGTCATGTGCCAGTGCTGAAATTTGTTCTCTGCGCAATCTTTCTGCCTGCCATTGTTGTGTCAATGAAGTATTTAATGCTTCCTTCATTTGCTCAAAGGAAAGAGCAATATCATCAATTTCTCGAATCCCAGATGGTTTTAAATGAAAATCTAAATTTTGATGTTGGATTTTTTCAATAGCTTCTTGTAAACCCATCATTTTTTGTTTTAGTCTTCTGCCAAAATGAACAGCAAGTACTGCTGCTTGTACAACAACTCCAATAATAAAAACTAATAAAACCGTTAATTGCGGGTTAGGTAAATAATTTCTTATGATAGCAGAGCGATACTCAGGGACTAAACTATAGCGTAAAATACATATTTCTTGTCCGCGCTCAATAAATGCATAAAATTGAGAACTTCCTTGCTTCTCTCCCTTTTGTTTTAACTGCCATGCATAGGAAGCCTCTTCTTTTGTTAAATTGCCTGAAATAAACTCTCCCTGATTTGAAACCACTGCATATTCGACAAGATCAGGAATCATCTCGTCCGTTACCGAACTGCTTGTAGCAATACGATCTTTTGCTAAAGTGATTTGTGACTCTGCATAATTTGCAGGTAAAATAATATTAGCTGAAAAGGCAAACATAAATAGACCGATTAATAGTGCCACTAATAAAATGATACCTAAGCAAAGAAAGAATAAATATCTCAGGAAAAATGTATGAAGATGTGTTCCTTTCCTCGGTTTTATCGTCTCCATTTATAGCCGATCCCCCAAACGGTATCAATGACTTCTATGTCAAACGCATGTAGCTTTGACCGAATATTTTTGACATGCTCTGTTATCGCTGTACTGTCACTTTTACCATCAAACCCAAAAATCGTTTCGTATATTTGTTCTTTAGAAAAAACTTGCCCGCGATGACGTGCTAAAAATTCACATATTTCATACTCACTTTTAGTTAGCAGAACGCGCTCATTCTGAACAAACAATTCTTTACCAGAAAGATTAAAGTGAACTTTATCGCTATAAAGGATGTTCCGCTTCTCTCTGCTTTCCCGTCGGATATGCGCATTCACCCTTGCCCGTAGCTCTCCAATGCCAAATGGTTTAATCAAATAATCATCTGCGCCTAGGCCTAAACCATACATCACATCTTCTTCTAAGGATTTAGCTGTAAGAAAAAGAATAGGACAATCTACAGCATGCCTAATTTGCCCACACAATGTAAAGCCATCCATAATAGGCATCATCACATCAAGCAAAATTAAATCAAAGGAACCTAAATCCATCTTGCCTACTTCTGTCGGTTTAGACACAATGGTTACCAAGTGACTATCTTTATAAAGTGCATTTTTTATCAGCATTAAAATATCCACTTCATCATCCACTACTAATATATTTGCCATAATTCACCCTCTAATTTTCAGCTGCTCTACCTTCCCATCTCCAAAACCATAGGCAAGATAATGCAAAAGCTAGTATGCTTCCACCTAAGCACAATATTATACTAGTCTGGATACTTGCTTCTAGCAATGTTAAATTTGTTCCTGTCGATGATAAAATCCATAAAGAAACAAAATGACCGCTCCATCCATACGGTAAAAAGGGCCAAATACCATCCCCTAAGCCTGTCAGCAATAGGGCGACCAGTAGGGCTTCTACAATACCTAGACCAATCGAAGCGCCTTTACCAAATTGGAAGCTTACAAATAAATGTAACATATAGAAAATCACATGACTGCCGAATAGAATACAAGCAGCCATACTATAAAATGAATAGCCCAAATCTACTTCATGTAATAGTTCTCTAAAGCCAAAACTAAAAATAGCTATAGATAGAAAGATGGCTCCAAAGCTAAACAATAATAATAAGATAAGCTTGCTCATATATGTCTTTATTTTTATGTTTGTTGTAGCTAGCAGACCTTGGAAACGACCAGCGTTTGCTTCCTGCTCAGATGCCATTGCACATACTAATCCTATAATAATAGGTAGTCCACACGCTAGGCCTTGAAAATAGGCAGTTACTTTTCCGTGAAAATCCCATGGTGAATAGGAATAATAAGCTAAAAACAGTCCAGAAATAACAATGGGGACAAGTAGATGGGTAAGTAGTAATGGAGTTCGTCTTGTTTTAAGAATTTCCGCTCTCAATAATCGTACCATGTCCATTTTCTATTTTGCCTCCCTTTTTTGAAACCACTTTGTCGTGAGTGAAGCGATTATGATAAACCAAGCGATCGTTATCAATAAGCCAGGAAATATAACATCATGATTGAGTAAGGAACTACCCTCAGGTACTGGTAGACCATTTGGTAATATGCCGAGAGTTGAGCATAATAAACGTGCACCAATTGCAAAGGGATAGCAATACCATAGCTCTCCATCTGCAAATACTACAATTCCAATGATATTGGCCACTATATTGAACAAAATAGCCAAATAGGTTCCTAATTTAGCTGCCAAAAAAAGACATAAGGGAATTTGCCACAAAAACGTTACGAAAATAACTAGAGAACTTAATAGGCTGCTTGTGATTGGTAAGCTGTGACCAAATAGCCAGCCCCCTGCTGTAATGCCTCCAAAGAACATACTAGTGATAAGGACAAGCCATACACCTGATGAAAGTATTTTTCCTAACCAAACCCTTTTGAGGCCAAGTGGTAGTGCAAGTATACTATGGTATTTCAACTTCTTATCCTTTTCAATCACTAAGGCACAGCAAATTGTCAGTGCACCTGGCAGAAGCATCGTATACCACCAGTTATAAGCTCCTGTTTGAAAATATTCACCTCCCATAAGTACAGCGCTTATAAGTAAGGTTATAAGTGGCGTAAGCCAAAGTAGTTTGGGAATAAAAGTTCGCTTCCACTTTAATTGTTCCGCTTTTATGATGGCTAACATGCTAATGACCTGCCTTTCTGTTGGCAGTGACAACCTGCATGAATAGTGATTCTAATTCATGACCTTGTGGAGCTGGTCCCTGATAGCCAAGCTTGCCACCAGCAATAATGCCAATATCATCCACGACTTGTTCTACCTCAGGCAAAATATGACTAGACAATATAACAGTAATACCTTGTTCTGGAAATGAGCGAATGAGCTTACGAAGCTCTTGTATACCAATTGGATCCAAACCATTTGTTGGCTCATCTAAAATTAACAGTTTCGGTTTGTTTAACAGTGCAATTGCTATGCCCAAACGTTGCTTCATTCCTAAAGAAAACTGACCTGCTCGTTTTTTCCCCGTGTTCGTTAAATCTACAATCTCCAATACTTCGTCAATCCGACTTTGTGGTATGCCTAACGCGATCGTTCGAACTTTTAGATTTTCTTCAGCTGTTAAATTATCATACAAGGGGGGTGTTTCAATTAAAACCCCGATATCCTGCAGATCTTTTCGTGACCATAGATGTCCATTAAAAATGATATCTCCAGCATTAGGTCGTAGCATGCCCGTTATCATCTTTAAGGTTGTAGATTTTCCCGCTCCGTTAGGTCCAAGTAAGCCATAAACTGAATTACGTTTAATTTCTAACGATAAATTATCGACGATTTTTTGTCCTTTAAACGCTTTATTCAAATTGTTTGTTTTCAAAATCAAGTCTTTCATAATTAGTCATCATCCTTTCGATGACCTTAGTGTAAAAAATAAATATAAGGATTTCATAAGGATCCCCTAACAATTACTAGGGTTAGCCATGCGTTTATCCGCAATCGCTCGTAATTCTTTTCTAAAGCATGAAAAAAAGCATTTGGAATGACTTCATTCCAAATGCTTCGATTCTATCAATTTTACATAAATTCTTTTACTAAATCATTAAAATCATTTTCGCTCATTTTGATATCGATATCTGTTAATGGTAACTCAGAGTAGCCAGGTACTTTTTCTTGATACGACGTTGTTTCCGTATCATGATAAATAATGCCTGTTACTAAACCCTCGTGTTCCATTACTGTACGCATTGCCATACCACGATCTGAGGGATCATAATTTTCAACATCTGCTAATTTTGTTAAATTTTCTTTAAACCAATCATATGTGTTCACTTTGTTATACGTAACACAAGGTGAAAAGACATTGATAAATGAGAAACCTTTATGGTTAATACCAGCTTCAATTAGTGCTGTTAATTCTTTAATATCTGTAGAAAAGCCTTGCGCCACAAATGTTGCACCACTTGTTAATGCTACCTCTAATGGTTTCAATGATGGCTCAATCGCTCCACCTGGTGTAGATTTTGTAATAAATCCAGCAGCTGAACGTGGAGATGTTTGACCTTTTGTTAAACCATAAATTTGGTTATCCATTACAATATAAGTTATATCAATATTACGGCGGATGGCATGAATGGTATGCCCCATACCAATCGCAAATCCATCACCATCACCACCAGAAGCGATAACATGTAAATCACGATTAGCCATTTTCAATCCCTGTGCAATTGGTAGTGCACGACCATGAATACCATGGAATCCATAAGAATTGATATATCCTGAAATTCGACCTGAACATCCAATGCCTGAAATGACAGCAAGTTCATTTGGTTCAATGCCGACATTTGCAGCAGCACGTTGAATAGCTGCTTGTACTGAGAAGTCTCCACAGCCTGGGCACCAGTTTGGTTTCACTGTATTACGAAAATCCTTAAATGTTGCCATTAGCGAGTCAACTCCTTCACACGATTTTCTAATTCACCTGGCAAGAATGGTGTACCATTATATTTAGTGATTGTCGCGATTTTATCGTGACCACCAACATTCATCTTCATAATATTAGCTAATTGACCTGTATAGTTATTTTCTACAACGATCACCTTTTTCGCTTGTGCAACAAGAGGTGCTATTTCTGCAGAAGGGAATGGGTGAATTAAACGAATATGTGCATGATTCACTTTCATTCCTTGTGCATTCAAACGTTCTTGCACTTCTTCAATAGCTCCTCTTGTTGAATTAAAGCCTACTAATAAAATATCGGCTTCCTCATGTGGTGCATTGACAAAGACTGGGTTATCAAATTTCAAGCTCTCTAATTTACGGAAGCGTTTATCCATTTGAGTTTGGCGATTACCCGTTGCCTCAGATGGCTTCCCTGTTTCATCATGTTCAACACCTGTAACGTGATGAATACCATGTAATGTACCTGGTAATACACGAGGTGAAATACCATCTTCTGTATCTTCGTAACGCTTGAAGTAGGCTTTATCTGCCGCTTCCTCAAGATCATCCATCACAATTTTACCGCGACGAATTTCAATTTTATCATAATCAAATGGCTCTACAGATTGTTTTCCTAGGGATAATTGTAGATCTGTCATTAAGATTACTGGTAATTGTAATTCCTCTGCAATGTTAAATGCTTGGATCGTATCAAAGAAAGCTTCCTCCATCGTCGAAGGTGCAATGACTACCTTAGGAATCTCTCCATGTGTACCGTAAAGCATAGCCATCAAGTCAGATTGTTCTTGCTTAGTTGGCAACCCAGTTGAAGGGCCTCCACGTTGTGTATCCACTACTACTAAAGGTTGCTCTGTCATACCTGAAAGACCGATTGCTTCCATCATCAATGAAAGACCAGGACCAGCTGAAGCGGTAAAGGAACGTACACCACCAAAGTTTGCACCAATAGCCATTGTTGCTGCTGCAATCTCATCTTCCGTTTGGATGACCGTACCACCGAATTTCGGTAATTTTTTAATCAAGTATTCCATAATTTCAGAAGCAGGTGTAATTGGGTATGCTGCCATAAAGCGTGTCCCAGCAGCTAATGCACCAAGTGCTATCGCATCATTCCCAATCATAAACATACGACGTTTACCATCGGCAGGTGCAAGCTCCCATTCGCCTATACGATCAACTAATAGCTCATTCATAATTTGACGACCACGTGTAATGGCTTCCATATTTTTTTGAACGACTTCTTCGCCCTTTTTACCAAAAATATCATCGACAACATTTTGGAATACTGCATCTTCTAGGTTTAGCAATGATGCAGTTGCCCCGATAGCCACCATGTTTTTCATTAACGAAGTACCAAGCTCTGCTGCTACTTCTGTAAACGGTACTGCAAATAATGGTGCTTTAGAATCCTCAGGTTTAACAGGATCAAATTTTGCATCGGCTAAAATAATACCCTTTTCTGTAAGCTCTTTATAATTGACATCAATTGTTTCTTGATCGAATGCCACTAAAATATCTAAATCATCCGCAATTGAACGTACTTCTGTTGGACGAACTGTAATTTTATTATTCGTATGGCCACCTTTAATTCGAGAAGAGAAGTGACGATAACCGTATAGGAAATAACCTAGACGATTCATTGCCATTGAGAAAATCTCACCTGTACTCTCAATCCCTTCACCCTGTTGCCCACCGACTTTCCATGAAAGCTGATGTAACATGTCAACAACTCCTTAAATCCAATGTGTACTATTATTTTTCCTTCATAAGTTTAACACGAAGAAACCGTCTGGACTATTGTTTCTCCACGATTTAGGCGAAAATCAGACCTTTGACTGAAAATCCTGTTCATAAAGTTGTAATTTTCAAATCTAAGCAAAATCACGCCCCTATTTCAAGTGACAACTATCATATGTAAAACAGGAAAACGAAAAAATGCTCCACCACAATAGTATGTGACAGAGCATTTTACTTCATTACTTTTTTATCGAATACGTTTTTCTACTAGCAGCTTCAATGCTGTTCGTTCTTCTCCAGCAATCAAAATATCGGCAAACGCCGGCGCGCAAATTAAATCTGTGCCACTTGGCGCTACAAATCCGCGTGCAATGGCCACTGCTTTCACGGCTTGGTTAAGTGCACCTGCCCCAACTGCTTGCATTTCTGCCTGCCCTTTTTCTCTGATTACCGCGACTAATGCACCTGCAACTGAATTTGGATTAGAGCGTGATGATACTTTTAATGAATCCACAATTATTCCTCCCCGTTTCGCGAATAGTGTTTACGCTCAACAACTCATGTCCCCCTTTTTGGACCTCAAGTTATTGTCCGTAGCACATTTTATGCTCCGCAAAACGGAAATAGACTAGTTTGACAAAGAAACCTATATCCCCGTAAAAGAAACGTAAAAAAACATTCTTCGACTTATCTACCCTTGAAATGGATAGTCTTCATTTATATAAATGCGTTCACAGGCAATAGCTTTTCCTGTTCGATCATCCATCTCGACAAAGAAACCACTTAAAACCTCTCGCCCTTTTTTCGGAACTTCAAAACGAGATGGCATGTTTGTTTGGAATTTATAGATGACACTTTCCTTTGTCATACCTAAAATTTCATCGTACGGCCCTGTCATACCAACATCCGTGATATAAGCTGTACCTTGCGGGTAAATTCTTGCATCTGCTGTTTGCACATGTGTATGTGTCCCAACAACCGCTGAAGCCTTTCCATCTAAATGCCAACCAAGAGCGATTTTTTCACTAGTCGCTTCAGCATGGAAATCCACGAAGACAAGTGGAGATATTTGTCGAGCCTCTGCAATCAATTGATCTGCCATTGCAAACGGATCCTCATGTGGTGGTAAAAATACGCGACCATGTAAATTAATGACAGATAATGTCACGCCATTTTTAGAAATCTGGACCATACCTTTACCAGGTGCTTCACTTGAAAAGTTTGCCGGACGGATTAAGTAATCCGCGTCATCGATAAAATCAAAAATATCTTTATTGTCCCATGTATGATTACCCATTGTAATAACATCTACACCCATTTGCAGCAAGCTATTATAAATATTACGAGTAATCCCTCGTCCTGCTGCAGCATTTTCCCCATTTGCAATCACAACATCTGGATTATACTTCTTTTTTAAGCGAGGTAAATATTTTTCCACCGCATCTCGACCAATTGAACCAACAATATCACCAATAAATAGAACTTTCATTATGCAAGACCACACTTTCTCTAAATAACATCTTTTAGTTTACCATCTTTGCTTTGGCAATCGCAAAGTAAAACGCAAACCTTACGCCATTCACACACTTAAATACCAGTTTATTTAGGATTTCTGGATGGGAAATGGTGCATCTTTTTTATGAGAGTCCCCATTGTTATTGAGTTGCCCTATAAAAAACGAGCCGAATTTCCATTTACTCATTATATATGTTATACAAATGGAGCAACTGATACTGACAATAAATGAAATGGCAATGATAGAAAATACACTTAATGTTTCGATAAAATTCGTTAAAAAAATTTTAAGTAGGCTAATCACTAAGGGATGTAATAAATATATACCGAAGGAATAACGACTAATAAAAATGATAAATTTCGGCATTTTTCTTCTGTTACTCGCGATGAAAAATAACAGAAAAGCTACACTGAATGTATAAAGGATAACGTCTATTCTCTTTGAATGAACTTCCGTAATAATACCTGATAATTGAGAGGTTAGCAAAAGGCTTACTGTGATGAGTAATACTGCTAGTAACAGATAACGAAAACGCTGTAACCACGATAGAAACTTATCATAATTTTTTCCACAGTAATAAGCTACTACAAAATAAGCAATCCACGCAGGAAATGGCATCTTATTAAAAAAATCCCATTGTAAACTAGTATACGCTAAATCAGGAAAATACTTAAATGGATCCAAAAAATTAAAAAAGGCTAGGTAACTAAAATTAATGATAAATGCAGTCATTATTACTTGAGAGGCTGGGTATCTTGAGGCAATAAATTTCACAAAAAATGGATGTATGAAATAAAACTGAAAAATGATCACGATAAAATAACCATGGAAATCACCTTCCAAATAATTTAGTATTAGTTTTTTGGCAAATTCAATAGAAGGTGATTCGATTGATTTAAGAACGGCATCAAGTAGTCCAGTAAAAAGAAATGGCATTAACATATATTTATAACGTTTTACATAAAACTTTTTCGGCAAACGATCTGAATAGGAATAGGCAATGACAAACTCTGAGATAAATATAAAAAGAGGTGTCCCGAACATAAAGATCAGCTGAATAGATGTCAGGATTACGAATAGTGGACCTTCTTCTATGTCATACATGTTTAATGCCAACGTAACACTATGCATTAACACAATTCCTAAGCAAGCAACGAATCGTAGTAAATATATTTCTTTGACTTCTCGCTTCATCACCATCACCTGCCATTTCAAGGGATCAAATCGCCTTTCTATTATGCTACTTACCTTACTAAATGCAGGGATAAAATTATTTACTATCGGTAATTGTTCGCTTTAATTGCACCAAAATATCTCGCATTGTTTGAGGCTCAATAATAAAATTACCTACTAATAAAATAAACATCGTCCATAAGGAAATACATATAGCGGCTACAAGCCATGAACCTGCAGATGTAATATGGAGCTCGATAAAAAATATAAATGGTGTCGCTGCAGTAAGTGCAAAGATACTATTTTGCACAATTTTTTTGACAGTATCTTTAGGTGAATTTTGTAAAATCTTTTTTGAAGAATAAATGATTAAATCATAAGTACGATAGCCATATGAACAAATTCCTCCCAGTAATATTCCTTCTGCGCCAAAATACTGTACAAAAACAAGAGAAACTACTAGGTTGATTAATGCTTCCATAATGGCACGATTTTTCGTCTCTCTAAAATGTCCTGCAGCGTTCACTAACGTATTCGCAGGAATCCGAATTGTGTTCGCTACTCCTACAATGACAAACAATATTGCCAACCAAGGCCTTATGTAATTGGCATCTTCAATACCTGCTGTATAAATCTTTATAAATGGTAATATTAAAATAGCTGTACATGTGTAACTAAAAGCAATGATGCCATAAAAAATATATTCAAAATGATGAAAATATTTCCGAAGAACGTCCTTGTCCTCTTTGACAAGAATGTCGCCAAAGGCTGCTAATATCGCCCCTGAAAAAGTAGATATAAACAATGTGACTGCATTAAACACCATACTATAAACAGTAAACACACTGACTTCTGTTAAGCCTAGAAAAATCGTTATTAAAATAAACGGTGTGTTAAATACTACTAACGAGGCAATTTGATGAATTAAAGCATCCCATTTATCTTTAATTGCTAACCTATTTGCTTGATTTTTACTATTGAAATATGGATATTTCTTTTTAACATACAACCTTAAAAAAAGAACATCCAGTAATAATATGGCACTTGAACTAGCAACAACAATAACGATGGAAAAACCAAATGCTATCAAAGTAACTGACAATAGTGCACTCGCAAAAAGCAACATTGTTTGAATGCGAAAAATAACATAGCTTTTTTGATCTGCCGACAGCAGAACTAAATATTTCCCTATAAAAAAATACTCCCACATGCCACTAATGCCCAAAATAAGTACCATGTAAAGAGCCGTTCGTGGATTCACTTCATCTCCTACTAGTAACGGATAACAAATAGCCAAAATGGCGACTAATCCAACAAAGACATAACCCGAACGTCTATAAAAAAGATTAGTTGCTGAAAGAATTCCATTTATTTGGTCTTTATCGCCCTTGGCTAGTGGCTTATAAAGTGCCACTATAGATGCATTACCAACCCCAGCCTCTACTATTTTTAAATAACTTAAAAATTGCTTAATCGACGAAACTAGCCCGTTTGTAGCAGAGCCGTATGTTGTCATAAATAGTCGAGGTAAAATAAAATTAATAACCGCTGTAATAACTTGTAGCAATACATTAGCCATTAAATTTAAAACTACTCTCCTAGTTCTCATGCTGGTAAGCACCTTTTCTTTTAATAAAAGTAGGAATTAAACTTTTGCAATCACTGATCCGCCGATTAAGCCTATTCAACATGAAAAGTAAAAGAATTTGTTTTTTCTTTAGTAACCAAGTATAGACCTTTGATTTGAGCGGCATATTTGTCATACGAATCGCATGCAACGATCCATGAAACGCTTCATGAATCAACATTTTCTTAATAAAGGTACGCTTTTCATGTAAACGCTTATGGTTGAATCTATTCCATTCATTATTCACCGCTGCCATCACTAAATAAGTAAAATAATACTGAAGTTGTTCAGCAAAATTAGGAACCTGGTCTGCTTTCCTGTACTTTAAAACTTTCAATTGTTCATACAACACAAGTACTTTTTTAAAAAACATCTGATCATAACTAGCCGTCATGGAAGAAGAATGCTGACGATAATGGTAGAGATACTGATTTTCTAATATATAAATACTTTGTGCATCAAGTAAACTAGGATATGTACAAGCAGCATCGTCCCCCATGCAAATTTGATCATCCACATCAAAGAGATTTTTCTCTAATAGATCTCTTTTAAATATTTTATTAGATAAAGATGGATATAAGCCAAAACGGTAATACTCGCCCGAATATAGCATAATTGGATATACTTCTTTTTCCATCCTATCCTTCCTGTACAAACCGGGCGCGACAAGCTGTGAGCTCTTCACTTCTTGATGTGGATAATTTTCTACAATGTCACAAATAACAATATCTACATCAAAATCACGTGCAGTATTACATAATAATTTATACATATCAACTTCAATCCAATCATCACTATCTACAAACCCAATATACTGTCCTTTGGCGACCCTTAGCCCTGCTTTACGAGCACTGACAGCACCACTATTTGCTTGATGAATGACGGTAATTCTTGTATCAAATTGGGCATATTCATCGCAGATTACTGAGCAGTTATCAGTCGAGCCATCATTTACTAATATCAACTCAAAATCTACGAACTCCTGTCTCATAATACTATCAAGACACATTTTTAAGTAAGGTTCCGTATTATAAACAGGGACAATAATGCTTAAATATGGCACTCACCTCACCTCTCATTCATAGTAGTTCCCTTACTTTTACTCATAGTCAGTGCAAACATAATTAATAAAATATGATATGGAAAATAATCCATGACAAATGAATCAAGTCCTATATTCGCTATCAACACGATATAGAGAGGAATAGCGTTAATTGAGAGGATTTGAAAGCCTGGTGTATTCATAATTCCGACATTCTCTCTAAGTACTTTATAGAGGCTTGAAATGTATAGTACTGACAAGGCTACTCCAATTAAACCTATATAATAGGGAGTTGATAAGTACATTGTATGTGCCATCTTCACCTTCGCAAAGCTTGTGCCAAATCCTGCTCCCAAAATAAATACTTTCGTGTTTTGAAAGATTTCATTTACAAAAAGGCCCCAACTACTCACTCGACCAGTGGTAATGGCATCTGTCGATATTCCTGAACCAAAAAAACGAATCCAATAAATTGCGAATAACTTCTCGTAAAAAAAATAGAGGGCAACACCACAAATAATCACGATAAAAGACGAAAATTTAATAGCTGTCTTCACATTATTTTTAATGAAGACAATAAATGTCATCATAATGAAAATGACTAATGTAATAATAAACATTTTTGAGTAGGTCAGTATGCCAAAAAATGCTAATATTACGAGTAATACAATTGACTTTTTCTCCTTTTTTCCATCCAGATTAAAAAGCACTAATAAACAAGCCATTGCTATTAATACTTGCAAACTAAAGTAATTTGGATCTAAATCTAAACCCGTAAATCTTGTACTAATCGAGTTCATTGTCTTCACTGTATTTACAATGGTCATTGACTCTATAAAATGATCAATTTCTGGAATAGAATAACTGATCAATCGAACGATCGAAGCAGCTAGTAAACCCGATGCATAGATATACGTATACCTTCTGAAATATGCCTTATCATGGAGGGTCAATATTGCACAAAAGAGCACACTATAATTCAACACAAAGCCTAAAACTGCAATAAGATTACCACCACTAACTAACGTTACGGCTACCGTATAAAATGCAAATAAAAAATAGGTCAATAAGAGTCGTTTTGAAATACCTTGCTTTTGTAAAAAGAGCGTCAAAATACTTAACAAAATATAGAAAGAACTAAGTACAACAAGCAGTGAATATCCTGTTATATCGAATTTAATGACATACACCCACGATATAAAAAACAATAAATAGTCCATTCGATGCTGCTGCTTATCTAGCAGCATCGCCATACTAGTTAAAAGGAAGAAGAACCAGAGAAATAGATTACTACCTGTATATATTTTGAATACGACAAAGATACTTGAAATTATACAAATGAGCACACTAAAATTCTTAGATTCTATCATGTACATCAAACTCCAATACTAGTTGCTCTTGAGCTTTTTTGTTTGTGTAGTGATTTTCCTCTATGTAATTTTTCATATTGTGTAGTAATTCTGTATTTTTCATAACACTAGACATGACTTGAAAGATATCTTGAATGTTAAAGCCTGTTATCAATCCGTTATGACCATTACAAATTTGTTCACCTGCTGCGGCAAAGTCCGTTGTAATAACAGGCGTTTGTACAATTAATGCCTCCCCAATGACCATTGGGTAGCCTTCGTAGGCAGATGTTAAAACGAATACATCACTACATTTTATAAATGGATACGGATTTTTCATTTCCCCTACAAATTCAACTACATCCTCTACACCAAGTTGCAAAGCTAATTGCTGATTCGAAAGTAGGTCTGGTCCATCCCCTAAAATGCGCCAGCGAAAATTATTTATAGAAGCTTCCTTTAACAACTTACACAGATGTGGAATAAGGTCGAACCTTTTTGTACTATTTTCAATTCGCCCAACAGATATTAAATCCAACTCGCCTTTAAGAAACGGTGTATATTGATATGCCAGTTCTTTAATCTCTTCAATTGGAAAAAAGTTATATACTACTGAAATTTTATGTTGATATTCTGGAAGAAAATTTATCAAATTTTCCTTACATGCTGCAGAAACACACAACAATCGATCAAAATTTTTATAAGTTTTAACACAAGCCTTATAATTAAAATTCGCTTTAATGGGGTCTGTATGAATCCATGCGAACTTACGATCTGCTATCGCAAATTGATCTACAAATAAATTGGTCCCTTTATTGAAATATTGATTAGGTACATCATTAAAATAAGAAATGGCGATATCATAATGACAATTATTGCGATGTTTTTTTAAAAGTATCGAATAGAAGGTGTGGGAACCTATTAATCGAACAACTATCATACACACAATACGTAAAATAATATGCCATACGTTATTTCTTTTTTTCACTTCAACAAAAGGTGTAGCAATTAGCTGTAACAGTAAGTTCCCTGTATTTACCTTCACATTGGAGGGAATATCGTTCATTAATTCCCCTCCGCTAAATGTAAAAACATCTATCTCGTATTTCTCGTAGAGGCTGATTTCTTTTAGCATATTAATTAGCGCCTTTTGGATACCACCCATTTGAAAATTTTGTGCAACAAATAATATTTTCATATTAGTCCCCCTAAAAATACTATCGTAAATTTTCATATTGCTCTTACGTTTGTAAAAACGGTTCGATAGTCGCTACATGCCACTCCCTTTGCTGCTCATACCCCGCATCGTTTTTATAAATTACTGTATAAATCTGTTATTCGTTTCTCCATTTTCGTCCAGCTATAATCTTCTTCGTACAGCGCCTTCATTTCACGAGAAATTTCTGGCCATTCTTTTCTACGCTTTACCAAATTGTCAATTCCGTTTTGTAAACTCTCTCTATTGTAATCAATAAGTTCTCCAAAATTATTTGTTGCAACTACTTCTGACATTCCCGTATTTTTCACCATAATCAAAGGCTTTCCAAGCATTAATGCTTCATAGAATTTATTAGGTGCGGCATAATAATGGTTAGAAATGGTAGGGTCATAAATAGCCGTCATAATGTCACAACTATTCTCTAACTCTATTGTTTTTTCATAGGGTAACTTACCATAAAAGTGTATATTGTCATGCATTCTCGAAGTTTGCAGCAATGTATCAGCTAACTTACCAAATCCACCAATATGCAGCTCATAACTTGGCGTATTCTTTACTACTTCAACCAATTCACTAATCAATCGATTTTCAGTAAGTATACCTACATAGACTATTTTTATTTTTTTCGGATTCAAATCTAAGCAATCATTTGAATCTATATAACGTGGAGTATTATATATGACCTCTATTTTTTTAGGTGAAGCTTTCGCTATCTGTTCTTTGCGCTTTTCTGTACATATAATGACTGCATCCACACTATTCATAAGACGTATATCTATACTAGCAATGACCTTTCCAATACGCTGTGGTCCATAAAATGGTGATGTATACGAATCAAATACGTCGTAGATTACTTTTTTACGAAGTAATTTTCCACATATTGTACCTACTAGCGCTGTATCAAAATCACAAGCGTGAATCATATCATACGTATTTTTATGGCGAAGTAACCATTGAAAAAGTTTAAGTTGAAATTTTATAAATGGGACTAAGTTCTTTTTCAAACCTCCTCCAAATGTTGCCGGAATACCAAACCTTGTAATACGAATTGCATGATCACCTTCTAACAGTTGGTCCTTTATTTTATATTTTTTATCTCTATCCCAAGCTAAAATGTGAACATTCCAATTATTTTTTGCAAGGCAATGTGCTTCCTTTTCAACCCTTGGATCTGGAGAAACAGGGTTACTCCTCATAAAAACAACTCGCATCTCATATAACCCCCTTAAACACTGAATGTCTCTAGCGCTTCAGCTACTTTTTGCTACCTTTTGTCCTTACAACTTAAAGATGCTTTCCCATTTTAAAAAAACTTCCACCAATTTTTTGTGAAAGTATCATCTGGTTCATATACAATTAATGGCTGATTATTAATGATTCGTTCGTTATTTTCAAGCAAAAAATCTACCACATCCAAATCTTTTTGTTTTTCTAAAAATCTAAGTCCCTTTTCAAATAAGAAAGGACGTGTATTTAAGTTATGCACATCTGAACCGTATGTATGGACAAGATTCGAGCGCACTAAATTTAGCGAAAGTTTTTGGACGGTTTTGCCAAACAATCCTGCTAAACTTCCTGATGTAATTTGTGCATGTGCCCCCACACGTATAATTTGTTCCAAATGACTTGGATTTTCTGAAATGACTCTATTTCGCTCTGGGTGTGCAATAATTGGTGTTATGCCTGCTGTTAATAACGAGTAAATGATATCCTTTGTATATTTGGGAATATGATTAGAGGGAAGTTCCAACAGCAAATAATTGGAATTTGCTAATGTATGTAATTGTTTTTTTTCATACAATTCTAGAATGTTACCTGCCAAGCGTACCTCTTGTCCCGTGTAAAGTTTTAACGGCATATTACGTTGGTCAATTGCCATTTGTAACTGTGCAATTTGCTCATTCACGACATCAAAGGAGACATTATACAATGGATGTAAAGCATGCGAAGTGGAAACAATCGTTGAAATCCCCTCCAAAACTGCCTGCTCAAATAAACAAAGTGTCTCTTCAATCGTTTTCGGACCATCATCGACATCAAATAATATATGACTGTGCATATCAATCACTGTACTTCACTTCCCTGTCTAGGTACTTGAATTAACGATAATATTGCTCATAATATTGATGGAGTGGCATTTTATAGTTATTTAATACTACGCCCAAAATATTTGCTTTTGAGGCTTCAAGGCTTGACTTTGCTTTTAGCACACTTTCATATTCTGCAACTCCACTGTTCACAATTAATAATGTACCATCACATTTATTGGACAAAATTTGAGCATCTGTTACAGATAATAGGGGTGGCGCATCAAAAATAATGATGTCAAACTCTTTCTTTAGTTCCTCAATTACACTCCCCATTAAGGTAGAAGCTAGTAACTCTGCTGGATTGGGGGGAATAGGCCCACTTGTCAAGACATATAGATTAGCAATATCTGTATTATTGACGACTTCGGAAATTGTAAAATGTCTTGTTAGTAAATTTGATAGTCCTCTAGCATTTTGCAATAGAAACGTATAATGCATTGTTGGTTTTCGTAAATCTGCATCTACGATGACGACCCGTTTTCCTTCTTGTGCGAAAACAACACCTATATTGGCTGCATTGGTTGACTTTCCTTCACCTGGTGTTGCAGATGTTACTAATATTGTTTTAATCTCTCTATCAGGCATTGAAAAAGTAATATTTGTTCGGATTGTTCGAAATTGTTCAGAAATAAAAGAATGGTCATTTGCAATCGTCACAAGTTTTCGTGCCATTTTCACTAACTTCTTCTTTTTCTTTTTTTTCCAAAACATTATGATCCTCTCCTCGTTTTACGAGATTTTATCCTAGTGCTTTTATTGTGAGCATCACTAATTTGACTAATCAAGCCAATAATCGGTAGTCCTATTAGCTCTTCAATATCTTGCTCAGTCTTGATTGTAGTATCTAAGCTCTCTATTATGATTATGAGAGCAGCACTTAAAACAAAACCAATAAACGAGGCTGCTACTATATAAAGAGTTTTATTTGGCGCAATCGGTACAGGTTCCTTATCTAATTGTGCAACTGACAAAATATTAACATTATCAACCGTCATTAAAACTTGGATCTCCTCTTGAAACACATCTGCTATTGTATTGGCAATTTCGACAGCCAACCCTGCTTGCTTGTCTACAACATTAATATTGACAACTTGTGAGTTATTGGCACTAGATACAGTAATTTGATCCATTAAAACTTCAGGTGTGACATCCAAATCTAGCCTATTTATAACTTTAGATAAAATAGCAGAACTTGTTATGATAATATTATACGTATTAATAAGTCGGAGATCTGTTTCAACCTGTTGTACACCTAAATGTGGTTGTTCTATATTTTTTTGATTAACTAAAATTTGCGTTTCTGCCTCATAGGTAGGTTTTAACACAAAGATGCTAATAAAGCCCGTAACCAACGCTGCAAAAAGTGTAAAACTTATGATAAAAAGAAAGTTTTCTCGGACTATTTTCAATATATCTTGTAATGTGATTGTTTCTTTCAATGCTCTTCACTCCTTGTCAAAACATAAAACAGTTGTAAAAATGGAGTATAACTAGGCTGGTTAATTTTTAAAAAGGTATTCATGGTGAGGCTAGTTCACTATGCTTTATTCCATACTATATTGTTGGAATCATCCATTTATTCTTACTGGGTAGATCACATCGAATTTTATTCACATACAAAAAGGCATCCCCTGACCTTGGTCAAGGGATGCCTATTATTTTATTATTTATTTCGCGTATTCCACAGCACGTGTTTCGCGAATGACTGTTACTTTAATATGACCTGGGTAATCGAGTTCTTCCTCAATACGTTTGCGAATATCACGCGCAAGACGATGAGATGCTAAATCATCAATTTTTTCAGGTTGTACAATAATACGAATTTCACGTCCAGCTTGAATCGCATAAGATTTTTCTACGCCATCATAGCTTTCTGAAATTTCCTCTAACTTTTCAAGTCTGCGGATATAGTTTTCAAGTGTTTCACTACGTGCACCTGGACGAGCTGCTGATAATGCATCAGCTGCAGCGACTAATACCGCAATAACAGATGTTGCTTCAGTATCACCATGATGCGAAGCAATACTATTAATAACAACTGGGTGTTCCTTATACTTTGTTGCTAATTCCACACCAATTTCAACGTGGCTTCCTTCAACTTCATGATCGATTGCTTTTCCAATATCATGTAATAAGCCCGCACGACGAGCCAATGCTACATCTTCACCAAGTTCAGCAGCAAGTAATCCTGCTAAATGTGCGACTTCAATTGAATGTTTTAGGACATTTTGTCCATAGCTTGTACGATATTTCATGCGGCCTAAAATTTTCATTAAATCTGGATGTAAGTTATGAATACCAATTTCAAATGTAGTTTGCTCACCTGTTTCGCGGATTTGTTCATCCACTTCACGTCGAGCTTTTTCCACCATTTCCTCAATACGAGCTGGGTGAATACGACCATCCTGTACAAGTTTTTCAAGTGCAAGTCGAGCTGTTTCACGGCGAATTGGATCAAAGCCTGATAATATAACCGCTTCTGGCGTATCATCAATAATTAAATCAATTCCTGTTAACGTTTCCAATGTACGGATATTACGGCCTTCGCGACCAATAATACGTCCCTTCATTTCATCATTTGGCAAGTTCACAACAGATACAGTTGTTTCTGCTACGTGATCTGCAGCAAAGCGTTGTAGTGCTAATGATAAAATTTCACGTGCTTTTTTATCTGAGTCTTCTTTCGCACGTGTTTCAGCTTCTTTCGTCATCACAGCAATATCAGTTGATAACTCTTTTTCTACTTCATTGAGGATAATTGATTTAGCTTCATCCCTAGTTAAAGCAGAAATTCGTTCTAGCTCTGTTTTTTGTGATGCCATGAGCTCGTCCACTTTGCTCTCCATCTGTTCAATATGCTGTTGTCTTTCAGCTAGAGCTTGTTCTTTGCGCTCTAAGCCAGCTTCTCTCTTATTTAGAGCATCATCTTTGCGATCAAGATTCTCTTCTCTTTGCAATAAACGGTTCTCTTGTTTTTGAAGTTCTAAACGACGTTCACGAATGTCATTTTCAGCTTCAGTACGAAATTTGTGAGTTTCATCTTTGGCTTCAAGTAGTGCTTCTTTCTTCATTGCCTCCGCTTCTCGTTTTCCTTCTTCAACGATTGTTTCAGCGACATGTTTAGCACCAGTGATTTTTGAGTCATTCACTTTTTTCATGTAGATATAGCTAACAGCGGCACCAACGATGAGTCCAAGCAAAGCGGAGATGATAGTAATTCCATCCATATGAACACCTCCTCTTGCTATTTGGGTATTACAGTTTCAGTCGGCGCATACATCTATGTCGCCTTAGCTAAAATGCACCAGATTTTGTTAGAATTTATGCAAAACCCGTTTCATTGGCCAAAGGCATTATCTTCATCCAGTAGGCGTTTAGACATCCATTTTAAAGGATATTTCACTATAAAACATTTGCTAAATGAGGATAAAATGTACTGCCTATTTAAAGTCATAATTCAGAAATTATACATATTTAATTGTATAGCTAGCCTCAGGCTCTGTCAAGGATAGTCAGGCATCTGTTCGCCACCTTAGCCAAAAAAAGTAAGTCCTATCCATTCAGTGAATTTTTCCCCTATTACTATTTCACTAGAAAATTTTTTATGTTAAAAACAATTAGTAAAAAAACAGTACATAAGAAATAAATACATAGCCTCTCTCTTATTATGTGTAAAAATTTAAGAATATAGACAAAAAAAATGCATTGCCCCCCTCAATAAAGTGGGAACAATGCAATCATTAATTATTCTTCTTCCAGAAGTAACATTAATTCTTCATCCATCTCTTCTTCATCATCATGGGCAGCAATTGTATAAGAAGAAGCCGCAATACCATAAGAAGCTCGGATTTTATTTGCTATGTCTTCTAGGACAGCAGTATTTTCTTTTAAATACTGTTTAGCATTTTCTCGTCCTTGACCTAAGCGCTCATCGCCATATGCATACCAAGAACCACTTTTTTGTACAATGTCTAATTCTACGCCTAAATCGACTGTTTCGCCTTCTTTAGAAATTCCTTCTCCATACATAATATCTACTTCAGCTGTACGGAAAGGTGGTGCTACTTTATTTTTAACAATCTTAATTTTAGTACGGTTACCAACAATATCATTACCTTGTTTAATAGCTTCTGCACGACGCACTTCTAAACGAACAGAGCTGTAGAATTTAAGCGCACGTCCACCTGGTGTTGTTTCTGGATTACCAAACATGACACCAATTTTTTCACGAACTTGGTTAATGAAAATAGCAATCGTTTTTGATTTATTAATCGCACCAGAAAGTTTACGTAAAGCTTGAGACATTAGACGTGCTTGTAAGCCGACATGAGAGTCACCCATATCCCCTTCAATTTCAGCTTTTGGCACTAAGGCAGCAACAGAGTCAATGACGATAATATCAATAGCACCACTGCGCACTAATGCTTCTGCGATTTCAAGTGCTTGCTCACCTGTGTCGGGTTGTGATAATAATAGCTCATCAATATTGACACCTAATTTTTGCGCATAGATCGGGTCTAATGCATGCTCAGCGTCGATAAATGCTGCTTGTCCACCTGTTGCTTGTACTTCAGCAATGGCATGTAGAGCAACAGTTGTTTTACCAGATGATTCTGGACCGTATACTTCAATAATACGTCCACGTGGATATCCACCCACTCCTAATGCAGCATCAAGTGCAAGTGAACCACTTGAAGATGTCGCAATTTCTAAATCGGTTTTTTCACCGAGTTTCATAATGGAACCTTTACCAAAATTCTTTTCAATTTGCTTTAGAGCCTGTTCTAAGGCTGCTTTACGATCACTCATTCATTTTCCTCCTTCGAAAACTGTTCACTGTTTTTATCTATCTCTACTATACTTGTTTTTGAGAAAACACGCAAGAAAAAAGCGAACATTTATTCGATTTTCCTTCAAAATAAAAATTTGGATAGTTTTCCTCTACCCAAATTCCTATGTTTTACTCTATTTTAATAACGTTTTGCGTAGCCACGTTCTTCTAAAAGCTGCATTAAATAATGACATGTAAATTTCACCGCACGGAGTCGATTCGTATTTCGCATGCCTGATAAATGAAGTAAATATGTAAGCGGCTCCTCATCATTTATAGCAATACCAATCCAAACCGTACCTACTGGCTGATGATCATGCGCAGTGGGACCTGCTTCTCCTGTAAGGCCAATCCCAATATTTGTAGCAAATTTCTCACGAACAGCACTTGCCATTGCCGCTGCACACTCAGCACTCACAACACCATGTGTATCAATTAAATCTTGTGAAATGCCTAGCTGTTTTACTTTCGCATCTGCTGCATAGGTAACAACGCCTCCTATAAGTGCATTGCCTACCCCTGGAATTTCCGCAAGTTCAGATTGAAATAAACCAGCAGTTAAACTTTCAGCAGCCGCAATCGTTAGCTCATTATCCAGTAGCATTTCTACCGTTTTTGAGGCAAGGGAATCATCATCTACACCATATTGATAATCACCAACAAGTGCTTGTATTTCTGCAACCTTTGCCTTAATAAGCTGGTCAGCTTGTTGCTCTGTTGCGGCTTTAGCTGTTACGCGTAACGTTACCTCACCATCAGAAGCAAGTGGAGCAACTGTTGGATTGGTTTGTGCATCTAAAATAGTTTGAACTTGTACTTCAAGCTCGGCCTCACCAATTCCATAAAATCGCATAACATGTGATGCAATGATCCCTCCATCATTAAGCATCGCAGCAAGTTTAGGTTTAGCCTCAAATTGAAACATTGGTTCTAACTCTTTTGGAGGTCCTGGTAATAAAATATAAGTGCGATCATTTTTTGTGAAGATCATACCTGGAGCCATTCCATGGTGATTAGCTAATACCTCACTCCCAGCTAAAATTAATGCCTGTTTACGATTATTCTCCGTCATTGGACGTCCTCGTTTAGCAAAAAATTGCTCAATATACGTCAATGCTACTTCATCAAACTCAAGAGAAACACCAAGATGACGTGCAATCGTTTCCTTCGTTAAATCATCTTTTGTCGGACCAAGTCCTCCCGAAAAAATAATGAGATCTGCACGAGACTCTGCCACTTCGATAGCTTGTTCTAAACGCTTTGCATTATCGCCTACTACGGTATGATAAAAAACGTTGATGCCAAGCTCGGATAGCTGGCTTGAGATAAACCTCGCATTTGTATTCGTAATTTGACCTAATAATAGTTCTGAGCCAACCGCAAGAATTTCAGCATTCATGAACCCCAAGACCTTTCTTATTTAGACTCAAGTAATACACGTCGATTTAGATAGAAATAATCCCATCCTGACCAAAGTGTAAAGAACAATGCAACATAGAGCATGATTGTATCAAATGGAATACCAACCAATGTAAAGATTGTATTGTGTAAAAGAGCAGCAGCAATCGCTACAATTTGTGCCCAAGTTTTAATTTTACCAAGCTGATTGGCAGCTACGACTTCTCCTCCACCTGCCAAAATCAAACGTAAACCCGTTACAGCAAATTCACGACTAATAATAATGATAATTACCCAAGCAGGTGCCATCTTAAGCTCGACCATTAAAATAAAGGCTGCTGAGACAAGTAACTTGTCAGCTAAGGGATCTAAAAATTTCCCAAATGTCGTTACAAGATTATACTTACGTGCGTAATAACCATCCACCCAATCGGTTGTTGAAGCAAAGATAAAAATAAGTGCGCCTATAAAATGATGGATTGGCATCTCTGCACCAAAAAGTGATAATGTTCCCCAGCCAAAATCAAACATCATAACAATGACAAAGAATGGAATAAGTAAGATTCGAGAGATGGTAATTTTATTTGGAATGTTCATTTTTCTAACACCTTTCATGATGAAAGAAAGTAGTCATCATGTGATGACTACTGTTCTTTATTGAAATTGATGACGATATTTTGCGTTACAATTTGTTGTGCATACGTTAGAAGTTCGTCATTAATATAGATTTTAGCTTGCGTTGAATTACCGAGACGAATACGAACATAGTTTTGTGTTGAGGCGTCAAATTCAACTACTTCCCCGGCATTATAGACACGCGTATCTGTTAATATTTCTTGTTGCTGTTGATTGCGAATACCAACAAATGTAGGGCCTGATACTTCGATTTTTAGTTTCATTGTATCCGTACCTGTTAACGTATAAGAAGTTGTCGCACCATCTGCTTCAACAGTACCTGCGGAAATTGTTTGCTTCATCTCTTCAGTTTGATCAGTGTCATCTTCATCAGTTGGTGTTTCTTCTGTAGAGCTTTTATCTTCTTTATCATTTTTCTGTGCATCTTTATTTTCTTGTTCTTTTTTATCCTTCTCACTATCAATTGGCTTGACATTTGTGTCATATTCAATTTCAGGAGTAGAAGTGTTTTCCTCGCTTGTCCCTGGACTGTTTTTTGATTGCCATAGCACCCAGATAACCACAATAATCACTACAATAAATAAAGCAACAATGATTTTGGGCATAGCCTCCATCATTTTATTCGAAGGGCCTTTCGTTACTTTTCTTCTGCTAGGACTATTCGTTATTGATTGATTTACTTGATCGTTTGGAGTGCTCGGTAGTTCATTTTTATATGTCTCTAAAATTTCTTCCGCGTCCAAACCAACCGCTTCTGCATATTGTTTAATAAAAGCTCTTACATAAAACGAACCAGGCATAATGGAATAATTGCCCTCTTCAATTCCTACTAAATAACGTTTTTGGATTTTCGTTATTTCTTGTAAATCGTCTAAGCTGTAGCCTTTAGACAGTCTCGCCTCTTTCAGTCGAGTCCCTAATTCTGCCACTAATAACACCTACTTTAACATCAAATTAAAAATTAAATCCTCCAAAAGAATCGGATTCGGACATATGATTTTTTTCCATTATTTCATAAGTAATTTCTTCATCAGTGTGATGACGCAGTTCAATAATATAATCAAAATCCTCTATTTTATATTCTGAATGCTGAACAAACATATCTGGATGCTCTACAACTTTGATACAAGGCATATTCATCATTTCACGCACTAATTGCAAATGTTTCTCATCGGATGAACGTCGAGTCACAATACCATCTAGAATAAAAATATTGTTACGACTAAATTCATCTCCCACAAGCTTATTACGAACTGTTTGCTTAATCATTGTAGATGATAAAAAGATCCATTTTTTATTGGCACAGACACTGGCGGCTACTATGGATTCAGTTTTTCCAACACGTGGCATGCCACGAATACCAATCAGCTTATGTCCCTCTTTTTTAAAGAGTTCTGCCATAAAGTCGACTAAAATACCTAGTTCATCTCTTACGAAATGGAATGTGTTTTTTTCATCTGCATCTCGAGGAATATAACGACCATGCCTAATGGCTAAACGGTCACGAAGTTTTGGTTGTCGAAATTTGGTTACGTTAATATGTTCCATTGTCGAAACAATTGTACGAAAACGCTCAATTGCCTCATCATTGTCTGTATGCACTAACATACCACGTCGATCCTCATCTACACCATTTATTGATATAATATTGACACGAAGCATCCCTAAAAGTGAAGCAATATCTCCTAATAATCCAGGGCGATTCACCTGAATTTCATATTCAAAGTACCAATCGCTCAACACACTCGTTCCCTTCCTATTAGTTAACGTAAAAAATCCTTTATAAGTTCCATCATAGCTGATTTTTTATGTAATGGAAAGTTAGAATACATGGAATTACAGCGTTATTTACTAATTTTTTTTGATGACTGTTAAATAGGCTTACATACGTTCCCGTTTTCACAGATAAAAAGTTTATAGTATAGCAAAAAGAGGAGATTGGCTCTCCTCTTTTATTTACTGCACATGCTTATTTTGTACGAGCTTAATGACACAATTCGCTAATGCATGTTTTTCATCTTCAGAGGCAACGCCCCATAAATCCGACAGCACTCGCTCTTGTTCGTTTTTAGGGTCGACATTAGTCGCCAAATATTCCCCAATTTGGACAGCAGCCGTTTGAATCATTTTCTTAGGCATACCGCTTGATTCAGCTTGCATAACGTTTTGTCCTAAAAACGATGTCCATTTTTGCCAGTTTTCTAAAATGGTCATATTCTTCCTCCTCCTTTACACAAGTAGTATGTGCAAAAGAGATTATTATATGTACCAACCTCCATTTAATCGTACGATTTGTCCTGTCACATAATCAGCTTTACCAGACAAATAAAAACGTACCATTTCAGCCACATCCTTTGTTTGTCCAATGGAGCCTAGTGGGATATCGTCCAAAATGTATTGAAGCTCTTCTTGATTTAGATGGCTGTTCATTGAGGTATTTATAAAGCCAGGAGCAATAGCATTCACTCTAATCCGAGATAATGCCGCTTCTTTTGCATAGGATTTAACAAAAGCATGCTGCGCACCCTTAACAGTTGCATAAAGTGCCTCCCCCGCTGAGCCAGCCTCTCCCCAAATGGAACCTATAAATAGTACATAGCTCACTTTATGCTTGCGAAGTTTTCCAGAAAGTAAAGCTGTCAGTCTCATAGGATTTTGAACATGAACACGCCATAAAGCATCCATATCCTCCACTGTCGTATCTTCGAGCAAGGAATAATGGGCTTGTCCATTGGCAAAAACAATAGCCTGTACATTAAAAATTTGTGCAGCTACCATTTCTGCTCCATAAACAATTGAAAAATCCCCCTGTACAAGCATAAATTCTTGTGCAGGGAAATTTTCGGAAAGCTTTACACATAACCTCTGTGCCGCATTTTGATTGTTTGAATAATGTACATAGATGGACCAGCCATCCTCAGCTAAGCTTTGACAAATGGCATGACCGATATCACCTGATGCACCTAAAACAAGGGCAAATTTTTTCACTGTGCATCCTGCTTACTTGGCAGAATTTTAAAGACTGTTTGCTGTGTTTCACCTTGGATAGAAGCAAATGCTTTTTGTAAATCCTCCACGGTTAATGTCTCAAGTATTGGTACTACATCAAATAAATTCATGTCATTAAAGGAATATCGTGTGAATTGGTTTGCGATAAACTCGATCGAATTTAATGCACGTAGGAAGAATCCAATTTTTTTGCGTTTTATACGCTCCAAACCAGCACGATCAAATTGGCTATTTCCTTCATATTTTGTTAATTCGTCCATAATCGTTTTTGCCAATTTATCTGGCTCTGCTGAATCTGATCCGATCATGGCAAACCCAAAGCCATTTTCTAAAGTAAAATCAAAAGCATATGTCTCATCAATTAAACCTTCCTCGTAAACACGCTCATAAAAATCAGAGGTACGCCCAAAAATAAGTTCAAGTGCAATTTGAACCGACAACTCATGCTTTAACATATCCTGACCTGATAAATTAGTGTCTTTCGCTTTTAAACCTACATAAATTTTTGGTTTTTGAACATCCATATTTAATGTACGTTCTTTAATGGCTACCTCTGTTGGTTCTTTATCAAAGAAACGTTGAATTGGCGTTGGTTCTGGGAATTCTTTTTTACCCTGATTCTCACGAATAAACGTCATCATTTCTTCTGGTTCAACAGCACCAATCACAAATAACAACATATTCGAAGGATGATAAAACGTATTGTAGCACGTATATAAGTGCTCCGCTGTAATGCCATCAATCGATTCTATTGTACCTGCGATATCAATTTTTACAGGATGATGATGATACATATTTTCGATTGTGCCAAAGTATAGACGCCAGTCTGGTTGATCATCATACATTGTAATTTCTTGCCCAATAATTCCTTTTTCTTTATTGACAGTAGCTTCTGTAAAGTATGGTTCTTGGACAAAATTCAATAAAGTTTCTGTACTTTTATAAATATTGTCAGTAGATGAAAATAAATAAGCTGTACGCGTAAACGATGTAAATGCATTCGCAGAAGCACCATATTCGCTAAATTTTTGGAAAACGTCTCCATCCTCTTTTTCGAACATTTTATGCTCTAAAAAGTGTGCAATACCATCTGGTACAGAAATACTTTCTGTTTCACCAATTGGCACGAACGTACGATCGACAGAGCCGTACTTTGTTGTAAATGTAACAAATGTTTTAGAAAAGCCCTTTTTCGGCAATATATAAACATCTAAGCCATTGTCTAGTTTTTCATAATAAAGTGTTTCATCTAATTGTTTAAATTCTATTGTTTTCATTGTGCGGCTTGCTCCTTTCCACATAAGAAATAGACCGCTTCAAGCTGCACTTGCTTTGCCATTGCAACAACATCTTCTTTTGTCACAGCTTTCCACTTATTTGCCCAGGCCTGAACTGAGAATTCCTCAGGTAAATCCTTATATTGATCAAAAATTTCAATTTGACCTCGTGCCGAATCTAAGGATTCTTTTAGCTGATTTGTCAGCATAGCCTTTGTTTGCTCCAGCTCTAAATCTGTAATGTCTCCAGCCTGCATGACGGCAAGTTGTTCTTTAATTAAAGATAGCGCTTTTTCTTCATTTTTAGCTTCAATCCCAGATACAACAAATACAAGTCCATAATGCGAAGCATAGGAACTAGAAGCATAATAAGCAAGACTCTCTTTTTCACGAACATTCATAAACAACTTGGCATGTGGATAGCCACCAAAAATGCCATTAAAAATTTGCATCTTAGAGAAATCTGCATCACCAAATCTAACAGGTGTGCTAAAGCCAATATGAAGTTTACCTTGTTTCATTTCATGCTGTTCTCTTACATAATCATTGTCTGGATGTTGTTGTGGGAGTACTGCTGGAACTTCCTTAGGAGTACGATCCTTAAATGGTAGCGCTTTTTTTAATTTCGCAACAATTTCCTCTTCATTAATGTCTCCAGCTACATAAATATCGATTTTGTCGTTAGCTAGCATCGATTGATAAGCCTCAAATAATGAGGCAGTGGTAATCTTTTGAATTTCTTCGACACTACCATTCGCTGAAATTGATGCTGGCTCATTTGGTCTCAGGATTTGTTGTAGACGGAATTGAGCAAAGCGAGATTTATCATCAAAAATAGATTCAATACGTTGAATAACTGTCTTTTTCTCACGCTCTACAACGGATTCCTTAAAGACACCATTTTCTAGATTAGGCTCAAAAATAGCTGTATGCAATAAACCAAGGACTTCGTTTAAGACACTTGTATTCGCTAGATAATGATCATTAACAGTCTCTACATTCATAAGAACTGTATGCTCATTTCCACGCTTCGATGTATCAAAATACAAAACTGTACCATACAAGTCATCTAAAAAGCTTCGAAAAGCAGCAGTTGTCTTATATTTAGCATTACTGTGCTGCAGTACATTTGTTAATACTGTACGCTCTGATGCACTTTTAGCCGTTAATGCTCTTCTCCATTTAATTGAAAAATTTACGGTTTTAAATTGGGTCGTTTGTCGGATATGCAAATTGACACCTTTTGCAAAAGGTATTGTTTTAAACATATGAAACCCTCCTATCCTTCTTAATATAACGATGTACTACACATACTATACATGTCTATTGTCTATAATTGCAAAAGGAATCCAAAGTATGTATGGGAAAAATTAAAAATTTCGCCAATTATATAGAAAAAGGACTGAGCATAGCTTGCCCAGTCCCTTAAAATGCTTTTCTTAGCGTTTACCTTTAATATAAGGCTGTCCACTCGCTTTTGGAGCATTTGCTTTACCAATAAAGCCTGCTAAAGCAAGAATTGTTAACACATACGGTAAAATTTGTAGATACACTGCTGGAACATTTTCGATTAGCGGAATTTGATTCCCTGCAATACTTAATGTTTGTGCTAAACCGAAGAATAAGGCTGCACCTAGTGCTCCAATTGGATGCCACTTCCCGAAAATCATTGCAGCAATAGCCATGAAACCTTGACCAGCAATTGTTGCGTGTGAGAAGTCGTGTGTAATTGTTTGTGCATACACTGCACCACCAAGACCACCTAATGCCCCAGAAATCATCACGGCAATATAGCGCATTTTATTTACATTTATACCCATTGTATCTGCTGCCATTGGGTGTTCACCCACTGCACGCAAACGCAAGCCGAATGGTGTTTTATAAATGATAAACCATGCCCCGAATGCTACAGCAAACGCTAAAATAGATGTGCTATAAACATCATGGAACAGTAAACGACCGAAGAACGGAATATCCTCTAAGTAAGGAACACCAAAACGACGAATCGGTTGGTCTATCATATCTGTTTGACCTTTATCATAAATCATTTTTACTAAGAATACGGTTGCAGCTAAACCTAGTAGGTTAATAGCTACCCCTGATACCGTTTGATCGGCACGGAAAGAAATAGAAGCTACAGCATGGAAAAGTGAGAACACAGCACCAATCACAACAGCTGCTAGCATTGCTACCCAAACTGTTGCTGCCCCTAATGATGAAGCGAATTCTAAATTGACAAAAATACCAACAAAAGCACCGACAATCATTAAGCCTTCTAGCCCGATGTTGACAACACCAGAGCGTTCAGAGAATACCCCACCGATGGCCGTAAAAATCAAAGGTGTTGCATAAAGAATCGCTGAAGGGATGATGAAATATAACATTTCTAAAAAGCTCATGTTATTGTCCCTCCTTTTTCTTGCTCAGCTTTTGTAAGCCTACTCGAATAATATAGCCTGATGCAACGAAGAAGATAATCAATGCAATAATAATGGATACGATTTCTTCTGGAATACCCGCAGCATTTGGCATATTTAATGCACCATACTTTAAAGAACCAAAAAGGGATGCTCCAAACACTACCCCAAGTGGTGTATTGGCACCAAGTAACGCAACGGCGATACCGTCAAAACCAATTCCCGTAAAGCCAGGTTTAATGGATGCGTTTTGGAATGTCCCTAAAGCTTCCATCGCACCACCAAGACCTGCAAACATACCTGAAATCGTCATAGCTAAAATAATATTTTTATTAACACTCATACCTGCATAGTCAGCAGCATTTTTGTTAAAACCTACTGCTTTTAGCTCGTAGCCACGTGTTGTTTTTTCTAAAATGAACCACATCACAGCTACCATTAACAGTGCAACAATGATCCCATAGTGAAGACTTGAATTGTCTGTAAGCTCTCTTAAAAACGGAGAACGTAAAGAAGCTGACTCATGGATACGTTCTGTTTTAAAGCTGCCATCGGACAATTTTTTAATCACTGCATTTGCAATATAAAGTGCAGTGTAGTTCAGCATAATTGTCGCAATAACTTCGTGAACTTTAAATTTCGCTTTTAAGAAACCTGCAATAAAGGCCCAAAATGCACCAGCTGCAGCTGCTGCAAGCAATGCTAATGGTAAGTGAATGATTTTAGGAAGTTCAAACGCATAACCTACCCAAGCAGCGGCTAGCCAACCTAAAATTAGCTGACCTTCCACACCGATATTGAAGAGCCCTGTACGGAATGCAAATGCTACCGCAAGACCTGCTAAAATATATGGTGTAATTTGACGAATTGTGTTCCCGATTGAATATGAATCTCCAAAAATACCTGTCCAAAGAGCGATATAACCTTGCACTGGGTCATAGCCACTGACTACCATAACGATAGCCCCTACAATTAAACCGATAATGATAGAGATGATAGGAACGAGGATATTAATGACACGATTTGACATTAGTCGTTCCCCTCCTTCGCATCACGCTTTATATTTTTTTTACTTTGCCCTGCCATTAGTAAGCCTAGCTCTTGTTCAGTCGTTTCTTTCGGATTTAACTCATCGACAATTTGTCCATCATAGATAACAGCAATTCGATCCGAAACATTCATTACCTCATCTAATTCAAATGAGATTAATAAAACGGCTTTCCCTTTATCACGTTGCTCAATTAGACGAGAGTGAATGAATTCAATAGCTCCTACGTCAAGTCCACGTGTTGGTAGAGCAGCAATTAATAGATCAGGGTTACGGTCAATTTCACGACCAATAATTGCTTTTTGTTGGTTACCACCAGATAATGCACGAGCTGGTGTCATCTCTCCATTACCAGTACGCACATCATACTCTTTAATGATTTGGCGAGCTTTCTCTGACACCTTTTTATAGTCCATCACAAAGCCCTTCGCTATTGGAGATTGGTAATATGTTTGCAATGCAATATTATGACCAATTGGGAAATCTAAAACTAATCCATGCTTATGACGGTCTTGTGGAATATGTCCTACGCCTTCCTCTGTAATTTTACGAGGCTTCATGTTAGTAATATCTTTACCATTCAGCTTGACTTTACCACTTTTAATTTTGCGTAGACCTGTAATGGCTTCTATTAACTCGGATTGACCATTACCATCAATACCAGCAATACCTACGATTTCACCTTTACGAACATTTAAATTAAGACCTTTAACTTTATCAATATTTCGATAGTCTGTAACAACCAAGTTCTCAATTGCAAGCACTTCGTCAGTCGGTGTCGCATCCGTTTTTTCCGTTTTGAATTCAACCTGACGGCCAACCATCATTTCAGCAAGCTGATCAGGATTTGTGGCAGCGGTTACAACAGTGCCAATCCCTTCTCCCTTACGGATAATCGTCACTCGGTCTGAAACTTCCATAATTTCTTTTAGCTTATGCGTAATTAAAATAATGGATTTACCCTCTGCGATAAGACGGCGCATTATTTGAATTAATTCGGTAATTTCTTGCGGTGTTAATGATGCAGTTGGTTCATCAAAAATTAAAATTTCGGCACCACGATATAAGGTTTTTAATATTTCTACACGTTGTTGCATACCAACCGTGATATCCTCGATTTTGGCGTTCGGATCAACATCTAAACCATACTTTTCAGAAAGTGCTTGTACTTTCTTAGCCGCATCTTTTATATTCACAATTCCCATTTTAGTAGGCTCAGTGCCTAAAATGATATTTTCTGTTACCGTAAAGTTTTCTACCAACATAAAATGTTGATGCACCATGCCAATCCCTAAATCATTGGCAATATTCGGGTTTGTAATTTTTACAGCCTTCCCACGTACACGAATTTCGCCACCCTCTGGTTGATACAAACCAAAAAGGACGTTCATCAAAGTCGATTTACCTGCACCATTTTCACCTAGCAATGCATGAATCTCGCCTTGTTTCAGTTGGAGGGTGATATTATTATTCGCCACGAAATTACCGAATTCTTTACGGATTCCTAGCATTTCAATCACATAATCCAAATTTGTCACTCCCTTAATAGGCACTATTATTAAGTATTTTCATCTTAGCGTATAGTATCTGCTGCTACATGATGGATGGTACAGATAAGCCATACGTCCAGTAATAAATTTTCTACTAGAGGCTATATTTTATTACCGATTTAATATCCCACCTATAGAGGTAGATGTTTTGCTAAATTAATACAGGAAAGGTCATCGTTAGAAACCTTTCTTCTATTAACTTGTTACCATCATTATTCAAATCATAATTACTACCCCTATAAGGTTTCTATAAATCTAGCTAAATAGAGTATTGCGAATAATCTAAATATAACGATAGATTGAAAAATCATCATAAGGTCCTTCTAAGAGTCCCTTATGATGATCAAAAGATGAATTATTTTTCCACTTTTTCTGGAACTTTGATTTCACCCTTAGCAATTTTTTCTTTATATTCGTCGATTACTTTTTGTACATCTTCTGGAATCGCACCGCGAGAATCTGCAAGTTTAACGCCATCTTCAGCTAAACCGTAAACAAGTGTTTCTCCACCTGGGAAATCACCATTTTTCGCTCTATTTGAAATATCTACTACTGCTGTATTAACACCTTTTAACATAGAAGTTAATGTAACGTTTGTTTTATCGTCTACTTTACCCTCTTCGTATTGGTCAGCATCTACACCGATAACCCATACATCTGCATTTGGATCTTTCGCTTTACGCTCTTTTGCTTCAGAGAATACGCCGTTACCAGTTGCACCAGCAGCGTGGAAGATTACATCTACACCTGAAGAATACATGCTGTTCGCTGTAATTTTACCAAGATCCGCTTTATCAAACGCACCAGTATATTTTACTTGAATATCGATATCTGGGTTTACTGCTTTAGCCCCTTCAACGAAACCAGCGTGGAAACGGTTAATAACTGGAATATCAACGCCGCCTACGAAGCCGATTTTACCTGTTTTAGATGTTTTCGCTGCAGCAACACCTGCTAAGAAAGCACCTTCTTGCTCTTTGAACAGTACGTTTACTACGTTGTCTGCTTCTACTTCAGCATCGATTAATGCAAAGTGGTTATCTGGATTTTCAGAAGCAACTGCATCAATTGCATCAGCCATCATGAATCCGATACCAAATACTAAGTTAAAGTCACGACGAACTAAGTTGTTTAAGTTTGTTTCATAGTCAGCATCTGAAGCTGATTGTAGGTAGTCAAAACCACCATCACCTTTTGATAAATCGTGCTCTTTACCGTAAGCTTGTACACCTTCCCATGCAGATTGGTTGAATGATTTGTCATCAACGCCACCTACGTCAGTAACCATCGCTACTGAGAAAGCTTCTTCTGTGCTTTCGCCACCTGAAGCATTGTCATTTTCTTTCGCTGGCTTTTCGTCGTCTTTCGTACCACAAGCACCTAAAATAGCACTTGCCGCTAATACTGATGTTAATACTAAACCAAATTTACGTTTTTTCATTTAATTAACCCCCCAAAGGTATTGTAATTAGCAGGAAAAAATTTAGAAATGTTCTACACCCGTTTACGAACTACATGGAAGCTGAATTTATCAGCTCGGAAATAATTTTTTGAATAGAGCACTACTTGATCATGATCATCATAATGCAATTGCTTTAACACTAAAAGAGCTGTCTCACGTCCACAATTTAAAATCGGTGAGGCTTGTTCATGATACCCAACTGGATCAATATAGGTTACAGCATAAGCTACATGAATTTTGCCAGATTGCTCAAGTGCAGAGAACAGTGAAACTTCTTTTTTTTCGACAAAGTCAGTAGGCAGGAAGCTTGCAGGTAGCCTGTCTATGCAGTATACTACTGGCTCACCATCCGCTGTTCTGACACGTTCAATCGTGAGTATTTTATCGTCGCCATCACTTTGGAAGCGTTTTAAATCTTCCTCAGAAGGCACGTGCTCAGTCGCTTTTAAAAATCGCGAACCTGGCTCCATACCTGCTGTCTCGATCATAGAAGAAATACTAGATAGATGCTCGATGCCTGATGTAAACAACGGCTTCGGGTTAACAAAAGTCCCAACCCCATGTCGGCGCACAATCACATTTTCCTCTTCCAACAGTCGAAGTGCTTCTCTAAGTGTTGCTCGACTGACTCCTAGTGATTTCGATAATTCAAATTCTGAAGGCAGCTTTTCATTTTCTTTAAAAATGCCAGCCTCAATGTCAGATTTTAAACGATCGATTACTTGAAGATAGAGATGACGATGATCTGCTTTAATAGTCACATATATCACCACCAAAACTAGAGATCAGACATCTGATGTACAACATTCCTACTAATCGTTCATAAATATAACATTTTTGCAGAATGAAATAAACAGTTTTGAGTAAAATCTGTTATAGAATTCATTCTTTCTTTATTTTATCTGCAAATTTTTGGACAAAAATACAATTGCTCTCACCATTTTCGTCTTCATTTTTTGCTTAGTTATCGTATTGGTGAACAAGTACTTGACGAGGTTTACTACCCTCTGGAGGCCCAACAATACCGCGTTGCTCCATCTGATCAACAATACGTGCAGCTCTTGAATAACCAATACGGAAGCGACGTTGAAGCATAGAGACAGATGCTGTTTGCATATTGACAACTAATTGGACTGCTTCATCATATAAATCATCTGTTTCCTCTAAAATGGTTTCTTCTTCAGTAGGAATCATCTCCTCCTGATACTGAGCTTTTTGCTGTTCTATAACAAAATGAACGACTGCCTCCACTTCTTGATCTGATAAAAAGGCACCCTGCACCCTTTTTGGTTTAGAAGCTCCAGCAGGTAAAAATAACATATCACCTCGTCCTAATAATCGTTCAGCTCCACCCATGTCTAAAATTGTTCTTGAGTCAATCGCGGAAGAAACAGCAAAAGCAATTCTGGATGGAATATTTGCTTTAATGACACCTGTTAAAACATCTACACTTGGTCGTTGTGTGGCAATAATCAAATGAATGCCAGCTGCCCTTGCCATTTGCGCTAAACGTGTAATCGAATCCTCTACATCACTTGATGCGACCATCATCAAATCCGCTAACTCATCTACTATAACCACAATATAAGGTAGCTTTGGATGCTTTTCCTCTGTTTGATCATTCACCTTTTGGACATGTGCATTATAGCCCTCAATGTTTCTTGTACCTGTATGAGAAAACAAATCATAGCGACGTTCCATTTCAGATACCACTTTTTTCAGTGCCTGCGAAGCTTTACGTGCATCCGTTACGACAGGCGCTAATAAATGTGGAATCCCATTATAAACGTTTAATTCAACCATTTTTGGGTCTAT
Source organism: Lysinibacillus sp. 1 U-2021 (assembly GCF_029916965.1). Classification (NCBI taxonomy): domain Bacteria; kingdom Bacillati; phylum Bacillota; class Bacilli; order Caryophanales; family Bacillaceae; genus Lysinibacillus; species Lysinibacillus sp. 1 U-2021. The sequence goes on from NZ_CP123966.1 coordinate 4,427,731, forward strand.
CATCATGAGCTTCACTTCATGCGGTTTTGTACGCATTAGTATGGATACAACAATGCCATTTATACAAACACTTTTCCCACTACCTGTAGAACCAGCTACAAGTAAATGTGGCATTTTATTGAGCTCTGCTAATACAGCTTGTCCTGTAATATCACGACCAAATGCTACTTGTAATAATGCCTCAGGCTTAGCACCATCTTTCGATTCTAATACCTCACGAAGTGTTACAATAGCGACCTCACTATTAGGTACTTCTATACCAATCGCAGATTTCCCAGGAATTGGTGCTTCCATACGAATATCTTTAGCTGCCAATGCTAATGCAAGATCATCTTGCAAATTGACAATTTTGCTTACTTTCACACCGATATCTGGTAAAATCTCGTATTTCGTAACAGCAGGACCTAAATGCACCTGTGTCACCTTTGCCTTTACGCCAAAGCTTTGTAATGTCTGCTCAAGCTTTTTGGCATTTGCCTGAATCACTGAATATTCACCACTTTGATCATGTTGTGGTGGTAATTGTAATAAATTATATGATGGGAGCTGATAATCAGCATTTTCTACTGCATCTGTACCCTGAATCTGGACATCATCCGTTGCTTCTTCTAGTTCATTTTCCACCAAGTGAGTTGTATCCAACACTTCTCTTTCCTGTGAAACATTCTGTGTAAACGCAGAAATAATCGGTTCATGTGGTATTTCTTCTTCTTGTTCAGGCATATCTATAGATTGATTAACGGCTGCTACTTCATCTCCACTCTCTACCCTTGAACGACGATTATTTGGTTTTTTCGGTGTATTTTTTTTCTTATCACGATGCTTTTTTTTCCATTTACCAAATATATCTGGCGTTTTTTCTGCTAAATAAGGCACTAATGCTTTACCAGTGACAAGAATTAAACCGATAAAGAAAATAACCCAAGCAACAACTTTTGCCCCTGAGGCTTCAAACAACACATGAAGCCCGCTAAAGAGTAGGGCACCAACCATGCCACCCCCCAAAGCATTACTACGATGAATGATACCATCTGTATTAATCAAAATTCGCCATGATTCACGTAGTACAGAATCAGATAGCAGACCACCTGATTTGGATAGTTGTTCAAATAATATGCCATGGCTAAAAATCGTTAAGCTCGAAACAATGAGGAACATGCCCAGTATTAATCGATCCTTTATCCCAACTTTTTTACGACCAATCATCATTAACAATGCAACAAATATAAGCATAAATGGAACAGCAAAATGTAAATTACCAAAAAGGAACATGGCGATTGTTTGTAGAATCCGCCCGATCATGCCGTATTCAAAAATCATAATGACTGCTAATGCAATTAAGAGCAACCCTAAAATTTCGTACATAAGCGGATGCATTTCTTTTTTTTCAGTTGTCGTTTTACTTTTAGTAACTTTTTTTCTCTTACTAACTGCCATCTAATTCACCTTCTTCTGCAATCCATTCTATATATGTAGCGAATCATCACATGTAGAACTTGAATATTTCAAAAAAAGGATTTTCCACCGCAATTGGGAGAAAATCCTTTTTCATTTATTTTTTCCTCAAAGCATATACGATGAGCTTGTTCAATTAATATTCCATAATTATAGGAATAATCATTGGGCGACGTTTTGTTTTTTGGAATAAATACGTATTTAGCGTATCTCTAATTTCTTGTTTAATGTTCGTCCATTCAAAGGTTTCTTTCCCAACGTACTTTTCAATCACATTCCTCGCAATGTCAGAAGCCTCAATCATTAATTCCTCTGATTCTCGTACATAGACAAAGCCTCGTGATAAAATTTCTGGCCCAGAGGCAATTTTCTTTTGTGCTCGATTTAATGTTACCACCACAATGAAAATACCATCCTGCGATAATAATTTACGGTCACGAAGGACAATATTACCTACATCGCCTACACCAATACCGTCAATTAAGACATTACCAGCTTGTACACGACCACTCATGCGCATTTTATTATTTTTATATTCTACGATATCCCCTTTATCCGCGATAAAAATTTGGGATTTTTGCATACCTAGCTGTTGTGCTAATTTAGAGTGCGCAATTAGCATACGGTATTCTCCTTGTACAGGAATAAAATACTTTGGCTGCATTAAGTTTAGCATCAGCTTTAAATCTTCTTGGCTACCATGTCCTGAAACATGGACATTTTTGCTAGAAGTCAAAATTTCAGCGCCTGCTTTTGACATTGAGTTCATTGTATTCGCCATTTGAACTTCCATGCCAGGAGAAGGTGTAAACGTAATTAGTACCGTATCACCTTGTTTAATTTTAATATCACGATGGTGCTTACGGACAATTTTTTCTAAAGCATCGAGAGGCTCTCCTCTGTTGCCTGTTGCAATAATGATAATTTCATCATCTTGATATTTTTGCATTTCCGAGATCGGAATAATTGTATCTTCTTCGACTGTTAAATAACCAAGCTGTACGCCTAAATCAACTGCCTTTTCCAATGGTTTGCCTACAATTACAACCTTACGGAATGATTTCTGAGCTTGAGCAAATACTTGTTGAATTCGAATAAAATTCGATGCGTAAACAGCTACTAAAATACGACCTGGTGCTGAGTGGAATGTTTTTGATAATTGTTCTTCAATGACAATCTCTGATGTCGTATATCCTGGTCGCTCAGCTTCGCAAGACTCAGATAATAGAATGAAAACGCCATCTTCACCTAGCTGTGCCATTTTTGCTAAATCAGGTTTAAATTTACCTGTCGCTGACTGATCGAATTTAAACTCTCCTGTATGAACAATCGCGCCTTCAGATGTATGGAACACTACCCCTAACGAATCGGGAATACTATGTGTTGTGTGGAAGAATGTTACATACGTTGAGTTAAAATTCATACGACTACGGTTTGTTACTTCAAAAAACTTTACTTGATGTGGTGCAGGTAATTCTTTTAAATGTTCCTTTGCTAATGCAATAGTTAATTTCGATCCGTACACAGGTGCCTTTATTTTTTGTAATACATAGGCAATAGAGCCAATTGCATCTTCATGACCATGTGTTAAGAAAATACCTTTCACACGTTCTTTATTTTCTTCTAAGTAAGTAATGTCAGGAATCACGATATCTATACCTAGCATTTCATCTTCTGGGAACATTAAGCCGCTATCCACCACAAATAGCTCTTCATCAATTTCTACTACGTACATGGCTTTCCCAATTTCGCCTACACCACCAAGAGGGATGATGCGGATTAATTCATTTTTCTTTTTTGTCAATTTATTTCCTCCTAAAAAATATCCCGAACAGCAACCACTTAACATTTATTATACGGTTTGCAAAGCTTTTGCACAAATTAAAAATACATGTTTCACGTTGGAAATAGATTTTCCTGCTATTTGCTTATTACTAGCAGATGGAAAACAAATATTGGCTATCCTGTATAAATAGAGCTAAATAAGTATTTGTAAGGACGAGGAGTTACAAATTTGGTACATACTTTTTATTTTATAAAATATAAAAAACGAGGCTGAAATGCTATCAGCCTCGCTGCTATTTATCTAAAACTTTTCGCTTTTTCTTGATACGTATCCCAAATTCGATCAAAATTAGCTTTCTCTTCATCTGTCATTTCCATCATTGGCAAACGAACATTGAGTGTATCAAATCCTAATTTTGTCATCGCATATTTAATCGGTGAAGGGTTGGGCTGAGCGAACAGCGCACGTACTAAAGGTAATAAGGCTCGGTGAATTTGGGCTGCTAGCTTATGATTTCCTTCTTCAAACGCTTTAATCATTAATTGCATATCATTGCCTACCACATGGGCAGCTACAGAAATAACACCTGCTCCGCCAATGGCCATTAGTGGGAGTGTTAAACCATCGTCCCCACTATACACTAAGAAATCATCAGCTGGATCAACATTCTCAATAACATCACCCATCTGATCTAAGTTACCGCTCGCTTCCTTAATCCAAGCAATATTAGGAATCTTGCTTAATGCAACAGAAGTTTCATAGGCAACATTGACCCCAGTACGCCCTGGAACATTATAAAGCATAACAGGGAGACTCGTTTGTTTAGCAATGGTTTCAAAGTGAGCATAAATCCCACGTTGATTTGGCTTATTATAGTAGGGAGCTACAAGCATAATGCCGTCCGCTCCATTTTCTTCTGCCTTATGTGTCATTGCGATAGAGTAAGCTGTTTCATTATCCCCAGTACCTGCAATAACTGGTACGCGTCCTGCTACTTTCTCAACTGTAAAGCGTACAACTTCAATTTTCTCTTCTGTAGACATAGTTGGGTTTTCAGAAGTCGTACCACAAGCAACAATACAATCAGTACCATTGTCTATTAAATGATTAATAATACGTTCTAGTTCTGGATAATTAATCGTGCCATCATTTTTGAACGGCGTAATCATTGCCGTTCCAATTCGACCTAAATTCATCCTTACACCCCTCTTATAGTAAGTTATCCTCAAGCATTGCTTCTGCAATTTGGATAGAGTTTAATGCGGCGCCTTTTAATAAATTGTCAGAAACGATCCATAGATGGAACCCTTTGCTGTTGTCTAAATCTTGACGGATACGTCCTACAAAAGTAGCGTCTTCCCCTTCTGCATAAATAGGCATTGGGTAAGTTTGTGTTGCAATATCATCTTGTAATACCACACCTGGTGCGTTGCGTAATACTTCGAAAATCTCTTGGATTGACGCGTCCTTCTCTACCTCAATATAAACAGATTCAGAGTGACCTGAAACGACTGGCACACGAACACAAGTAGCAGCTACTTTTAGCTCTGGTGCATGCATGATTTTTTTCGTCTCATTAATCATTTTCATTTCTTCGTATGTAAATCCATTATCTGTGAATTTATCGATTTGTGGAATGACATTACGAGCAATTGGGTAATGACGTTTATCACTACCAGACGGTAAAATATTTGCTTCTACATCTTTACCTGCATCCCAGTTTTCGCTTTGTGCCTTTAATTCTTGGATCGCAGAAATCCCCGCACCTGATACTGCCTGATAAGTTGAAACGATTACCTTTGTTAAACCAAATGCATGACGAATTGGTTCAAGTGCAGCTACCATTTGAATTGTCGAGCAGTTTGGATTCGCAATAATTCCCTTATGCTTCGCTAAGTCGCCTCTATTCACTTCAGGCACGACAAGCGGTACCTCTGGATCCATACGAAAATGGCTCGTATTATCAATAACTACTGCACCCCGCTTAGCTGCTTCTGGTGCAAGCACAGCTGATACTGAACCACCAGCTGAGAATAAAGCGACATTGACGCCTTCGAAAGCCTCAGGTGTCGCTTCTTCAATTGTATATGTTTCCCCATCAAATTCGATTGATTTTCCTGCTGAACGAGCAGAAGCTAGAAATTTAATATGTCCAATCGGAAATTTACGTTTAATCAACTGCTCCATCATTTTCGATCCTACTGCACCTGTTGCCCCAACAACCGCAACTGTTAACTGCTTTGTCATCTGTCATCTCTCCTTGAATACATGTTCCATAATGTGTGCTATTGTATCACAAAAATACTGAAAATTGTGTGTAATCTCTTATTTATTTGAAATATTGTATCAACAGCGGTTGTAATTGCTTTTTCTGCGTAATTGCTGCATGAACAGTATCCACCATTTGCTCAAAATCAGCAATTAAAGAATTTGGTTTGGAGTGAGGGGCATCCTGACCAAAGGGAATAAAATATATATTTTTGGCATTTAACAGCTTCATAATATTTATGCCATTTAAGCCTAGTGCATCGTTTGTGGAAATACCTAAAACTACAGGTGAACCATTACGCAAAGTTGCCTTTGCTGCCATTAACACAGGACTATCTGTTGCTGCATTAGCAAATTTACTGATGCTATTGCCTGTCATGGGGGCAATGACCATTGCATCTAATGGATTGGATGGACCAAATGGCTCTGCCTCTTTTATAGAAGAAATAACTTTTTCTCCTGTCAAAGCTTCTATTTTGGCAATCCACTCTTCACCTGTACCAAAGCGTGTAGCTGCATGTAAAACGGAATGGGTAATGATTGGAATTACTGTTGCTCCGACATCAATAAAATTTTGGATTTTAGGTACTACATCTTCATACGTACAATGAGAAGCAGTAATACCTAAGCCAATTCGTTTCCCCGTTAACAATTTTCTTCCTCCTCTATTGCCTTGCACAATATTGTAGCTGCATCATGTGCAAAGTATTTCCCAGGTAATGATGGCAATAGTACATATGTTTGTAATTGATCAGAATCTATATCTAAACATCCTGGCTCTGAAGCCAAGTCATATAAAACAGTTGGAACATGCTCTATAAATGATTCTGTGATCCATTTAGCAGGAATTGTATTAATAAAAATGCCATCTGTAATAGACCATTGACGATCATCTAAATTCGTGGCTTTATAACCATATGCTTTTGCTTCACTCACTTGTACAACTGAACGTGCAACAATATGAACATTTGCACCCATCTTAACTAGTAAAGAGGCGAGCATTTTTGCGATACGACCAAAACCTGCGATTGTGAAATTTTGTCCGTAAATACATTTTTGCTCGAGTCCGTAAAATGTGGCGATAAATCCCTCCGCTGTTAATCGAGCATTTTGCCAAATAAATGATTCTTGTTGTAAATAGCAAATAGATTCATTTTTCTCTAGTAATTGCTTCCAATGCATTGTTAATCGACCTGTATAAAATTTCACTTGTGATATACCATAGAGCTGCTCAACTTCTATTTTTAATGGAAGAATAGGTAATACAATTTTATTAGGCTGGAATTCTAAAACAAGTTTATTTAACTCTTCGTTCCATACGGTCGTTCTTTTATAAAACACTGTTCTCGATGGACTTCTTAGCATTGTAGCTAGTTCCTTTAATCGGGAGTCCTCACCGATAACAAGCCATTTTTCGTTTTCCAAAAGCTCACCTCACTGTAAATATTCTGACTGTACTGTAGATGTCTTATTAAATAAAATACGATCTTCACCAATTAAAATAATTTCATGCCAAGGTATCATTTCACTAACTTTCATTTTCTTTTTTTGGAATGGTAGTTTATCTTTTACAATTTCAAAACCATGTATTTTCCCTGTTTGCACATCTAATAGGCATTCTGTATGTGCCAGGATGCCAAAATGTACGCCACCCTCAATTTGAATTAACTCCTTATCCACCATCTCAGATAGTAACATGCCTCATCTCCCTCCTTGAGCCGTTACCTCAATATATGCCGACTTTTTGCAAATCGTGACCCCTACCAAAAGTACGAATATGTTGCATTTTCATCGCTATCTGTATATAGTGTATATATACAGTTATAAGAGGTGATGATTTGTGCATATCCATTTAAGTAATGCGAGTGAAAAACCTATTTATGAGCAAATCACCATACAGCTCAAGGAGGCTATTTTAGCTAATAAATTACAGGCAGGTGATGCACTACCTTCTATCCGCGCTTTAGCAAAGGATTTAAAAATAAGTGTGATGACCACTAAACGTGCCTATGCTGATTTAGAGCGAGATGGTTTCATTGAAACAGTCGCTGGTAAAGGGAGCTTTGTCACAGAACGAAATCAAGACTTTCTACGCGAGGAGCTATTACGGCAGGTAGAGGGGCACTTGCAAAAGGCAGCAAAAATAGCGAAAACCGCTGGACTTTCTAGTGAAGAATTACAAGAACTACTATCTTTAATGTTAGAGGAGGATAAGTAATATGAATGCCATTGAAATTCATGATTTACATAAGGGCTTTGAAGGCTTTTTTCTAAAAGATATAAGTTTTTCTGTCCCTCAAGGCACTGTAATGGGATTTGTTGGAGAAAACGGGGCTGGCAAATCAACTACGATAAAATGCATGCTGAATTTACTAAAAAAGGAATATGGCGAAATTTTGCTATTTGGCAAAGATCATGTCGAACACGAACTATCGATAAAAAACGACATCGGCGTTGTATTTGACGATTTACATGTACCAGAAACGCTAAATGCGACGCAACTCGACAAAATCATGAGAAAAGTATTTCAAACATGGGATTCAGACTATTATTTTGAAAGATTGGCTCAATTTAAGGTACCAAAGAGGAAGAAGATTAAGGAACTTTCACGAGGAATGAGGATGAAGCTATCAATTGCCTTAGCATTGGCACATCATCCAAAATTATTGATTTTAGATGAGCCCACAAGTGGTTTAGACCCTATTATTCGGGATGAAATTCTGGATTTATTTTTAGCATTTATGCAGGATGAAACCCACAGCATTTTATTTTCTTCGCACATTACAAGCGATTTAGAAAAAATTGCTGACTATATTACATTAATTCATAATGGTGAGATTTTATTGAGCGAGAGTAAAGATGCTTTATTATATGAATATGGTATTTTCAAAGGTAACAATGAGGAAGTAAACGACTTGCCAGAGCATGCTATTCTGAGAACCCGTCCTGGTGCATTTGGAATAGAAGCACTAGTTCTGAAAAATGAAGTAAATGAGGCTTTCAGACTTGAAAGACCTTCTATTGAAGATATTATGCTATTTTTCGTGAAAGGTAGTGTTTAAATATGGTAGGACTTATCCTAAAAGATTTAATGACCATTCAACGACAAATGAAAGCACAAGCATTTGTTCTTGTATTTCTTCTTGTGATGGCGATTTTTATGCAGCAAAGCGCAATGCTTCTAGCTGTTATTGTTTTTATTGTTACGATACAAGCGATAACTGCGCTTAGCTACGATGAACACAGTAAGTGGGATAAATACGCTAATACTTTACCAATTCCTAAAACGGATATCGTTTTAAGTAAATATATACTTAGTGTGATGTTAATGATTATCGGCCTTGTTATGGCATTACCTATCCTATTTTTCATCAATTTTTTTACCAATAACGACATTACTTCAGAATTTTTCCTAACGTTTAATTTGATCGTAACATCGGCGCTCTGTTTATTAGCCGTATTACTACCTATCTATATTAAATTTGGCTCTATTAAAGGAAGAATAGTCCTCATTGCGTTTTGTTTTATCCCTGGCTTCTTAACGGGGATGTTTAAAGAATATATCCCTGATATGACTCAAACCTTTTTATATTTAAAGCAATATGTCTATTTAGCACCTTTGGGCGGACTTATACTGCTCTGCCTCTCCTCTCTTGTTTCTACTGCTATTTATAAAAGAAAAGAGTTTTAGGAGGGATCCCATGCGAGCACTGTTGTTACAAAGAATCGTCGTACAAAAATGGACTATTCTTTTTACAATGACGATATGTTTACTTCTTCATTTTGTTCATTTACCTTTTGTAGATAGTCCTTCTATCGGATTATTTGTTGTCGTAATTTCAGCCAACATCGTAGATAATATATATAGAGGCGACCGTCAAGTAAAGTGGACAATGTATGTCAATACGCTACCTCTATCAAAGAAAAAACAATTGCAATCCGATTTTTTATTTTGCTATGGCCTTATTGCATTGCTCTTTATTGTCCTTGCGCCTATGTATTTCTCACAACCTGATGCATCTGAAAATTTTATAGAGCATCTTGCTATGTACTGTGCCTATATAAGTAGCGCTTCTTTCCTCATCTGTAGTCAATTTTATATTCAGCATCTTGATGAAATAGAGAGAATGCGAACGGTTAGAATGCTTACAGCTATTGTGCTTATCATTCTGCTAAATTTTGTTATTCATTATTATTTATCACTAGTAGCTGCAAATTTAATTATCTTATTCATACCAACACTGGTTAGTATCCTCATCACTTTTCTTGTGTTTCACAAATGTCTTTATTTATATATGGCAAAGGAAGTTTGCTAAACATTCATTAAAAATAGGAAATGGATTCCCATTGCAGGCTACTTGCTTTCCTATGGGCATATGCAGGGCCGCTACCTTCTTGGTTTAAAGGCAAACTAGTCTCACTATCCCTCGAGGGTAAAGTTTTCCACACCAGCTCATAAAGTGCTACCTTTTTAGCAAAGGTGTTCACTACTCATCTTATGGAGGGTTGTTGACACTTATCCACATTGAAAATAACAGACTTTCCCAGATAGTAAAGGAGAACTTCGAAATTAATCAAAGTTCTCCTTTTTATATGCTTCTAATTAAAATATCTTTATTCGCTAGGACCTATGATTGAGATAGCTGGCTCTGCTTTTAAAATTTTGGCAATCAGTCGATCCACCGATTCCATCGATACGGCATCGATCGATTTAAGAACCTCGTCTACTGTTCGATGCTTGCGATGGACAAGTTCACTTGTTCCATTACGATTCATACGAGCCCCCGTCCCTTCTAGCCCAAGGACAAAGCTGCCTTTAAGCTGCTCTTTCGCATTATCAAGCTCCTCCTCTGTAACACCACCCGCTACAATATCTAATAAAGTGGCATCAATCGTGTGCTGAAGCTGTGCTAATTGCTGTCGACTAGTACTACCATAAATCGTAAAAGCACCTACATCGGCATAACACGATTGATAGGAGAAAATAGAATAGGCTAGTCCACGTTCTTCTCGTACTTCCTGAAACAATCGAGAACTCATATTGCCTCCAATTATATTGTTAAGCGCAATAAAGCTATACATATCTGGATCTTTTACACCAATTGCTGGATAGGAAATCGCGACATGTGCCTGCTCTGTATCGCGTATTTTTGTAATTTCCCCTGGATAAAATGAAGGATTTGTCAGGACAGGCGCAATAGCATGCGGTGAAGGTTGATAGTGACCAAATAAATCTTCAATCGTTTGCATAAGCTGAGATGAAATATTACCTGCAATAGAAATAACAACGGACTCTGGCCCATAATGTTTATCCATGTATTGTCGTATAGCATCTGCTGTAAATGTCTTTAATGTAGCAGCTGTGCCTAGTATTGGACGACCGAGTGCATCATTCGGATACATGACACCCCACAGCTTCTCATGAACATCATCATCAGGAGCATCTTCGCTCATTAAAATTTCTTCTAATACTACTTGTCGCTCTTTTTCTAATTCTTCTTCCGCAAATGTAGAATTAAAAAACATATCTGCTAGTATTGTGACCGCAAGCTCCGCATGATGATCTAAAACTTTAGCATAGTAACATGTATTTTCTTTCGATGTGAAGGCATTTAGCTCTCCTCCGATTCGATCAAATTCTTCAGCAATTTGACGAGCTGAACGAGTTGTTGTGCCTTTAAACAACATATGCTCAATAAAATGTGTGATACCATTCTCTTCAGGTAGCTCATAGCGAGAGCCAGCATTCACAAAAATACCTAATGCCACTGATCTTACATGATCAATTTGCTCTGATACAATACGAACACCATTCTGACATGTATGTACTTGAACCAAACTATCTCCCCCAATTATAAAAATCCTCTACTTTTCTTCTTGCTACTATCGAAAAAGGCTGCGCAATCTACGCAGCCTTTTAATCGATATTATTTTTCTTGTTCAGCGCGCTCTTTTTCCTCTTGAATTACTACTTTGCGAGATAAATTCACACGACCTTGCTTGTCGATTTCAATCACTTTCACAAGTAATTGATCACCAAGTTTTAAGACATCCTCCACTTGCTTTGTACGTTCCTCTTGAATTTCAGAAATGTGAAGCAAGCCATCTTTCCCTGGGAAGATTTCGCAAAAGGCGCCGAATTTTTCAATACGTTTCACTGTTGATAAGTAGTATTCCCCTACTTTTGCTTCACGTACGATATCTTCAATAATTTGTTTTGCACGTGCATTCATTGCTTCATCGGCAGAAGAAATATAGATTGTACCATCTTGCTCTGTATCAATCTTAACGCCCGTTTCTTCAATAATTTTATTAATTTGTTTACCACCTGGTCCAATTACATCGCGAATTTTATCAGGATTAATTTTTACAATAACAATTTTTGGTGCAAACGCAGATAATTGTTTACGTGGCTCTGGCAGTGTAGCAAGCATTGATTCTAGAATATGCATACGTCCAACTTTTGCTTGTGTCAGTGCTTCTTCTAAAATATTGCGAGATAAACCATCAATTTTAATGTCCATTTGTAGAGCTGTTACACCTTTAGCTGTACCAGCCACTTTAAAGTCCATATCGCCTAAATGGTCTTCCATTCCTTGAATATCCGTTAAAATAGAATAATGTTCACCTTTTTTAATAAGGCCCATTGCAATACCTGCAACTGGTGCTTTTAATGGAACACCTGCATCCATCATGGCTAATGTAGACGCACAAATAGAAGCTTGGGAAGTTGATCCGTTTGATTCAAGTACTTCTGATACACAACGAATTGTATAAGGGAAGACCGACTCATCAGGAATGACTGCTTCAAGTGCACGCTCACCTAACGCACCATGACCAATTTCACGACGACCTGGCCCACGGATTGGACCCGTTTCCCCTACAGAAAATTGTGGGAAGTTATAATGGTGCATAAAGCGTTTTGACTCTTCCACACCCAAACCGTCAATAATTTGTACATCACCAAGCGCACCTAATGTACAAATAGAAAGTGCTTGTGTTTGTCCACGTGTAAACAGACCTGAACCATGTGTACGTTGTAATAAGCCTGTTTCAGAAGAAAGTGGTCGGATTTCGTCGAGCTTACGACCATCTGGACGAATCTTATCTTCCGTGATTTGACGGCGTACTTCTTCTTTTACCATCTTGTCAAGAATTGTGTACACTTGTTTCATTGTTTCGTCGTCTGCTTCTTGCTCTTCATAGGAAGCGATAACTCGCTCTTTCACAGCTTGAATTGCCTCATCACGAGCATGTTTCTCTGCCGTTTGAATTGCATCATGCATATCAGTCTCACAAGCTGCTTTTATATCGGCTTGAATTGCTTCATCAATTTCAAATAGTGTCACTGGTAACTTTTCTTTACCAACCTCTGCCACAATTTGCTCTTGGAAAGCAATGATTTTTTTGATTTCTTCATGACCGAACATAATTGCTTCTAACATGATTTCCTCTGGTACCTCAAGTGCACCCGCTTCAACCATATTGATAGCATCTTTGTTCCCCGCTACAGACAAATGAATTGTTGAGCGATTCGATTGCTCTACTGTCGGGTTTACAATGAATTGTCCATCAATATAACCAACTTGTACACCTGCTATTGGCCCATCAAATGGAATATCAGAGATCGCTAATGCTAATGATGAACCAACCATTGCTGCCATTTCAGATGTACAGTCAGGATCATTTGACATAACCATAGAAATAACTTGTACTTCATTACGGAAACCATCCGGGAACATCGGACGAATCGGACGGTCGATTAAACGGCTTGCTAAAATCGCCTTTTCAGATGGACGTCCTTCACGCTTAATAAAGCCGCCAGGAATTTTACCTGCAGCATATAGACGCTCTTCATAGTTTACTGTTAATGGGAAGAAATCAAGTGGTTTAGGTGATTTTGACATTGTTGCTGTAGCAAGTACAGAAGTATCGCCATAGCGTACTAATGCGGCTCCGTTTGCTTGTTTTGCTAACTGTCCTACTTCAATTACAAGTGGACGGCCAGCCCATTCATAGGAATAGACTTTCTTTTCGTTCATTCAATGAACCCCTCTCTATTATAAAAACACTTACTTCGTCTGTATGTACTAATAGTAAGTGTACCAAAAATGCTTGTTCTATGCTAAATAATATTTCATGAAATAATCATACATTTAAATTCAGTTATTGCCAATTTATTTAAGATTTATTTCATTATTTTATTGAAAAAGCATTTTTGGTATATGGATTTTTTTATATTGATTCCTTCTTGACGAAAAGTAATGTATGTAAATGGAAATAACTGCTTCGCTAACATTAGTTTTTCAAATACAAGTTTAAACAATAGACTTATTATAACATGGAGCTTATCATACAACATCCTATAAGGTAAAAGAAAGTTGGCTCATCTAGGAAAGTTAGTAAGTCAGGCAAATAATAGTCGGGATTTACATAGTATTGAAAAGTAAAACCATCAATAGAATTTTTGTGAAAGTAGCGTAAGTGAGTAAAGCTGGATCATCGGACGCCCAGTGGAACGGAAATCACCCCCTCACCTTGCTTTTCTGCTAGTGACATTTCTTTTTTCAACAACTTAAATACCCCACCCATATAATGGGCGGGGTATACTCAGACTAATGAGTAGTCTCCTAATAGTAGATATGTAAAAAGTTTATTATGTAATTTTAACAGGTTGAACAACTTCTTTTTTCTTATTTCTCGCCATCTTTTCACCTATGATTGGCATAATGAAGCGGTCAAGCCCGAATTTCCCAGCATTGTAACCAGCAACGGCTATAAAGATTGCAAGTAAAATATCCCAAGGATTGCTAGATATAGTACCTGCCATTAGGAAGGCAAAATTCATGACCATACCGAAAAATGCAGCATATGTCGTTAAGCATCCCAGAATTAATCCTAGCCCTACTAAAAATTCTCCCCAAGGCACAAGAATATTAATTAGCTCAGCATTTGGCAAAGCAAATGATTCAATAAACTTTACATACAGTGGGTATGCGAGCTCTTCTCCACTTGTCACTGGATTTGCAATAGCATTGGCTAAAAAGCCAGATGCATCAAAGCCATTAAACAATTTTCCCCAACCTGCTGTAAGCCAATGCCAGCCTAAATAAACACGAATAACTGTTAAAATACCTGCAACAATATTATTCTCTCTTAATAATTGGTTAAACATCCTACTCACCCTTCTAAATGATTTAGTTTACATTTCACCAACTATTAACATAGAAAGTTTTTAACCCATAGCCATCGTTTACTAGTATTCAATGATAGCATTTAGATTGTATGATTGACGCTTATGTACCAATTTTGAGCCTCTATCCTATAATTGGCTGGATTGTATTTCATGAAATATAATAGCAATCTAGCCTTCAATTTATCTACTTCAATTACACTGCAATGATGAACGCAATGACTATAAATGGGCTGTGAAATGTGATTAGAATATATCACCCTTTTATCAAGTATCAAATCATTTTTATCTATCGTTCATCGTAGTGTAAAAAAGTTATGGCTTATTGTTGAACAAAATTAACAAGATTATCTCAAAAAAAAGACTGTAGACAAGCATCAGTTTGTCTACAGTCTAATATAGGATTACTTTTGCTATTAATTAGCGACGTAAGCCTAAACGGTTGATTAATTCACGGTAACGTTGTACGTCTGTTTCACGAAGGTATTTTAATAAGTGACGACGACGACCTACCATTTTAAGAAGACCACGCTCAGAGTGGAAATCTTTTTTGTGAGTACGTAAGTGAGTATTTAGAGCATTGATTTCCTCTGTTAATACTGCAACTTGTACTTCTGGTGAACCAGTGTCACTTTCGTGAGTACGGTACTCAGCGATAATTTCGTTTTTTCGTTCTTTTGTAATAGCCATTTGTATGGACCTCCTAAATTATAATTAATCCCCATTAGCACAGTAAACGTTGGAGTCATCGATCTACCGAGCTAAGGTTAAGCATTTATGCACTTATGAATATTACCATAAATCACATAGTCAAGCAAGTAAAACGTCGACTTGGCTAATGTGACGACAATAATGAAGGACTTCTTATAGCTGGTTAAAGTAACGGATTGCTTCTTGTTTATCCTTTTCAATTTGTGTTTTCAAGGCCTCAATACCATCGAATTTGCGTTCACTTCGTATACGTTTATACCATGCCACATGTACTTCTTCACCATAGATATTTTTATCAAAGTTTAAAATATGAACTTCAATCGATAATTGCTTATCATTTGGATCTTTGAAAGTTGGCTTATAGCCCACGTTGCAAACACCATCATACCAATTATTTTGTACAAGCAGACGTACAGCATAAACACCACTTGCTGGAATAAACGTTCCTTCTAATGCTTGGACATTTGCAGTAGGGAAACCAATAGTACGACCACGTTTATCACCATGGACAACAATCCCATTGATTTCAAACGGTCTCCCTAATAAAACTGTTGCTTCTTCCATATCGCCTTCTTGTAATAGCTTGCGTATACGAGTAGAGCTGATTTTCTCAACATCATCTGTTTTCTTCTCAACAATTGTAACGCCATACTCACCATTACTTAATAAACGCATATCTTCCATTGTTCCCTTACCAAATGCTCCAAACGAATAATCGAAGCCAGCTGTCACATGCTGAATATTTAATCCACGGATAAATGTATCAATAAATGCCGCTGGTGAAAGTTTGGCAAAATCTGAAGTGAAGTGGACAACGAATACCGTATCCACACCCTGTTCTTCAAACAGCTGTAATTTCTGTTGTAAGAGTGTAATATAAAAAACCTTTTCGTTACGTCCACCAAGGACTAATGAAGGATGTGGATCGAATGTCATCACTGCAGTTGGAATTTGTCGCTTGTTGCCCTCTTCCTTAGCCGCCTTGATAACTGCTTGATGCCCTCTATGTACACCATCGAAAAAGCCAAGAGCTAATGAATACGGCTGCATGCTTTCTCGTTGCTGTAATTGATGTGGGTATTTTAAATGAATGACCTCCATTGAAAAATCCTCCTACTCTATCGTCGGAAACATCTTATGTGGCTTCATCAAACCATCCTTTGTTGGGTGAGCTTGATAAACCGCAACTGCCTTTCCATTGATTCCATACACAATTTTATCATGACTATTTAATAATGCATCTGCTGGAAGCACTTGTCCATTGAAAATTTCTTTTTCATTAGCACTCGTAATCTCAATATATGGATAGTCTGCTAATGCATACTCGACAGGTAAAATACAGGTAGCTATTTGCTCATCCTCCATTAGCTCAGCAACCTGTGCTAACGTAAAACAATTATTCCGTGTAAAAGTACCGGAAGCAGTTCGTACAAGCTCCTTCATATGTGCTGGATAGCCAAGAGCCTCACCAATTTGCACAGCTAATGTTCGAATATATGTCCCTTTACTACAAGCGATACGTACTGGAATTGTGATTTCTTGCCCCTCATATTGTGCTAGCTCATCAAGTAGCTCCAAATCATAAATTGTTACTTGGCGAGTAGGTCTTTCAACACTTTCGCCTTTTCTCGCATATTCATAGAGGCGCTTCCCATTTACTTTTACTGCTGAAAACATGGGTGGTGTTTGTTCAATAACGCCAGTTAATGAAGCTAAAACCTCTAACACCTGCTCACGAGAAAAATTTTTTACCGTAAGATCTTCTTCAACGGTTTCACCCTCTGCATCCTCGGTTGTCGTAGAACGACCTATTGAGATAATGGCTTCATAGGTTTTCCCTGCGTCAGTTAAATATTCTGCTATTCGAGTTGCTTGGCCAATACAAATTGGCAGTACGCCCTCAACACCTGGATCAAGTGTCCCTGTATGCCCAACTTTTTTTGTCCGTAAAATTTTGCGTAATTTAAAGACACAGTCATGGCTCGTCATGCCTCTTTCTTTCCAAAGCGGTAAAATACCGTTCATATAGCTCCTCCCAAATTGCCTACTCTATAATTCATTGGCAATATAACCTTTTCCATGAAGATAAAAAGTCTGCCTGCATAAACATGCATGTGGCAGACTTTTTTAGCTTATTCTTTGTGTAAATCTCTAAGCAATGAATCAATACGGTTACCATATTCAATCGATGAATCAAATTCAAAGATTAATTCTGGTGTACGTCGTAAACGAATACGTGATCCGATTTCAGAGCGAATGAAGCCCGAAGCTTTTACTAAAGCTTTAAGCGTTTCCTCTCGTTCACGTTCGTTGCCTAAAGATGTAATATAAATAGTCGCTTGCTGTAAATCACCCGTTACTTCAACACCTGTAACAGTCACAAAACCAACACGCGGATCTTTTATTTTACGGCCAAGAATATCACCAAGCTCCTTTTTCATTTGCTCGGCAACACGGTTTGAACGTAGAGACATAATTTGTCACCTCTATTTCGATGTACAGATAGTTGATATATTATTGCTGTTCACACTCTCAACTATCTACTATTACTTATAAATAATCTCGCCACACATTAAGCTGTTCCCATGACGGATTTGACTGTAAATAATGGAGCGCGTGATTAATTTCCCGCTCAGCTGCGTCCTTTGATGAGGAAACAGCAACAAGTGCTAATTTCGTACGCTGCCATACATTTTGATGGTCAATTTCCGCAATAGAAACATTAAATTTCTGCTTTGTGCGGGTAATCATACGCTGTAAGACAGCACGCTTTTCCTTTAACGAATGGGCAGTTTGAATGATAAATTCAACCTCTGCATACACGATCATTAGGCGCGTTTAACCTCTTCCATAATATAGGCTTCAATAATATCGCCTTCTTTAATATCGTTGAAGTTTGTAATCGTAATACCACATTCGTATCCTTTTGCCACTTCTTTTACTTCATCTTTGAAGCGTTTAAGCGTATCTAGCTCACCTTCAAAAATAACGACGTTATCACGGATCACACGTACACCTGAGTCACGTGTTACCTTTCCTTCTGTTACATATGAACCAGCAATTGTACCAACTTTTGATACTTTAATTGTTTGACGAACTTCTGCTTGACCAATAATTTTTTCTTCAAATTCAGGATCAAGCATACCTTTCATTGCTTGTTCAATCTCTTCAATTACTTTATAGATAATGCGGTGTAAGCGAATATCTACACCCTCTTCTTCTGCTGCACGTTTTGCGTTAACATCCGGACGGACGTTAAATCCAATAACAATCGCATTAGAAGCTGCTGCAAGAGAAATATCAGATTCGGTAATAGCTCCAGCACCTGTGTGAATAATTTTCACATTTACGCCTTCCACATCAATTTTCATTAGAGAGGCTGCCATTGCTTCAACAGTACCTTGAACGTCAGCTTTCACAATTAAGTTAAGCTCTTTCATTTCGCCTTGGCTCATTTGTTCAAATAAGTTATCTAGCGTTACACGTTGTTTTTCTGAACGTTGTGCTTGGATCGCTGACATTGCTCTTGTTTCCCCAACTTGACGCGCTGTTTTCTCGTCTTCAAAGACAACGAAACGGTCACCTGCTTGAGGTACATCATTTAAACCTGTAATTTCAACTGGAGTTGATGGGCCAGCTTCTTTTACACGACGACCTTTATCATTTACCATCGCACGTACACGACCATACGTATGACCTACAACGATTGGGTCACCTACTTTTAATGTTCCATCTTGTACTAAAAGCGTAGCAACAGAGCCACGACCTTTATCAAGCTGCGCTTCGATTACTGTTCCAAGTGCTAAACGTTCTGGGTTGGCTTTAAGCTCGCCTACTTCAGCTACAAGTAAAATCATCTCTAACAATGTATCAATGCCTTCACCTTTTAACGCTGAAATTGGAACGAAAATTGTGTCCCCGCCCCATGCTTCAGGAACTAAGCCATGCTCTGTTAATTCTTGCATTACACGATCTGGATTTGCCGATGGTTTATCCATTTTATTCACAGCCACAATAATTGGTACTTCAGCTGCCTTGGCGTGATTAATAGCTTCTACTGTTTGTGGCATAACACCATCATCAGCAGCTACGACTAAAATTGTTAAATCCGTTACTTTTGCACCACGCGCACGCATTGTTGTGAAAGCCGCATGTCCTGGTGTATCAAGGAATGTAATTTTCTTGTCGCCTTCTGTCACTTGGTATGCACCAATATGTTGTGTAATACCACCAGCTTCTCCTGCTGTTACCTTTGTATGGCGAATAGAGTCTAATAAAGTTGTTTTACCATGGTCAACGTGACCCATAATTGTTACAACTGGCGGACGTTCTGATAAATCTGCCTCGTTTACTTCTTCTGTTTGCTCGAAGTGTGTTTCTAAATCCGTAATATCTACACGAATTTCTTCTTCCACTTCTACACCATAGTCTGCGCAAATTAATTCAATTGCATCCTTATCTAATTCTTGGTTAATTGTTGCCATTACGCCAAGCATGAATAATTTTTTAATGATTTCAGATGGCTCACGGTGTAATTTTTTTGCTAATTCTGCAACTGATAATGATTCAACAAAAGTAATTTTTTCTGGAAGTTCCTTTTGTTTCACTGGAATTGATGGTTGATGCGTTTTTGGATGGCGACGTTTGCCTCCATGAATCCCTGGTTTTGGACGTTGGTTGTAACCACCGCCACCTCTACGATTATTATTGTTATTATTATTATTTTGTGTCATATTTCTATTTTGATTACCTTTTGTATTCTTAGATTTTTCGTTAGACGAATTTGAGTTTTGCTGTGCATGTTGCTGATTGTTTGCTTTTGGCTTAGAAGTAGCAGATTGCTGCCTTTGTCCTACTTGCTTTTTCACCGAATGCTGTGGTTTTTGCTGGCCATTTGATTGAGGCTTTTGTGCCATGTTTTGAGTTGATTGTTTTGCTACATTTTTCTCAGGTGTTGCTTTAAATGTTTGATTTAACTTTGCCACAGCGTCTTTTTCCAACATAGACATATGGTTTGTTACACTCACATTTAATTTACTTAGTGCTTCAATAACCTCTTTACTCGTTTTATTCACTTGCTTCGCATATTCATGAACTCTGATTTTGGTCATCTGCTCACCCCCGATTAGTTTTCGTTGAGTAGACTAGACAATTTACTTGCAAAACCTTTATCGGTAATAGCTAAAGCCACTCGGGCCTCCTTACCTGTAGCATGTCCTAGATCATATCGATCTCCAATTACATGATACTCAACGTTGTAGTACGTGCACTTATCTTGAATTTTTTTACTAGAGTTTTTAGAAGCATCGTTTGCAAGCAGTACTAGTTTAGCATTGCCATTGCGGACTTCCTTTACTACTAACTCTTCTCCTGAAATCACCTTACGTGCTCTTGCCGCGATTCCAAGCAAATTAAATATTGCTTGATTCATCATAAAATAGACTCCCTACGAATCAGCAAAATAAGTTCCTCATATATTTCTTCAGGAATTTTCACATCAAGTTGGTGCCCTAATACATTTTTCTTACGCGCGAGGTCAACTGCCTGCTCTGATTTAGAGACATAGGCACCACGCCCAGGCTTTTTCCCGGAGATATCTACACTTACTTCGCCCTCTTTCGAACGAACAACACGTATCATCTCTTTCTTTGGTAGCATTTCTCCAGTTGCTACACATTTACGAAGAGGTACTTTTTTGTTTACAGCCATAAGAATCACCATTCCTCTCTGAAGCTTGTCGTAAGAGGTGGACAAGTCATGCTCTACTTGACGCTCTGACAGTATTCAGTCGGCGTAGGGGGCCCACTGAATACTGTCAGCTAACTTGTCACACGGGCTTTCTTACTTATTCTTCGTCGTCTTGATATAAGTCAACTGCTACATCATCAAAATCACTTTCTTCATCATCAGCAGGGATGAAAGTGCTTGTAGCCGAAGGATAAATACCTAATTCACGAGCATCAGTCTCACTCTTAATATCAATTTTCCAGCCAGTAAGCTTCGCTGCTAGGCGAGCATTTTGCCCACGTTTACCGATAGCTAGAGATAATTGATAGTCTGGTACCACGACTGTTGTCGACTTTTCTTCTTCATTCACTTGTACATCTAATACTTTTGATGGGCTTAATGCATTAGCTACAAATACAACTGGGTCTTCAGACCATTCTACGATATCAATTTTTTCGCCATTTAGTTCATTGACAATCGTTTGTACACGAGCTCCCTTTGCTCCAACACATGAACCAACTGGATCCACTTCCTCATTATGTGCGAAAACAGAAATTTTAGAGCGATCTCCAGCTTCACGTGCAATTGATTTAATCTCTACAATACCCTCATAAATTTCAGGTACTTCCATCTCAAATAATCGACGTAATAAACCAGGATGTGTACGAGACACAATCACTTGAGGTCCACGTGTTGTACGTTCCACTTTTGTAATATACACTTTAATACGATCATGCGGATGATAAGATTCACCTTGGATTTGTTCATTAACAGGCAATGCCGCTTCTACTTTGCCTAAACCTACATAGATATTACGAGCATCTAAACGTTCAACAACGCCAGTTACGATATCATCTTCACGATCTACGTATTGCTCATAAATTAAACCTCGTTCCGCTTCACGTACGCGTTGTGTAACTACCTGCTTTGCTGTTTGTGCAGCAATGCGTCCAAAGTTACGTGGTGTTACTTCCTGCTCCACGATATCCTCTAGCTGATAGGCTGGATTAATGACTTTTGCATCTTCTAAAGAAATTTGCAAACGATCATCTTCTACCTCTTCCACAACATCTTTACGTGAAAATACACGAATTGAGCCCTTATCTAAATTTAAGTCTACTCGAACATTTTGTGCTTGGTTAAAGTTGCGTTTGTAAGCTGTAACTAATGCCGCTTCAATGGCTTCGATTAACACATCTCTTGAAATTCCTTTTTGTTCTTCTAGCGCATTCAGCGCATCTAACAAATCACTACTCATTTTGTTTTCACTCCTAAATATGCTTTATGCTGAAAAATCAATGGCAAGTCGTGCCAATGCGATTTTTTCTTGTTCAATTGTTACTGTTATTTTACGTGTTTTAATACGCACTTCCATCACTAATGTATGTTCATCGTATGACGTTAAGTAGCCTTGGAATTCCTTCATGTCCTTGATGGGCTCATAGGTTTTTACATAAATAAACTTGCCAACTGCTTTGACAAAATCTGTATCTTTTTTTAATGGACGTTCCGCTCCAGGCGAAGAAACTTCTAAATAATAGTTTTGTGTAATTGGATCTTTTTCATCCAATAACAAGCTTAGTCGTTCACTCACTTGAGCACATTGATCGATGTCAATTCCACCTTCAGGTGTATCAACATAGACACGTAAAAACCAGTTACGTCCTTCTTTTACGAACTCAATATCCACTAGCTCAAGATTTAACTCATCCACAATTGGTTTAGCGAGCTCTTCAATTAAAGATGGTACTTTGCTCATTATTTCCTCCTGTATTTATCAAATTCTAGCGTATGAATTGTTCATCACTATCAAGTTAACGCAGTAATGAACCATAATAAAACAGAAATTCCACCAGTTGCTTTGGTGAAATTTTACGGTCTTACCTGCTGTTAGTCAAAATTTGTTTTGCTACGGTTAAACAACAGAAAAGAGCGGGTATGCCCCACTCTTTTGCTGGAAAAATATCAACAAATTATTACCATAAGAATAGCACAGTTCTCGACACAATGCAAATTTCCTTCATTATAGATAACCATATTGTGTCAGGAATTTGAATTGACATTATGACCTTTCCATGCAAAACAATTGCAAAACTAGAATAGCGATAGCTGATTAGCATCAGGCATGCCTTCTAAACAACCAAGCTGGTCCATGTATTCAATAAGTGTTTTGGAAACACGACCACGTTGCTGTAAATCTTCCTTGGATAAAAACTCTCCCTCTTCACGAGCAGCTACAATCGTTTTCGCCACGTTGGTTCCAAGACCCGGAATTGCATCAAACGGAGGAATTAGTGAATTGCCATCAATGACAAACTCACTAGCTTGGGAACGATATAGGTCAACCTTTTGGAAACTCATACCTCGCTCACACATTTCCAGTGCAAGCTCTAGCACCGTTAATAAGTTTTTCTCTTTAGTAGATGCATCTAAGCCTTTCATATTGATTTCATCAATCCTTGCTCGAATCATTTGCGATCCTTGTACCATTGCAATTAAATCAAAATCATCTGCTCGAACTGTGAAATACGCTGCATAATAAAGGATTGGAAAATGTACCTTGAACCAAGCAATTCGTACTGCCATTAGCACGTATGCTGCGGCATGGGCTTTCGGGAACATGTATTTTATCTTTTTACAAGATTCAATATACCAACCTGGTACTTTATTAGCGAGCATCTCCGCTTCAAATTCTTCTGATAAACCTTTCCCTTTACGAACAGATTCCATAATTTTGAAGGCTAGTGACGGCTCTAGACCTTGATAAATTAAATACACCATAATGTCATCACGACAACCAATTACTTCTTTTAGCACACATGTACCGTTTTGAATTAATTCTTGTGCATTCCCTAGCCATACGTCTGTTCCATGGGAAAGTCCAGAAATTTGTACAAGCTCCGAAAATGTCGAAGGCTTTGTATCTTCTAGCATTTGACGTACAAAACGCGTACCGAATTCTGGTATACCTAGTGTCCCTGTCTTACAGCCAATTTGCTTTTCTGTAACACCTAAAGATTCAGGAGAACTAAAAATTTTCATGACGACAGGATCATCGGTCGGAATTGTTTTAGGATCGATTCCTGATAAATCCTGTAACATCCTGATCACCGTTGGATCATCGTGTCCAAGTATATCTAGCTTTAAAATATTGTCATGAATAGAGTGGAAATCAAAATGGGTTGTACGCCATTCTGCATCCTGCGCATCTGCAGGGAATTGCACTGGAGAGAAATCATAAATATCCATATAATCTGGAACAACAATAATTCCTCCAGGGTGTTGCCCAGTTGTACGTTTTACTCCTGTACAGCCTTGAACTAAACGATCAACTTCTGCTCCACGAAAATGTAAATTATGATCATTTGCATAGCCTTTCACATAGCCATATGCTGTTTTCTCCGCAACTGTACCAATTGTTCCCGCACGGAATACATAATCCTCACCAAATAGCACCTTTGTATAGTTGTGCGCTTGAGGCTGATATTCACCCGAAAAATTTAAATCGATATCTGGTACCTTATCACCTTTGAATCCAAGGAAGGTTTCAAATGGTATGTCTTGTCCATCTTTTTTATAAGGTGTTCCACATTCCGTACAGTCTTTATTTGGTAAATCGAAGCCTGAGCTGACAGATCCATCATCGAAAAACTCGGAATGTTTACAACTAGGACAAATATAGTGAGGAGGTAATGGGTTAACCTCTGTGATTTCCATAAAAGTGGCTACTAATGAGGAACCTACCGAACCACGTGACCCTACTAAATAGCCATCAGCTAATGATTTTTTCACTAGCTTGGCAGAAATTAAATAAATTACACCAAAACCGTGTCCCAAAATCGATTTTAACTCTTTCTCAATTCGAGCTTTCACAATTTCCGGTAATTCCTCACCATAAATACGATGGGCCATTTCATAAGTTAAATTGGTTACTTCATCATCAGAGCCCTCAATTTTTGGTGTATATAGGTCATCCTTAATCGGTTTAACGTCTCCAATACTTGCTGCTACTTTTTGAGCATTCGTCACAACCACTTCTTTTGCAAGATCGGGTCCTAAAAAATCAAATTCTTTCAGCATTTCATCAGTTGTTCTAAAATGTACCTCTGGTAGCTTAGAACGATTTAAAATATTTGCTCCACCTTGTGAACCAATAAGTATTTGCCTAAACATCCCATCTGTCGGATCTAAATAATGAACATTTCCAGTTGCAACAACAGGTTTATCTAGCTTCTTCCCGAGTTTAACAAGTTTACGGATAATATCTTCTAATGTCCATTCATCACGTACAACATTGCGTTCGATTAATGGTGCATATACAGCCTTCGGTTGCACCTCAATATAATCATAAAAACGAGCGACTTTCTCTGCTTCCTCTGGAGACTTATTCATCATTGTTTCGAATACTTCACCATTACTGCAACCTGATCCAACTAATAAACCCTCACGATATTGTTCAAGCACAGCACGTGTCACCCGAGGAACACGATAGAATGTTTTTGTATGAGAGTGTGAGACGATTTTAAATAAGTTTTTTAAGCCTGCATTATCAACTGCTAAAATTGTACAATGCATAGGTCTACCTTTTTTATAGGCATCCCCACCACCAATATGCTTATTGAAGTCATCATGGTATTTAATAGCTAGCTCATCAGCATCCTTTAATAGCTGCAACAATAGATATCCTGTCGCTTCTGTATCATAAATTGCTCGGTGATGCTGTGTTAATTCAATATTGAATTTTTTACACAGTGTATTCAAGCGATGGTTTTTCATTGTAGGATAAAGCAATCTTGCTAGCTCTAATGTATCAATGACAGGATGGATTGTCTCTTCAAGACCAAATTTTTTATAGCCTGTATATAGGAAGCCTATATCAAATGATGCGTTATGAGCGACAACGATTGCATCGCCGATAAAGGCATGAAATTCTTTAATGACCTGCTCTACCTCTGGTGCATTTCGCACCATATCATCTGTAATACCTGTTAATTCAATGGTAGTGGCCGAAAGTGGATGATGTGGATTTGCAAAGCTTTCATATTTATCAATCACTTGTCCATCTTTAATTTTAACTGCAGCCAATTCAATAATCGTATCATAGGCAGTTGATAGCCCTGTCGTTTCTACGTCAAAAACAACATACGTTGTGTCTGCTAATAAACGATGCTCTGGAGCATAGGCAATTGGTACACCATCATCAACTAAATTTGCTTCCAGACCATATATAATCTTAATGCCATGTTTTTTGCCCGCTGCATATGCTTCAGGGAAAGATTGCACCACCGCATGATCTGTAATAGCTATCGCTGGATGCCCCCACTTTGCAGCTTGAGCAACAAGCCGATCAACAGGTGTAACAGCGTCCATTTGGCTCATTGGTGTATGCAAATGTAATTCAACACGCTTTTCACCCTCTGGTGCTAAATCCTGTCGTGTTTCTTTTTTGATTTCATTAATATCATTCGCCATGACGATTAAATCACGAATAAACGTATCGGTTTGCACAGAGCCTCGAACTTTCACCCACATGCCCTTTTTCAGATGTTGCATTAATTCAGCATCATCATTGTCACGAGAAAACATTTTAACAATGATGGAATCTGTATAGTCGGTAATTTTGATTTGTAATAAGGAACGGCCACTTTTTAATTCTTTTATTTCCGTATCAAAGACAAATCCTTCAATAATAACACGGCGCTCTTCTTCAACAATCCGCTTAATTTCCATGATTTCATCATCTTTAATATGCATCCCAAGTTGGAATGGACGGTCACCAAGGTTGGCCAGTGCCGGATTGTCTTTCTTCTCTTGCTCACGCTTTTGGAAATCTTGCATCGCTTGCTGTGCCAGAGCCACTTCTTCCAGACGTTTCTGCTCCATAAATGCTTCCTGTGCTGCTATCATTTCTTCTGTTTCTTCTTGTAGCACAAAGTCGATTGCCATACGAGGGAAACCAAATTGACCATAGCTTTCTGCTAGTTTGTCAGCATACTTTGTTTTGAGCATCATAAATTCCATTTCCTGCATACAGGATAAAGTCATCTTTTGGCCGTTCCACGTTGGTATTTGGGTGATGAGACAATTTTTAAGCGTTGGAGCCATCTCATCAATTTGTTCCACAACATTTAGCCAGTACGCTTGCACCAGTTCCTCCGTTACATTTTTTTCCAATGTTT
Source organism: Lysinibacillus sp. 1 U-2021 (assembly GCF_029916965.1). Taxonomy (NCBI): domain Bacteria; kingdom Bacillati; phylum Bacillota; class Bacilli; order Caryophanales; family Bacillaceae; genus Lysinibacillus; species Lysinibacillus sp. 1 U-2021. Next base: position 4,455,050 of record NZ_CP123966.1, read on the forward strand.
CGAATGTTGTATTAACTTGCGCGATTGCTGAAAATTTCTCTGTCAAATGCGTACGGAAAAGCTGATATAACGGAAACGGTAATATATCCTTTAACTTAATTGTGAAATGCCAAAGTCTATCCTTTTTATGAACTGTCAGGCGTGATAGTTCACCTTCCTCAAAAAATGACATATATACATCATCTGTTAACTCTAGTTGTTGCAAGAGCATTCGAAGTCTCATTCTTGCCTCTTGTTGCTGTTCCAATCTAATGACACCTACTTTCAGAAAGAGGCAATTTCTTTAGCCTCATGTTCTAATTCGTCTCAAACGCGTGATGAATTCAAGAAAAAAATTCGCTCCCACACTGCGGGCGCTCTTCAAGTTTAACAGATATTTTACCATCTGTTGTTGCTTGCTTGGCTCACTGTCCCGCAGAAGTGTCGCGAATTATTTATATCTATCTTATCAAAATTATACGAAAGCCTCTATTAAAAGCATCAAATTCTAATTATCACCAATTTTTAGCTCGTCATTAATTTTTACGGAAAAATTCATTCAGACGATCAATTACTTCTTCTTTTTTCCATTCAAATGTTTCACCCGTTTGACGGAATTTCACTTCTACAATACCTTCTGTTGCTTTTTTACCAACAGTTACTCGAACAGGTAAGCCAATTAAATCAGCATCAGCGAATTTTACACCCGCTCGTTCAGGACGATCATCAAGTAACACATCATAACGGTATGATTTTAATAAGCCATAAAGCTCCTCCGCTAATGTCACTTGTGCCTCATCTTTTGTGTTTACTGGCACAACATGAATATCATATGGCGCTAATTGTGTTGGCCATGTAAAGCCATTGTCATCTTGGAAGTGCTCCGCTACAGCAGCTAGAATACGAGAAACACCAATACCATAGCACCCCATGATAAATGGTTGAGCCTTACCTTGCTCATCTAAGAAAGTACCATTCATTTTAGCAGAATATGTAGTACCTAATTTGAAAATATGACCAACCTCGATACCTTCTGCAAACTTAATGTTACCTTGTCCATCAGGAGAAGGATCTCCCTCTTGAATAAAACGAATATCTAAATAGTCATTAACTGCAAAATCACGCTCAGGGTTAACATTGACTAAATGGAATCCATCTTCGTTGGCACCTGCAATACCATTTCGGATAGATTTAATAGCATGGTCTGCTACAACTTTTACGTCTACCGGTAATTTCACTGGACCAATTGAGCCAACACCACAACCTAATAATTCTTGAATCGCTGCTTCACTTGCAAGTTCCACAGATCCTGCATCAAGTGCATTTTTCAATTTGATATCATTAATTTCATGATCCCCACGTGCAAGCACTACTACAAGCTCTCCATCTACATCAAAAACTAGAGATTTGATGACATTAGCAGGTTCTACTTTTAAGAATGCTGAAACATCTTCAATTGTTTTTTGCTCTGGAGTTGCTACTTTTTCTACATCTTTTAAAGCTTCATCAGATGGTTGATAGTCAACAATAACTTCAGCCATTTCGATATTTGCTGCATAATCAGAAGTATCTGAGTACGCAATTGTATCTTCCCCAATTTCAGAAAGGACCATAAATTCATGTGTTCCTTTACCGCCAATCGAACCTGCATCTGCAATAACAGCACGGTAGTTTAGGCCGAGACGGGAGAAAATATTAGAATAAGCACGATACATATCTTCATATGTTTCATCTAAACTTTCACGTGACGCATGGAAAGAATAAGCATCTTTCATGATAAATTCTCTTCCTCGTAGTAAGCCAAAGCGAGGACGTTTTTCATCACGGAATTTGGTTTGAATTTGATACAATGTTAGCGGTAATTTTTTATATGATTTAATTTCATCACGGACTAAAGTTGTAATGACTTCTTCATGTGTTGGCCCTAATGCAAAATCACGGTCATGTCGGTCTTTTAAGCGCATTAATTCAGGTCCGTATTTTTCCCAGCGGTCTGATTCCTGCCATAGCTCAGCAGATTGTAGAGATGGCATTAGTAGCTCAATGGAGTTGATAGCTTCCATTTCTTCTCGGATAATTGTTTCAATTTTTGTTAGCACACGTTTTGCAAGCGGTAAATACGAGTATACCCCACTTGTATTTTGACGAATAAACCCTGCACGTAGTAATTGCTTATGTGACTTTACCTCAGCATCAGCAGGTACTTCACGTAACGTTGGGATAAATGTTTTACTTTGCTTCATTCAGTGTTCCACCTTTTTCAATAGATAAGTTTATACTCTCAATAGCATAAACAAATTTAGCTTTGAGCGCAATGTTTCATCGAAATTGCGCTCAAAGCTAGGAAATCAAATTTCATTTAACTGTCAATGAATTAAAAGAAAAATCTTTGTATATCGTTCCATGTAACAACCACCATTAGAATCATGAGTAGGACGATTCCTACAAAATGTACAATACCTTCTTTTTGACGGTCAATTGGTTTACCACGTAAAGCTTCAAAGCCAAAGAATAATAAACGGCCTCCGTCAAGTGCTGGTAATGGAAGTAGGTTCATAATTCCTAAGTTAATACTTAGCATTGCTGCCCAATTCATTAGGTTCATAATACCATATTGGGCAACTTGCTCTGTTGCTTTATAAATACCTACAGGACCTGAAAGTGCGTCTATTGTAAACTTACCAGTTATTAGCATACCTAATAGTTCAAATATTTTCACTGTCATATTATAGGTTTCTTGAGCTCCATAAACAACTGCCTTTAATGGGTTAAATTCTCTGGGACTTTCATAGCGTACACCTATTTGACCATATTTCTCGCCATCCTGCTGGATTTCCTTAACAGTCATATTTAAGTTCACTGATTGTCCATTTCGTTCAACTGTCACAGCAATATCTTCGTTTGGATGATCTTGAACGATTGCAGCTAAATCTTGCCATTTTTCAACTGCTTGTCCGTTAATAGCTGTTACTCTATCTCCTGCCAGCATCCCTGCTTGTGCAGCTGGATCATTCTCTACTACCTCTGTGATAATTGGCTCGTATGTTGGTACACCATGGATCAATCCAATCACTAAATAAATCACAAACGCGAGAATAAAGTTAAACAAAGGGCCTGCAAAGATAGTCATTGCTCGTTGACCAACTGTCTTTGCATTAAATTGACGATCGTGTGGCGCAATGACAAGTTCACGACCATTTTCCACAAGCACACAGTCTCTAGCTACTTGATAACGAACTAGACGTTCTTCTTCATCATAACCCTCTACAAATAACTCCTTCTCTAAATCGGCGCGTTCAACTTCTAAAAATAATAAATCTGGTAATTGCTTATTATTTTGATTGAAAATAATTTTTTTAACAACATTATCTTCATTCACAATAAGCCCTATTCGGTAGCCTGGCTGTAATTCCGTGCCATCCATATCCTCGCCGGCCATACGTACGTATCCCCCGATTGGTAATAATCGAATAGTATACATTGTTTCACCATGCGTTTTTCCATAAATTTTGGGACCCATTCCGATCGCAAATTCACGTACTAAGATACCTGCACGTTTGGCGAATAAGAAATGTCCAAGTTCATGGAAGAAGACGAGCATACCAAATATTAATATAAATGCAATGGCTGTTTGCATAATACCCCACCTTTAATAGCGATTAGTTTAACGATACAGTGCTTTCGTTATTTTACCATGTCTAACACTATTTTTCTTGTCTCACTATCCACATGTAATATGGTTTGTAAATCTGGTACTGCAATGTTTTGGTGTGCCTGCATCACACGTTCAATCGTCTCATCAATTTCAAGGAATGTGATTTTCCCTTGTAAAAAGGCTGCAACTGCCGCTTCGTTTGCTGCATTCATTGCTGTCAGAATTGTACCACCCATACGACCAGCCTCATACGCTAAACGCAAAGCAGGGTATCGCTCAAAGTCCATCTCTTGAAAATGTAGTTGACCAATTTGCGCTAAATTTAGTCGCTGACCATTTTGTAATGGTATACGGTCTGGGTAGCTTAAAGCATATTGGATTGGCACACGCATATCGGGTGTACCTAGCTGAGCAATAACACTAGTATCATGATACTCAACTAGAGAGTGAATAATACTTTCTCTATGCAAAAGTACATCTATTTTATCATAAGGCATATCAAATAAAACATGTGCTTCGATGACTTCTAATCCCTTATTCATCATTGTAGCGGAATCTATCGTAATCTTTGCACCCATAGACCAGTTTGGATGATTCAGTGCATCTGCGACCGTCACGTCTTTTAATTGTTCTCGTGTTTTATCACGGAAGCTACCACCAGAAGCGGTAATAATCAAACGTTCGATATTTTTCGGATTCTCACCATTCATCGATTGGAAGATGGCAGAGTGCTCACTATCTACAGGCAAGATGGCTACTTTGTATTTTTTGGCCTCTGCCATCACTAAATGACCAGCAGTTACAAGCGTTTCTTTATTAGCAATAGCAATCGTTTTGCCCATACGAATGGCTGCTAATGTTGATTCAAGGCCTACACTTCCAAGCACAGCATTGACAAGTACAGTCGAATCTGGATGTGTTGCGACCTCTACAAGTCCTTTTGCTCCAAACGTAAATTGGATATTTGGAAACTCTTTAGCTAGTGTCAGTGCGTCTTCTTCTAATTGCACAGAAACTAATTCTGGCTTTAATGTTTCAATCATTTCTCGCGTTTTCTCTAGGTTCTTTCCTGATGAAAAAGCTACTAATTGAAAAGCATCACGTTGTTCTTTTAAGATATCGTAGGTTTGCCAACCAATTGAACCCGTTGCACCTAATAAACTAATTTTTTTCACAACAAATTGTCCCCTTTTTCTATCTAAGCAAATGATTTAGCAAGATGTCTTTTCCTATACAATTAATTACCAAATAAATGTAAAAAATGAAGTAGAGGCACGACAAATAATAGACTATCAAAGCGATCTAAAATTCCTCCGTGCCCTGGTAAAATATTGCCTGAATCTTTTACATCAAAGTGACGTTTAATAGCAGACTCTACCAAATCGCCCATTTGACCAATGATAGAGGCAAAAATCGTTACAAAAACAAGTGATATATAACCATTTGCGAATGGGTAAAGGAGTTGCATACCGACTGCAAAAATAACAGCAATGACTATTCCACCTATAAAGCCTTCGATCGTTTTCTTAGGTGAAATTTCTGGCCATAACTTATTTTTCCCTAATTTTCTCCCTACAAAATATGCACCAGAATCCGTTGTCCAAACAACTAATAAGCAATAGACAACATACTCTAATCCAATATTTCTAGTTTCAATTAGATAATGGAATCCTAATCCCACATAAAAAGCGCCTAATAAAATAAAGCCAACTTCATCAAAAGTTATTTTATTTTTTACTAAAACCACGTAAATAAGAAGTAGCATCATTAGACCATAGACTACCATTAGATTAGACGAATAGCCTATTAATTCTACAACCCTTTCACTCCAGTCCTTCGGGACAACCAGTAAAATTAAAGTGATCAGTCCTAAGAAGCCAGGTACAGAAAAAATGGAAATACCTTTCATCTTAAGTATTTCATAAAAACCGACAATAGCCATTGCTAGCACAAGTATGGCAAATGGTACTTTTCCATAAATAACGAATGGAATGAAAAGTGCTGCTGCAATTATTGCGGTAATAATTCGTTGTTTCAAGTTGTTTCTTCTCCCTTCAACCCACCGTAACGGCGATTACGTTTCTGATAGTTTTCCACCGCTTCGAGTAAGTTTTCCTCACTAAAATCTGGCCACAATGTATCTGTAAACCAAAATTCTGTATAGGCGAGCTGCCATAGCATAAAGTTACTTAATCGCACTTCACCACTTGTACGAATTAAAAGATCTGGCTCAGGTAAATGTGCCGTCATTAAATGAGATGTTAAGCAATCTTCTGTTATGTCTTGCATCGTTAATTGACCGTCCTGCACTTTTTGAAGCATCATTTTCATGGCATTGACCATTTCAGAACGACTACCATAATTCAGTGCAAAATTTAAAATAAGCCCTGTATTATGCTTCGTTTCTTCCATTGCCTCATACAACGCTTTTTGTGTATGGGCAGGTAATAAAGATGGGTCTCCAATCATTTCGACACGTACATTACGCTCCATCATTTCTGGTAAAAAGGAACCTAAAAACTCAACAGGTAACCGCATAAGAAAATCTACCTCAGGTTTTGGTCTCTTCCAATTTTCAGTGGAAAATGCATAGACAGTTAAGACTTTAATACCCAAGTCTGACGCAAATCTTGTCACCTTACGCACCGTCTTCATTCCTTCATGATGACCAGCTACACGTGGCATAGCTCTTTTCTTCGCCCAACGTCCATTTCCGTCCATAATAATCGCTACATGGGCAGGAATCGGCTCGCTTTTAGCTAGGGCCACACGCTCCTCCAATGATAGTGTATCCATATTTATTTGTTTACCTAATAGCTTTTTAAACATGCTAACTCCCCCACTACAACTAATCGGACGTATACTAACCTATCATAACAAACAAAAGCGCCTTTTGTCTTTTTTTTCCCTCTAAATTGACTATGTATGTACTAGCTTATTTTAGAACTATACACATATTAAAGAATGAGTTTGTTAAATAATGATGATTGTATCATTAATGACCTTTTCACATTCATACATGCTCTCTATTTGAGTAAGCAATTTGGCTATGAATAATAAAGAGAAAAGACGTCCTGTTAAGTATAGGACGCCTTCATCTCATCAAAAAGTTCCATCATAGACGTGTAAAAGGTTTCTTTACACCTCTAAAATTTCTTTTTCTTTATCTTTCGCTACTTGATCTACTTTCACAATGAATTCATCTGTTAACTTTTGAATATCTTCCCCATAGCCACGTAGATCGTCTTCTGTGATTTCGCCAGCTTTTTCAAGTTTTTTCAAATCATCATTTGCATCACGACGAACATTACGTACAGCAATTTTTGCATCTTCCGCTTCTTTTTTCACTTGTTTTACTAGATCCTTACGACGCTCTTCTGTTAAAGCAGGAATCATAAGACGAATGACAGAACCATCATTTGTTGGTGTAATACCAATATCTGATTTCATAATTGCTTTTTCAATATCACCTAAAATTGATTTATCGTAAGGCGTAATTACTAATAAACGAGCTTCAGGTATAGAAACACCCGCAAGTTGGTTAATTGGTGTTGCTGCTCCATAGTAATCAACCGAAATACGATCTAATAGAGATGCGTTCGCACGACCTGCACGAATAGATGCTAGTTCGCGTGAGAAAGCTGCGATTGTTTTGTTCATTTTTTCTTTAGCTTGTTCTAATACTTGTTTAGCCATTATACATTCCTCCTAACAACTGTTCCGATTTTTTCGCCTTGTACAGCTCGTTTAATGTTACCCGGCTCCGTAATTGAGAAAACAATTAGCGGGATATCGTTATCCATACATAAAGTTGAAGCCGTTGAATCCATTACTTGTAAGCCTTGTTGGATAACGTCTAAGTATGTGAGTGTATCATATTTAATGGCTGTCTCATCCACTTTAGGATCCGCTGAATAAACGCCATCGACATTGTTTTTAGCCATTAAAATTGCATCAGCATCAATTTCTGCTGCTCGTAATGCGGCAGTCGTATCAGTAGAGAAGAACGGATTACCTGTCCCTGCTGCAAAGATAACAACACGCTTTTTCTCAAGATGTCTAACTGCTTTACGACGAATGTATGGCTCCGCTACTTGAGTCATCACAATAGAAGATTGAACACGTGTTTCAATGCCTAATTTTTCAAGTGCATCTTGTAAAGCTAGGGAGTTCATTACGGTTGCCAGCATGCCCATATAGTCCGCAGCAGCACGATCCATTCCCATTTCACTACCTATTTTTCCACGCCATATATTACCGCCACCTACAACAACAGCAACTTCTACATCAAGATCTACTACTTCTTTTACTTCTTCTGCAACAGACTTGATTATTTTTGGTGATAAACCGAAGCCCGCTTCTCCAGCTAACGCTTCACCACTTAGTTTAATAACTACTCGTTTATATTGCGGTACACTCATTGTAAACCTCCGTAAGACTTTATTTAAAACATCCCTATTCCCTTTTCCATTATAGTATATCTAACAATAATTGCTAGTTGTGAATAAGGCAGAATAGAAAATTATCTTCAATTTTTTTCATTCATTTCGGAAAAATAGGGAACACGCTATGTTGTGTTCCCCATTTTTTTGTCTAGATAATCTAGATATTATTTGATTAGAATCAAATGCAAGCTAAATTAGTTACCTTTAACTTGGCTCATTACTTCTTCTGCAAAGTTATCTTCACGTTTTTCGATACCTTCACCAACAGCGTAACGTACAAAGCCGTTTACAGAACCACCAGTTGAAGCTACAAAATCACGTACTTTTTGATCTGAGTTTTTAACGAAAGTTTGGTCAAGTAAGCAAACATCTTCGAAATATTTACCAAGACGGCCTTCAACCATTTTTGCAACGATGTTTTCTGGTTTACCTTCGTTAAGAGCTTGTTCAGTTAATACTTTACGCTCACGTTCAACTTCTTCAGCAGAAACTTCATCGCGAGAAACATAAGTTGGGTTAATTGCTGCAATGTGCATAGCAACATCTTTAGCAGCTGCTGCATCAGTAGAGCCTTCTAAAGTTACTAATACACCGATACGGCCGCCCATGTGTAAGTATGAACCGAATGCATCTGCATCAGATTTTGTTTTAATTTCGAAACGACGAAGTGTAATTTTTTCTCCAATTGTTGCAATAGCAGAAGAAATTTGATCTACAATTTTTACGCCTTCAGCATTTGCAAGCTCTAAAGCAGCTTCAACTGATGCAGGTTTAGCAGCAAGTAATTGCTCAGCTAAAGATGCAACTAATACTTGGAATTTGTCGTTTTTCGCAACAAAGTCAGTTTCAGCATTTACTTCAAGGATGATTGCTTCGTTACCTTGTTCTAAAATATAAGTTGTACCTTCTGCAGCGATACGGTCAGCTTTTTTAGCAGCTGAAGAAAGACCTTTTTCACGTAGGAAGTCGATAGCTGCTTCTAAGTCGCCATCAGTTTGTACTAACGCTTTTTTACAATCCATCATACCAGCGCCAGTTTTTTCGCGTAATTCTTTTACTAATTGTGCAGTAATGTTTGCCATTTAGTGTTTCCTCCTCAAATTGGTTGAACATAATTTAATGATAGGTTCTAAAAAAGGTGATAAGGGTTTTGAGCCACTTATCACCTTTTTGTAAACGTGAATTACTCAGCAGCAGCTTCTACAGCTGGAGCTTCTTCTTCACCTTGTTTTGACTCGATTAAAGCGTCAGCCATTTTAGCAGTTAAAAGTTTAACAGCGCGAATAGCATCATCATTAGCAGGGATTACGTAGTCGATTTCATCTGGATCACAGTTAGTATCAACAATACCTACTAGAGGGATGTTTAATTTACGAGCTTCTGCAACCGCAATACGTTCTTTACGTGGGTCAACCACGAACATTACGTCTGGAAGATCGTGCATATCACGGATACCGCCTAAGAATTTGATTAGACGTTCGTGTTCTTTTTTAAGTTGGATTACTTCTTTTTTAGGAAGAACTTCGAAAGTTCCTTCTTCTTCCATTTTTTCGATTTGTTTCATACGTGCAACACGTTTTTGAATTGTACCGAAGTTTGTAAGAGTACCACCTAACCAACGTTGGTTGATGTAGTAGTTGCCTGAACGTTCAGCTTCATCTTTGATCGCTTCTTGTGCTTGTTTTTTCGTACCAACGAAAAGAACTTTACCACCGTCTTGACCAACTTGACGCATGAAGTCATAAGCTTCCTCTAATTTTTTAACAGTTTTTTGTAAGTCGATGATGTAGATCCCGTTACGTTCAACGAAGATATATTTCTTCATTTTTGGGTTCCAACGACGAGTTTGGTGACCGAAATGTACACCAGCTTCAAGTAATTGTTTCATAGAAATTACTGACATGTGAATTTCCTCCTAATATGTTTGGTTTTTATCCTCCGCATTTATCATCTACAACAAGCTACCCTAAGCTTAGAGCACCACTTACTGCATCAAAATGCGTGTGTAGTAATAACACCATTTGCAACTATATCATAGCTTTGAACAATTCGCAACAATTTAGTGATGGAATTTCAGTAAAAGCTCGATTTCTGTTTTACCCTTTTGCAGTTGTTTCGCTATTTCCTCTGGTGATTTTCCCTGCTTTGCTAATTCTAGAGCTTGTTGTTCCACTGTCAGTAATTTTTCAGCTTCTTTTTGCTCCTCCACTTTTAAAGGTGGAGCTGTTTTCACCATTTTCGAGCCAGTATGTTGCTGACGTGAATAAGCGTTTGCGACAATATTTTTAGGTACATAGATACGAGCATCCTTTTCTAAGGATAGAGAACTATCACTTTTCACCTCGTGTACTACTGGCAAAGATGGCTGCTCCTGAGGAGTTACATATTGTTCCGTTTGCTGCAAGCTACTAGCAGCTATTTCTGACTGCGAGACATTTTGTAGCTCTTTAATAAGACGGTCATTTTCATCTTTCATTTCAGCTAAATATACACTAATGGTGTCGTCCATTTCCCTCATTAATCGTTCTTGCTTCTTTTCCAAATCTTTAAACTTTGCTAACTTTGTATTTAAAATGATAAGAAAATAAAATGAAATTAGCTGTAAAAAGAATAGCACCGCTATTAGAATGGTTGTCATTGTAAACTCCTATCCACTAAAATCCACGAAATTCCCTTTAAACGGATGTTGTGCCTGTTTTTCTTGTTGATGCTTTTTTTTCTTTTTATGAATCCCTGTTAAATACTCACCACCCGCATCTTCATCCTCACTAATTTCATCCATACCTTCTGATGTGTTGACAATTTTTTGTTTGCGCTCTACTTCTTTTTTTAATGCTTCATTTGCATGTGCTTGCTGAGCCAATACTTGTTGCTGTGCCTGATCCGCCATTTTTCCTGCTTCAAATGTTTTTGGAATAGCAATCTGTAACTCGACACCTTTTAAACTCATTGGAATCTCTCCCTCAAGGATATTTACGCATTAATCATTTCACTAGATAATAGCTTTCGTAGCTTTAATAGCGCTTTTGAATGAATTTGTGAAATACGAGAGGTTGATAGTTCAAGCATTTCACCAATTTCTGTCAAAGTTAACTCCTCCGTGTAAAATAAACTTAGGACAAGTTGTTCTTTTTCATTGAGTTTCTGAATATTTTCCGCAAGATCATCTAACAACTCTGATTTAATGATAGCTTGCTCAGGTGTTTTTGTTGTATCGTCTCGTATGACAAATGACTTGCCATCTGTTTCTTCTTGGTCTTGTTGTTCATTAATAGAAAGAACATTTGAAAAAAAATGCTCTTGCACAGTTTGATAGACATCTTCAACAGATACTTCCATATGCTCCGCAAGCTCCTCAGGTGTTACATGACGCATATATTTTTGTTCTAGTTGTTCAATTTGTGCATCTAATTTTTTAGCTTTTTCACGCGCTGACCGTGGTAACCAGTCTTCTTTTCGTAAACCATCAATGATGGCTCCTCTTACTCTAAACGAAGCATATGTATCAAATTTTAAATCTCTGTTAATGTCAAATTTATTTAATGCATCAAAAAGTCCTACCATCCCTAAGCTCGTTAAATCGTCTCGTGAGACGCTTTTTGGCAGACCTGCACCAATACGTTGGACATGATAAGATACTAAAGAAATGTATTTTTTTATAAGTAAATCACCCGCATCGGGGTCACGCTCATGTATCCAGCGATTCCATAGTTTTTGCTCATCGTTCAGAATTGGTTGTGTCATGAAATCCACCTCTCTAAAAAACGCTTTTTCACGCCTGTTTACTAACGACTACTTGCGCTCTTAAAATTTATCATTCAACAGGATTTCTCAGTTATTTTTTATAAAAATCCACATTTAAGCTAATCTAGACGTGAGCCCTGAATAGTTAAGCCCGATAAGCAGTTGCCATCTTTCCTATATTATAACAAGAATCGACTATAATTTCATTTGTTTCTCTTAGTCTCTAATATATTCCTTTGTTTTTGAAAGACATAGAAAAACTGTATCCTGATTGTGTAACGACACTTGGATACAGTTGGATATGATTAAGCTATTTGTAGGTAGCTACTGCATTCTTTTGATATAGTTTTAGCACTAGTGTAGCGCAAAGAACAAATTGAACAAAAGAGCAATACTACCCAATATATAGAAACCACTCTTTATCAATAAATTATGCTTTACAACGAACTAAAGACAAGGTTTCCATTGAATATAGTTGCCTTACGTAGAGACCTTCGAGCAATTGCTACAGCAGAGCAAGAAGCCTCCACACACCATATTTGCACTATCTCTCACTTTTGGCTATGTTTGCTCACCTGCTTGATTGAGTGGAGTTTTTCCTCCTGTAATAAATTGAAGGATTTGGGCTAATGAGCGTTCATCCCCCCAACCTGAGCTTTTTGCCAAACGACCAGCTCGTTCTAATAAATTCCCGTTACCAAATGGGGACCAAACATCAAAGATATTGTCACACCCAATTACAACAGTTACTCCTTTTCTGTGTTATAAACCAGCAGGTGGAAACTTTCTACGTAGGGGGGACACTCGTCACGATCGTAATACCTGCATCACGTAAGATGCTCGCCATTTCTTCTGCCTCAGCGTGTGAAACATCTCCTAGCCCAAAGGTATGGCTATATAAAAATAATTAATTTCACTTAAGTTTTTTCATATGCTACATACTCCAAAGCAAAATAAAAAAGAGTCGTTATTCACGACTCTTACTGTTACGCATTTACTTGTTGATCTTCTTCTCGACTCATCATCGTTCTTACTACTTGTGCAATTTCCTCTGAATTTTCATCTTGAAATTCAACCGTAGAATTAGCTATTGGCACTTCTTGTTTTACGCCTTCTATTGATTCAAGTTCCTTTTCTTCTATATCGCCTTCAACCGCTTCCTCATCTTCCTCTGGTGTAAACAAGATGTAAGCAATTAGAAAACGTACAATAAACATTACAAAAAATGCGATGATTGCTACAATAAAAGAACCTATCAGGATTCGCAGAGGCGTAAATGGTTTTTGAAATGTACTAAAAAAATAAATAGAAAAGGCAATTAATGCTCCCCATAGGTTGTAAAATATAGAACCAAACATTAGATTTCACTCACTCCCTGGTTAACTGTTCGGATATGTAATATCGACGTTGCAGGATTAAATTCAATCGTTCTACCACTATTTCCACCAGTATCCTCGGCTACTAAAGGGATGCCCTGCCTCTTTAATTCATTTTTGACAGCTTCTACATTGCGGGGACCAATACGCATTGTATCTTTGTCTGAAGTAAATTGGAACATCTGCGCACCCCCTGCAATTTTTGCCTTGAGTTTAAATTTTTGAACGCCTTCTAACTTTAGTAAATCAATCATTGCAGCAATCCCTGAATCTGCAAATTTCGCGACATTGATTGACTCAGCTCTTCCTAAACTTGAATCTGGTAACATCACATGGATTAAACCAGCAATTTTTTTTGACTCATCATACAAAATAACACCAACACATGAACCAAGACCAGAAGTTCGAATCGTGTTAGGCAGCTTTACTACATCCATTTGTGCAATTCCCACTTTAATCACTTGTCCACTACTATTGGTTAACATATCACGAAACCCCTAATGCTTTAAAAATTGCATCAAACGAGTCAGGGTCTGGTAGTAGGAAGAAATGGCCCCTCACCGTTTCATGGTCTTCCACACCTTCTTCAAAAATGGATGTATTTATAACAATAACATTATCACTGACATGAGATAATTCTATTAATCCAATGCTTATTATAGCTCCAAACATATCAACACTTAGACCTGGCACAGTTGGATAAATTTTCAAATTAGTAAAATCCGATAAGGCAGATAAATAGGAGCCCGATAAAATATTACCCATCTCTTGCATGGCTGATAAACCTAACTCTGAAACAGGTCGTTTTTTAAAGTCAAAAGAATCATCAAAAATAAGTCGGCGTATAAAGCGGTTTGCTTGTTCGATCGGTAAAATAAAGAACATACTTCCCTCTGCATCACCTTCAATACGAAGGAAAATGCCAACAACTACGTTTTCTGATCCGCCAGCCAACTCCATCATATCGTTAAAGGACACCATCTCTACCTTTGGCACACGCATATCAATTTTTTTCCCAAGTAAATTGGAAAGTGCTGTCGCGGCATGCGCAGCACCGATGTTTCCAATCTCCTTTAATACATCTAAATGTAGTGATGTAATTTTTTGATTAAATGTCATTATCGATCCCTACTTTAGTGGATTTAATACTTTTTCTAAATGTAATAAGATTAATAATCGCTTCTCTACTTTAGCAACGCCTGAAATAAATTCTTCTTCAAGTGAGCCAACGACTTCTGGTTGGGGTTCAATAGCACTTGCAGGAATATCAATAACGTCGTTAGCAGAATCCACTACAAAGCCTACTTCCATATCTTCTAATGAAATAATAATAATGCGTGTTGTTTCCTCATGTTCAGAAATAGGTAATTCAAAACGTTCACGTAAATCCACAATTGGTGTGACAACACCTCGTAGATTAATTACACCTTTTACATATTTCGCTGTTTTCGGTACACGTGTAATATGCATTAATTTCTCAATTCCTTGAACATGGGACACAGGAATTGCATATTCTTTATCTGCTAACTGAAAAACTATTACTTTAATACTTTCTTGCTCCACTGCATTTGTCATACTTTACACCTCTCTTATTCATTCACCTTATTTAATTAGTGCGTTGCAATCTACAATTAAGGCTACTTTACCATTGCCTAAGATTGTTGCTCCTGAAATGGCAAAGATATTTGTTAAGTAATTTCCTAAAGACTTCAAGACAATCTCTTGTTGGCCAATGAATGAATCCACCACTAAACCAGCAAGTTTTTCACCCTTACGGACAATCACCACTGAGTGGAATTCTTCATCTTGATGCTCTTGACGAGGTACCTCAAAGATTTCCTCTAAGAATACCAACGGCACAACTTTGCCACGGAAGTCGATTACTTTTTGATTATGCGCATTCATAATCTCTGATGAACGGATAATAGATGTTTCGATAATAGAAGATAGTGGAATAGCATAAATTTCCTTTTCAATCTCCACAAGCATAACTGAAATAATTGATAATGTCAGTGGTAATTGAATCGAGAAGATGGATCCAACATCCTGTGTTGATTCAATTGAAATATTGCCACCTAGTGATTCAATCGTTGTTTTTACAACATCTAAACCTACTCCACGACCAGATACATCTGAAATAACATCTGCAGTTGAGAAGCCTGAAGCTAGAATAAGCTCATTAATTTGTTTATCAGACATTGAATAGGATTGTTCTTGTGTAACAATACCTTTTGAAATAGCTTTCGCTAACACTTTTTCTCTATTTATGCCCGCGCCATCGTCTTCAATTTCAATAAAGACGTAGTTTCCGCTATGATAGGCACGCAATACGACCGTTCCTTCTTCAGGCTTGCCTTTTGCACGACGAGCAGTTGGATTCTCAATGCCATGATCCACAGAATTACGAATCAAGTGAACAAGCGGATCTCCAATTTCATCAATTACTGTGCGATCTAGTTCGGTTTCAGCACCAATAATTTCAAGGTTGATTTTCTTATTTAAATCACGTGATAGCTGACGAATCATTTTCGGGAAACGATTGAACACTGTTTCTACAGGTACCATTCGCATTGTTAAAATAATAGTTTGCAAATCACCCATCACACGACTCATACGCTCTACTGTTTCATTTAGTTCGCCATGATTTACTTCAGTAGAGATAGATTGCAGTCGACCACGATCAATGACAAGCTCTTCAAACAAGTTCATTAAAATATCTAGACGTTCAATATTTACACGAATTGTTTTATTACCTACAGGTGCATGATTTTTGTCAGCCTTGGAAGGTGTAGCTTCTTTAGCAGGTTTTGCAATAGGCTCGGCTTTAGCAGCAGGCGTACTTGTTGGTATAGCAGCTACCTCAGCCACTGCTGTTGCAGTTGCTGCTACTTCTTGTTGCGCTTCAAATACTTTTTCACTAAATTTCCGTTGGTCAATTGTAGTCACTATAACCTCATCAACTTCAGAAACTTTCATTAGCTTTTTCTGCATATCCTCAGCTGTTGTTTTTGTGACAAAAGCTACATAAAATTGTTGATCAAACTGTTCATCTTCTAACTTTTCAACAGATGGACTTGATTTAATGACATCCCCATCTTTTTCCAAAATCTCAAACACCATAAATACACGTGCTGCCTTAAGAAGGCAATCGTCACGTAATGTTACTAAAATTTCAAAAGCATTAAAGCCTTGTTCAGCCGATTGTGTAATGACTGTTTGTTCAAACGAATCATATTCTAATACACTTTCAACAACCGGTGCAGCAACCGTTGCTACCACCTCTGGTATTGCTGCTTCCTCGCCTAGTTCTATACGCTTTAGTTGTGCGACAGTTGAGGAAACATCACGCTTACCATCTCCACCATTCGCAATATCCATCACCATTTCTTCTAAATGATCAACAGATTCAAATACAACATCTAAAATTTCAGGTGTTACATGAATCTTCTCATTACGGATGGCATCTAAAACATTCTCCATTTTATGGGTTAAATCTGCTAAATCTTCGAAGCCCATTGTGGCAGACATACCTTTTAATGTGTGTGCAGAGCGGAATATTTCCCCAACAATTGCCAAATCATCTGGATTTTTTTCTAATTCTAATAAATGTTCACTACACGCTTGTAAATGTTCTTTACTTTCTTCAATAAACATCTCTAAATATTGATTGACTTCCATAAGAGGACACCCCTTTTAAGGCAAATATTTCATTATTGTTTGTGCAATATCATCTACATCTGCAACTTCATCAACAAGTTGCGTTTCTACTGCTGCTTTTGGCATACCATATACAATGCAAGTTTCTGCTGATTCTGCAATAGCAATGACATTGCCAGTATGTTTTAATGCTTTTAGACCATTAGAGCCATCATGGCCCATACCTGTCATAATCACTGCTACTTTATCAAAATCTTTATATTGACTAACATCTTCGAACATGACATCTACAGAAGGTCGGTGGCCAGATCTTGGTGCTTCCTGATTATCAAGAACAATGCCAAAAGTTGTCCCTACTTTTCTAAGTTTTAAATGATATCCACCTGGTGCAATATAAGCCACTCCATTTTGCAAAATATCGCCCTGTTCAGCTTCTTTAACAGAAATTTCACTTAGCTGATCAAGTCGATTAGCAAGCGATTTAGTAAATCCAGCAGGCATATGCTGAACAATTAATATTGGAGCTTGAATAGACTTAGGAATTTTAGTAACAACCTCCTGAAGCGCGCGAGGTCCTCCTGTTGATGTGCCAATTAACACAATCTTCTTTCCTATTTTACTCCATTCTACCATTGGTTTAGTTACGGCTACCTTAGTAGAAACAACATTAGTAGACGTATTTGTTCGTCCATGCTGTTGTGGTTCCTTTATTACGGTACTCACCCTTGTCACTTGTTCGTGTTGTCGTTTACTTCCAGAAGGTTTTTTCAATTTGGAAACTGGCACCGTTGCAGCTTGTTCCACTTTGTGCACAAGTTCATTTTGAATTTTATGTAAATCAAGGGAGATGGTCCCGCTAGGCTTGGCAACAAAATCGACTGCCCCGCTCTCAATTGCTGCAATTGCATTGTCTGTCCCACGTTGAGTGGTACTTGAGAGCATTACTACAGGAACTGGACATTGTATCATAATTTCTTTTAAAGCATCGAGCCCGTTCATTTCAGGCATCTCAATATCCATTGTTACAACGTTTGGCTTCAACGATTGTATCTTTTTGATCGCATCTTTTCCATTTCGAGCTGTTCCAACTACTTCCACCTTCGAGTTGCCAACAAAAAAGTCACTAATTAGCTTTCTCATAAAAGCAGAATCATCCACAACTAAAAGCTTGCTTTTATGCAAAAAGTCCAATTAATCACGCCCTTTCGAGAAAATACTTCTAAGTTTCGTTAAAAATTTTTTCGTTGTTTGATCATGTGCATGTATTTCCTCCGCACGTTGCTCCATAAAACGAACGACTATAAGTTGCATTGTCTTTGATATTAATGCGTCTGGATAAGCAAGTGAGAATGGCACTTGCTCGCGCACTGCCTTACGCACAACAGGGTCTTCAGGTAATGAACCAAGAATGATCGTTTCTTTGTCTAAAAAACGTTTCATTGTTAACTGCAAACGTTCATTCGTTTCTATTCCTTCTTCTTTACTGAAAGCGCGGTTACAGAGAATATAAAACTGCTTATCTGGATCTCGAACATGAATATATTTCATCATGGAATACGCATCTGTAATAGAAGTAGGTTCCGCTGTTGAAATGACGATAATTTCATCAATGGATGTGAGTAAATCTAACGACCAATTAGTAGCACCAGCGCCCATATCAAATAAAATATAATCATAGTTTTTTTGAAGTTCTTCAAATGCTTGAATAAGTCGTTCAAACATACTATGAGACCAATCAAGCACGCTCGTCATACCTGACCCACCTGAAATATACCTTAAATCATAAGGCCCTTCAAATATTACCTCATCTAGTAGCTTATTTCCTTCTAAGTAATCTTTTAAACTATAAGAAGCATTTTTCCCAATTAAGATATGGATATTCCCCATCCCAATATCCATATCTACAATGACAACTCTTTTTCCCTTTTGGGCCAAAGTCATGGCAAAGTTCATTGTGAAGTTACTTTTACCTACTCCACCTTTGCCACTTACAACTGCAATCGCTCTACCTAGTTCGCCTTGCTGTTTCATCATTTTTAAGCGTAATGCTTCAGCTTGGTCTCTCATTTTTCTTCACCTTGAAAAAACAAATTAAGTACTGCTTCTAAATCAGCTTCTTCAATATCTTCTGGTACTTCTTGACCATTCGTATAGTAAGCAAGTCCTTTATTATATTTAATCATTAAATTGATCATTGTGCCAATAGAATTTGTTTCATCAATTTTTGTAAAAATGAATTTTTCAATTGGTAATTGCTTGAATTGATCTACAATATTCTCCATATCCCTTTCTTTCGTTGTCATTGCAAGCACTAAATAAGATTCTGCATGATCATCGAATTTTATGAGACGTTGGAGATCATCAACATACTTGACTTCTTTATAATTTCGACCAGCTGTATCAATAAAAACCAAATCTAAATGTGATAATCTCTGGATTGCTTGTTCAAAATCTGTTGCATTGTAAGCAATTTCAACAGGAGCTTGTAAGAGACCAGCATATGTTTTGAGCTGCTCTATTGCCGCAATCCGATAAGTATCTGTCGTAATAAAGCCAATCTTTTTCTTTTTTTCTAACACAGCTCTAGCTGCCATTTTGGCAATGGTTGTAGTCTTTCCAACCCCTGTTGGTCCTAAAATGTTTATATATTTTCTTTCGTAGGATAATCCTCCGATGGGAAGTACTTCTAGCTTCTTACGTAGTAAATTTTTTGCTATCAATTTACATTGCGAGAAATTTATTTCGGATGCTTCTTTAAAATGCATAAAAAGCTCATCACCTATCGTTGTGATGAGCTCTTCACTTAGCTCTTGCTGTCTTAAGTATTCAATGAAGGGTAAGAGTTCATCGGGATATTGAGCTTGGGTAGTCTTTTTATGCATCGATTGCATTAATGATTTTAAATCAGCAATTTCTTTTCTCAATTCTTCTGACATGCTAGCGTCCTCATGTACTGCTGCTACACCAAGGGGTGGCTCCTGATGTATTTTTGCTTGAATAGCATTTGTAATCTCTTGTAACCTTGCATTTTCTTTTTTTACTACTGGCAGTCCAGCTGGTGGTGTTGGTACTGAAGCCACTTGTTGTGGCTCCATTGCATCAATACCCGCAACCACTTCAAAACTTTTCTTTTTTATCATGCCAAAAAATTTCTTTGTGATGACGACTTTTGAATTTAATATGACTGCGTCCTCACCTAATTCTGCTCGCACTTGCTTCATCGCCTCTGGTATGGATGATGCATAATACTTTTTCATTTTCATTAAACATTCACCACCCCAACACTTTGAATTTCAACCGAAGCATCCAATTCATTATAGGATAGAACCGGAATTTGTGGGAAATAACGCTCCGTTAGTTGACGTAAATACATTCGAACTGCTGGAGAGCATAATATAATAGCTGATTGCTCCATAAACGAAACACGCTCTACTTCCGCTGCAATAGTTTCTAATACTGTTTGAGAATCTTGTGGATCCATCGCTAAATAATTTCCGTGATCCGTTTGTTGGATACTATCAGCGATCATTTTTTCTACTTTACCAGAAACCGTAATCACCTTTAATACTGAACTATCCCCAACATACTGTGCTGTAATTTGACGAGCCAATGCTTGACGTACATATTCAGCTAAGATATCTGTATCACTCGTTAATTTTGCATAGTCTGCAAGCGTCTCAAAAATAATTGGCAAGTTACGCACTGATACATTCTCTCGAAGAAGCTTACCCAGTACCTTTTGAATTTCTCCAGTAGATAAAGGTGCAGGTGTTAATTCTTCTACTAAAATTGGATGGGATTCGCGTAAATGATCGATTAACTGCTTTGTCTCTTGACGGCCTAATAACTCATGAGCATTTGCTCTAATTATTTCTGTTAAATGTGTTGACACCACACTCGGTGGGTCCACAACTGTGTAACCGTACATTTCCGCGTCCTCTTTTACTTGCTCTGTAATCCACTTAGCTGGTAATCCAAATGATGGCTCGACAGTATCAATACCTTCAATAGAATCATCGTCGCCAGGACTCATCGCTAAATAATGATCTAGTAAAAGTTCTCCTCGTGCCATTTCATTCCCCTTTATTTTAATTCGATATTCATTTGGTTGAAGCTGAATATTGTCTCGAATACGGACTACTGGAATCACGATACCTAACTCCAAGGCAAGCTGTCGACGAATCATGATAACACGGTCTAATAAATCCCCACCTTGAGCGGCATCTACTAAGGGAATTAATCCATAACCAAATTCGAATTCAATTGGGTCCACATTTAATAAATTCACAACATTCTCAGGACTCTTCATGCCGTCAGTAGCCACTTCTTCTTCAATCTCTTGTAATTCTTCTTCATCCTCTGGCTTCTTACGTTCCATCATATAAGCTCCCGCAATTAACGAAAGGCCTATTGGCAGCGTTACCCAGTTTGGTATTGGCGTAAATAGCCCTAGTAATACAATGGTACCTCCTGCTACATAAAGCAGCTTAGCTTGAGCAAATAATTGGCCTGTAATGTCTTGACCAAGACTCCCTTTAGAAGAGGCTCGTGTTACGACAATCCCTGTAGCAGTCGAAATAAGCAAGGCAGGAATTTGGGATACAATACCGTCCCCAACTGTTAGTTTCGAAAAATGAGTTGCCGCTTCTGCAAATGGAAGCCCCATTTGTACAACGCCAATGATGATACCAAATAATAGATTGATAATAACCATTACCATTGAAGCGATGGCATCCCCTTTTACAAATTTCGTGGCACCATCCATTGCACCGTAAAAGTCAGCTTCTCCTGCAACTTTTTCACGTCGCTCGCGCGCTTCTTTTTCGGAAATAATCCCCGCATTTAAGTCAGCATCAATACTCATTTGTTTACCTGGCATCGCATCAAGTGTGAAACGTGCCGCTACTTCTGCTACTCGTTCTGCACCTTTTGTAATTACAATAAACTGAATTAACACTAAAATTAAGAAGACGACTAAACCAACAAGTATATTTCCTCCAACTACGAAATCACCAAAAGTTTCAACGACCGAACCTGCATCTCCATTTGCTAAGATGGCACGAGTTGTGGAAACACTTAGTCCTAATCGGAACAAAGTCAGTAGTAAAATCACCGAAGGAAAAATGGAAAAATCCAATGCTTCTTTCATACTCATTGCTGTGAGCAGTACAATTAATCCTAATGTAATATTAATGACAATTAAAAAACTTAACATCCACGGAGGAAGAGGGATGATGAGCATCGCAACGATTAAAATAACCGCACCTAAAACCCCAATATCGCGAACTTTCATTTGTGTCCCTCCTACAAAAAGCCTTAAATTTTTCGCTTAATTCGGTAAACATAAGCGAGTATCTCTGCTACTGCTTTGAAAAATTCTTCTGGTACCTGATCGCCTATTTCTACCTGGTCATACATAGCTCGTGCTAAAGGTCGATTTTCAACCATTATTACATCATGTTCTTTGGCGATCAGTTTAATTTTTTGAGCAATAAAGTCTGTCCCCTTGGCAATAACACGAGGAGCATCCATACTGTCCTCATTATATTTGAGGGCAATTGCATAGTGAGTAGGGTTGGTAATAACTACATCCGCACTCGGAACCTCTGACATCATACGTCTCATCGCCATCTCACGTTGGCGTTGTTTGATTTTTGATTTGATTAGAGGGTCACCCTCACTATTTTTATATTCATCTTTAATATCTTGCTTAGACATTTTAAGATTTTTTTCATACTCATGTTTTTGATACATCCAGTCTAAAACGGATACACAAAGTAATACTAAAGAAGCTGCTATACCCATAATACCAACAAGCTTCCCTACCGTAATGAGAGTCATCCATGGACTTTTAAACGATAACGCCAAAACTTCTGGTAAGTTTGACCAAATAATAATTGTTGTAACACTTCCGATAAAACCAATCTTTAAAACAGACTTTATTAACTCCACAATGGCTTTGACAGAAAATATCTTTTTTAACCCTTTAATAGGGTCCATCTTTTTCAAATCAAATTTCATTGGCTCTAACGTAAAAAGAAAACCAAATTGCAAAAAGTTACCTGCAAGTGCTCCGACAAATGCAATTGCCATAATGGGCACAATGATAAAAGCCATTTGAATCAAAGTTTCTGTAAATAGGTGCATCACACTATCAATAGTCAGTGATTCGATGCGTATGTTATGAATAAAGGTTTGCCTGAAAAAAGCTAATAGCTCGTCACGCAAAGAGCCAGCAAAGAAAAACAAAAAGATAAATACCATTAACATTACAATGGCACTTGAAATATCTTGACTCTTGACAACTTGCCCTTTTTTCCGAGCATCCTGTCGTTTCTTAGGGGTTGCCTTTTCTGTTTTTTCACCCGCAAAAAATTGTAGCTCTAAATTCAGTAGTAGTCTCATATTATCCACCACCTAAAATGGCCATTAAATCACGCATCCCATAAATCATTATCGTAATAAGCTTTTGAATAACTTGAATCATAACGGCCATCATTGTAAATAACACTAAAAAACTAACACCAATTTTAATAGGAAAACCGACAACAAATATATTTAATTGCGGTACTGTTTTTGCAGTGATCCCTAAAGCTAAATCGACCAAGAATAAGGTCGCTACAACAGGAGCAGCCATCTGGAATGCTATGGCAAAAACTGCTGTGAAAGTTGTGATAATAAATTGAGGAAAGTTTTCGTTCATAAAACTTGGGAATTGATCCATCGGGAAAAATTGATAGCTGTAGTAGATTCCATTAAGAATCATATGATGGCCATCAATCGCTAACAATAAAAGCAGTGCTAGCATATTAAAAAACTGACCGATTAATGGACTTTGAGCACCTGTTTGCGGGTCAATTATATTGGCAATGGCAAAACCCATTTGAAAATCGATAAAGCTTCCTGCAATTTGAATTGCGGACATGATGATATAGCCCATTAGACCGAGTAATAGTCCAACTAGTGCTTCTTTCATCACTAATAATATGTAATCATCATTGAATGCAAATGGCTCAACATCAATTGTATAGTACATCATCCAAGCTAAAACCAGTGCGAGAGTAATTTTGACTTGAGGTGGAATGGTTCTATAGGAAAAAAAAGGAACCGTAGCAAAAAAGGCTGAGACACGTACAAGTACTAATAAGAAAACCGTTAAATGCGGAATTAATTCATTCATGTACTCACCCTATATATCGCGTTAAATTCTCGAATATGTCTCTCGCATAGCTTGTAACTTGAGATAGCATCCAAGGGCCAAAGAATACGATGGCCACTAAGACAGCAATAATTTTTGGTACAAATGCTAACGTTTGCTCTTGTATCGAAGTTGTGGCTTGAAAGATACTTACCGCTAAACCCGAGATTAAAGCAACTAATAGTAGCGGACCGCTTGTTAGAAGGATAATCATTATAGCACGCTCTGCAATGGAAATAACCAACTCACCTGTCATACTGTATCATCCCCTAAAAACTTTGTAGTAACGATTTCATAACGAGATACCAGCCATCAACCAGTACAAATAATAAAATTTTAAATGGCAATGAAATCATTACTGGCGGTAACATCATCATCCCCATCGACATTAATGTACTCGCGACAATCATATCGATCACTAGGAATGGAATAAAAATCATAAAACCAATTTGAAATGCTGTTTTAATTTCACTTAAAGCAAAGGCAGGTACAAGCATAGTCAGTGGGATTTCCTCCACTGATGCTGGTTTTTCTGCTTGATTATATGTTAAAAACAAATCAAGATCTTTTTGCCTAGTATGCTTACTCATAAACTCTTTAAATGGCACACTAGCACGGTCATAGGCTTCTTCTATACCAATTTCTTCAGCAAACAATGGTTGTAATGCCTCTTTATTGACCTCTTGAAAGGTTGGTGCCATGATAAAAAATGTTAAAAATAGTGCCAGCCCAATGATCACTTGATTTGGTGGCATTTGCTGTGTTGCCAATGCTGTACGCACAAAGGATAAGACTATGACTATACGAGCAAAGGATGTCATTAAAATTAAAATACTTGGTGCAAGTGATAAAACTGTTAGTAAAAGTAAGAGCTTTACAGATGTAGAGACATTCGTTGGATCGCTGTTGGAAAAAATATTGATTAAATCATTCATTTACCATTCTTCTCCTTCTGCTTCCATCTCTCTATCTCATCACTACGCTCCTGTTTTATTTCTGATAGCTTTTTTTCGAATAGATTGCCAAATGAATCTTGCTTTTGCTGCTCATTTTGCACCTTCGCGCTATCTTTTCTCTTAAACTTAGAAAATACTTCTGCAATATACGGTGATGTTGCTGCAAATTCTTGCCTTTCGTTATATAGGGCTAAAAGAGCTTCAACTTCTTCAGGGTCTGTAATTTCTCGTAAAAGCTGAACGTCTTCTCCGACCCCAACTAAATACAATGTTTTACCTACCTGTAAAAGTTGAACTGACTTTTGCGCACCTAACGATAAACCGCCTAAATTTTGTACCATTTGATTACGTTGGAAGTTTAAATTTCGTTTATTTAAAAACTTCATCAATCCATAAAATAAAGCTACAACAAAAATAAGCGCCAAAACCATTTTTATGTATTCCCATGCAGATATATCTCCAGCTGCTGTTACAGTTGTTTCTTGTTTAGCAGCTGGATCAGTCGTATCTCCATTACAAGCTTCTGGGTCTTTAATACAATCCGTGACACTATTTGTATCAGCGTCTGCATAGACAGAAGTCGGTGTCGGGTACAAAAACAGGAAGGATACAAGAAATGCGAAAATCATCGTTAAACGAAATGATTTTAACATTTTCATGCAATCATCCTAGCGCTTTTTGAATCGCTTCAATTACACGATCTGCTTGGAAAGGTTTTACGATAAAGTCTTTAGCACCAGCTTGAATCGCATCGATTACCATTGCTTGTTGCCCCATTGCTGAACACATAATTACAGTTGCACTTGGATCTGTTCCCTTAATAGCTTTAAGGGCTGCAATACCGTCCATCTCTGGCATTGTGATATCCATTGTTACTAAATCTGGTTTTAGTTCATTGTACTTTTCGACAGCTTGTAAACCATCTGCTGCCTCTCCAACAACTTCAAATCCATTTTTTGATAAAATATCCTTGATCATCATGCGCATAAATGCAGCGTCGTCTACAATCAAAATTCTTTTAGACATGGTTAACTCCTCCAATTGAAACTATCTTAAATTATTTAAACGCTCTGCTTGACTTAAAACATCTGTAATACGGACACCAAAGTTTTCGTCAATAACAACGACTTCCCCTTTAGCAATTAAACGATTATTGACTAAAATATCAACCGGTTCTCCCGCTAATTTATCCAGTTCAATAATTGAACCACTTGATAGTTCTAAAATCTCTTTAACAGAACGTTTCGTACGTCCTAACTCTACAGTAACTTGCAATGGAATATCAAGTAGCATATTTAAATTTCTAGCTTCGGATTGAGAGATTACATTTGTATCGAAGCTAGCAAACTGCGCTTGTTGCACATTTACAGGTTGTGCAGGTCTTGCTGGTTGTGCAAATTGTTGTGGCTCCTGATAAATCGGTTGCTGCATCGGTGCTGACTGCTGTTGATAAACTGGTTGTTCAGATGGTGGTGCTACAGGTATTTGCTGTTGAACAGGCGGTGGTGTAACTGGTGGAGCCTCAGGTGCAATAGTTGCTGCCACCGGTTCCTCAAACACTCCTGTTTCACCTAATAATGATTTTACAATATTTTGACTAAATTTAAGCGGTAATAATTGCATTAAATTCGAATCAATTAAATTACCAATTCTTAATCTAAATGAAACTTTCACCAGCAAATCGTCTTCTGGGATATTTTCTCGACCTTCATCTTGCGAGATGTTCATTAAATCAATTGTCGGTGGAGAAATATCTACTTTTTTGTTGAAGACCGTCGACATAGATGTAGCAGCTGAGCCCATCATTTGATTCATAGCCTCTTGAACAGCACTTAGCTGAATTTCACCTAAGTCTGGCTTAGGATTTAATCCATCGCCACCTAACATTAAATCTGCGATAATTGCTGCATCAGATTGTTTAATAACAAGTAAATTCATACCTGTCAAACCAATTGTATATTCAACTTGTACAGCTACATATGGATGAGGAAATTCCTCTTCTAATTTATTACGATTAATCATTGAAATACTTGGAGTTGTAATATCTACTTTTTGACCCAATAACGCTGAAAGAGCTGTGGCAGAGCTACCAAAGGATATATTGCCTACCTCTCCTAATGCATCTTGTGCAAACGAATCAAGGTAATCCTCCACTCGTATCTCATTTATTTCTTCATTTGTTGAAGCATCAGTGTCGTTGTTTTTATCTCCCAACGTCTCGCCCCTTAATAGCGCTTCAATTTCTTCTTGGGAGAGCATTTCATCACTCATCTTCGTCTCCTCCTTTCAAAGGGTCGATAATCTGGATTGCTAATTTTTTGCCTTTTTTACCTGGTTGAACAGTGAACTTTGGCAATGTACCTACTTTTAGTAATAATGGCGCTTCAATTTTTTGATCTAACTGTATGACATCTCCAACTTGCATTGTTAGGAAATCTTCAATAGTGATGTCCGTTAATCCTAATTCAACTGAAAGTGGTAATTGGGCTTGTTTCACACGTGTTTCAAGCATTTTTGTTTGCTCTGGTGACATCTCTTTCGTATTGGTTTGCATCCAATAGCGAACCGAAAGATTTGGAACAATTGGCTCCAATACAACATGTGGAATACAAATATTAATCATACCGCTTGTCTCACCAATTATCGTATTTAACGAAATTACGACAACCGTTTCATTAGGTGAAATCATTTGTAAAAATTGTGGATTTACTTCAAGTTCCACTAATATTGGATCAATTTCCGCAACATTTTCCCATGCTTCGCGTAAATTGTCGAATGAGCGTTCAAAAAGGTTTGTCATAATTTTTGTTTCTATTTCCGTTAGGTTATCTACATTACTATGACTTGCCCCACTACCGCCCATTAGGCGATCTAACATCGAATAGGCAATATTAGGATTAATTTCCATCAATATATTACCATCTAATGGTGGCACTTCAAATACATTAATGAGTGTCATATTTGGAATGGAACGAACAAACTCTTCAAATGGTATTTGGTCTACTGATGCAACCGTAATTTGTACATAGCTTCTAAGCTGTGCAGAGAAAAAGGTTGTCAATAGTCGTGCGAAATTTTCATGTATTCGGGTCAAACTTCGGATTTGATCTTTTGAGAAGCGAAGTGCTCGTTTAAAATCATAAACTTTAACCTTACGTCCCTCGTCCTCTTTTTTTATGTCATCCGCTGACATTTCCCCTGTCGATATAGCGGAAAGCAGCGCATCTATCTCAGATTGAGATAACACATCTCCTGCCATTTGCCCACCTCCAATTCAAGCAGTTTCTGTTTTATTGAGTAATGAAGGAGGTAAAATATACTTCCTGGACTTCTCCCTCTTGCATCAACTCATTTAATCTTGTTTTTAATGATTTTTGGAAAATTTGTTTCCCTTGCTTACCTTCTAAGTCCTTTTGCTCCATTTCAGAAAGCTCTTGAATGGCGATATTTTGCACTTGGAAAACGCGCTTTGTTAACTCTGCACCCGCTTCCTTGCTTGTCGTTTGAATTTTCAATGACAAGCGAACAACTCTTTTATCTGCAAGATTTGTCGTGATCTCTGGTATCTCCACTGTTGCCTCTACAATCTCATCAATGGACGGCTCAACAGCTCCTGTGGGTTTATTAAATTGCGTAAGCAATACAAACAAAATAACCCCAATCAAAATGACTGCTACTAGTAAAATAATAATCATTGTTAGCATTTTATTATTCTTCATCTTCTTCACCTCGTAGATGCGGGTTGGATAGTATTTGTATATTGTTATAAAAGGCAGTTACCTTTTGTCGCACCTCTTCTTCACTCTCTAAAACAATTAATTTTGTTCCAGTTGTTAATGTAATAGTCGTATCTGGAAATGATTCGACTGTTTCTATGTATAAAGCATTTAATGTAAATGCTTTGCCATTTAGACGTGTTAGTTCAATCATGAATTAGGGCCGGGTCTAGCATGAGAGCCGGCCCGACCCTCCCTCATATGAAAATATGTTTGTTAAAACGTCCGTTTTGAAAGGACTATATTATTATCGTTTTAAGTTTACTAGCTCTTGTAATATTTCATCAGATGTTGTGATGATACGCGTATTTGCTTGGAAACCACGTTGTGCCACAATCATCTCAGTAAATTCCTCTGAAAGGTCTACGTTCGACATTTCAAGAGCACCTGAAACAGCTTTACCGATACCAAATGTATTACCTACACCTATTTGAACTGCTCCAGAGTTTGCACTTTCTTGGAAGTAGTTATTCCCTTCTTTTGTTAAACCTTCAGCATTCGGAAATTTAGCCATTACAATTTGACCAGCAAATTTAAGCCCTTCACTATCTACGAATGTAACTTTACCATCCGTACTTATAGACATTGATTGTGCATCTGTCGGGATTCGGATTCGGGTCCCTGTTACTTCAGTTTGTAATTCGTCCCAATCTTCCGAATCGTATTCTAGTGCCGTGCCAGCATCTTCAACAAGTGGTAAATCCACATCGTCTTCAGCTGTTCCTTCCCAACCTTGGATACCAACTACATAGTTCCCTGATGCATCTACTAAGAAACCTTGCTCATCCATATAGAAGTTTCCAGCGCGTGTGTAAGCTACACTGTCAAAGTTTTCTCCCGCAACTGATTCTCCGTCACCATCTGGATTGTATTTCGCAACCATAAAGAAGCCTTCACCCTCAACAGCAATATCCAAAACACGACCAGTAGTTTGGCGTGATCCAGATCCATGAATAGTATCAATTGTTGCTAAGCTTGAACCTAATCCTACCTGTTGAGGATTCGTACCACCTGCTGTCAAACTCGGACCAGAGGCACCTGCCTGTGTTTGCGACATTAAATCTTTGAAAATTACTCGCCCTTTTTTAAAGCCATAAGTGTTCACGTTGGCAATATTATTACCAATCACATCTAGCTTTGTTTGGAAGTTTTTAAGACCTGAAATACCTGAATACATAGAACGTAACATATGTTTTCGTTCTCCCTTCGTTTTATATAGGTGAGCTTCTATCACTCAGCATCACCAAGGCTTCCTTACGTAAGAAGGTCCAGCCTTTAAAGCACAATCGTGCCATCAATATTTGTAAATAACTGCTGTTTTGCTTCCGTGCGATCCATTGCTGTAATGACAGTAGCGTTTTTAGCACTGACAATTAAAGCTGCTTGATCCATCAAGACTAATGGTTGTTTGACACCTTTTGAGTGTGCTTCAAATACCTTATCCGATACAACCTGCCATTCTTGTTCAGTGATATTAATTTTACGCTCAATAATACGTTCATTCGCATGCTTACTCACCTTTAGCTCTTGTTTAGAAGCTTCCTGTAAATGAGCTTTAAATGATTGTTGTGTATTGACTGGCTTAGGTTGTGTGGTACGAATAGATGGATGCAAGGGTACACGATGAATTGAAAATTTATCCATCACTTTTCTCCACCTTTATTCGCTAATCACTGTAAAATCTCTATCTGTTAGTCTTTTATCATTATCTAGTACGTAATTAATGACCCCATCTTTATTGGAAACAGAGACGATTCGTCCTTTTAGTTCTTGATCACCGTCTTTATACGTTACATTTTTACCAATCAATTGGCTAGCCTTCACTAATGGAGATTCTGGTACATTATTATTGCCATTTGAACTAGAGTCGCTAGCTCCACCTAAAATACCAGATATATTACCAGGAGCAATCTCTTTCCCATCAGCTAATTTGAACACAACATTACCATCTACAAATTTAAGAGATTCAATTACGCCTGTTCCTTCATTAACCACAGGATTTCCTTTTTCATCTTTCCCCTCTGTAATCTCATGCCATTTGACTTCTTTGCCTATAAAAGTTGTATAACTCATCATCTGTGTTTGTTGCTGAGATGCTAGTAAAGATTCCATTGCCTTTGTCATATTTTGCATTTGCTCTAAAGAAGAGAACTGCGCCATTTGAGAAATAAATTCTCGATCATCCATTGGATTCGTTGGATCCTGATGCTGTAATTGTGTAATTAACAATTGTAGAAAGGCATCTTTGCCAAGCTCACTATTGCCTGTTTGCTTCACTGGCTTCTGATAATTTGAGTAATAAAGATCATCAGTTATAGCCGGATTTGTCACTTTCGTAGTTGTATCTGCCATTTTTACACCTCCTCACTTATTAAATAGTCACTAAAGGACATTCCTTCATCTTCATCATCACTTTTTTGATCCTGTTCTTCTTCCTGCTGTTGTTTAAAGAAATTATTGAAGAAGCTTTGATCACGTTGTTGACGATCGGCATCTTGCAGAGATTGTGCAATATCAAGGCGATCTACTTGTATATTTTGCTGAGTAAATGCCTGTTTTAGCTGGTGTGCTTGACTATCAAGTAATTCACGTCCATGAGCTGTAGAAGCCAGCAAACGGGCTGTAAGGACACCATCATTTTGTACAAGTTCAATACGAACCGTCCCTAGATTTTCTGGATACAATTTTATGGTTAAACGTGTAATACCTTGAGCATTCGAAATCTGTGCTCGATTGATAATAGCTTGCATTTCTTTTAGTAAAGCTTCTGATTGAGCAGGCTTCGCCGTTGGTAACGTTACATGGAATGTGTCTGGTTTCGTTTGTACAGTTTGTGGCGTAACCATGTCATTTGTAGTTGTTTCACTTTGTTTGATCACTTGGACTTGATGAACTACTTGCTGGAAGCCTTGTAATGGCAATGTAACAGTTGTTTTTGTTGTTACCTGCAAAGTTCCTACCTGCGTTTGTAATGACGTTAATAGGCTCTTCACAGTCGTTAACAGATCTTCTTGGGATGCTGTTAAGTCTGTCTTTTGCCCTACTAATTGCGCTAATTTCAACACTTGGAGAAGTTGTGATGCCTCTTTTGGTGTCACATGACCTTCACCTTGTAAAGCCGTGCTTATATTCGCCTGTAGTACCGGCGCTTGAGCATCTACTAATGTTAAGAGCTCCCAAACATCACTTGCTTCCTTTTCTTCTCCTAGTAGCTGTTGAACTATTTTTTGCAGCTGCTCTTCATTAATGCCTAATGCGTTTAATATATTGTCTAAATTAAGCATTTCATCCATCGCCACTGCTTTTCCGTCTTCACCAAGCTGAAGCATTAATAAGCCATCATCGTGAGTAATCCCTAGTAAATCTAGTACTTCCTCCATTGAGTCAGCATTTAATAACGCTTGTAAATCCTCGAGTTCATTTGTTGAGAACGTCTGTGTTGACTGGGTTGTTTGAGTTGTTTGGGTTGAAGAAGTTAATACTTGCCCAAAAACAGAACCAAAATTTGATAAATTTTCTTTCTTCGGTGTACTGTCTATTTTTCCTTCAGCGTTTCCAACTGTTGTTGACTTTGTTGCTGCAGTTTTAGTAGGTACTGTTTTATTAATCATTTGCATCATTGCTACATCCACTATTTTTCACCTCCTTTCAATTATCCTACTGTTTAGCCATAAGCTCCGTATATTTTGCTGCATCTTTTGCATCCATTTTCTCTAAAATAGCTGCTAATTTATCTGGCTTTAAATTCGTTAAAATCCTCAGTGCTTCTGTATCACTCATATTGATTAAGACAGGTGCCGCAGCTTTCGGCGACATCTTATCAAATGTTGATAAAATATCGTTAAAATCACGCTTCACATCATCTTGTTCACGATTTAATTTTTCAATTTCAAATTGAAGCTGTTCCTTTTCTGTCAGCAGCTTCTCTTTTTCAGTTATTGTTGAATCTAATTTTTTTTGAAGCTGGGTAATCTCTGCTTCTTTTTCTTGTACCTCTGCCTGTAAACTCACTATTTTAGAGTCGTTATTAACGACAGCATCCTTTGCTTGTTGTTCTTCTGAGGGGATAAAAGGTATACTACCAATTGCCTTTTTTCCTAAATCAAAGACATTTGTATTCATTAAAGTTGCCACAACAAGCAAAACCGCTACTACAAACATAATCGGCAGTACAATCCAAGTAAAAAACTTAAGAAAGCCCCCAGATTTTTTCTTTGGTTGCTCTTCTACTAACTCTGTTGCTAATCGATTGTCTTTCTTTGCCATGAAATCACCTGATTTCTTTCTTGTTATACGTTTGTAATGAAATTTCATCTAAAAAAAGGCTTTCTATACGATCTTGCTCTTGTTGGAAATGCTTAAAATCCTTTTCTCTCATTTTTTCAAATTTACGTACTTCCAAGTTTTTTTCTAATAGTTTTTCTTCGTGCCAATTCATCTTTGCACGAGCTTGTATCACTTTCTGTTGTACATCTGCAATTGTTTTTTCGAGACTATCAATAAAACGACTATAATGATGGATTTCATTTATGGATGAACCAACCATTAAACGCTCCTGCTGGAATGCAATTAAATCTTCTTTCTTTTTTAGCAATTCATATAATTTCGTTGCTATTTCTTCAAAAGAACGGACAGATTCCTTATAAGCCATTTCGGTTTCGTTTTTTTCTTGTTCGCGAATTGTTAATACTTTTTCAAAACGATACACATAACTGACCATCTATTTCGCACCACCGTTCGATAATGTTATTAACTCATTGACACTTTCTTCAAGTGTCACTTTATCTAAGTAACCCTGTTTAAGATAAGCAGTAATGAGCGGTTCATAATGAATTGCTTCATCAATTTCTTTAGAGGTTCCTCTTTTATAAGCACCAATATTGATCAAATCCTCTGATTTGTCGTAAGTATAATAGAGTTCTCTTAATCGTTCAGCAGCTTTCTTATGAGTTGGCTCTGCAACATGATTCATCAAACGACTCACACTTTTCAAGACGTTTATGGCTGGATATTGCCCTTTGTTGGCAAGATTTCGATCCAATACAATATGACCATCTAATATCCCTCGCACAGTATCCGCAATGGGCTCATTCATATCGTCACCATCTACTAAAACAGTATAGAATGCTGTTATAGAACCCTTTTCATTAGTGCCTGTACGTTCTAGTAATTTAGGCAATATCGCAAAAACAGAAGGCGTATAACCTTTTTGTGCTGGTGGTTCTCCTGTGGCAAGTCCAATTTCACGTTGTGCCATAGCCACACGTGTCACGGAATCCATCATCAGCATGACATTTAAGCCTCGATTTCTAAAATATTCGGCGATTGCTGTAGCTGTAAATGCCCCTTTAATCCGCATTAATGCCGGTTGATCAGAGGTAGCTGCAACAACAATCGATCGACTTAAGCCCTCAGCACCCAAATCACGTTCGATGAATTCCCGAACCTCACGACCACGCTCACCTATTAGCGCAATGACATTCAAATCTGCTTGTGTATTTCTTGCGATCATACCAAGTAAAGTACTTTTACCTACCCCTGAACCCGCGAAAATACCAACACGTTGTCCATTTCCAACTGTTAGCATACCGTCAATTGCCTTGACTCCCACTTCAAGCCTTTCATTAATTGGTGGACGAGTTAGTGGGTTTGGTGGATCTTGCTCTGTAGGGACTGTCATGAGACCTTTAGGTAATAGAGTGCCATCAATTGGATTTCCCATAGAATCTAATACTTTGCCGATTAACTCAGGACCCACTTTTACTTCCAGTGGGGCTCCCGTTCCTTCGACAAGGCAGCCAATAGATATTTCACGTAAAGAGGTAAAAGGCATCAAGACGACTATTTCATCTTTAAAGCCAACGACCTCTGCTAAAATAATCTGGTGTCCATGATTTACAGTTTCCACATGAATTTTACAGACATCACCTATAGAACTATCTGGACCTTGCGACTCAATCATTAAGCCAACAACTCTAGTAACCCTACCGAACTTTTTAAAAGTTGGGATATGCGGAATTTGTTCAATTAATTGAGCCGCTTTCATCAAGATCATTCCTTACTCTCTAATATTTCATGTAACTTTAATCTCAGTGCATTTAATTGCTCATCGATGCTAACCATAATTCGCCCATGATTTGTTTCAATATAGCAATCTGTCTCATTATCTAAATCTTCATTAACAAAAATCATAAATGGTACGTCTATTGGGAACATTTCTGCTAATTCATCTCGGTTGGTCGTAATTAAAGCATAATAAGCTGGCGAAACATAAATTTTAATTTCCTTCATTTCTCTTGCTTCTTTCAGCCCTCTACGCACAATCGATACAAATAGTTCGTTATCCTGTTCTAAAGAAGTACCAATAATTCTTTCTGCCGCAGTTAAACCTAACTCTAAAATTACCGCTTCTTGATCCTCAATATATTTTTGAGCATTTTCTTTCGCTAACATCATTATTTCGTTCGCTGTTTGAAGTGACTGAGCCATTGCTTCGGTGGCCTTATTCACGCCATCTTCATAGCCTTGTCCAAATCCCTCATCATAAGCTTCTTGAACACGATTGGGTCTCTCTTCCTCCCAACTTAGCTTTAAATGTTCAATCTCTTGAAAGTGCCTATGCTTTTCCTGTTCAAACATCTCTCGTTCAGCTTGCAAAGCAGTTCTTGCTTCAGTAAGTAAACGATCTCGCTCTGCCACGACTTCATCCAACGTTAATTGATGCTGAGGAGGCTCTTCTTCTTGGTATTCTTCCATCGCTTCAAACATATCGCGGATTTGAATTTCTTTGACATTATCGCTATCAGATTTAGTGTAAATAGAACGGATGATTCTAGACAATGACGTCATCTCCTCCACCACGAGCAATAATAATCTCTCCAGCATCCTCTAGACGACGAATAACAGCAACAATTCGAGATTGTGCCTCCTCTACGTCACGTAAACGTACAGGTCCCATAATTTCCATTTCTTCTTTAAATGTTTCAGCCATACGTTGTGACATATTACGGAATATAATATCTTTTACCTCTTCACTTGATACCTTCATTGAAAGCAGTAAGTCTTCGTTTTCGCAATCACGAATAACACGCTGAATGGAACGATTGTCGAGTGTAACAATATCCTCGAACACAAACATACGTTTTTTGATTTCCTCTGCAAGTTCTGGGTCTTGTATTTCCAGTGCATCGAGTATTGTTTTTTCTGTTTGTCGATCTACTCCATTTAAAACTTCAACGACTGCATCAATACCGCCGGTTTCTGTATAATCCTGCGTAACGGTTGATGATAATTTACGCTCTAACACAGATTCAATTTCGCTAATCACTTCTGGTGAAGTCGATTCCATGACCGCTATACGT
Source organism: Lysinibacillus sp. 1 U-2021 (assembly GCF_029916965.1). NCBI lineage: Bacteria > Bacillati > Bacillota > Bacilli > Caryophanales > Bacillaceae > Lysinibacillus > Lysinibacillus sp. 1 U-2021. The sequence continues at coordinate 4,491,197 of NZ_CP123966.1, forward strand.
TTAGCAATGTCAGCTTGTACTTCCTGTGGTAAAGAAGATAAAATAACCCCTGCTTGCCCTGCCTCTAAATAAGAGAGGATTAGGGCAATTGTTTGAGGATGTTCATTTTGGATAAAGTTAAAAATTTGCGCTGGATCAGCTCTTCTAGCAAAATCAAACGGGCGTACTTGTAAAGAAGATGTTAGTCGATTGATGATTGTTTGTGCTTGTTCTACGCCAAGTGCTTTTTCTAATACTGTTTTTGCATAGCCAATACCACCTTGTGTGATATAGTCCTGCGCGAGTGCAATATTGTGAAATTCTTCAATAATTTCTTCTTTTACATTTGATTCTACTTTTTTAACACTTGAAATCTCTAATGTTAAACGTTCAATTTCTTCCTCTGTTAAATGCTTATAGACAGAAGCTGAAACTTCAGGCCCTAATGAAATTAACAAGAGAGCGGCCTTTTGTTTTCCGGTTAATTCTTTATCTTTCTTGGACACAGCCGAACCTCCTAGTTAGTCTTCAGCAATCCAACTACGCAGTAACTTTGCAAAATCGTCTGGCTTATCTTTGGCCATTTTTTCTAGCTGCTTACGACGCATTGTAGCTTCCGTTTCAATTTCTTCATTAATATCATCAACCATTAATTCTTCTTGTTCTTCTAGGATACTTAACTCTTCTTCTTCCTTCGCACGTTTACGTGAACGGATAATGAAGAATGCTAGTAATAAGATAACAGCTAACAAGATACCTCCGATAACCCAAACCCACCATGGAATGATTGGTTTTTCATCAGCTACCTCTGTTGCCTTACCGTATAATGGTTGTACAGATACCGCCACTTTTTCATCGATCTGCTCTTGAGTAAGTTCTGCTGCTACGTCTTTGGAAATTGTTGTACGTACAATTGTACTTAAAATTTTCTCAATATCTTCTCGAACACCGTCTGGTAATGACGCTGCATCAGTTGCTGTCGGTGGTTCAACAATTACTTGAATCCCAATATCCTGAATTTTATAAGGAGCTTCTTGAATATCCTTACGTATACGGTTCACATCATTATTAATCGTTTCTTCCGTACGCTCGTAATCACCATTTCCTGCTGTACCTTCATTATAAGTTGTGAAGTTATCAGTAGTTGTTTCAGCTTCAGGTGTTCCAGCAGCGGCAGCTGCGCCTGTACCAGAATATTGCTCTGTAATTCGCTGAGCACTTATGGCAATACCTTCCATATTTTCTTCGTCAACTGGTGTCACAAGATTTTCTTCACGATTTTCTTTCTTGAAATCAATATCCGTTGTGACAGAAACCATTACTTTATCTTGTCCCATCAACGTTCCAAGCATATTTTGCACTTGACGTTGTAGATCTCGTTCTACCAATTTCTTCATTTGTAACTGGCCTTCAGCTGTTGTTGTGGAAGTACCATCAGCTGTTGCTGCATTCAGATCAAAGTACTCTGAAAATTGGTTAGAGATCACGATATTTTCAGTCTTTAAATTCGGAATACTTTTTGACACTAAATTGTACATTGTAGTTATTTGCTGTTCCGTAAATTTATAGCCAGGATCAGTATTTAAAACGATAGATGCTGTTGCCTCTCCCTGAACATCCGTTACGAATACACCTTCCTCAGGAACAGTAATCATCACTTTTGCATCTTTTACACCTTCCAGATTTTTGAAAAGTTTAGCAATTTCAGTTTCAGTAGCTGCTTTTTTTAATAGGTTAAATTCATTATCAGTCATACCAAAACCTGAACTATTAGCAAATGAGTAATCGATTGAACCTGTTTGTGGATATCCCTCTGAAGCTAATTGCACTAATAAGGAGTCAACTTGTTCTTCTGGCACTAAAATAGATGTTCCACCTGGAGCAATTTGATAAGTCACACCTTGGGAATCTAGCGCTTCCTTTACCTGTCCAATTTCCCGTGTTGATAAATCTTTATAAAGTGGAACATATGTAGTTTTGGAAGCAAAAAATGTCACAATTGCTGCTATTGCGATTACAACTACCACGGAGCCAATCATAACTATTTTTTGCTTTTTACTTCGACTTGTCCAAAATTGACTGGTGTCGTTTTTTATTTTTGTCAATCGTTCATTCATTATGAATCCTCCGGTTATAGTGAATAACCTAGCCATCAATAATTCGCGAACATAATGAGCCACTCTGAATTGTGGTTGTTAATATATATTGAAAAGAGGTTTCTTATCTTTACAATATAATTAAACACTCATGCGCATTATTTCTTGGTAAGCTTCAATCACCTTATTGCGAACTTCAATTGTTGCGTTTAGGGTAATGCTTGCCTTTTGCGAAGCAATCATCACTTCATGCAACTCCACATCTTCACCTTTAATTAGCTTCTGAGTAAATTTATCAGAAGTTATTTGTTGATCATTTACTTTTGCAATTGCTTCTTTTAACGAGTTCGCGAAGCTTTGTTGCGCTTCATAAGGTGTAGCATTCAGTTTATTCGTGTTATTTACAACCTGAGTAGGTGTCATTAGCGAAATGGACGAAATGGCCATGTATGTATCTTCCTTTCTACTTAAATTTATTTACCAATCTCTAAAGCCTTTGTAAGCATGGATTTATTCGCATTAAATACAGTTATATTAGCCTCATAAGAACGAGTAGCCGACATTAAATCAACCATTTCTTTTAATGGATCGACGTTAGGCATGTTTACATAACCATCTGCATTTGCATCTGGATGAGTTGGGTCATATACAAGTTTGAAAGGTGTTTCTTGATCTTCTGAGATTCGAGTAATTTTCACACCATTACCAACACCACTTTTTGCATTTTTACCTAGTGCTATATTCAAAAAATTAGAAAATTGTCCTTCTTGTGCTGACAGCGTCACGGACTTACGTCGATATGGTTCCCATTCCCCATTCACTTGACGAGCGCGAGTTGTATCCATGTTAGCCATATTAGAAGAAATAACGTCCATACGTAAACGCTGCGCTGTTAATGCGGAGGCAGTGGTATTCATCCCATGAAAAATAGACATCTATTACTTACCTCCTTTAATAACGGTATTCAATGTGTTTAATTTCCCATTAACACGATCGATTAGCGCATTATAATAAATTTGATTCTCTGCTAATTTCGCTTGCTCAGCATCCATATCTACAGCATTCCCATTGTTTCTATATCGCAAGTTCTCAACAATATTGACACCTGGTGTAGATTGTCGAAACGTGAAATCATAATGTCTATTATCAGTGCGGTATGCAGAAATAGCTATGCTCTTCTGCTCTTCCAACATATCCTTAAAACTAACATTTTTCGCCTTATAATTAGGTGTATCGACATTCGCGATATTATTTGCGATTGTTTTATGATTTAAAGTGGCATAGGAAAGTCCATTTTCCAGGCTACTAATAGTTCCTCCAAATAAATTCAAAACTGTTCACCTCATTTTATTTAAAATCTATGTACTTGTTAATTTATCCAATAATACAATTGTAATTAAGATGATACCTAGTGTCTATTGTCTTTTGTCACTTTTTAATAGTCTATACGCCCTATTTTTTCTCCCTCTTAACCATGACAAAACTTCCCCATCCTTTGTGTCTCTAGGCTTCAGTAAAGATTATTAATCATCTAGTTATTTTACACCATTTCGACAGTGTTTACGATTTTATTGTGAAAAATGCCTTTTTATGAGGTTAATCGCCTTTTTTAACCCTTTTAAATAAAGGTCCCTTTTTACTAGATTGACCACTAAGGGGGTATTTTTTATACAGTGACTATAAGTTTATTCACCATTCTTCAAAAGTAACATATCAGCATTTTTTATATGCTAATTGTAGTGACAAATTATCGAACATTTTTAGGATAAAAGCAACGATATCCATGTTTTTATATTAATTCTCTACAAAATAAGTGCCCTAAAATTTCGAAAATACACAAAAAAGCGTCTATATTTACCATAGACACCACCATTATTTTGAAAAACAATACATTATACGAAAGATGAAATCAGCTTTCATTCCACCCTACCGGCTTGCCACTATACTTCTTTCTCACTCAGTTTAAAGTACAAAACTACTGCTCTGTTTAAGGTCTCCCTTTCTCACATGGGAATCAATTAGCCTTCTACTCCACCGTTCTACATTAAAAGCAAAAATTACAATCACTAGTCTGAAAAGTCACTTTTCCTCATGTTCGACTAACAGATTCATTGTACACTCCTCTGGATTGGACGATGACGAAACCTAAAGCACCCCTCACCTTTCTAAAAGGTCTTTTTCAACAACATAAAAAGCGTCTATGTTTACCATAGACGCTTTCATTAGCTTCTTAAAAGAAGTATTTATTTCATTTTAATTTCTGCTAAAGCATTTAAGAATTTATCGTTTAGTACTTTAATATAAGTACCTTTCATGCCTAAAGAGCGAGATTCAATGACACCCGCTGATTCAAGTTTACGTAATGCGTTTACGATCACTGAGCGTGTAATACCCACTCGATCAGCAATTTTAGAAGCAACTAGTAAACCTTCATTACCATCAAGCTCTTCAAAAATGTGTTCAATTGCCTCTAACTCACTGTACGAAAGTGAATTAATAGCCATTTGCACGACAGCTTTGCTACGAGCTTCTTCTTCAATTTCTTCCGATTTTTCACGTAAAATTTCCATACCAACTACCGTTGCACCATACTCAGCTAAAATTAGATCATCATCTTCAAATTGTGAAGATAAACGAGCAAGGATTAATGTGCCTAAACGCTCACCACCGCCAACGATTGGTACAATTGTTGTTAAAGCATTTTGGAATAAATCTTTATTTTCTACTGGGAAAGCAGTATGTTCATTATTAATATCTAAATTTGATGATGTTTCAGAGATCGTAAATAAGCTATGTGTGTATTCTTCTGGGAACTGTCTCTCTTCGAACATTTTTTTCATACGTTCATTTTCAATTTGTTGGTGAATTGAAATACCTAATAATTTACCTTTACGACTTAAAATATAGACATTACTATCGATAATGTCGCCTAATGTATCGGCCATTTCCTTAAAGTTTACTGGCTTACCAGCAGAAGCTTGAAGCATCGAGTTAATTTTACGTGTTTTTTCTAATAAATTCATTATATGTTCCTCCTATAAATAATCCGAAGAGTATTTACTAAATATTCTAAAGGTTTTTACTATTGAATGATACTAATCAGCTTTATCTTACAGTATAAACTGTGACAAATCTTTGTTTTTTACTATTCCCGCAAGTTTTTGATCCACATACGCCGCATTAATCGGGATACTCGCTGGCGCAATCTCAGATGCCTCAAACGATAGTTCTTCCAGTAAACGTTCTAATATCGTGTGTAAACGACGAGCTCCGATATTGTCTGTTTCCTGATTCACTTCAGTTGCTATCTCAGCAATTCGTTCAATAGCATCTGTTGTGAAATGAATTTCTACGCCTTCTGTCTCTAAAAGTGCTTTATATTGTAAAATTAATGATTGATCTGGTTCTTGTAAAATACGGACAAAATCCTGTTTTGTTAATTTTTCTAGCTCTACCCGAATTGGGAAACGGCCTTGTAACTCGGGAATTAGGTCTGATGGTTTTGACATATGAAATGCCCCAGCAGCAACAAACAGCATATAATCCGTTTTCACTGCACCATACTTCGTAGTGACCGTAGAACCTTCTACAATTGGTAAAATGTCACGTTGAACTCCTTCGCGAGAGACATTCGCCGAAGTATTTCCTTCTTTACTAGCAATTTTATCGATTTCGTCAATAAAGATGATACCCGTTTGCTCAGCTCTATTAATGGCTTCCTGTGCTACTTCATCAGCATCTATCAGCTTATTTGCTTCTTCTATTGTTAAAATACGACGCGCGTCTTTTACTTGCACACGGCGCTTTTTCTGTTTTTTAGGCATTAAACTAGAGAGCATATCCTGCATACCGCTATTCGCAGACATATCCATCCCAGTTCCTTGTAAGGCATCAAAAATGGATGGATTTTGTTCTGTTACCTCTACAGTAACCCACTCATTTTCTAACTTACCATTGCGTAAATCAATGGCAATTTGAGCACGCTTCGAGCGAACTTCTCCATCATCTGCTGATGAATCATCATTTGTCGGTTGTTCTTTCCCACCAAATAGCATTTCAAACGGATTTTGCATCGCCTGTTTTTTACGTAAAGAAGGCACCAAAAGTTTCACGATTGCTTCATTTGCTAATTCTTCTGCTTGTTCCTTGACAGACTCCATCATTTCTTCTTTAACTAGACGGTGAGAAGCTTCTACCAAGTCACGAACCATTGATTCAACATCTCTACCCACATAGCCTACTTCGGTAAACTTTGTCGCTTCAACTTTTACAAAAGGTGCATTGGTAAGCTTTGCAATCCTTCTGGCTATTTCTGTTTTACCGACACCAGTAGGCCCAATCATCAAAATATTTTTCGGAATAACTTCAGCCTTCATATCTTCATTTAACAACGAACGACGATAGCGGTTTCGTAACGCAATAGCTACTGCTCGCTTAGCTTCATTCTGCCCAACAATGTAACGATCTAAATGCTCAGTAATTTGTCTTGGCGTTAAATTTTTTTGTGTCATTAGTTCAGCGCCTCCACGATAATATTATGATTTGTAAATACACAGATCTCAGCAGCTGTTTCTAGTGCCGCTTCAGCAATTTCACGAGCAGTCATTGTTTCACCTGCATATTTTTTTAATGCTCTACCCGCAGACAATGCATAATTGCCCCCAGAGCCAATGGCCAAAATACCATCATCAGGTTCAATCACTTCTCCTGTACCCGAAACGAGTAATAAAGTCGTTTTATCCATTACTAGTAGCATCGCTTCGAGCTGACGCAGCATTTTATCACCACGCCATTGCTTCGCTACCTCAACGGCTGCACGTTGCAAATTACCATTATATTCATTTAATTTGCCTTCAAACATTTCGAAAAGTGTAAAGGCATCCGCAACTGAACCTGCAAAACCAGCGAGGACCTGCCCATTAAACAGACGTCTGACCTTCCTTGCTGTACCCTTCATCACAACTGCATTTCCCAATGTTACTTGGCCATCACCAGCCATAGCACAGCCTCCGTTATGATGAACCGCAAATATCGTTGTTGCATGAATTTGTCCCATCTGCCTTCCTCCTTAGCTCTATTATGCCCTTGGATGAGCATTCATATATGTTTGACGAAGATGCTCTTTTGTTACATGTGTGTAAACTTGTGTAGAAGATAAATGTGAGTGACCTAATAACTCCTGCACCGTCCGTAAATCTGCGCCATTATTCAATAAATGAGTAGCAAAAGTATGGCGAAGCATGTGTGGGTAAATTTTTGTATGGAGTGAGGCCTTGTCAATCATTTCGTTTAAAATATGACGTACCCCTCTAGGAGTAAGTTCCCCACCACGCATATTGACAAACAACTGCAGATGATTCGTTTTTTTCATCAATCGTGGACGAGCTTGCTCTATGTAGTCCTGCATTGCTAAACTCGCAAATTGACCAAATGGAATGATTCGTTCTTTTCGACCTTTGCCCATTACTCGTATAATCGAATAATGAAAATCTACATCCTCTACTTGAATTGAAGTCAGTTCACTCACACGAATACCTGTTGCATATAACAGCTCTAATATAGCTAGATTTCTTAATGATTTCAAATCATCACCAGTATTCGCATCAAATAACTGTTTCAATTCCTCTTCGTAGAAAAAATTAGGTAAACGTGATTCTTTTTTCGGATGATAAAGCGAACGAAAGGCTCCGTCATCTAATCCGTACTGTCTATTTAGAAAGCGAAAAAAGGAGCGTATTGAGGAAATTTTCCTTGAAATAGAAGCCCTTGCCCTTTTCTCATCGTACAACTTTGTTACATAAAGACGTGCATGTATATATTCAACACTTGCTAAATCATCGATTCCCTCCGTTTGTAAAAAGGTTAAAAAATCTAGCAGGTCTGATTCATATTCTCGCACTGTATGAACAGAGAAGTTCTTTTCAACTTGGATGTAAAGCATGAACTGTTCGAGTGCTTCTTGGGACGAAACTAACACAGAAAGATTCACCACCAATAATTTATTAATAATTTTCTTAAATGACTGACACTTGTAATATAACGGATATACAATCCTTTGTCATCTCTTACAAGTTTGTATCGTTTTCCTGATCATTAATAAACATACATATTGACACTAAACCTATCTTCATAATATAGCAAGTGTAAATAGTTATATTTTGAGAAAAACTTCATACAAAATAATAAAATACGTCTAATTAAGCATTTTGTCTACAAAAAGAAAAAGCCTCTAAGAGTATAACAACTTTTAGAGGCTTTTGGCAATTAAATTGTTTGTGAATTCACAAAATTTCGAATTGTGCTTATTGCGCGTGTTGCATGCATTTCCGCACGCTCTGGCTTCGAACGACGACCAGGTGGTAAGTCAGGGAAGATGCCGAAGTTTACATTCATAGGCTGGAAGTTTTTCGACTGTGCTTCTGTTATATAACGCGCCATGCTTCCTAATGCCGTTTCGAATGGGAAAATAATCGGCTCTTGTCCTAAGGCTAAACGAGCTGCATTTATTCCTGCAATTAATCCACTACCTGCTGATTCAACATAGCCTTCTACACCAGTCATCTGACCTGCAAAGAAAATATTCTTTTGCTCACGAAGTTGATATGTTTTTTCTAAAACTTTCGGTGAATTAATGAAGGTGTTTCTGTGCATGACGCCATAGCGAACAATTTCTACATTCTCTAACCCAGGAATGAGCTGTAGCACTTCCTTTTGTGGCCCCCATTTTAAATGCGTTTGGAAGCCTACAATGTTGTAAAGCGTGCCTGCTGCATCGTCTTGACGAAGTTGAACAACTGCATATGGACGTTTTCCTGTTTTTGGATCCTCAAGACCTACTGGCTTCATCGGACCAAATAACATAGTTTTCTCTCCACGGGCTGCCATGACTTCAATTGGCATACAACCTTCAAAGTAAATTTCTTTTTCAAATTCCTTCAATGGTACAACTTCAGCTTCGATTAATGCTTGGCGGAAACGATCGAATTCTTCCTTTGTCATAGGACAGTTTAAATAAGCCGCTTCCCCTTTATCATAACGAGATTTTAAATAAACTTTATTCATATCAATACTATCTTTTTCGATAATAGGAGCTGCTGCATCGTAAAAGTATAAATAATCTAAACCCGTTAAACCTTGAATTTTTTCAGCTAAAGCTTTTGAAGTTAATGGTCCTGTTGCAATAACTGTAATACCTTCTGGAATTTCTGTGACTTCTTCATGAATAACCTCCACAAGTGGATGGTTTTTCACAGTTTCAGTTACATACCCTGCAAATTCGTGACGATCTACTGCTAAGGCACCTCCAGCAGGTACTGAACATTGGTCTGCTGCCTTTAAGATAACAGAATCTAACATACGCATTTCTTCTTTTATAACGCCTACAGCATTTGTTAACCCGTTTGCTCGCAATGAGTTAGAACAAACAAGTTCTGCAAATTTATCCGTATGGTGCGCTGGTGTCTGCTTTACTGGACGCATTTCATAAAGTTTAACTTTTATACCACGCTTAGCAATTTGCCAAGCTGCCTCACTACCTGCCAGCCCTGCTCCAATTACATTTACTACTTGTTCAGTCATGTTTCTTACCATCTTCCTATCATTGAGTTGGTGCTTCTTCATAGTCACACTTCGTACATTGAATTTGCACACCTTTTTTTATCTTTTTCTCTACTAATAATGCACTACATTTTGGACATGGTCTATTAATCGGCTTGTCCCATGAGACAAATTCACATTCAGGATACTGATTGCAACCATAGAATAGACGCTTTGTTTTACTTTTTCGCTCCACTATCTCGCCCGTTTCACAGGAAGGGCATTTCACACCAATAGGCTTCATAATCGCTTTTGTATTTCTACAATCAGGGAAATTAGAACAAGCCATAAATTTGCCATATCGTCCAAGCTTATAGACCATTGGAGATCCACAAAGCTCACAGTCTTCCCCTGCAGGCTCATCTTTAATGACAACCTTTTCCATAGCTTCATCCGCATGTTTTACATGGACTTCAAAGTCTTTGTAAAATTCCTCCACGACTTTTTTCCATTGTCGATTGCCTTCTTCAATATCATCTAAATCTTGTTCCATTTGTGCTGTGAATTCGATATTTATGATATCTGGGAAAAATTCTAGTACGAGTTGGTGTACGATCTCTCCTAGCTCTGTTGGCATAAAGCGTTTAGCATCTAATACAACATAGCCACGGCGCTGAATTGTATCGAGGGTCGGTGCATATGTGGACGGGCGCCCAATTCCTAGTTCTTCCATTGTTTTAACAAGTCGCGCCTCAGAATAACGTGGTGGTGGCTGTGTAAAATGTTGTTTAGGCTCAATTTCGAGCGATTTTACTTGATCACCAATTTCCATCTCAGGTAAAAGTTTTGTCGTCTCTTCAGTTTGATCATCAGTACCTTCAATATATAGTTTCATAAAGCCTGCGAATTTAACTTGTGAGCCGTTTGCACGGAATAAAACATCACCATTTTGAAGATCTACAGCTACAGTATCAAGTACTGCTGGTGCCATTTGACTCGCAATAAAGCGCTCCCAAATTAAACGATATAAGCGTAGCTGATCACGGCTAAGTACTGCCTTTAATTCATCTGGTGTGCGCATTGTACTTGTTGGGCGTATTGCTTCGTGCGCATCCTGTGCATTTGAAGCTTTCTTTGTTTGTTTTATATCTGTTGCAATGTATTCTTTTCCATATTTACCCTCAATGTAAGTAACTGCTTCTGCTTTTGCCGTATCAGAAATACGTGTGGAATCGGTACGCATATAAGTAATTAACCCGACTGTTCCCTCTTTTTTTCCAATATCTATACCTTCGTATAATTGCTGAGCTAGCATCATGGTCTTCTTAGCACGGAAATTTAATTTTCGTGCTGCTTCTTGCTGTAAAGATGATGTTGTAAAGGCTGGTGCAGCATTACGCTTACGTTCTTTTTTCGTTACATTGACAACATCAAAGTTTGTTCCTTTAACATCTTTTAAGATTGCCTTGACTTGTGCTTCATTTGTTAATTTTATTTTGTCTTTACCATTTCCATAGTAAAGGGCATCAAATGATTTTTTTCCCTTTTCAAACGTTCCTTCAATTGTCCAATATTCTTCAGGTTGGAAGTTTTTAATTTCATTTTCACGATCAATGATCATGCGTAGTGCTACAGATTGTACTCGACCTGCCGATAAACCTTTTTTCACCTTTTTCCATAGAATCGGGCTAATGTTATAACCAACAAGTCGATCCAATATACGTCTTGTTTGCTGCGCATCTACTAAATCCATGTTAATTGGACGTGGATTTTTAAAAGACTCTATAATTGCATCTTTAGTAATTTCATTAAATACAACACGACAATCTGAGTGAATATCAATATTTAATGCAGTCGCAAGGTGCCAAGCAATTGCTTCTCCCTCGCGGTCTGGATCGGCTGCTAGATAAACTTTCTTTACTTTTTTAGCTGCAGACTTTAATTCCTGTAACACAGGTCCTTTACCACGTATCGTAATATATTTAGGCTCGAAATTATTTTCCGCGCTAACGCCCATCTGACTACGTGGAAGATCCCGTACGTGTCCAACCGACGCTTTCACTTTATATTTCTTTCCTAAATACCGTTCAATTGTTTTTGCTTTTGCTGGTGATTCTACAATCACTAAATAATCCGCCATCTATGTCTCCCCCTTAGCGAGGTCTATTACTAATTTTTTAAGTTACCTGTTGCAAAATGTATAACAGATTTTAAGATAATGCAACTTTTTTTCAATTTTTGTTAGAAAAGAGGTCTAATGTTTCAAGGATTTGATGACCATTCACTATGGGAATTGCTCCTTCAAAAAGCAATTGATTTGTCCCTTTTGATTGCGTTGCGTCTATAGGTCCTGGCACCACAAACACATCTTTTCCTTGCTCTAATGCAAGCTCTGTTGTAATAAGCGTGCCACTTTTTAATGCCGCTTCTGTCACAACTAATGCTTGAGATAAACCACTAATGATTCGGTTACGCATTGGGAAATGCCATTTTTCAGGCTTCATATAGGGAGGATATTCTGTCATTAATAACTGTTGCTCTGCCATTTGCGTAGCGAGAATGCGGTTTTCTGATGGATAGAGATAATTAAAACCATGTCCAAGCACAGCTATTGTATGACCGCCCATATCGATAGTCGCCCTATGTGCCATTGTATCTGCACCTCTTGCAAGCCCACTAACAACCGTATAATCACGTTGAATAAGCGGCGGAACAATTAAGTCTATCGCTCTTTTTGAATACGCTGTCGCCTTCCTAGAGCCTATAATAGCTATCTGTTTTTTGTTTGTTAACAGGGAATATTGACCTTTCACATACAATACAGTAGGTGGACTTGATATTTCAAATAATTGCGCCGGGAAATAAGGATGATAAAACGGGATGGGGAATATATTAGCCCGTGCATAGGCCTCTTCAAGTGGTGTTGTCATAATTTGTCGAAAGCGCTGAGAAAGTTGATGTGCTTTTTGTGCCGATATTTGTAAAACTTTTGCGAGGTCGTCATAATGAATGTCTTCAAAAGAGCTTAAAATATTCACAGGGGACAACAATTGCTGAAGTTTCTGTAGTGGTAATGGGTACACATAATGTAAGGCTAGTAATCTCTGCGTATCTACTGCGAGAATCATTCAATAAACCTCCTTTTATAATAGAAGAAATTAAATGACCGCATGATAATTTTCAACACAACATTGCATTATTTTTTATAACATCTGCCACAAAATTGTTGATTTCTTCATCAGTAAGTAGGTAATTGTTGAATGAAGTATGATAAACAGTGTATAAATAATGAAAAAGATGTAGCCATAATGGCTACATCTTCCATTTTAATGGGTTTTACACTTTTCGTATAGCCCTTTTTCTTTAATTACTTTAATCAATGTTTCACCAATTACAGAAGGTGTTTCTGCAACTTCAATACCAGCTTCGTTCATTGCTTTAATTTTCTCCGCTGCTGTTCCTTTACCACCAGAAATGATAGCACCAGCGTGACCCATACGTTTGCCAGGAGGTGCAGTTTGTCCACCAATAAAGCCTACAACAGGTTTTGTCATATTTGCCTTAATCCATGCCGCTGCTTCTTCCTCAGCTGTACCACCGATTTCACCAATCATAACAACTGCGTATGTTTCTGGATCATTATTAAAGGCTTCAAGTACATCAATGAAGTTTGTACCGTTGACAGGGTCTCCACCAATACCTACTGCAGTTGTTTGACCAATTCCAGCTTGTGTTAATTGGTGTACTGCTTCATATGTTAATGTACCAGAACGAGAAACAACTCCTACATGGCCTTTTGTATGAATATAACCAGGCATGATACCAATTTTACATTCATCAGCTGTAATAACACCTGGACAGTTTGGACCTACTAGTCGAGTGTTTTTGCCTTCCATATAACGTTTAACCTTAACCATATCAAGGACAGGAATATGCTCTGTGATACAGATTGTTAATTCTAATTCAGCATCAACAGCTTCTAAAATTGCATCTGCCGCAAATGGTGCAGGTACATAGATAACTGAAGTTGTAGCACCTGTTGCAGCTACAGCTTCTGCTACTGTATTGAAAACAGGAACTCCCTCGATTTCAAGTCCACCTTTACCTGGTGTTACACCTGCTACGATTTTAGTACCATACTCAAGCATTTGCTTCGTATGGAAAAGAGCTGTTTCGCCCGTAATCCCTTGTACAATTACCTTCGTATCTTTGTTAATAAATACAGCCATTGTTCTCCCTGCCTTCCTTAGCCTACTAGTCCCACAATTTTTTGTGCACCGTCAGCCATTGAATCCGCTGCAACGATGTTTAAACCAGATGCATTTAAAATTTCTTTTCCAAGCTCAACATTTGTACCTTCTAAGCGTACAACTAATGGCACAGCTAAACCAATCTCTTTAGCAGCCGTTACAACACCTTCAGCAATAATGTTACACTTCATAATTCCACCAAAGATGTTTACGAAAATGCCTTTTACGTTTGGATCAGAAAGGATAATTTTGAAAGCCTCTGTTACTTTTTCAGCTGTTGCACCGCCCCCTACATCTAGGAAGTTAGCAGGGCTTCCGCCATAATAACTAATTGTATCCATCGTTGCCATTGCAAGACCAGCACCGTTAACCATACAGCCAATATTTCCATCTAATGAAATATAGCTTAGGTCATATTTTGAAGCTTCGATTTCTTTTGCATCTTCTTCGTCAAAATCGCGTAATTCGACAATATCCTTATGTCGATATAATGCATTGGCATCAAAATTGAATTTAGCATCTAATGCTACTACTTCGCCTTGTCCAGTTACAACAAGTGGATTAATTTCTACAATTGATGCATCTTTGTCGATAAATGCTTGATATAAGCCTAACATTAATTTAACAGCTTTCCCTACAAGGTTTGCTGGAATATTCATATTAAACGCCATACGACGTGCTTGGAAGCTTGTTAATCCAACTACAGGATCCACAACTTCTTTGAAGATTTTTTCTGGATTTGTTTCTGCTACTTCTTCAATATCCATACCGCCTTCTTCAGATCCCATCACTGTTACACGAGATGTGGCACGGTCTAATACTAGACTTAAATAGTATTCTTTTTGGATATCAGAACCCTCTTCAATATACAAACGTTTTACTTCTTTTCCTTCTGGACCTGTTTGATGAGTCACTAAAATTTTTCCTAATAACTCTTTTGCGTATGTGCGCACCTCGTCAAGGTTTTTAGCGATTTTGACACCGCCTGCTTTACCGCGTCCACCTGCATGGATTTGCGCCTTGACTACTGTTACGTTTGAGCCAAGTTCCTTCGCTACTTTTACTGCTTCATCAGGGGAAAAAGCAACTTTTCCGTTTGGTACAGCTACACCATATTTTCTCAGAATCTCTTTCCCTTGATATTCATGGATATTCATAATACATCCTCCCATCAAACATTTGCATAGAATTGTTTTACTAACATAGACTATTCTAACGAAAGATTCTGATAAAGTCTACACTTTGTCTTTAGTTCGAATTTTCTCTCTTATTATGACGTTTTTTTCTATTTTGTGTACTAAAACAGCTTGTAAAAATAATCAGAATAATTCATTTTTTCTATATTTTTGCGCATGTTGCTGATCCAAACGATAAATAAATGCGAAAACTTCTGCTACTGCCTGATATAATTCTTCAGGAATAGACTCATTTAAATCTAATTGACCAAGTAACTGCACAAGGTTAGGATCCTCATAAATCGGCACATTATGCTCATTTGCTCTTGCCAAAATGTTCTCGGCAATTTTCCCTTTTCCCTTTGCTACAACAGTGGGACTATCAAATTGACCAAGCTTATACGTAAGCGCAATTGCCTCTTTTCGAGTAAGTTTTTCTTCGCTCATACGCGGATATCCACCCCACTCTGCTCCTCTCGCTGTTCTACTACAGGACCTACTTTTTCCGTTTGCCCTTTATCAAATTGTTTAATAAACACACCTGAAAGTTGATAATTTTTTTCAGCCAGTCCAATTTTTAAAGCAGCCTTCAACGGCTCAGCAAGTGATTGAATTTCCGAATTTTCATTAAAGACCGTTACTGTGACAACTCTATTTTGAACCTGCATATCAATCACTGTTTCTTGCATAGATGCCATTTGTAAATAAAATAATACGCGTGCATAGTTAGCATCAATTTTGCCATTATCTTTCATGCGACCATTCCATTGTAAGGTTGCATCCATCTTCTTGCCAAAAAATTCAAGTGGAACTTGCATGATGAGCTGATGTTGGTGACCATTTTCTCCTGAAGATAGCTGCATTCCATTCATACGCGTCATAAGCATCTCTGCCGCTTCCTTCATTTGAGGTGGTATATTAGTTTCCTGCAATAATGTATGGAGTTGTGGCTTTAGCTGATGCGCAATCATGTGTAAATCAGCCGACTTGTTTCCGAGTGTAGCCTCATAGCTAATGCCTAAATTTTTCAACACCGTTTTAAGTGCATGTTCCATTGCTTTACTATCCATCGAATTTTGTACTAGTGCATCTGCTTGTGTCACAATTTGCTGTATAAATGGTTGCGAAGAATTAATACTATTTTTCACCAGATTGCGCATGAGTGCCTCAGTCTGTGAAGGAGAATGGGCCTCTTGTTTAAATAGGGATAACAAATGATCCTTCATCGAAAGTGTGTGGGCATCTTGTGTAAACAAACGATCAGCTGTATTTTGAGTAAATGCTTTTAATAGCTGATCCTGCATTTGTTTAGCAAAAACATCTAGCGTTTGTTTTGATACTGGTAACTGATTAAAGCGTTCCACCAGCTGATTGATTTGCTGTTTTTGCTCATTTGTTAATAAATTTTGACTTTCTGTCCATGATTTAAGCTGTGCCACCAGTTGACTAGCATTTTCTGGCTTTGTAGCAAGAATGGTTTGAATAACTTGACCAGCTTGCTGTATTGGCTGAAAGGCTTTTGCTTCATTCATCTTTGACCAGTTTTGTAATGTAGCCTGCTGTGGAAGAATTCCCGACTCTTTTAGCATTGATAAAGCTTGCATTTTTTCATTCATTGTCGCAGCACTATTCGTTAAACTTTGTAAAAGCCTTGCAAGCACTGCACTGCCTGTTTCTACTTCAAAGGGCTTGGCAATCGCTTGTACTTGTTGCATTAAATTTTGCCTCAATGACTCAGATAGGGTTGTATCCTTCGCTAAAAGCTGAGCAAAGTTATCCATGATAGCGGTCATCCCAGATGTCTTTTGACCACTCATCAATGCTTGAAACACATCGTTTATCATAGGCATTTTAAGCTCTATCATTTTTTGAATGGTTTGTAGAGCATCTACTTTGGATATACCCTCTGGCAAGGCCTTTAACCACATTTCTGCTTGCAGCATTTGTTCTTTAGAAATGGGTAGCTGTGCTTTCATAAAATGCCCTAATAATTGCTGCATCTCTGGTGATTTAGGCAAATTCATGGAATCTAACAACTGATTAATTTGCTGACTTGGTGTAGATGCCTGCGCCATCGGTCCAGTCACTATTTTCAATTCCGTTTGTGGATTTGTCCCTGTTACCTGAAAGAAGTGGGCATCCCCAGCTTTTAACGGCACTTCGAGTTTAGCTATAAATTTTTGATTACCTACTTGGATTTCTGCCATTTGATCTGGATATAATTGCTTAATTGTTCCGTGAAATACTTGACCTTGTTTTAAAGCAAGTGGTTGATTTGTCGAAGTCATTGCATTTTGCTGCAATTGAATTGGATTAAATGATGTGGCTGTCATATACATACTCCTTTCATCAATTACTCCTTCGTGTAATTGTCTACCGTTTTTTAGCTTTATGAAAACATAGATTTTATTGGTTCAAATGATTTACGATGGTGAATAGTTGGTCCAAATTCTTCTAACGCTTTTAAATGTTGCTTAGTCCCATACCCTGCATGTTGCCCAAAACCATACATTGGAAATTCCTCGTCTAATTGCTCCATATACTCATCCCTTGCCGTTTTAGCTAAAATGGATGCGGCTGCTATCGCTAAGCTCTTAGCATCTCCTTTTATAATCGAATCTTGAGGAATTGTAATAGGCAAAGTCATTGCATCTACTAAAACAACATCGGGCTTCGTTGACAATGATTCAACACTTACCTTCATAGATTGTTTTGTTGCCTCATATATATTCAGTTCATCAATTTGTTGGGCAGATTGAAAATGAATAAAATAGCTTATGGCATGCTCTTTAATTAATGTAGCAAAGCCGTTTCGTTTATCCTTCGATAATTGCTTCGAGTCATTCAGACCAACAAGTGCCTCACAATTTGTCGGTAAAATTACTGCTGCCGTTACGACTGGTCCTGCTAGTGGTCCTCTTCCTGCTTCATCTACACCCGCAATAAATGTATCTGTTCCCCCATAACTTAAATCAAATGTAACTTTTTTTTGATGCTCTTGCAGTAATTGATGTTTTTTATCTTGTCTCTTTTGCCAAGTTAGCCAAGCCTTTTGTACACCTGCTCTTTCATCGGCTGCAACTTCTTTCATCCAATCTTGCCATTCCTCAGCAGCTTTCAATGCAGTTGTAATTTCCTTAATGGTTTTCATTGTGTACTCCTTCTTGCTTCTATTCATTCAAACTATATCATGGTCAGTTCTTATGTAGTCTCTTTAACTTGAAAACTATTTTCCTCTCTATAGTCATTATCGGTTAAAAAATGTATTCCTAAAAGAAAAACTGTCACAAAAGAACGCGTGACAGTTTTAAATACTTATAATTGTTCAGTTTCCTTTTCTAACTGCTCATCCACAAAATCAAAGGTAAGTTTACCTAATTGTAATCCACGGATATCTCGAACAATTAGTTGAGCTACTTGATCATAATCTATTTCTCCACCAGGACCAAATACACGACGCAGCTTACCAATATGGTCAAAAGTATCCACTAACTCCTCATGGATAAACTCAAGACCGTAACGCTCCTCCATACGCTTTGGATAATGATTAGATAAGAAGCGTAACCCATAGACAGCTAGGTCTTCCATATTTGTAATAGTATCCTTAATAGCACCAGTTAAAGCTAATTTAAAGCCTACTTCTTGATCCTCAAACTTCGGCCATAAAATACCTGGTGTATCCAATAGTTCAAGCTCTTTACCAACTTTGATCCATTGCTGTGCCTTTGTCACACCTGGTGTATTGCCTGTTTTAGCGATATTTTTTTTCGCTAATCGATTTATCAATGTAGATTTTCCCACGTTTGGAATACCCACAATCATGGCACGAATAGCTCTAGGCTTCATTCCTCTTGCTTTCATGCGATCAAATTTTTCTTTTAAAATATCTTGTGCCGCTTTTGTGACTTGCTGTAAGCCCTTGCCCTCAAGTGAGTTAATGGCTACTGCTTTATGGCCACGCTTTGCAAAATACTCTACCCATTTCCGTGTTTCTTGTTCATCTGCCATATCCGCTTTATTTAAGATCAAAAGACGAGGTTTTTGGTTAATGACTTCGTCAATCATCGGATTACGTGAGGATAGCGGTAAACGTGCATCTATTAATTCAAAGATAATATCGACAAGCTTTAATTTTTCAGTTACTTCACGTCGGGCTTTAGCCATATGCCCTGGAAACCATTGTATCGTCACAGCTATACCTCCTAAACTAAAAGAAAAAGGGAGTGATTATGCTCTCCCTTTCTTACATTACTTTACAATTTTTATATCACTAAATGGCCAGAAAATCAGACTGGTATTACCGATAATTTCTTTTTGGTTAACAAGGCCAATATGTCGACTGTCTTTACTATATCGACGATTATCTCCCATAACAAAGATATACCCCTCAGGAATGGTATTGCTATCCAAGGAAACATCAATGTCATTTAAGGTGAAATCTTCTGTTAAAGTGCCCTCTGTGATTTGCGCTTTATAGGCATCTAAATAGGGTTCTTCAATTGGCTCACCATTTATATACAATTGATCATCCTTATACTCTAGTGTATCTCCTGGCAATCCAATTACACGCTTTATGTAATTTTTTTGTTCAGGTGCATGAAATACAACGATATCAAAACGTTTAGGCTCACCTATTTTATAACCAATTTTATTCACAATCATTCGGTCGCCATCTTCAAGGGTTGGCATCATGGACTCTCCATCAACTGCAATGGGTGTAAATAAAAAATATCGAATAACTGCAGCAATCGCAAATGCAATTAATAGTGCTTTTGTCCATTCCCATAATTCATTTTTTTCTTTCACTTGTTTTTCCATTGAGAATTGCCCCCTTGTCTAACACCATTTTAGATGATAGTCAATAAAGATGACAAGCAAAAAGAAAAGAGGCTTGAACACAAGCCCCTCACTTTTAAGTCATAATTATCGAATTTCTTTAATACGAGCAGCTTTACCACGTAGGTTACGTAGGTAGTAAAGTTTAGCACGACGTACTTTACCACGACGTACAACTTCTAAGTTAGCGATTTTTGGTGTGTGTACAGGGAATGTACGCTCAACACCTACACCGTAAGAAATTTTACGAACTGTGAAAGTTTCGCTAATTCCGCCACCACGACGTTTAATTACTACACCTTCGAAAATTTGGATACGTTCACGAGTACCCTCTACTACTTTCACGTGTACCTTAACAGTATCACCAGGACGGAAAGTTGGTAGATCAGAGCGAAGCTGAGATTTTGTAATTTCTGCAATAATGTTTGACATTGTTTTCTCTCCTTAGACAGATGCTCATGCACGCAATCTATGCCACAGCGGAACACCGTAATTCAGTACTCCACATAGAAGTACAGATTAGATGTTATCATAAATAGATTCAGCAATCAAGCATCTAGACGATTGTTTTTTAGTTTTTCTAGATACAATTTTTGCTTGTCTGTTAATGGGTATTGCTCCAGTAAGTCAGGACGGCGCTCAAAAGTTCTCTTTAGCGACTGTTCCTCTCGCCATTGCTCGATTTTAGCATGATTCCCCGATAATAAAACATCAGGTACCTTCATGCCACGGAACTCCGCAGGACGTGTATAATGTGGATGCTCAAGTAGACCCGTTGAAAAAGAATCCTGGATATGAGAATCCTCTTGTCCTAAGACACCAGGTAACAATCTCACTACGCTATCAATAACAGTCATAGCACCTAGTTCCCCACCTGTTAAGACAAAATCGCCAATAGAAATCTCGTCTGTCACGAGATGCTGCCGTATACGCTCATCATAACCTTCATAATGACCACATAGGAACACTAACTCTGTCTCCTGCGCTAGCTCCTCTGCTTTTTTCTGGGTAAATCGTTCACCCTGAGGACACATTAATATGATACGTGGCTGTTTCCCTGCAGTTATAGCCTCTACTGCACTAAACATTGGTTCAGGCTTTAATACCATACCTGCACCTCCACCATATGGATAGTCGTCAACCTGATTATGCTTGTTCCCTGAAAATGTACGAATATCCGTTACCTCTAAATTTACAGCTCCCTTTTCTTGTGCCTTCTTTAAAATAGATGCACCAAAAACGCCCGAAAACATATCAGGGAACAGGCTCAATACATGAATATTCATCATAATAAGCCTTCCATAACATGAATGACTATTTTTTTGTCTATAACATCAATATCTTTCACGATATCTTCTATATAAGGGATATAATGTTCTTTCTTAGTCCCTTTCACTACCCATACATCGTTTGCCCCTGTTTGCAGGATATCTGCTACAACACCGATTGTTTCGCCCTCTTCAGAAATAACTGTGCAGCCTATTATTTCATGGAAAAAGAACTCATTTTCTTCAAGAAGATCATCACTCATTTGATCTTTTGTCACTTTCAACATGCCTTCTTTAAATGGCTCAACCAAGTTGATATTGTTCATGCCTTCAAAAGTTAATAAAATAAAGTTTTTATGACGACGCACAGATTCAATCGTTACCCAGGTTGGCTTCTTATCGTCCTTTTTAAAGGCAGCAAGCTTATTTCCTACTGTAAAGCGCTCTTCTTCAAAGTCTGTTGTCGATAATACACGTACCTCACCACGAATACCGTGCGTATTGACAATTCGACCTACATTAAACCATTCCATTCTATTTCACCTCGTAAAAACATGCTTATCTTCACAAAGCATCTGGCTCATCCCAAAAAGGTTCCGTTCTTGCAGATGTGCTTTGGAAGAATGTAGTTTTAGCTAAGACGCATTTGTCTTGTCAACAATAATATAAGCAATATCCTTTAGCTATACTCCTTATTTAAGCTTTATTTTCCACTTAAAGAGCAGTCATAGCGATATGCTGATGTTAAAAAAAGATAAAAAAAGGAAGGAACCTACAAGCTCCCTCCTTTTTCGTCCAGATTTTACGCTTTATACTAAAAGGCCACTTCGAACTCCTAAGCGACATGTAAACACACCTATCAGGACTCACTAGTACTTGTTGCAAGAGCGTGAAAATCTTTTCTATTAATCCAATATATCGACGTAGGTCTTCTTTTGATGGTGACTACCTGCCGCTGAATAAACAATTGTACGAATCGCTTTTGCTACTCGCCCTTGCTTGCCTATGACTTTCCCTCTATCCTCTGGATGAACAAAAAGTTTATAAACAATTCGATTTGCATTTTCATCCGTCTCAATACGAACTTCTTCTGGATAATCGACTAACGGTAAAACGATTGCTTCAATCAGCTGCTTCAAAGACGTCGCCCCCGATTATTTACTGAATTTTTGGTTATGGAATTTTTCCATGATACCTTGTTCTGAGAACAGGTTACGTACTGTATCTGATGGTTTTGCACCGTCAGCTAACCATTTAAGAGCTTTCTCTTCATCAATGTTTACAGTAGCTGGTTGAGTTAGTGGGTTGTAAGTTCCAACTGTTTCGATTTGACGACCGTCACGTGGTGAACGAGCGTCTGCAACTACGATACGATAGAAAGGAGATTTTTTAGCTCCCATACGTTTTAAGCGAATTTTAACTGCCATTTTAATAGCACCTCCGAATAAGTTTCACACAAGATAGTATATTATCAATGTTTAGGTTGTTTGTAAAGTGTTTTTTCTTAACACCTAAAAATTATTATTTAAACAATGAATCAAAGCCTGGTAATTTCATTTTTTTCTTCCCTTTACCACTTGCCATTCCAGTCATTTGTTTCATCATTTTTTTCATTTCATCGAATTGTTTAATGAGACGATTCACCTCTTGAATAGATGTCCCAGAGCCTTTCGCAATACGCTTTTTACGGCTACCATTAATGATTTCTGGGTTGGTCTTTTCAGCAGGCGTCATCGAGTAAATAATGGCCTCTACACGCCCCATTTGCTTATCATCAACTTTTACATTATCTAAGCCTTTGATTTTGTTAGCACCTGGTAGCATTTTTAAAATTTCATCAAGAGGGCCCATTTTCTTGACTTGCTGTAATTGCTCGACAAAATCATCAAAAGTGAATGTTTGAGATTTAAACTTTTCCTCTAATTCTTTGGCCTTGGCTTCATCTACATTTGCCTGAGCTTTCTCGATAAGGGACAGAACATCGCCCATACCTAATATACGAGAGGCCATACGCTCTGGATGGAATGGCTCAAGCGCATCCATTTTTTCGCCCATCCCGACAAATTTAATTGGTTTTTGCGTCACAGAACGGATAGATAATGCAGCACCACCACGCGTATCACCGTCAAGTTTTGTTAAAACAACCCCAGTAATACCGATTGCCTCATTAAAGCTTTCTGCTACATTGACTGCATCTTGACCCGTCATGGCATCAACAACTAGGAAAACCTCATCTGGCTCTTTTAATGCACGAATATCCTTTAACTCTTGCATTAGGTCTTCATCGATATGAAGTCGACCAGCTGTATCAATAATCACTACATCATGATGCTCTTCCTTTGCCAATTCAATTGCCTGACGTGCAATTTCTACAGGAGATACCTCAGTACCTAGCGCAAAAACAGGTAGTGATAACTGTTTTCCTAATGTTTGTAATTGTTGGACAGCTGCTGGACGATAAACGTCAGCGGCAACTAATAATGGTTTACGATTATATTTTTTTCGTAGAACATTTGCCAATTTACCTGTAGTGGTCGTTTTACCCGCACCTTGTAGACCGACCATCATAATGACAGTGGGTGGCTTCGTATTAAACTTAATGGGACTTTGTTCGCCCCCCATTAATTCTGTTAGTTCATCCTGTACAATTTTAATAACTTGCTGACCTGGTGTTAAACTTTGCATAACATCAACACCGACAGCACGTTCACTTACCTTTTTCACGAATTCTTTGACTACTTTTAAGTTAACATCCGCCTCGATTAAAGCAAATCGGACTTCTCGCATCATTTCTTTAACGTCTTGCTCTGATACTTTCCCTTTGCCTTTAATCTTTTGGATCGTTCCTTGGAGTCGTTCCGCTAATCCTTCAAAAGCCATTGCTTTCGCCTCCTAATCCCATTCTTTCAGCTGCTCAATAAGTGCTAGCTGCTCTTCAGCTGTCATACTTTTTTCTGTAATCCCCTGTGTTAGCTGTAACAGCATTTGGGTACGTTGTTGAAATTTTTCAAGTAAACATAATTTTTCTTCATATTCCTCAAGCATCGCTTCAGTTCGACGAATATTATCGTAAACAGCTTGGCGTGAAACACCATACGATTCAGCAATTTCTCCTAGAGAGTTATCATCCAAATAGTATAGCTCCATATAACTTCTTTGCTTATCTGTTAATAATGCTTGATAAAAGTCGAAGAGAAAGTTCATGCGTGTTGTTTTTTCAAGTAGCATCGAATGTTTCTCCTCCCGCTATTAGTCATTTGTATCATAACGAAAAGCGCCCGTCTGTGTCAAGGTAATCTCCTTGTCTAAAAGCCTAAATTGCAGCTTTCAGGCATTTTTTGCCTTTGGCTAGTATTACGCTTTTAAACAAGTCAATTATCCTATACACAATCGAGCGTTTTTATCTATTATGTGTCAGTGTCATTTTATCCAATTTTGTTCAAAAACTGAAGCAAACTAAGCATCCAGCTTTCTCAATAGAAGACATACATGGCAATCAATTTAAAACTATTCAGCCACTGTTAGCTGTTACTCATCATTATTTTGTAGTTCCTTATCCAAACCATCAGCAAATAATCCATAGACATATCTTTCTGCATCAAATGGCTGTAAATCATCCATTTTCTCACCAAGACCCACAAATTTCACAGGAATGTGCAGCTTGTTACGAATAGCAAGAACAATACCCCCTTTAGCAGTACCGTCTAACTTTGTTAAAACAATCCCTGTCACATTCGTTGCCTCTTTAAATGTTTGTGCTTGAACAAGCGCATTTTGGCCAGTTGTTGCATCTAATGCTAATAATACTTCATGTGGAGCATTTGGAATTTCACGTGAAATAACACGATGAACTTTTTCAAGCTCATTCATTAGGTTCACTTTGTTCTGCAAGCGTCCCGCTGTATCACAAATCAACACATCTGCTTTTCTGTTTTTTGCTGCACGAATCGCATCATACATGACTGCCGCCGGGTCAGAGCCTTCTGATTGTTTAATAACCTCACAACCAACACGATCTCCCCATACTTGTAATTGATCAATAGCACCTGCACGGAACGTATCACCCGCAGCTAATACAACCGTTTTCCCTTGAGATTTTAAACGGTGTGCTAGCTTACCTATCGTTGTTGTTTTCCCAACACCATTTACGCCAACAAATAGAATAACAGTTAGTTCACCATCTGGCTGCATAGTTAGTTCAATTAAATCTTCTTCACCTTGCTCATAAATTTCGACAAGCTTCTCAGAAATCACTGCTTGGATGCCATTTGTATCTTTAATATTTTTACGTTGCACTTCATAACGCAGTTTATCCATAAGTTCCATGACTGTTTCAAATCCGACATCAGCCTGTAATAGTAAGTCCTCTAATTCTTCAAAGAAATCCTCATCCACTTTACGATAGCGTGCCACAAGGTCATTCACTTTTGATGTAAAAGAATTACGTGTTTTTTCAAGACCAGCCTTGAATTTTTGTGTTATTGACCAAGCAGAAGGCTTTTTCTCTTCCAGTTGTTCATCCTCTACTACTGCTAGCTCCTGAACATCTAGCTGTGCTTCTTCTATTTCAGGCGAGGCCTCGGCTTCCACTTCTTTCACAATCTCCATTTCTGGTGATTCTTCATCTTGTTCAGACACTTTTAGATCAACGGTCTCAATGGCAGCAGGTTCGTTTGATTCTTTAAGCTCTGGCTCCGAATGGTCAGATTCCTGTTCTTTGTCGGTTGCGTCTAGCTTCTCTTCCTCTGCTGGATTACCCATTAATTTATCTTTTAAACGTTTAAAAAAACTCATGCTTGTTCGCTCCTTTGCTCCGCAAGTACGGGTTCATCTTCTAGTTTTACTGATACAAGTTTCGACACACCTGATTCTTGCATGGTTATACCATACAAGACATCAGCTCCCTCCATTGTTCCTTTACGATGAGTAATCACAATGAATTGTGTGTCGAGACTAAACTTTTTCAAATACTGGCTATAACGCACAACATTCGCCTCATCTAAAGCCGCCTCTACTTCATCCAGAATACAAAATGGTACAGGTCGAATATTTAAAATGGAGAATAGCAAAGCAATGGCTGTAAGTGCACGCTCACCACCAGAAAGCAAACTTAAATTCTGTAATTTTTTTCCTGGAGGCTGTGCCACAATTTCAATACCTGTTTCCAATAAATTTTGTGGGTCAATTAAAACCAAATCAGCTTGTCCCCCACCAAACAATTCACGGAAAACACGTTTAAATTGCTCTCTAATAGCATAAAACGTTTCACTAAAGCGCAACGTCATTTCTTCATCCATTTCTTTGATTGCTTCATGTAATGTTTCCTGTGCAGCAAGCAAGTCCTCCCGTTGTTCAGTTAAGAAAGTATGACGTTCTAGTACTCTATCATATTCCTCAATCGCACTTAAATTAACAGGTCCTAGCTCTTCAATGGATCTTTTTAACAATTTAACACGTCTTCGCACAAACTCTTCATCTTCTATTGCCAGAGCTTCTTTTTCAGCCTCTTCGAATGTTAACTGATAATTTTCTTCGAGTTGTTCGATAAAATTATCCATTTCAAATTCTACACGATTACGTTTTAACTCATTGGCACGAATTGCTTCAAGGTATCCTTTATGAATACGTTGCAGTTCCTTGAGTTGTTCTTCCAATGTAGAGAGTTCTTGTTGTTGTCCTATTTTCTGCTCTTTCTTTTCAGAAATAGTCTCTTGTAAGGCATCTCTTCTTGCTTTCCATGTCGCAACCTGTTCCTCAACCTCTTCATCACTTAAATGATTTGTCGATTCATCAGATTGCAGCCACATTATTTCCTGAGAAATATTTTTAACTTTTTGTTGTGCTTTGTTTAATTGTAGTGCCAGTTCAGCAGTTGTAATTTGAACTTGTGACATTTGTTCTTGCATAACCGCTAACTGTGAACGCTTTTCGGCAAGCTGTTCTCTTAAGACGTCTTTCTCTGTCTCCCCTTGTAACTTTACCTTACTTAATTGTTCGACAGTTTCATTGATTTCGACAAGCTCTATGGCAAGGGTATTTAAGCGCTCCTCTGCTGCTTGTTTTTGTGTTAACAATGCTTCCTCACGTGTTTTTACATCCTTTGTTTCAGTTGAAGCAAAGGTTACTCTGGCTGATAAGCTGTTTTCAACGACTTCTAGCTCACGAATACGACTTGACTGTTGCATCTCATCTTTTCGTAATTGCTCTCCTTCAAGCTTTAATTGCTCTACTTGATCTCGCAGTACCGCAAGCTTCTCTTTTTCGGCTGCAACAGCCTGTTCTGCACTATAAATGGAGGCCTGTAACGATTCTAGCTTAATGATTAAATCATCTAACTCAGCTTTTCTTGTAAAGAGTGAGGATTGCTGTTTCAGTGCACCACCTGTTAAGGAACCCCCTGCATTAACAATATCTCCTTCAAGAGTGACAACTCGGTATCGGAAACCACATAATCGGGCAATTTGACTTGCGCCTTCTAAATTTGATGCCACAATGACATTACCTAAAAGATTTTCAACAATTGTTCGATTGTCTTCGTTAAAAGTGACAAGTGCATCTGCCATTTGAATAAAGGCAGGATGTTCAGTTGCTAGCTGAATAGTTCCTGGATTAATTTTGCGTGATTTCATGACTGTTTTCGGTAAAAAAGTAGCACGTCCAGCCCGTTTTTGTTTTAACCAGTGAATGGCCTGTTGCGCATGACGCTCATTGGTTGTGACAATATGTTGAGAGGCAGCACCTAAAGCTGTTTCAATCGCTTGCGAATACTTTCCTTCAACTTGGATTAACTCTGCTACAGCACCCTCAATACCTTGTAAATCACCTTTATCTCGAGCAAGCAAAACTTCTTTAACACCTTGGAAGAACCCAGAAAAATCAGCTTCGAGTTCAGCTAATGTATCTTTTCTAGCCTTTAGTTGTTGTTGGTGTTGATACGCTTTGTACAACATATCCTGCTTTTCAGTAAAGGAAATATTGACATTTTTTAACTGTATTTGTAAGGTTTCATGTTGCTCTATTTTTTTCTGTAAATCATTGGTTGTTAAGGCATGTTCAACCACTAGCTTTTCTTTTTCAGCAATGATTTGCATAAGCTCTTGTCCAATTTCATCTGTTTGATCGGACATTTTTGCCGCCATTGCCTTTTGTTGAGCTAATTGCTGATCGATATTTTTCAATTCGTTCTTGACTGTTGCTTCTTCATTTAATGAATCAATATATCGATTTTTATAGTCTTCTATTTCTTCCTCGATTTCTGTCACAGATCGATTTAATGATTGCTCTAACTGCTTGATGCTCTGCTTTAATACTGATACGGCTTGTTGCTTCTCAGAGAACACTTCTTTTTTCTCCTGTTCTTGAACCAGGAGTAATTCTACTTCTGCCTTAGCCTCTTGTAATGTTGTATTCAGTTGTAGTAGTTGATTCGATGCATTTTGGCGTTTTTCAGCCATTAATGCCTTACGACCATCCCAACGCTCTACCTCCATAGTGGCATTGACAAGCTCAGCCTGCGAAACATCCAAGTAATCATCTAGATCTTTTAATAGCTTACGTATATTAGCGGTCTGTTTATCAATCATTGAAATATTTTGAGCTTGTTCTAGCTCTGTTGCAGAAAGCTCCGTAAATTCCTCTTTAAGCGCATGCAAAGATTGTGCACAATTTCTAAAATCATGCACAAGAATTGCAATATCAAAATCCTTTAGCTCAGAAGACATTTGTACATAATCTCTTGCACTAGATGCCTGCATTTCAAGCGGCTCTAATCGGTTGTCTAATTCATGGAGAATGTCTAATACACGATACAAATTTTCATCTGTTTCAACAAGCTTATGTTCAGCTTTTTTCTTTCTTATTTTATACTTTAAAACGCCAGCTGCCTCTTCAAAAATAGAACGACGGTCATCAGGTCGACTATTTAATATTTCATCAACACGACCTTGAGAAATAATTGAAAATGCCTCTTTCCCAAGTCCTGAATCCATAAACAAGTCCGTAATATCCTTCAGGCGACACTGTTGGTTATTTAATAAATATTC
The DNA here is from genome assembly GCF_029916965.1 of Lysinibacillus sp. 1 U-2021. NCBI lineage: Bacteria > Bacillati > Bacillota > Bacilli > Caryophanales > Bacillaceae > Lysinibacillus > Lysinibacillus sp. 1 U-2021. The sequence continues at coordinate 4,520,379 of NZ_CP123966.1, forward strand.
ACTATCACCTGAACGGTATACGCGTCTTGTTACACTGACTTCTGTATAAGAAAAAGCAAGTTGCTCGTCAGTATTATCTAAAATAAGTGTTACCTCTGCAAAGTTGAGTGGCTTACGAGAGTCACTCCCAGCGAAAATAACATCTTCCATCTTTGCTCCACGTAACGACTTTGCCGATTGCTCCCCAAGTACCCAACGAATCGCATCTGTGACATTACTTTTTCCACTGCCATTTGGTCCAACAACGGCTGTAACACCAGGTACAAAATCAATTCCAATGCGTTCCGCAAAAGATTTAAAGCCAATCACTTCTAGTCGTTTTAGGAACATCTATTAAGCCTCCTCTTTTGCAGCTTCTTCACGCATCATCCGCATTGCACATTGTGCAGCTTGCTGCTCGGCTTCTTTTTTTGATTTTCCACGACCAATACCAAGCTCTTGTCCATTTAATAATACGCTTGATACAAAGGTACGATTATGTGCTGGGCCTTTTTCATCGATAATCTCATAATGAAGAAGTCCATTATTCGTTTGCTGTACCATTTCTTGCAATTGACTTTTAAAATCCATCACATGCGAAAAAGCACCGACTTCTACTTTTGGGAACACGATTCGTTCTAAAAATGACACGACCGTTTGTAAATCTTGATCTAAATAGAGTGCACCTACAAATGATTCAAAGACATCTGCAAGCAGCGCTGGACGTTCCCGACCACCTGTTAATTCCTCACCTTTTCCAAGTAATACAAAGCGTCCAAAGCCTAGTTCGTTAGCAAAAATCACTAGTGATGGCTCACATACAATGGAAGCTCTTAGCTTTGTTAACTCACCCTCGCTCATATTTGGGTATTTCTCAAAAAGATATTTAGAAACAGACAGTTCAAGTACTGCGTCTCCTAAAAATTCAAGACGCTCATTATCCGTAAATAATTTACGGCGATGCTCATTCACATAAGATGAATGCGTGAATGCTTGATACAATAAATTTTTATTAATAAATGTGATATTTAATTCATGCTGTAACAGCTCAAATTGGTTGCGTACTTTTTCAGGAAGTACGCCAGATTTCTGCATAGTTCCTTTTCTTTTCATAGCCATTGAACAAATCTGCCTTCCTAATAGTTTCTACCGTTTTAGTGTACCTTTTTCAGGGCGTTTATGCAAAAGTATTTCGGCTTAAACACAATGTTTTGGAAATTTTTCCGAAAATTCCTCTTCATACAGCATGCATCTCCCATGAGAGAGAAGTCTGAAGCTGACTGGTCATTAGATTTTTAACATAAAAAAGGGACGTTAATAGATCGAAAACCGATCCATTTCGTCCCCTTTAAATACATCTTCATTCATTGAATCTGCTCCTTCAAACAAGGGATGCAGAAAAAGTAATTTCTACTTTATTCAAGCTACCATAAAACCATTGTATGATTACGATGACCATTACACCATTAGAGGTGATCTATTTTCACTAAATAAAGTTTTAACGAAATTAGTTTAATTTACTTTCGATGTATGAGATTGCAGTACCTACTGTTGAGATTTTTTCAGCATCTTCATCAGAAATTTCCATATCGAATTCGTCTTCAAGCTCCATTACAAGCTCAACTACGTCTAATGAGTCAGCACCTAAATCATCACGGAAAGAAGCTTCAAGCGTTACTTCGCTTTCTTCCACACCTAAACGGTCCACGATTACTTTTGTTACGCGTTCTAATACTGTAGACAAATGATTCACCTCCCCTCAAATGATTATACAAAAAATCAGCTTATATGCCTAATTGAAATTACATAACCATACCGCCATCAATATGAAGCGTTTGTCCAGTCATATAATTTGCGTCCTCCGATGCAAGGAAAGCTACTGCTTTTGCGATATCCTCTGGCTGACCAAGTTTCGCAAGAGGAATCTGTGTTAGCATACCTTGTTTGATATCCTCTGGCAATTGTTCTGTCATTTCCGTTTCGATAAAACCTGGTGCAATAGCATTAACTAAAATATTACGAGAAGCTAATTCCTTTGCCGTCGTTTTCGTTAGTCCAATAACACCTGCTTTAGCCGCAACATAGTTGGCTTGACCAGCATTACCCGCTACACCAACGATGGAAGAAATATTAATAATGCGACCTGCACGTTGCTTCATCATTTGACGTGTGACTGCTTTTGTACAAAGGAAAACACCTTTAAGGTTCGTATTTAATACATCGTCCCATTCGTCTTCTTTCATACGCATGAGCAAGTTATCTCTTGTAATACCAGCATTATTCACTAAAATATCAAGAGAGCCGTATGTTTTCACAGCAGCATCCATTAATGCTGTCACTTCTTCTGTCTGAGAGACGCTAGCTTGTACAGCAATTGCTTCGCCACCGTTTTCTTGAATCATCGCTACTACTTCCTCTGCTTTTGCCTGAGAGCCACTATAGTTCACAACAACCTTAGCACCTTCTTCTGCAAGCTTTAAAGCAATAGCACGTCCAATCCCTCTTGAAGCTCCTGTTACAACAGCTACTTTTCCTTCTAATTTACGCATTAATTGACCACTCCTTCGACGCTTCTAAAACCGCTTCTAACGAAGCTTCATCATAAACACAATAAGTTGCAACAGAGCGATCAATTTTTTTCAAGAGACCGCTTAATACTTTACCAGGTCCACATTCGATAAAGACGTCAACACCTTGCGCAAGCATTTCACGCATAGAAGCTTCCCATTGAACAGCACTGTATACCTGTTCAACTAGCTCTTGTTGTATTGCTGCTACATCTTTTAATTCCTTCGCCATCACATTGCCAATTACAGGAATTTCAGGTGCAGATAAAGAAATCTCTGCCAATGCTGCTTGCAGTTTCTCTGAAGATGGACGCATTAAATCAGAGTGGAAGGGACCACTTACAACTAAAGGTATTGCTCGTTTTGCACCAGCTTCTTTGGCAGCAACACTTGCTTTATCCACACCTTCTTTAGTGCCCGAAATAACAATTTGTCCTGGACAATTCACATTAGCCACCTGAACAGAGTCACCTGATGCTGATACCTGCTCTGTTACCTCGTTCAATGCCTCTAGTTCCATTCCTAAAATTGCCGCCATTGCGCCTTGACCTGCTGGCACAGCTTCATTCATATAAAGACCTCGTTTATGCACGATTGACACAGCATCATCAAATGACATAACACCTGCTAACACCAATGCACCATATTCTCCAAGTGAATGACCCGCTGCGTAGTGTGGTTGAATACCTGCTGCACGTAACTTTTCAGCCACCATTACACCAGTAGTAAGTAGCGCTGGCTGTGCATGATATGTCAGTGTTAACTCTTCTGCTGGACCTTCTAACATTAATTTAGATAATTCAAATTGAAGAGCCTGATCTGCGCGATCATAAAATGCTTTACTTTCTGCAGCATTTTCAACAAACTCTTGACCCATTCCAACTACTTGTGAACCCTGTCCTGGAAAAATAAATGCTATTTTTGTCATTTGAATAATCCCCTTTGCTTAATCAATTTCTATGTGGCGTACTGTCTCCGTAATCGTCGAAATAACCGTATGCTCTACCATCGTATTGGCTTGTCGAATGGCACTGAAAATCGCTTTCGCATTTGATGATCCATGTGCCTTAATAACAGGTGCTTGTAAGCCAAACAATCCTGCGCCACCATACTCTGTATAGTCCATTTTATTTTTCAAGTCACGTAAATTATTTTTCATGAGCGCTGCTGAAATTTTCGTTTTCGTTGAAGACATAAAGGCCTCTTTTAACATAGAAAATAAAGCACCTGCTGTCCCTTCAATAGACTTCAACACCATATTTCCTGTAAAGCCATCTGTTACAACAACATCAGCTACTCCTTCAAGTAAATCACGAGCTTCTACATTTCCAATAAAATTCAAATCTGCTTCCTTCAATAATTCGAAGGCAGCTTTTGTTAATTCATTCCCTTTTTTATCCTCGGTACCGATATTTAATAAGCCAATTCGTGGTTTTTGCAAACCTCCAACCTTTTTAGCATAAATATCACCCATAATGGCATATTGCACTAAATGCTCTGGGCGAGCATCTGCATTTGCCCCTAAATCAAGCATCAAAAACCCTTTACCGTCTAATGTTGGTAGCGTTGTAGCTAATGCTGGTCTAGCTATTCCCTCAATGCGACCTACTTTAAATAGGCCACCCGCCATCAGGGCCCCTGTGTTCCCTGCAGAAAGGCAAGCATCTGCTTTACCCTCTTCTACTGCATCCATCATACGTGCCATGGAAGAATCCTTTTTTCTACGAACAGCACGGGCAGGATCATCAGTTCCTTCTACTGCTTCCTCACAATGTATAACCTTTAATCGATCATGTTGTTTTAAAAATGGTTCCAGCTTATCTTGATGACCATATAGTTGAATTTCTAAGTTTGGAATTTGCTCTAATGCTAAAAGTGCACCTTCAACAACTGACTTTGGTGCATTGTCTCCACCCATTCCATCAAGCGCTAATTTCATTGTTACTCACCTTTACCTTTCGTGCGGTACATATCAAACTCACCAACAAAAACGGTTTCACCATTAACGGTAGATGTTACCTCAACTTTTGTTCGATGTGTTTGTTCATCTCGTCCGATAACAATCGCTTTTGTAATAACACGATTTCCAGCTCGTACAGGTTTCACAAACGTAATATTGGAATGTACGGTTAGTGCTAGTTCGTCATCAATTACTGCAACCGCTAATGAATTTGCTTGCGCAAACAAATGATGCCCACGTGCGATGCCATTACGCTGAAAAACATGCTCTTCTTGTACATCAAAAATCGAGAGTGCTCGATGATCTAATTCAATATCTACTATCTCCCCAATTACCTCATCAATCGGGAGAGATTTTACTTCATTTTCATAGTTTTTTGAAGCAACATCTTTAATTCGCTCGCGTAATTCTGGTATTGATAATTCCATACGGTCTAAACGAATTGTTTGGACACTTACCTGAAACTGTGTTGCTAGCTGTTCATCTGTGACGAATGGATTTTCAGCTATCGTTTCAGATAGTAGTCGCTGTCGCTCTTTTTTCGTTCGTCTCAACTTCATTCGCCACCTTTTGAGTTGTTATTAGCACTTGGTACTAATATCAGTATATAGAGGTTAAAAAAAGAATGCAAGACTTGTTTTGAAATCAAGTACTTACATTCTTTCTGTGCTAACAAGCTTCTCAGATTAATCGAAGCGCTCTCCTTGTAAAACACCAGTATCTTCTAGCATTTTACGCAAGTATTGATAGTCGTCATCCTGCCAAAATGCTTTTGTTTCAAGCATCTCTGAGGCATCTTTTCTTGCGGTCTCCAATATACGATAATCATGTACTAAATCAGCTACTTTAAAATCAGGTAAACCACTTTGTTTTCTACCAAAAAAGTCTCCTGGCCCCCTTAATTCAAGATCTTTTTCAGCTAAACGGAAACCATCATTTGTTTCTGTCATCGATTGCATACGTTCTTTCCCCTCATCAGACTTAGGATCTGCAAGTAAAATACAGTATGATTGGTGCTCACCACGACCAACACGACCTCGAAGCTGATGCAACTGCGCTAGGCCAAAGCGTTCAGCATCATAGACAATCATAAAGGTAGCATTTGGCACATTTACACCTACCTCTACAACGGTTGTAGAAACTAAAACTTGAATAGTCCCTTCACTAAAAGCACGCATAACCGCATCTTTTTCATCAGCTGATAAACGTCCATGCATTAAACCGACATGATAACGATCTTTAAAGTAAGTCGCTAGCTGCTCATAAATTTCCACAGCATTCTGAACATCAAGCTTATCGGATTCCTCGATAAGCGGACAAATCGCATAGGCTTGTCTTCCAGCCGCTAACTCTAATTCTAGCTTAGATAAAACGGAGCCGAATTGTTCTTTCTTCATCCAATGCGTTTCAATCTGCTTACGCCCTGCTGGCATTTCATCAATCATCGATACGTCCATTTCCCCAAATGCAGTAATAGCTAATGTTCGTGGTATCGGGGTAGCTGTCATAAAAAGCACATCGGGATTCTCCCCTTTATCACGCAAAATACGTCGTTGCTCCACACCAAAGCGGTGCTGTTCATCCGTGATGACAAAGCCAAGTTTATGAAAAATAACATCTGGCTGGATTAGTGCATGTGTACCAATAACAATATCAAGATCTCCATTTGCCAAATCAGCTAAGATCACACGTCGCTCTTTTGTTTTAGTGGACCCGGATAAGAGTGCAACACGAACGCCAAATGGTTGGAACCATTCTTTCAAATTCTCTAAGTGTTGTTCTGCTAATATTTCAGTTGGTGCCATCAAGGCTCCTTGAAAACCTGCTGTTACTGCTGCATATAGCCCTATTGCTGCTACAACGGTTTTACCCGAACCTACATCCCCTTGTAGCAAGCGATTCATTCGATGCGGCTCCTTCAAATCCTTACAAATTTCATTCACCACGCGTTTTTGAGCATTCGTTAATTCATAGGGTAAGGAAGCAATAAAATCTCGTAACTTATGCACATTAAATTGAATAACTGTACCGTGTTCACTATCCTTCCTTATTTTCCGTAAAGCTTGAATACGCAATTGGAAGTTTAATAGCTCCTCATAGGCAAAGCGTCTCCTTGCTTGTTTAGCATGCCCAGCATCCAGTGGAAAATGAATACCCTCCAAGCCCTCTCTTATTGAAACAAGCTTATACGACTCTTGTAAATAATATGGAATTGTCTCTGGCAGTACTTCTCCACAATCGTCTAACACTTGTCGCATATATTTTCGAAATCTTTTTTGGGGGATCAAGCCTTTCAGACTATAGACAGGCTCAAAGTCAACTTGATCTGTTTTAGGACCAAATGTAACTGAAGTGCCATTGATTACTTGTCTACCCCGATCCCATTTACCAGTCACAGTAATAATGGAACCAGGTACAAGCTTTTGCTTTAAATAGCCCTGATTGAAAAATACGACTTTTACTAAATGTCTTCCTGCTAAAACAGTTACTTGGAGTCTTGACTTATTACGACCTAAAAATAAAATCGTAGGCTCCCGCTCCACCTTACACTCAACTGTAACCCGTTCGTTATGTGGTGTTTGCGCTAAATCTTTTAAACGAAAATCTTCATGTCGATGTGGGAACGTCCATAATAAATCAGCTATTGTATTGATTCCTAGTGATTCAAGATGGGCTGCTGTTTCTTTCCCGACGCCTTTTAATTCATTGACGGGACCATATAATTCAGTCATCTTATCCCACAACTCCCTTCATTGATTGTTTATGTAGTGTTATACTCTCTCTATCTAATGTACCATAAATTATTTCCCTAACCCTACATATAAGCAAAAACCCTACCAATGATTGATAGGGTTAAACTTGTGATTATTTAATTTCACAGGAGAAACATGTAATTTCTTTCACATATTGCTCATCAACTTCTATTCCTAATCCAGCTTTATCACTTAACTGCAGGATGTCTTTATAGTATGTAACATTTGCCACATCTTTTACAAACATTAATGGTCCGACCATCTCGTTTGTATGGATAATCGACTTACTGATGGCTAGGTGTGCCCCAGCCATTGTTCCGATTGCTGATTCAACCATAGAGCCAACTTGGCAAGGCATCTCTGCAGCCTCCGCAAGACTTGCAAGCGCTAAAGCTGGATAGATTCCACCTGATTTCATTAATTTTATATTTAGCATATCGGCAGCACGCATTTCTATGACATCGACTAAATCATAAATATTATGAACACCTTCGTCTACCATAATACTACAAGGTGAAAGGGCTCTGATTTCTTTTAACGCTCTTAAATCATGTGCTTTTACAGGTTGCTCGTACCAGTCTACATGACAAGCTGTAGTTTCTCTTATTACTTTTAGTGTCTCCATTCTATTCCAACCTTGATTGGCATCTACTCGCAGTTGCACCTCCTCACCTATTGCTTCTCTTACCGCACGAATACGAGCAATATCTAAATCAGCATTTGTACCAACCTTAATTTTAATATTACGGAAACCCGATTTTACAAATTCACTTGCATCTTTAGCCATTTCCTCAGGACTCTTAATGCTAATCACTCTTGGTACCTGTAATTCCTCATGTGCTTTTCCACCAATTAATTGATAAACTGGTTGACCAGTCATTTTCCCCATCAAATCGTAGAGTGCAATGTCCAATGCGGCTTTTGCTGAAGGGACTCCATCAATTTTTTCATTAAACTTTTTATGGATACGGTCTACTGCAAATGGATCTTCATCAATCAGTAATGGTGCTAGTTCATGTTTAATAACGTGATACGTGCTCTCCCAAGTTTCACCCGTCACATTTTGATCAGGCACAGCTTCACCCCAGCCAACTACACCCTCATCCGTCTCGATTCTGGTAAGAATAGTTGGCATATCATCTAAATGAACATAAGAAATAACGAAGGGTTCCTTTAATTGTAAACGTGCTGCAAACACTTCAATCTTTTTTATCACGATGTAAAACTCCTTTTCGTATAAATAGTCTGATTATTTATGTTGCAAGATAATATTTATAAATAGTTGAATCGCATCAGGGAAAACATCTTCATCTAGATCAAATCGTGGATGATGATGTGGATATTGGCTTTTTTCACCACCCATACCTACAAAAACAAATGCTCCAGGCTTATGTTGTAAATAATAAGAAAAATCTTCTCCACCCATGACTGGTTCGACTACCTTAAATGCGGTATCTCCGAATTGTTCCCGTACAATCGATTCAATAAATCGCGATTGTGTTGGATCATTGACGAGCGGAGGTGTTCCTAAAATAAAATCGATTTTTCCTTCTGCTCCAAATGCTCGGCAAATCCCTTCTGTTAAACTTACCATTTTCGATTTAATGATTTTTACAGTGTTCGGTGTCAATGCTCTGATCGTTCCAGTTAATTTTGCCGTATCAGGAATAATATTATAAGTGGTTCCCGCTTGTATATTACCAACTGTAATGACACCCGCATCGATAGGATTGACATTTCTACTTATGATACTTTGAAAAGCTTGCATTAAATGGCTAGCTATATAAATAGGATCAATTGTTTCATGTGGCATCGAACCATGACCACCATACCCTTGAATGATAATTTCAAAATCATCAATAGAAGCCATCATCGGTCCATGTGTTAAACCTATCTTCCCTTTCTCTAAACCTTGCCATAAGTGAATGCCAAAAATAGCATCTATATCTTCCAACACACCTTTTTGAATTAATAAATCAGCGCCACTTGGCGTGATCTCCTCTGCTGATTGAAATATAAGCTTGATATTCGGCTCGATTTTCTCTCTATTTAAGCTTATCCATGTTGCAACTGCTAATAAAATCGCTGTATGACCATCATGGCCACACATATGAGCAACACCTTGCCTGTCTGAAATGTACGGTTTGTCTCCCTCTTCTTTTATAGGTAAGGCATCTATATCGGCACGTAATGCAATAGTTTTTGTTCCCTTTGTCCCTTTTATAAACGCCACTACACCTGGAGGTTCATAATCTAGAATTTCTATATCTAACTCCTCTAGTCTTTTACGAATAAACTCACTTGTTTCGTATTCTTCACCAGAAAGCTCTGGGTATTGGTGCAGATGACGGCGATCCTCTATTGCCTTTTCTGCTAATTTTTTTATATTCATTATTTCCATTGTTAAACTCCTTTAGAAAGGTCCGTATTGTATGACTTGTGCAATAATGAGCGATATTACCGCAACTGTTACTTGAATAAGCATAAACGGAAAAATCCACTTTATCCATTTACCCCAAGGAATACCCGCCATTGATAATCCCGCCATTAAAAAACCTACTGTTGGGAATATAATATTCGACATACCATCGCCAAATTGATAGGCAAGTACGGCTGTTTGTCTTGTAACACCGATCATATCTGATAAAGGTGCCATAATTGGCATCGTTAAGGCAGCCTGTCCACTTCCTGATGGTACTAAAAAATTTAAAAATAACTGGAAGATAAACATCCCTACAGCATTTAGTGCAGGTGGAACTGAATCAAGCAATGCAGATGTGTAAAAGAGAATTGTATCAATTAATCCTGAGTTATTGAAAATCACTAAAATAGACTGAGCTAACCCAATGATAAGAGCGCCACCAACTAAATCACCTGCGCCCTTCATAAATGAATTAGCAATATGCGAAGGTGATAATTTGCCAATAAGCCCCATTAAAATACCAAACAATAAAAATAAACCAGCTATTTCAGTAATGTACCAACCTAGTTTTACAACCCCGTACATCAATACGATAAAATTCAAAAGAAATGTAGCCATAACAAGCTTATGTCTTATTTCCATTTTCGAATTCCCCTGTACGAAATCACCCTCATCATTGCGAAAATTTCCATAAAAGCCGAGTTTAGGATTATTTTTCACTTTTCTTGCATAGCGATAAACATATATTGTTGCTACTGTGTATAAGACAATAAAAATGACAATTCGAAAAGCAATTCCTGAAAATAATGGCAAGCCCGCAATCTCTTGCGCTATTCCTACTGTAAACGGATTCATAACAGCTGCCGAAAATCCGACAGATGCACCAAGAATAACAATTGCAAAACCTGTAATTGCATCAAACCCTAGGGCAACAGCAAGCGGTGCAAGAATTCCTACATATACAATCGTTTCATCAGACATCCCCATTAATGACCCAGCACAGGCGAAAAACAACATTAATACTGGTATTATTAACATTTCGCGTTTTGCCATTTTTACAGATAGCATGGCGATAAAGGATTCTAATGCCCCTGTGGCTGATAGTATTCCAAAGGTACCTCCTACAATCAATACGAAGAAAATAATACTTGCTCCTTGCAGCATGCCTGAATGTACACTGCTAAAAATATCCAAAAATCCAATGGGGTTCATATCTGTAAAACTAAATGTCCCAGGTTGAATCACTTGACGTCCATTAACTTCTTCCCGTTGAAATGAACCAGCTGGAATAAAATACGTTAAAATAGATGATATAACAATAAGGCAAAAGATTAACACATAAACATTAATTCCTTTTTGTTGCTCTATTTCTTTATTAGCTATAAATTTACTCATCCGCCATCCTCCTTAGTTGAATCATTGAATAAAAACAAATTTTTATGTCCACTATCAATACGTAACATATCTCTCCAACATAAAAAGCCATCCCCTTTTTTTGAAATTTCCGTCTTATTTATTGTAATTGATAAAAAAATAAATAAAAAATTACTATTTTGAATAGTTACTATTGATAAATTTACATATAAATTCTTTGGGATACATCAAAAAAATTACAAATAAAAAGAACGTTACATCCCTGCGATTTCACCAGGCAGCAACATTCTTTTCATTCTTTTCGATATACAAACCAATTAAATTGTTTTCCATGTGTCTTTAACTAAATCAATAAATGTACTTACATTACTAAATGTTTTAGCATTTTGAGGAAAAATTAAATAAGTGGGTAACTTTTTAGGGAATCGGTACAGAACTTGAAGACTCCCTTTGGTTACCTCTTTTTGAATAATAATATCACTCAACAAGGCTAGACCCACTTGTTCCATTACTGCTCTCTTAATTGCTTCCTCGCTTCCAAATTCCACTATTGTTTGTGGCTTACACTTAATTTCTTGCAGGCAACTGACAATACACTCATCCATTCCATAGGTTATAAAGGGATAATCATCAAATATTTCCTGCACAGTACGATCCTTTATAATAAGTGGATTTCCAACCAATACTAAATCCTCTTCCTCCAATAAAATCCCCTCTACACCAGCGTAACTAGGGGATCCAGCTACAAAACCTATATCTGCTTGGTTTGAACTCACAAGTTTGGCTGTTTCTTTACTATTGGCACAAAGAAGTTTTAGGTTTACCTGAGGGTACTGTTTTAAAAACGAGCCGATAATATGTGATAAATAATAGCCGCAATAAAACTCTGGTGCAGCGATTGTCAAATGACCAAATGGCTTTTCGAAATTCTTCAAATCCTGTTCCATTTCTTCAATAATCCCAAATAATTGATCTGTATGTTCCTTTACTATTTTTCCTACTTGAGAAAGGAACATCTTCTTACCCATTCGATTAATTAAGATATGCCCTAACTCTTCCTCTAACGCTTTAATCTGTTGGCTAATTGTAGGCTGGCTATAATTAAGAATTTCAGCCGCTTTTGTAAAGTTGAGGTAAGTTGAAACAACATGAAATGTTTTCAAATTACGCAAATCCATCTCTATTCACGTCCCTGCTATATAATTAAGATAAATACATTTCCTTATTAAAATTTAATTATACTTAAATCGACTATGTACGTAAGAGGTTTTTTCTTTCCAGTAAGTTATCAACCAACATAAAAACATGCTACCTATTTAGATAGCATGTTTCTTATATTTATTGAAGTGCTTTAATGCTTTGTAAGCCACCATTTTCAAGAATGGCTTTACTGATCGCCTTACCAGTTGGTGTTGCTGCTAGACCGCCTCGTGCCGTCTCTTTAAGATTAGGACTCATAGATTGTCCAATGCGATACATAGCACCAATTACTTCATCACATGGAATACGACTTGTTACACCAGCAAGTGCCATATCCGCCGCTACAAGGGAGTTAGATGCACCCATAGCATTACGTTTGACACAAGGCACTTCAACCAAGCCAGCCACTGGATCACAAACAAGACCTAGCATGTTTTTTAGTGTAATGGCAAACGCTTCTGAACATTGCTGTGGTGTACCTCCAGCCATTTCGACAATAGCAGCGGCAGCCATACCTGCAGCTGAACCAACCTCAGCCTGACAACCACCCGCAGCCCCAGAGATGGAAGCGTTATTGGCTACCACAAATCCAAATGCTCCTGACGTAAATAAATAACGAATCATTTGCTCACGAGTTGGATTTAGTTTGTTTTTTACTGCAAACAGTGTTCCTGGCACTACACCTGCTGAACCTGCTGTTGGTGTTGCACAGATTGTTCCCATTGCAGCATTTACTTCATTAGTTGCAACCGCTTTACTTACTGCATCTAATAATAAATCACCTGAAAGTGACTTTCCTTGTGCAATATAATTTTGAAGTAATACGGCATCCCCACCAGTTAAACCTGTTACTGATTGCACACCTTGTAATCCACGTTCAATTGCTTCTTCCATCACTGTTAGATTTCGATCCATTTGCCGGATGATTTCTTCACGCGTTCTACCAGTTATCAATATTTCTTGTTCAATCATAATTTCTGATATTAATTTATCTTCTTTCTCTGCTCGTTCAACAAGTTCCCGAACATTATGAAATAAAACGTCCATCACAGGACACCTCCTTAGTTATTAATTTTCGAGACCTTTGTAATATATGGAATTAAAGATATTTGCTGTAGCACCTTATCCTCAATGTTTTGATCAACTTCAATTACCATTAAAGCAGTTAAGCCACGTTCGATACGTGATACCTCCATATGCCCAATGTTGACTTCATGCATCGCCAAGCAATTGGCTACATTGGCAATACAGCCAGCACGATCATCATGAACAACAAGAATAGCTGGCATACCACCAGTTAAACGTAATTTAAAGCCATTGACTTCACTGACTTCAATTTTTCCGCCACCAATTGAAATACCGACTACTGACATTTCCCCTTCATCGTCTCCAATGACAAGTCGAGCCGTATTTGGATGCTCGGTATTAGCTGTTTCAGGAATGAATTCGTATTCTAATCCTGCTTTTTTGGCATCTTCAAATGCCGTTTTAATACGATCATCAAATGTATCGTAATTTAATAAGCCTCCTACAATCGCAACATCTGTACCATGCCCTCTATACGTTTCTGCAAACGATCCATATAAATGAATTTTTGCCCATTTAGGTTGTCTACCAAATAAATCCCTTGCAACACGCCCGATGCGAGCTGCTCCTGCCGTATGAGAGGAGGAGGGCCCAATCATGACTGGTCCAATAATATCAAATACTGAAGTAAACTTCATACAAACACCCCTCTATTCTATCCGTATAATAATATTTATTTTTATTTATATCATGCTTGATAGTTACTATAAAAGTAAAGCATTTAATTTATCAACTTTCAGAAAATTACCACTACTATAATTTATAGTAAATATTTATGCTTATTTATTGTCCGTACCATATATACACAACTACGAAAGCGTTGACATTCCAATATTTCCAAATTTTATATCCTGTGGGTACGTACATTGAATGATTCATATTTAGTACGTTTTTAATAAATTTAATCCAATATTCTCTTTGTAGCATAAACAAAAGCAGTACACGTTTTGTGCACTGCTTTCTTTACGGAATAGCAAAGTAGCATGTAATTATTCTACTGAAATAATATATGGATATAACCCTTGTTTACCATCAAATAATTCAACTTCCACATCCGGATAGTTCTCTTCAATGAAAGCTACCAACTCAGAGGCAGCTTGTTCAGTTGTATCTTCACCATAAATGACTGTAACAATCTCAGCATCTTCATCGACTAAATCCTTAATTACTTTTTCAGCTGCATCCTTTAGTGCTGGTGTAGAAAGGACAATTTTCCCTTCTGCCAACGCCATAAAATCATCTTTGTGAATTTCAACACCATCAATAGATGTATCACGGACTGCATAGGTAACTTGACCTGTCTTCACATTTGTAAATGCTTCTGACATTGTTTTTTTATTTACATCAACAGCCGCCTCTGGGTTAAACGCTAAAATCGCTGCCATTCCTTGAGGAATCGTCTTTGTAGGAACTACTGCTGCATCAATTTCTAATAGTTCAACCGCTTGCTCCGCTGCCATCACTATATTTTTATTATTCGGTAAGATTAATACTTTCTCTGCACCGATTTCTTGTACAGCCTTCACGATATCTTCAGTTGAAGGATTCATTGTTTGACCGCCTTCAATGACATAGGAAGCACCGATAGAGCGCAATAATTCAGCCACACCCTCACCCATAGCAATCGTTACAATAGCATATGGATGTTTTTCTACTTTTTTAGCAGGCGTAGGGGCTTTATGTTCCTCGCCAACGATTGCTGAATGCTGCTCACGCATATTATCAACTTTAATTTTTATAAGACTACCGTATTTTTGGCCAATTGATAGAACAGAACCTGGTTGCTCGGAATGGATATGAACCTTCGCAATTTCCTCATCTGAAATAACAAGTAAAGAATCACCTAAAGGATTTAATTCATTACGGAATTGTTCTTCATTAAAAGGTTCTTTTCCTTCTTCTAAGCGTACCATTATTTCTGTA
This sequence comes from Lysinibacillus sp. 1 U-2021, assembly GCF_029916965.1. Lineage (NCBI taxonomy): Bacteria > Bacillati > Bacillota > Bacilli > Caryophanales > Bacillaceae > Lysinibacillus > Lysinibacillus sp. 1 U-2021. Next base: position 4,535,643 of record NZ_CP123966.1, read on the forward strand.
CAGTAACCAAATTCAATATCAGCAGTGTTCATGAAATCTTGGGCTCTATGATGTTCTGCATTGATTAAATCATCTAGCGTCGCGTCATTTTTCTCTGGAAGAGCCTCCCCCTTCAAGGAAGCTAAAAATCCTTCATACACAAATAGTAAGCCTTGACCACCACTATCTACCACACCTACTTCTTTTAAAACAGGCAGTAGGTCAGGTGTACGATCCAGCGATGCCTTTGCCTCTGCTGTAAAAGCTTCCATTACGGCAATGATATCGTTTTCAGTTTCTGCTACTTCTACACCTTTTTTCGCAGCTTCACGTGCCACCGTTAATATCGTTCCTTCTACTGGCTTCATAACAGCTTTATATGCCGTATCAACCCCCGCCTGGAATGCTCCAGCAAAGCCCTTTGCATCAATTGTTGACTCCTTCTCAATAAACTTCCCAAAACCACGGAATAATTGAGATAGAATAACGCCTGAATTCCCACGCGCTCCCATTAACAAGCCTTTTGATAATGCCTGTGCTGTTTTACCAATATGCTCTGAGGCAGCATGCTCTGTTTCCTTTGCACCAGATGTCATCGATAAGTTCATATTTGTACCTGTATCACCATCTGGAACGGGGAAAACATTTAATGAATCTACATAATTTGCATTTTGGTATAGGTGATGCGCCCCCATTTGTACCATTTCAGCAAACTTTATACCGTCTAAAGACTGCATTCGATTTAGTTCCTCCTCTTAATTCGCTACACGAACGCCCTGTACAAAGATATTGACAGATTTTACGCTCATACCTAATGTTTTATCTACTGTATATTTCACTTTCGATTGTACTTGATAAGCCACTTCCGAAATTTTTGTCCCGTAACTAACAATAATGTACATATCTATATGTAAATCGTCGTCCTGTTGTCGAATTACAACACCTTTTGCGAAGTTTTCTTTACGTAAAATATCAGTTAGACCATCACGAATTTGATGTTTAGATGCCATGCCAACAATACCGTAGCATTCTACAGCAGCTCCACCAGCAATTTGTGCAAGTACATCTGTTGAAATATCAATTTGGCCGAATTCATTGTTTAATTCAATTGACATAGAAATGCCCCCTTGGCTCTTTTTGACTAAACTATATTGTAACACTTTCGTTATAATTTAAGCAACCTAAGGGGGTATTGAAGGGCTTCGTAGCAACGTTTTCTGACTTCAAATAGACGCATTTGCTTCTTCATCGAAAATTGCCATTTTGCAGAAATAGTTATTTCGTCCGTTTTGCTTTGCCAAATATAGCGCTTGGTCAGCTAATTCACAACATGTTTGTAAATGCTCATATTTTGCGATTTTAGCTTGACACATTCCAATACTAACAGTAACTTGTTGGGCAATAGTAGATTGTAAATGCGGTATATTAAGTTGTCGAATTTCTTCTAAGATTTCTTCACATACAGGTTCAGCAACCTTATGAGTATGCTGGCTTATCATAACAAATTCCTCGCCACCCCAACGGGCAACAAATGCATTATACTTCCCTGCAATTTCCTCCAATAGAGATGCGACTTTGACAATTGCTGCATCTCCCTGCAAATGACCATAATAATCATTAAATTTTTTAAAGCAATCAATATCAATCATTATGACTGTTAAAGGTTGTGTTTGATAAAGTTGCTGTCCTATCTTATTCAATTTTTGGTTAAATGCACGTCGATTAGGTAGATTCGTTAAAGAATCTTTTAATGCTTGCTCTGCTAATTCATTATTTTTAATAGCCAACAATTCTGATAGTCGCTTCGTTTTGGTCATTTCCTCATTCAATAAAATATGCTGGGTATGGATTTGTTTACGAACCTTATAGGTTTGATATTGAATCATTACACCAATAGGTATTAATAAGGACATGGGTAATATAATTTTTATATTTTCACTCGATATTCCAGCACTCATATATGCACTCACAATAATGGCTGATGCAGAAAGCAAAATAATCCAGATAATTTTTCGTAAAGGTAATGCGAATACTGTACAAATAATGATTAAAATAACCTCATACAGTGCTGCATGACGGAAGAAGTAAACATCCAATATCGATATCGCAGTAATCAATAGCATTATTGTGTAGATATAAACAACAACCAACCGTTCATACTTCTGTATAGTAACAGGAGTAATATGAATTCGCTTTTGTCGGATAAACAATAATACTGCAACATCTATATAAAACATGGCGTTATGAATGGCAATATAGACGGGAACCATGGCTCTTTCCGCCTTCACAAAAAATACCTCTCCGTAATGTATTAACGAAATAATGGCTGATACATACATGAGTGTCCAAGCAACTATTCTCATCCCTTTTAAATTCGACTGAACCATTTCTTCGCGAATAGAAAAAGCTAATTTTTCTTGATTTTCCATCATGCTCTCTCCTCATGCCCGCTTTCAAATAATTATAATGTCCTATATGTATCGTCATCATAACAAAAAATACAAGTCAATCTAAATTTTTCTGATAAATAAAAAAGTTGATACCTTTATAGCATCAACTTTTTACATTGTATTCAATTAAATCTAAAAAAATTTATATGGCTAAAATAGGCTTTTAATAAGCGTGTCAATCATAACAGGCATCTCTTTAAACGCACTATCCACATGCAATCGCTCTGTTTTTTGATGGGCATCCTTACCAAATGGACCGACATTTAAGACAGGACCTTGTAATGCTGCCATCTCTTTGAATGGAATATGGTACGTATCGCCCCATACAGGTGTGTTCCGCTCAAATGCTAGCCACTCATTGGATGCATCTGAATAGTTGACATAGCTTAAATCACAAATTCCGTTAAAGTAGTGGATCTGCTCCACCTCAATATCAAATGTTTGAGCTGTTTGCTTCATTAATTCAATCGACTGTTTCACTAAGGGAATATCGTGTTGCCAATAATTCAGGTGGTCAGAGAAATCAATACCGGGAATAAACCATGGGGCATTCATAGAATAAACAGATAAATCCCGGGATGATAACAATGCCGTTTTTACCTGACGAACGGCGTTGATATCCTGCATTCTGCCGACCACGGCAATAAAGTCTCCCCGATCGGGATAAAGCCAGGACATTGCCGGGTAAGGGTAATCCTGGCTACCAGGCGCAGAGTCGTAATAGCCAATCATCTCCAGTGCTATCATTAATTTTACTGGACGCTCAAGCGAAGCTGCATGTACCGCGCTCCCCATTTCATCGCTACGAAAGAAGGGCGGTTCTTCCGACGCATAGGCGACCAGCTGCACGCCTGTTTTAGGTACTTGCTGATGTAACAAACGTGCCAGTTCGAGTAATCCTGCCACGCCGCTGGCGTTATCATCCGCGCCAGGTGTATAGGTCAATTGATCGTTTTCATAACTGTTGGCAGAGTCATAGTGCGCACCAATAATAATCAGCGGTCCATCGGCAGGACCATAATCAGCAACAATGTTTTTGTAGGGGCCACCCGTAATGGGGACGTCCTGCGAGGTAACTCTGGCACCGCTACTGACGAAGACCTCTTTTATATACTCTGCGGACCTATTCAGATTATCAATATTGTCGGCACTACGTGGATGCACAGTTTGTGTAAGATAACGAACTGTTTTTTCTAATTGCTCAGGACTTGCGTGTCTGGGCGTTGGCGGTAAGGCATTGACCCAGGGTTGGTAAAAAATAATCAGAGGGAGTGAAAACAGAAATAATATAACAAAAGCAAAATTTATTTTTTTCATATGCAAATTATTAATGAGTCGCGTTATTGAATCATTATTTGTTATGGGTTTCGATGTTGTATTTTATTAAGACTAGCAGGATTATACAAAGAGTATATTTTATGTCTGGTGCCTGAGTTTATTTAAAAGGATTTTATATGCGAAATAAACATATAATCATGTTGCTTATGAGTAGTTTGATTTTGTCAGGATGTGGGCCGGTATCTGAGAATAAGGAAAGTCAGCAACAACAACCCAGTACTTCCACAGACCAGCAAGTGCTTGCCGCGCAACAAGCTGCAATAAAAGAGGCCGAGCAAAGATCCGTCGCCGCTAAAGCCACTGCAGACGCGAAAGCAAAAACCTTAGCCCAGCAAGAAGCGCAACAATATTCAGATAAACAGGCTTTGCAGGGGCGCTTACAAGCGGCTCCAGCACATATAAGTACGGCCACAGCAAGCGCGGCTCCTCGAATTTCAGCTACTGGAACCGCTCGCTACCAGAAGTTCGATGACAATTCGGTGAAACAAGTCACGCAAGATCCACTCGCGACATTTAGCCTTGACGTCGACACCGGCAGTTATGCGAATGTACGCCGTTTTCTCAATCATGGGCTGTTACCTCCGCCAGACGCTGTGCGGGTGGAGGAGATAGTCAATTATTTCCCGTATGACTGGGGTATCAAAGACAAACAATCTATTCCGGCCACTAAGCCAATACCTTTCGCTATGCGCTACGAACTGGCACCTGCGCCGTGGAATGAACAGCTAACATTGCTGAAAATTGATATCCTGGCGAAAGATCATAAAAGTGAAGAGTTACCAGCTTCTAATCTGGTCTTTCTTATCGACACTTCTGGTTCAATGATTTCTGATGAACGTTTGCCACTTATCCAGTCTTCGTTGAAATTATTGGTCAAAGAACTTCGTGAGCAGGATAACATTGCCATCGTGACCTACGCTGGCGACTCCCGTATTGCGTTGCCTTCTATCTCCGGTAGTCACAAGGCGGAAATTAATGCCGCAATTGATTCGCTGGATGCCGAAGGCAGTACCAATGGCGGTGCCGGGCTGGAACTGGCTTATCAGCAGGCGGCGAAGGGGTTTATTAAGGGCGGCATCAATCGCATTTTATTAGCCACTGACGGTGACTTTAACGTTGGCATTGACGATCCAAAATCGATTGAATCAATGGTCAAAAAACAGCGGGAGTCTGGTGTTACTCTGTCGACGTTTGGCGTGGGGAATAGCAATTACAACGAGGCAATGATGGTGCGAATTGCCGATGTTGGTAACGGCAACTACAGCTACATTGATACCCTCTCTGAAGCGCAGAAAGTATTGAATAATGAAATGCGGCAGACGTTGATTACCGTAGCAAAAGATGTCAAAGCGCAAATTGAGTTTAACCCCGCGTGGGTAACGGAATACCGTCAGATTGGTTATGAAAAGCGCCAACTTCGGGCGGAAGATTTTAATAACGACAACGTTGATGCGGGGGATATTGGCGCAGGCAAACATATAACGTTGTTATTCGAATTAACGCTGAACGGGCAAAAAGCATCAATTGATAAGTTACGCTATGCCCCGGATAACAAATCAGCGAAATCGGACAAAACGAAAGAACTGGCCTGGTTAAAGATTCGCTGGAAATACCCGCAGGGAAAAGGAAGTCAATTAGTTGAATTCCCGCTGGGGCCAACAATAAACGCGCCCTCTGAAGATATGCGTTTTCGCGCAGCAGTAGCTGCATATGGGCAAAAATTACGCGGTTCTGAATACCTGAACAATACCTCCTGGCAGCAGATCAAACAGTGGGCTCAGCAGGCAAAAGGGGAAGATCCACAGGGTTACAGGGCGGAATTTATTCGCCTGATTGAACTGGCGGATGGTGTGACTGACATCAGTCAGTGATGACTGTTTAGCAAACTATGTTCGACCAGTCAGCATATTTGCTGACTGGTCGAATTAATTAACAATGATGTTAACTCACTCTTTTGCCGGATGCTCTATTTTTGGGTTGTGAGTGTTTTATTTCTAATTGTGTATAAGAAGCATTGATTCGTGCATCGCCATATTTATCTAAATAACAATTTCTGTTTACCAGTCTATGTTGAAAATCAATTTCGTACTGCTCTTCTGCTGAATATTTTTTAAATCTGTCAGCATAGTTTTTTAATAACGTATAGGGGGCGCTGTCAGAATTGCTTTCCCTTTGTTCAATCACTTCCTGGGCTGCCATGCACACAAATTCATCCGGATTTTCTGAGGCCAGCGTGTTCACCACCACCGTGGTGCTGTTACGTTTTGCTTTCAGCTGGATTGTGCAGTTCTGTACCGGTTTTCCTGTGCCGTCTTTCAGTACACCTGAAATCTTTACTGCCATATTCACTCCACTAATAAAAAAGGTGCCATTTCTGACCCCCATACATGGATTATAAAATTCAGCTAATCGTGATACCCGCAGTGGATTTCTTCATTACCAGAACCAGCAAATCGCTGATACTTGCTGTGGGATACCAGTCATTTACCAGCCATGCTGACACCGAAAACTCCAGCGTCATGTGACCGTGACCGGCAGGCATATCAATAACGCCACTGTAAATCAGCGTATTATCCAGCGCGGTACGGTTATAAATTTCAGCACCGTTTTTCCGCACTATCAGACGGCATGAGGAGTAAATATCAGTATGCTCTCTCTCATGTTTAGCGCCGCTGAATGCCACCGCCGGAATAACAATCTGCCGGTCAAACGGCTGATCGTCATAAACCCTGACGGTAATGGTCCCTGATGGCCACCGTTCCGGTGCACGGGAGTCCCGGGGGAAAGCTTTGCCCACTGTTTTAACGAGATCGCCTTCAATCTGGTTGGCGGACAGTTTTCCCAGAACCCGACAGTTCTCGTTAATCGTGACGTTGTTGAGCGTCCCGGAGTTCGCATTCACGTTACCGCTGATATCGGCATTTTTCGCCGTCAGCCGCCCATCCGGTGTCAGGGAAAATGCCGGAGGATTACCGCCGCTGGTAATGGTCGGAGCCGTCAGGCGTTTCAGGAACACGTCGTTCATGAATATCTGATCGCCCTGACCAACAAACATTGGTCTTGTGTTGCCATTAGACGGATCAATAAACGCGATACGGTTAGCGGCAACCAGGAACTGGCTCAGTTTGCCTTCCTCTGTATCCTCCATGCTGAGGCCAAGCCCCGCGACATAATGCCTGCCGTCTTCGGTCTGCTCAATTTTGACGCCCCACATGGCATTCCATTTATCGTTGGCGTCTTTCCACTCTTTCGAAAACTCCTCCAGTTTGCTGGCGTTATCCTCCGTCAGCTCGACTTTTTCCAGCAGCTCCTTGCCAAGATGGGATTCGGTTATCTGGCCTTTGAAAAAATCCAGGTAACCTTCCGCATCATCGCTCGCCCGACCGACAGCCTCCACGAATGCCGATTTGCCAACGGTGTTCACACTGCGAACGTAAAAATAATAATCATGGCCCGGTTTGATATTGATACTGGCGGCTATCCAGTACAGCCCCGCGCCAAGGTAGCGGGCTGTGGTTTCAACCTGCCTGATATCGGTAATCCGCGTTTCCGAGAACCAGAACTCAAACTGTACCGTCGGATCATAAACCGCAAGATGCGGCGTGGCAGTTATCTGAAAATAGCCCGGCGTCAGCTCAATCCGCGACGGTGCTACCGGTGCGGCAATCCTGAACGATACCGACGCCGGATCGCCCTGCTGTCCCCACGCATTTACCGCCCGGACTGTCAGCGTGTACCGTCCCAGCGCCAGTTGCGTGAAGCGGTATGTGGTTTCCGCCGTCCGGGCCGTGCTGACCAGCCGCTCACTGCCGTCATCCGCTGCCACGGTCAGGCGAAGCAGGAAGCTCACGCCCTTCACCACCTTCGGCGTGTCCCATCGCGCCAGCACCTGATATTCCCCGCTGTCTGCAGTGACTTCGGCGGTCAGATGCTGCACTGCTGGCGGCGTGACACCATTCACCGTGCCGCTCTGGTCGCCGTCAAAGTGCGCCCCGTTATCCACGATGGCCTCTTTTTCCGGTACATGCTGCACGGCAGTGATGGCATACGTGCCGTCATCGTTCTCACGGATACTCACACAGCGGAACAGGCGCTGACGCAACGTCGGCAACTTCAGCCCCCACACACTGTATTCTGCAACGCCGTCAGGAACCCGGTTCACTTTCACCTTAAGTCCGTCGGTGACGGACTGAACCTCCACGCTGACCGGATTACCACTTCCGTCAACCAGGCTTATCAGCGTGGTACCGGAGGATGGCAGCGTGATTTCACGGTCGAGCGTCAGCGTCCGGGTCTGGCTGTTCACCGCCAGCACGCGACCACCGGTGCTGATAGCCGACCTCGCCTGGGCGACCATGCACGCCCTGTTAAATGAGCCACTCACCGCCGGTATCAGCACCCCGCTGACATCCACCATTCTGGAGTTTTACTGATGAGCAAGAAAAAAGGGAAAACACCGCAACCTGCGGCAAAAACAATCACCGCCAGCGCCCCGAAAATGGAGGCATTCACCTTTGGTGAGCCGGTGCCGGTACTCGACCGCCGTGACATTCTGGATTATGTCGAGTGCATCAGTAACGGCAGATGGTATGAGCCGCCGGTCAGCTTTACCGGTCTGGCAAAAAGCCTGCGTGCTGCCGTGCATCACAGTTCACCGATTTACGTCAAACGTAATATTCTGGCTTCAACGTTTATCCCGCACCCGTGGCTGTCCCAGCAGGATTTCAGCCGCTTTGTGCTGGATTTTCTGGTGTTCGGTAATGCGTTTCTGGAAAAGCGTTACAGCACCACCGGTAAGGTCATCAGACTGGAAACCTCACCGGCAAAATATACCCGCCGTGGCGTGGAGGAGGATGTTTACTGGTGGGTGCCGTCCTTCAACGAGCCGACAGCCTTCGCGCCCGGCTCCGTGTTTCACCTGCTGGAGCCGGATATCAATCAGGAGCTGTACGGCCTGCCGGAATATCTCAGCGCCCTTAACTCTGCCTGGCTGAATGAGTCGGCCACGCTGTTCCGCCGCAAGTATTACGAAAACGGCGCTCATGCCGGATACATCATGTACGTCACCGATGCCGTGCAGGATCGCAACGATATCGAAATGCTTCGCGAAAATATGGTTAAGTCGAAAGGCCGCAATAACTTTAAAAATCTGTTTCTCTATGCCCCACAGGGGAAAGCCGACGGCATTAAAATTATCCCGCTCAGTGAAGTGGCAACGAAGGACGATTTTTTTAATATCAAAAAAGCAAGTGCTGAAGATCTAATGAGTGCTCATCGCGTGCCTCCCCAAATGATAGGAATGATGCCCAACAACACAGGAGGATTTGGAGATGTAACAAAAGCAGCACAAGTCTTTGTACGCAACGAGCTAACGTTCCTCCAAGAGCGATGTAAAGAAATTAACTGTTGGGTTGGCGAAGATGTATTTCGCTTTCGAACTTATTCATTATGACCCATCACCGAAACAAACACATAACAAGATTAGAACCAACACAAATATAGTGTAAAAGATTACACGACAGGCATGCAAATGCATGCCTGTACAAGAGAACACTTCATGTAAAAGAAGTTATTTTTTGCTGCGCCTTCATTTTATAGAAATGCAAATTCACTCCGTCACTCAAAAGAATTTTCTTCTTTAACCTATTGGTTTCTGTTGAGTTTAGCGGATTCCTAGTGCTAACAATAGCACCATGTTTTTTTTCTTTAGCACCTACATTAATCACACCTGACTTTAAAGTTGTCACTATCTGTTTAACAGCTTTTTCAACATCACTTCCTTTAAGTTCAACAAAAAGATGTGAAACATCCTGATTGTTATAAATCTTCAAATAATGATCACACCGCTCTCCAACAACAATAGCGCAACCATCTATTAACTTATGCTCAACTTCCAACTCATTATCATTTGTGACTGACAATTGCGTTGACGTTCCTTTATCAGATAGCACAATGATTTTATTTTTTGTTTTTCCTTTGCAATTTTTACACATTCAATCACCTAATTCACAGTAGCCGAATATTCGATATCAATCAATGCATCAAAAGTCTCTGAAAAAATAGAGGAAATCCTATCTATTTCATTCGCATCTAATATATTTAGTTCGGAATCCAGTATTTCCGTCACTTTCCCAGCATTAACCATATAAGCTGTCACATCATCAAAATCAATAATTTGAGACTCTGGAACAAGCTTATATAAGCGTTCGATATCGGTATTATTCTTGCCCTTAATACACTTTAATGCATTACCTGCTTGAATCAAATTATTGAAGGCACTTAGAATATATGGACTATGTGTTGTTATTGTATAGCTACAATAGCTTTCTGCTTGGTTATACGCTGAGGCTATTAAAGATACAACTTTTGCTTGGGCAGAAGGAAACAGATGAGCCTCCGGCTCCTCAATAATAAAACTCTTACTAGTCACAGACTGTAAATACGGCCATGAGGATAACATTAAAGCCATTGGTAACGCTTCTTGCTGCCCTGAGCTCGAGTTGTTAAGATTCGTGTTCTTAGCAGCATGACGAATAAAATCCTCACCCTTTTCTGTTATATATTTTCCGCAAATCAACTCCTCCACAAGTTTATTAACATGTTGAGGCACAGCCCCCCTAAGCATCCTAATCATGTAATCTTGGTTAAATAATTTTTTTGTTTGTTCATACAGAGAACCAAACTCTGTCAAAAAGTAGTCAATTTCTATACTACTGGATAAAAATGAAAACACATTTTTTTGCAAATTAGCAAAAAAAGAGCGCCCTGCGGGGATATAAAAAACACTTTCAAGCTTTGTTTCTGGTTCTGAAAACAATCCTAGAGAAAGACATACTCGCAATTCATGTTCAATTCCGCGTTTACGTCTTCTCGTAACGCTTTCTGCAAGTGAATTCTCAATATTTTCATCTAAATCCTTTCGTACAATCAAACGAAGTTTAGCAATCGTCTTCGTTAAATTCTCAGAAAGGTCTATTTTCAATGACCCTTTGCTATTTTTTCGATTAGTAATCCGCACCCAATAGTGCTTATTACTATACTCAATAAAAAACTCATCATCAGCCCAATACTGCTGAGGGAAAATTTTACTAAACTTATTCTTTTGCTCCTTCAATATATCTCTTTTAGTTTTACCCTCTGTTGAAGCTCGTAGTATATCCATAGGATAATCTTTAAAATATTTTATTAGCTTTGCAATGACACTTTTCCCCTGTGCCTGAGGCCCAATAAATATATTCACTTTCTTAAGAGGAATATCAACTTTTTGAATAGTGAGAAACTTATCAATCTTTATATTTTCCATATCATCTCCTTTGATGTGTTTTTAAGCGTAAACACCTTTTTATCATATGTACAAAAACACAAATACTCAACCATAATCCTTCGCTCTTCTGTTTATCTTACGCGCGGTGCTTTCCCCGCCTCGCCCGCCCGCTTCATGTGGCGGTTTTAATGCAGTTGCATAGATACTATGGATCCGCACCAGCTCTGACCGCGAGCAGCTGGAACGGGCATCCCCGACGCATGCAAAAACATTCACTTGTTGCATGCACGGCTTATTTAATGACAAATCAACTTAAGCGTCACCGCAGCTCCCACAAAAAAAACGTAACACCATGATTTTAGTGATATTTATGACTTTTTTAATTGCTTATTTAAGTCCGCCATATTGAAACCGTGCATTTTTTAGCCACCAATAACTTTAAAAAATTTACATTGCTTTCAATACCTTATCATCCGTAGTCCCTGCTTTTTACTTTGAGCTATATCAAAAAAAGCTCAAACATCCTTGATGCAAAACCAGTATTACACAACATAAAATGCAACCAGAAACAACGACATACTATATGTTGTGTTGTTCAGGCTCTCTGTTCGGTGATATGCCAGATCACTTTGCGTTTAAACAGAGCATTATTTCAGGGCAAGACTTCGCTAAATAGTAACTCCGCCTCAGAAGCGCATATATCGGCGGAAATTGCCCTCTGCTTACAGGAGGAAATATGAAGAAGTGCTATTACTGCATTCTCGTTCTGGCCCTCTTTGGCTATCCATATGGTAGTCCAAGTGGTTTGTCAGTAAACGTCAGTAATATCCATGTAAGTATTATTCTTTAGTATGCTTCAAACAAAAAAACCACCTGCCAGGGTGGTTTTTTTGCGCCTGTCATCATTCCGATGAAAGACTAGCAAGACTTCGCTCGAGATGAATTATGCTTCGACAAAAGGTCACTCGCAATGGTTTTATTAGCCGAAATAGATGCTCTTTTATGACTCGAATCAAATAGCTGCCTTAAATTACATGCTAGCGATTCAATACAATTTAGCCTTCTACTTCAGCATGCTATTGCTCCTCATCTGCCTTAGAGGCGCTTCGCATAATCCATTCAAAGGCATATAAAATCACGCTGCATTTTTACTCAAATGGGTAACAAAAATCCAGGCCACTCATCAGCGACCTGATAATTGAAAGATTTCCCGTAATAATTTACGGTCGCGCCACGCGCCAGCGCCTCAAGCTCCCATCGCTGCGGCCTGATACCGTTCTGAGCAAGGTCAACGCGGATACGGGTAATTTGCATTCTTTCCGACCGGGTCAGTCTGGCCGATGGTGCAATTTCATGTGGTTTTAACGGGCTTCCGTTTCTTTGCTGACGATTTGGTGTTCTCAGGTCGTGTTTTAATGCCCCCCTGAGCGCCCTCACGACCTCCGTGTCGTTCCATTCGATAACACCGTCATCAACCAGATTAAGCACTGCTGCGGCGTGTTCAGAAGGTGTGGGAGCCGGTAACGAAGTATCACCACCGGTGAGCTTTCCACAGTTATTGACAGGACTCCGAGGCGCGGCGATGCCGCTTTTTAAAGTCAAAGGCTCAACGACCGGAACTTTCGGCACAATGCGCCAATCCGTGGTTCTGGTGATATGAATATGACGCGCGCCGAGATGCGGTGCGTAAATGCCGACCACTCTCTCGACTTCTTCCTCGTACTCGTTAACGTCATCCGACGGGCTACGGGCGACTCTGACAGTCTGACAATCGCGCGGAACATTTGCCCCACCCTGCGCGCTGATATACAACGCAAAATCACCACTGTCTGCGGCGGCGCGTGCAGCCTCGACGCGCTCGTCAAACTCATCAGCAATGCTGACGCCGCGAGGCAATTTGCGTAATTCACGGTAAGCCCCCATTGTCGGCAGACCAACCGTTTTAAATTGCGGAATGCGCCACGTTGACGCCCATGCGGTAACAGCCGCAGCTGTGTCTTTCAGCGCCCTCAAGATGAGATTTCCCATTACGCAAGTAAGTAAGATCCCTCAAAGACGATGAGGTAGATAGGTTCGAGGTGGAAGTGTGGTGACACATGGAGCTGACGAATACTAATCGATCGAGGACTTAACCAAAAACGTTTGAAGCATTCAATGTATCGTTTATCTAGTTTTGAAAGAACAAGTCTTTCAGCTGAATAAGTGAAGTGATGATGGCAAAGAGGTCACACCCGTTCCCATACCGAACACGGAAGTTAAGCTCTTTAGCGCCGATGGTAGTTGGGGGCTTCCCCCTGTGAGAGTAGGACGTCGCTTCGCTTATTTTTTGTGGAGGATTAGCTCAGCTGGGAGAGCACCTGCCTTACAAGCAGGGGGTCGGCGGTTCGAGCCCGTCATCCTCCACCATTTTGGTCCCGTGGTGTAGCGGTTAACATGCCTGCCTGTCACGCAGGAGATCGCCGGTTCGATCCCGGTCGGGACCGCCATTATTATTGCCGGTGTAGCTCAGTTGGTAGAGCAACTGACTTGTAATCAGTAGGTCGTGGGTTCGACTCCTATCGCCGGCACCATTCCCTTGGAGGGGTAGCGAAGTGGCTAAACGCGGCGGACTGTAAATCCGCTCCTTAGGGTTCGGCGGTTCGAATCCGTCCCCCTCCACCATTTTAGGGGCATAGTTCAACGGTAGAATAGAGGTCTCCAAAACCTTTGGTGTGGGTTCGATTCCTACTGCCCCTGCCAGGTATTGAGGTACTCGTTCATAATACAGCTAATATAATCTATATAGTGGCGATTGTGGCGAAGTGGTTAACGCATCGGATTGTGGTTCCGACATTCGTGGGTTCGATTCCCATCAGTCGCCCCATTTTAAAATTGGGGTATAGCCAAGCGGTAAGGCAACGGATTTTGATTCCGTCATGCCTAGGTTCGAATCCTAGTACCCCAGCCATTTTTAATTTCACGAGCCATTAGCTCAGTTGGTAGAGCATCTGACTTTTAATCAGAGGGTCGAAGGTTCGAGTCCTTCATGGCTCATCATTTTTTAATTAACATGCGCCCGTAGCTCAATTGGATAGAGCGTCTGACTACGGATCAGAAGGTTATGGGTTCGACTCCTGTCGGGCGCGCCAATAAAATCATGTTTACGGAATGTAGCTCAGCTTGGTAGAGCACTTGGTTTGGGACCAAGGGGTCGTAGGTTCGAATCCTGTCATTCCGACCATCTTTCATGTTAAATGGGGCCTTAGCTCAGCTGGGAGAGCGCCTGCCTTGCACGCAGGAGGTCAGCGGTTCGATCCCGCTAGGCTCCACCATTGTAATATTTTTGGAGGTATACCCAAGTCTGGCTGAAGGGATCGGTCTTGAAAACCGACAGGCGGGTAACACCGCGCGGGGGTTCGAATCCCTCTACCTCCTCCATTTTTCGGGTCAGTAGCTCAGTTGGTAGAGCATTAGATTGAAGCTCTAAGTGTCGGCGGTTCGATTCCGTCCTGACCCACCATTATTGCGGGTGTAGTTTAATGGTAAAACCTCAGCCTTCCAAGCTGATGTCGTGAGTTCGATTCTCATCACCCGCTCCAAAATGGGCCTATAGCTCAGCTGGTTAGAGCGCACGCCTGATAAGCGTGAGGTCGATGGTTCGAGTCCATTTAGGCCCATCATTATTCCGAAGTAGCTCAGTTGGTAGTAGCACCTGACTGTTAATCAGGTTGTCGCAGGTTCGAGTCCTGCCTTCGGAGCCACGGCCCGTTGGTCAAGTGGTTAAGACACCGCCCTTTCACGGCGGTAACACGGGTTCGAATCCCGTACGGGTCATCAAGCATGTAGCACAGATGTGTGTTACATGCTTTTTTCTATTCTCCTTTTTGTTAATCGATAAAAGATAATGCAATAGCAGAAAAAGACCTATTGGCAAGGTGAGGGACTAAATTTCATTCCCCTAGCATCTTTCTATGGGCTTCCAATAAACCGCTTTACTTACCACGTACACTTCATGGTCAACATTTTTGTGAAGGCGCTTGACTTCTCTAGTATAGCGATACAGGCGCAATCCTGCCCAGAGAATTAGTGAAACTGGTTCTGCTCTATGCGAAAGCGAAGTACTAGCAGCAAGTAAGTAGCTCAGAGCGATTAGTCTTTCCATCATTTATAAAAATTCTGTTGATTTCTTTGTTCTGCAATCCCCTGAAAAAGGCTACATGACTACTGTAGCCTTTTTATAATAATTAAAATCTTTCTCCCTTACATTCTCTTACGAAAAAGAGTCTATAGAGTAAATTTGAACAAACTATTTCATATATAAAATATGTATGTTTTTTCGATTACTATTTTCATGGTGCTTGTTGTTTTGTTCCTCTAATATGAGGATAAGTGGAGGAATCGATATGAATATACAGGAGATACAGCAATTTTTAAATCTATATCAGACAGAACAAAATGAATCAGAACTTTGGTTAAAGAATAGATTACAGGCAGTTAAGGATGCAGGTGAATATCACCCAACAACAGAGGAGCTAGTTTTTGGTGCACGGGTGGCATGGCGAAATAGCAATAAGTGTATTGGACGTCTGTTTTGGCAGTCACTGCATGTGGTAGATGCACGTGATGTTTTAGATGAAAAGGCTATTTTTCATAAATTACTAGAACATATTGATTATGCGACAAATCATGGGAAAATCCGTCCAACTATAACAGTGTTTGCTTCCGATAGAGTACGGATTTGGAATCATCAACTAATTCGTTATGCAGGCTATGAAACAGATGCAGGCATTATTGGAGATTCACAGTCCATTAAATTTACAAAAGTGTGTGAGTCGTTAGGATGGAGAGGTAAAGGAACTGATTTTGATGTACTACCACTCGTTATACAGGTGGATAATCGTGCTCCTCAAATGTTTGTAATTCCTGAAGAAAATATAGTAGAGGTCTCAATCCGCCATCCAGAGTCAATCGATGTGGAGAAATTAGGAATGAAGTGGTATGCTGTACCCATTATTTCGAGTATGCGTTTTCAAATGGCTGGAATTGATTTTCAAGCAGCTCCATTTAACGGCTGGTATATGGGAACAGAGATTGGTGCACGAAATTTAGCAGATCATGATCGTTATAATATGTTACCTGCCATTGCAGACATTTTTAATCTTGATACAACCAAGCAAGCGTCTCTTTGGCGTGATCGTGCTTTAGTAGAACTTAATATTGCTGTTCTTCATTCATTTAAAGAAGAAGGTGTGAGCATTGTTGATCATCATACAGCAGCTCAGCAGTTTAAATTGTTTGAGGAGGCAGAAAAATCAACAGGAAGAGAAGTGACAGGCAACTGGACATGGTTAATCCCACCTCTTTCCCCTGCCACAACTCATATATTCCATAAACCCTATGTAAATATTTATCATACACCAAATTATTTTTATCAAAAACCATGCTATTAGTGTAAAGGAATTGTTTACTTTCAATACTTTTGATGAGAGAGGGCGCTTACTATGTTAAATCAGCAAATTCCCAATATCCCATGGAGACAATTGACGACACCTTATGGTAGAGGTACAGCCATTCCTAAGCTGATAGAACAGGAGCAATACACACAACTAGCTGAATTAATTGAACATCAAGGTACACTGTGGCAGGTGACACCATGGGTTTTGCTTGTCCTGCTAAAAAAGCTTACTAGTAAAAAATTAGAGGTTGTCTCCTTACAAGAGGTACAGTTATATTTAGCTGTGGCACATGCTATTACCAAGGATTATCTCGAGCCAGTCAATACTGTTAAAAATATGCAGGAG
Source organism: Lysinibacillus sp. 1 U-2021 (assembly GCF_029916965.1). NCBI lineage: Bacteria > Bacillati > Bacillota > Bacilli > Caryophanales > Bacillaceae > Lysinibacillus > Lysinibacillus sp. 1 U-2021. Next base: position 4,552,454 of record NZ_CP123966.1, read on the forward strand.
CTATTAGACGTCAACTATTTGTGGATAGAAAATGAGGATAATGATGAACAGGAGTGGGAGAAAGAAACGCCAAAGGGCTATGAGGAGCAAGCTTTTGTAGGCTATTACTATTATAGTTATAGGCTTTTACAAGAGGCTGTTCCTATTTTTTCTACTATAACAGCTCGTAATAATGAAGCATCAGAATGCCTTGCTGAATTGCTAACATTACTCCAGCAACCCGACAATTAAGTAATGTGTAAACACTATATAGAAATAGAGCAGATGGAGGAATCTAATCCACCTGCTTTATTTAATTTTAATGCACATATTCATCCTTAGAGGCTCTCATTGAGCAAAAGAAGAGTAACATTGCTACAACGACAAAGAGCCATCCCGCAATATTCCAGCCGCCAAATAAATCATGCAAGTAGCCAAAAAGAATAGGACCAATTGCGGCAAATAAATAACCCAAAGATTGTGCAAAGCCTGATAAATCTGCTGCTTCAAATGCAGTACGAGTACGGAGAGTGAAGAACATCATTGCTAGGGCAAATGAAGAACCACCTGCTAACCCTAGAAGAACCATCCACAGTACCCCAAGACTTGTCCATTCCATGACAACCCCAACAAAGCCTACTAAATAGAAGGATGTAAACATCAATACAAGTGGGCGTTGAGAAGTCATTTTACCGGCAATAATAGGCACTGCTAAGGCCATTGGTACTTGTGAGAATTGCATGATTGAAAACATCCAGCCAGCTTTATCAGGGGCTAAACCTTGAGCAATATAGATCTCAGGTATCCAAGCTGCTGTTGTGTAGAATAATAAAGATTGTAAACCCATTGCCCCTGTGACAGCCCAAGTAACAGGTGATTTCCATAAAGGTGTACTGGTCTTTTTAGATGTAGTAACTGGTTCCGGTTTATTTGACTTTAGTTGAGGTATCCAAATTAAGATTGTAATGAGAACGAGTATGAGTGCAATGGAAAGTGCACCTTGCCAGCCTAACCATGAATTAGCTATCGGATAGCTAATACCAGCACCAAGGCCTGCAGTAAAATTCATGGACATGGTGAAAAAGGCCATTAATAAACCCACATGATAGGGAAATTTCAATTTCAATAATCCTGGAATTAGTACATTTCCAAAAGAAATGGCTACGCCAATTAACACAGTACCCAATAGAAGTAATTCTGTAGTACCAAGTGAACGTAGGACAATTCCTAAGGCCAAGAGAAAAGTTGATAAAAATAATGTTAGCTCAAGCCCTAGTTTGCGTGCTACAACTGGTGCAAATGGAGATATAACAGCAAAAGCCAGCAATGGTATCGTTGTTAGAAAGCCTGCCAATACATTAGATATTCCAAGATCTTCACGGATAAAGGATATAATTGGGCCAACAACAGTTAGTGGCATTCGTAATGTAGAGGCTATAAAGATAACTCCAAAGACTAAAAGTAAGGTTGTTCCTTTCCAGCTAATTTTTTTACTTGGAAAACTAGTGGAATGATCATTTGTAGTCAAAATAAAATCCCCCCTAATAATAATCATTCTAATTGAACTACTATAACACTTTATCACACTATTAAAAATAGTAGAAGATTCATAAAATACAGAACATTTATGGTTGTATTGAAATGTCTATGGTCTTATGTTAGTATAATAAACATCATAAATTTAATAATTATATGCCTCATGTTTGTATTGAGGTAGAGGTCGCGATATTTATAAGTATGCTAATTGAAATGACAAGCATTGATGAAATTAGTTGAAAGGAAATATTGCCGAAGTGTGAGGGGACTTGAAAACCTCATGCTGGGGCTGTCTCCGAAAGGAACAGAACTGTCACGTTTGCACAACGTGTTGAGCTATCATGTAGGAAAAACTGAGGATTAATGTAGCCATCACAGTGTATATGTGATGGCATTTTTTTGCCTCATAAATAGGAAGGAAGCTATATCGTGAGTGAAATAAAAGTAAATCAGCTCGGACATAAAGCACCGAAGCTGAAAAAAGAATTAAAAAGCCGTCATATTACAATGATTTCTTTAGGCGGTACAATTGGTACGGGGCTATTTTTAGCCAGTGGAGGAGCAATTGCTCAGGCAGGACCTGGAGGAGCATTGCTTGCCTATGCTTTAATTGGTATTATGGTGTATTTTTTAATGACAAGCTTAGGGGAAATGGCTGCCTATATGCCATCATCAGGTTCATTTAGTACGTATGCAACGAAATTTGTAGATCCTGCTTTGGGCTTTGCATTAGGCTGGAACTATTGGTATAACTGGGCAATCACCATTGCTGCCGAAATTGCTGCTGTGTCATTAATTATGAAATATTGGTTCCCAGATAGTTCATCAGCACTTTGGACAGTATTATTTATTGCTGTTGTACTGACGTTTAATTTACTATCCGTAAAAAGTTATGGTGAAAGTGAATATTGGTTTGCCATGATTAAAGTAGCAACGGTTATTGTTTTTATTATCATTAGCTTACTAATGATTTTTGGTATTTTAGGTGGGCAGGCTCCTGTAGGTTTCACTAATTTCTTTGTTAGTGATGGGCCATTCCATGGTGGCTTCCTTGCTACATTTGGTATTTTCCTAGCTGCAGGATTTTCATTCCAAGGGACAGAATTACTAGGAATTACAGCTGGTGAAACAGATGATCCTGGTAAAAATATTCCGAAGGCTGTTAAATCTGTATTTTGGCGTATTCTTTTGTTTTATATTTTAGCGATTGGTGCAATTGGGATGTTAATTCCATTTACAGACGAACGTTTATTATCAGAAGATATCGCAGTATCACCGTTTACACTAGTGTTTGACCGCCTAGGTATCGCCTTTGCTGCTTCATTAATGAATGCCATTATTTTAACGGCTATGCTTTCAGCAGGAAATTCAGGACTATATGCATCTTCTCGTATGTTATGGCAATTAGCTGTGGATGGACATGCACCTAAATTTTTTGCAAAGCTAAGTCGTAGAGGTATTCCGATTTATGCACTTATGGCAACATTAGCTGTAGGCTGTTTAGCATTTTTGGCATCCTTCTTTGGCGATGGAGTGGTTTATATCTGGTTATTAAATGCTTCTGGAATGTCTGGGTTTATTGCATGGCTAGGTATTGCGTTTAGTCATTATCGTTTCCGCCGAGCGTTTGATGCACAGGGCTTAGATCCAAAGTTATTACCTTATAAAGCCAAATTATTTCCGTTTGGACCATTATTTGCTTTTACAGTTTGTATGATTGTAGTCATTGGACAAAATTACACAGCCTTTACAGGCGATAAGATTGATTGGTACGGTATCCTTGTTTCGTATATTGGGATTCCATTATTTTTAGCATTATGGTTTGGCTATAAAATAAAGCACAAAACAAAAATGCTTCCACTTAAAGATTGTGATTTAAAAGTTGAAGATTAGATAATAGAGCTGTTCTATAAACCAAAGAGTGATGGTTTATGGAGCAGCTCTTTTTTCAACACTCATAAACAAATCACTAATCAAACATCATAAATATGGTAATGTAATATACATATGGAAATTGGGTTTTGATAGGAGAGGTGCATCATAGTGCAAAAGCATATTTTACTTGTAGAAGACGATGAAGCCATTCGTGAAATGGTTTCTAATTACTTAACGATGGAAGGTTTCCATGTCACAACAGTGACTAATGGCGAAGAGGCATTACAAAATTGTTTGCAAAAAACCTTTGACTTAGTCATCTTAGATATTATGATTCCTAAATTAAATGGATTGGAAGTATTAAAGATTATTAGAGAGCAGGCAGCACTTCCTATCATTATTATGTCTGCAAAAGACAGTGATGTTGATAAAGCATTGGGCTTAGGATTAGGGGCAGATGATTATATTGCTAAACCCTTTTCTATGCTGGAATTTTCAGCACGTGTAAAGGCTGTTATCAGAAGAGCTACGAAATACTCTAGTCAAGCTGAACAAAAGCAAGAAGTCCTAGAAATTGATAATTTAAAGATAGATATCGTTAATTTTTCAATAACAAAGAGCGGACAAGAGATAAAGCTGACATCAAAGGAATTTTCCATTTTAAAATTGTTTGTGACAAATCGCCACAGAGTTTTTACCAAAGAGCAAATTTATCAGACGATATGGAAAGATGCCTATTACGGAGATGAAAATATTATAAATGTACATATCAGAAGACTACGTGAAAAAATAGAAGATGATCCGTCACATCCTCAATATATTAAAACCCTATGGGGAATCGGCTATAAATTTGAAGGGTAAAACTATATGATATTTCTATTATTATTAATCATTGTATTGCTAATCGGCATTCTTATTTTTCAATGGAAAATCAAGAAAGAACAAGAACGTGCTATCCAATATATTCATCGAAAACTACACGTAATTGTGAATGAACAGACGTATGAAAAGATTCTAGTAACAACTACAAATTCAGAAATTCAACAGTTACTTATTACACTGAATACTTTGCTAGATCAACATCAAAAAATTCAGGCTACGCATCGTAAAATGGAAAATTCCATGAAAAAGATGTTGGCCAATATTTCACATGATCTTAAAACGCCTTTAACCGTTGTACTTGGCTATATTGAAATGCTTCAACTTCAAAATGGGATTAGTGGCGAGGAACAGCAACGTTTACTTAAGGGTGTACATGCTAAAACATTAGAAGTATTAAAAATTATTCATACATTTTTTGACTTGGCAAAATTAGAGGCTGGGGACACAGATTATCCAATCACTAAAATCAATGTCAGTGAAATATGCCGAAAAAATGTTTTGTCTTTTTACGATTTGGTTACTTCACTGGGATTAGATATTAAAATTGATATCCCAGAAAGCTCCATATATGCGCTTGGTAATGAAGAAGCATTAAATAGAGTGTTAAACAATCTACTGTCTAATGCTATTGCATATGGAGCAGATGGCAATGTAATTGGAATTACCATAAGAAATGACGAAGTCAATATTGATATTGATGTGTGGGATTGTGGCAGGGGCATTGATGAATATCATATCGATCGCGTTTTTGAAAGAATGTATACACTTGAGGATTCTCGAAATAAATCTTTCCAAGGTAGCGGTTTGGGACTAACGATTACAAAGAGACTAGTAGAAATAATGAATGGCTCCATCCGTTTATCGAGTATTCCCTATGAAAGAACTATTTTTACGATTTCGTTAAAGCGAATGATGTATTAAATCGATTATGCTTGTAGAGCTTTAATGCTTTGCAGGCTTTTTTACTTAAGAAATATGTAAGAATGCAGTAATAAAATAGAGAGTTTCATTTTTTATAATGAAGCTAGTCACAATTGAGGGAGAGAATTACATGACATACATTGTAAAAACAAATCAGCTTACGAAAGTGTACGATGGAAAGGAAGTTGTTTCTGCTGTCAATATGAACGTTAAGAAGGGAGAAATTTATGGATTTTTAGGTCCAAATGGTGCGGGTAAAACGACTGTTATGAAGATGCTGACTAATCTTACGAAGCCTACAAGTGGGGATGTAGAAATTTTGGGGACGAAATTGACGGATAAATCCTATGAAATACTAAAAAGAATGGGGACAATTATTGAATATCCTATTTTTTATGAAAAATTAACGGCTAGTGAGACCCTGGAATTACATTGTGAATACATGGGTTATTATGATAAGAAAGAAATTGCACATGTTCTTAATTTAGTAAAGTTATCGAATACAGAGAATAAGCAGGTTAAAGATTTTTCTCTGGGAATGAAGCAGAGATTAGGTATCGCAAGGGCCATTATTACAAAGCCAGAGTTACTTATATTAGACGAACCAATTAATGGATTAGACCCAGTAGGGATAAAGGAGTTAAGAGAGCTTTTCAAGATGCTTTGTAAAGAGTACGGTATAACCATTATTATCTCTAGTCATATTCTGGCTGAAATAGAACAATTGGTCGATACAATAGGTGTTATTAAGAATGGAAGGCTCATCACGGAGGTAGCAATGGATACTATTAATCGTGATCAGGTCAATTATACCGAAGTGATTGTAAGTGATGGGAAAAAGGCAGCGTTTATTATTGAAAGCGAATTGAACATTACTAATTTTAAGCTAATGGATGATAAAACGATACGTATATACGACTCAACTCTATCCCAAAAAAGCCTATCTAGAGCATTAATTGAACATAACGTTGAGATTGAAGAGATTAGTAAAAAAACAAGTTCATTAGAGGATTATTTCTTAAAGCTAATCAATGGAGGTGTTGTCCATGCTTAATTTAATGCGTTTAGAAATGAAAAAATTTCATTTAGGTTCATATGTTAAAGGAGCCATTATCGCTAATTTTGTTATTCTTGGTTTCTTGTTTATGATTTTATTTATTTCTAAAGTTGAAGGAGACCCAGGGCTTGAAAATTATGAGGTTGCATTCAGTGTTATTGATTCATTTGTAAGAGCAGTTTTTATGATTTTTGCTTCTACGTTAATAGCTAAGTTAATCATCGGAGAATATAAATTTAAAACCATTACATTAGCCTTTATGTATCCTATAAGTAGAAAGAAATTAATGGTCGCAAAGCTTGCTATTGTCATGCTATTTACTTTCAGTATGATCATTATCTCCAATGCTCTTATTACAACCATTTTTTGTATTATAAGCGATCGATATGAATTAATTCCTGATGTACTATCAAGTTCTTTAATTATCCAGCAAATACCTTCTGTATTGATGAATGCGATTGCTGCCTCAGGTATAGCTTTAATCCCATTGTATTTCGGGATGAGAAAATACTCTATACCGACAACTATCATTTCATCTATTATAATTGTGTCTGTAACTTCATCAAATTCAGGTAACTTTACTTTAAACGATATTATTATTATTCCAATTACTTTAGCAATCGTGGGTCTTGGTATTGCTTATTTAGCCATTAGAAATATCGAAAAGGTGGACGTTTAATCAAAAAGATACCAGGTGCTCATTACTATAGAGTACCTGGCTTTTTGTTATCCAAAAATTGTTTCCCACAGTAAGTAAATATTTAACGTAACAACAATGACTACGACAAACCAACCTAAAACAGTTGTAATACGGTGATTAACTAAGCTTCCCATGATGTCTCGTTTACTTGTAAACATAACCAGAGGGACAAGTGCAAAGGCAATACCAAATGATAAAACAACCTGACTAAGAACGAGAGCATAGGTAGCATTCACACCAGAGGCAATGATTGCAAGTGGTGGCACCATGGTAATCGCTCTACGTAAATAAAGAGGTATTTTTCTTTGAATGAAGCCCTGCATGACAACATCACCTGCTAAAGTCCCTACAGAGGAGCTAGCAAGCCCTGCAATAAGTAAACCAAGACCAAAGGAAATGGCAGCCATTGGGCCGAGCGCCTCTTTTAAGCCATTGTAGGCAACATCTAAATCTTCAACTACAACGCCTTGGGTATGGAATACTGCTGCGGCAATTATGAGCATGCTCATATTGATGGCACCAGCAATAATCATAGCGATGATAATATCGATAAATTCAAATCGAAAAATGCGTCTTTTTTCTTCTTCATTACGACCAATAATACGGCTTTGTGTTAAAGAGGAATGTAAGTAAATAGCATGAGGCATAACGGTTGCACCTAAAATACCTGTTGCTAATAATAGTGAATCTACACCTTCAAAGTGTGGCGTGAACATGCCAATCGCTACATCACCCCATGCTGGCTGCGCTAAAAATGTTTGGAAGGCAAACGCCAATACAACAATTAAAACCATGCCAGAAATACCTGCTTCAAAGGCTCTAAATCCTCTTCTTTGCAACTCTAAAATAGCGAATGAACCCACTGCTGTAATCAATGCGGCGGGAAGCATTGGGATATTAAAAAGTAAATAAAGCCCTAGTGCTGCTCCGATAAATTCCGCGAGGTCTGTGGCAATGATGACCAATTCCGCCTGTATCCATAAAAAGATAGATGTTTTTTTAGAAAAATGCTCGCGTGCGACTTCAGGTAAATTTTTTCCTGTGGCAATCCCAAGTTTGGCAGACAGGGACTGAATTAACACGGCCATTAAATTAGAAAAGGCTATAACCCAAAGTAGCAGGTAGCCGTATTGAGAGCCTGCTGTAATATTTGTAGCAAAATTGCCAGGATCAATATAGGCGACTGCTGCAATGAAAGCAGGTCCTAAAAATGGCAAAAATCTTCGCCAACCTTTTATATCTCCATCTAAAACCGCCTCTGCAGACGATTTTGTGACTCGTTTGTAAACCATATTGTTCCCTCGTTTCAAAAAGTATCATTAGTGAAATAAAGTTTCCTATAGGAAAATAAGATATTAGTATTCTAACGCTAGGAATAAAAAAAGTGAAGTAGTTTGCTTTATCCTTCTAAAATAAGTATGCTCTTTTGGATGAAGTGAATGAGTAGAAAAATTAAATTGCAGGAAAAATTCGAAATTTATAGAACTAATGAAATGAAGAAGGGAGACAGGGTGATGGATATGGTATGGGTAAAATCAAAAGTAACAATTCCACGTACAGTGCCAAATGTATTAGAGAGGAAGAAATTATTTTCTATTTTATCTAACAATCGAATGAAGAAACTAACCATTATACGGTCAGCCGCAGGATACGGAAAGACGACTCTTTTAAGTCTGTGGTTGAAGCATATTGATGAATCGGTAGCATGGTTTACTATCGATCAGAATGACAATGATCCTGTGAAATTTTTAAAGTACTTAATACATACATTATCTTTTAGCATATTGAATGTAGAACAAAAGTTAAACAATATACTAGATGAAACACCACCTTTTGAAATAATTATAGATACACTGTTAAACGATTTGAATACATATAAAGAAAATATTCATATTGTTTTTGATAATTTTCAAGAAATCCACAACCCTCAAATTCATCAAATTATCAATCGACTTATTGAATATTTACCAGCCAATGCACGAATCTATATAACCACACGAACTAATTTAGAACTTTCACTAGCAAAATGGCGTGTAAAAGGTTGGATACTAGAAGTCGGGACGGGTCAATTATGTTTTGATTTAGAAGAGCTACAATCTTTCTTTAATTCTGTTACTAATGATGAACAGAAGGATGCGCTGAAGCCTTTATTAAAGACTACAGGGGGCTGGATAGCAGGTATCCAACTGATAAAGCTATCAACAGGTGGAATGATAGGTAATCTTAGTAGTGAAGAAATTTTAGGCAAAGCTAGTTCATATATACATGAGTACTTCATGCAAGAAATTCTTTTAATATTACCTCAAGAATTGCAAGATTTTCTACTAAGAACTTCCATTTTAAACTACTTAGATCCGAGTGTTTGTGCATCCATCACGAACGGATTAGATAGTTTAACTACATTCTCAGAGCTGGAGAAAAATTGTTTGTTTATCGAACAAGTACAAGCTCATCCACCCGTTTATCGTTACCAAACTTTATTTAGGCATGCCCTACAGGTAGAATTTCAAAGGCAATATTCCTATGAAATGATTACCTCTATTTATTACGAAGCAGCCACTAATTTATGCCAAGGAGAAGACTATGTAGCGGCAATTGAGCTTGCTTTAAATGGCGAATTATACAAGCTTGCACATGAATGGATTCAAAAATATTTAGTCGAAATATTTGCCGAGGGACATACTCTATTATTCGGGCAGTGGATACAGAAATTAAGGAATGCGCAGTTTCCAGTAGATATTAATATGCTTGTCTTATATATTACTACTCTGTTTTCAACCCATGAAATTGATCAGGCGAATAAAATCATAGAGGAACTACTTTTAAAACAAAATAAATTGAAATGGATGGATGGTTTTCAATTTATTGCTGTCTCAAAAATCTTTGAAATTTTGAATGCTTATATTGGTTATATGGAAGATGGGGATATTGAAAGGGCAAAAGTAGGCTTACAAACACGTGTAAATGTAAGAAAGAATAAGTCATCTTTATATGATATTTCATTAAAATATAATCAATTTGAACCTAGAATTTTACGTACTTTTATAGGTGCAAAAGGAAAATTCTTACCAGTAGAAAAAATGGATGAACTGATTAGCGTGTTGAATGAAAGTGAAATAAGGGAGCGAAATATTACAGGCGTTACCTATGGATTACTAGCTGAAATTTTGTATGAAATAAATGATTTAGATAGGGCAAGTAAAGAGTTAGAAATCGGTTTACAATATGGTTTGCATTTTCAAGATCCAGGATTATTTATACCAATGTACTTATTAAAGGCACGTATTTATATGACTAAAAAACAATTCGAAGAAGCACATCTGTTATTGATTGAAGCTATGAAGGAAACCGATAAACCTTATTGGATCGGAATGCTCTATATTATGAAAGCACAATCTTATTTATTGGAAGGAAATATTTCATATGCGCAACAGGAATTTTTTAGAGTGACGGATTTTATCAATTATAGAATTGCATCAAAAAATCCCTTTTATTTATTAGTTGAGGGTAAAATTCTGTATGCTAAAAACCAACTGGAGGAAGCATTGCAAATTGCTATTCGTTTAAAAGAAGGAGCAATTCAGGAAAAGCAAATCGTTACGCTTATTGAAGCGGGTCTGCTAGAAGCCATTTGTCATTTTTCACTTGGTAAAGAGGATTGGGCTTTAATAGTATTACACGATGCTCTTGAACATGGACTGTCATATGGGTATTACCGTACATTTATAGAAGAGGATTCTATCTGGCCATTACTTAATAAATACTGGCGTCTACGTCAGCATAGTAAGGGAGATACATTTATGTCAGTGCCGTTAGCCTATGTAAATAAACTATTACAGAATGACAGCAAAGAAGATGAGTTTTTCGCTAACTTTACTGCAAGAGAAAAAGATGTTCTACAATTACTTGCAGAAGGTGCTTCTAATAAGGAGATTGCACAACAATTGCAGTTGACAGAGGGAACTATTCGTATATATTTAACAGGAATTTACAGTAAACTAGGTGTGAAATCTCGCACGAAGGCCATATTATGGGCAAAAGAATGGCTAGGCTTTTAAAGTTGTTAAAGAGAAAGGAGGTTTACATGATGCCAAATATTTTAGTAGCCTCAAAAACAACAGTCCCTCAAACGGGCAAGCAAATTATAGAAAGAGAACGATTAAATGCTATTCTACATCAGTCAACAGCAAAACTTATAGTAGTACAAGCACCAGCAGGGTATGGTAAAACCACTTTTCTAAGTAGTTGGTTTCAGCAACTTGAGACGGCAGTTGCATGGTATACGGTGGACCAAACAGACAATGATCTAAACCGCTATTGGAAGTATTTAATTCATGCTATTGGTCACTCCTTACAGCCAGAAGCTGCCTCTCGGATTAATTCTATACTCCATGCTCAACCACAGTTACCATTAGAATTTTTAGTGGACTCTCTTTTAAATGAATTATCGCTATCTACTAAAAAGATTCATATAATGATTGATGATTATCATCATATTCATAATGTTACTATCCATCAAGCGATGATTCGACTAATTGATTTCTTACCTGAACATTGCTTTATTTATTTGACTAGTAGATCATCTATTTCATTACCGATTGCAAGGTGGAGATTAAACCATTGCTTGCTTGAAATTGGTTTAGAGCATCTACTTTTTACGTATGAAGAGACAAAAGAATTTTATAAAAATTTAAATAAAAAGCTGGATGTAAAGGTACTTCAAAAGGTTTTTGAGATAACAGAGGGCTGGCCAACAGGGTTGCAATTGACTAATTTAGCAGGTTTCCACAATGTAGACAAAGAGTTTAGAGAAAGTAATTTATATGTGTTCCAATATTTAATGAGTGAGGTTTTTTCCAAACTAGCACCACCCCTACAAATCTTTCTTCTTTATACTTCACTTTTAGAACAATTAACCGCTGATACGTGTAATGTCCTAACAAACCGTACCGATGCTCACCTAGTCTTATTAGAGCTTGATCAACAAGGTTTATTTATTAGCAGAGTAGAAGCAAAAGAACAGGTTTTTCGATATCACAATTTATTTAGAGAAGCATTGCGCCAAGAGTTGAGCAATCGTTTTACTCAGCAGGATATTATTTTTTTATATGAAAAGGCAGCTGTAGCTTTATATAATAATGGGAATTTTTTATCTGCTATAGAGCTTGCTTTAAGCGGCAACGTATTTATATATGCTGAACAATGGATTCAGGAGCATCTTGTAACATTCCTTTCCTGTGGTCATTCCACATCCTATGTAAAATGGATTGATACATTTTTGTCTAATGGCTATGAGGTACACCCAGAGTTGATGGTAATGTATGCTTATACACTTGCAGCATTACACAATTTAGAAGATGCTTATCAGACGATACTAGAACTAGAACAAAAGCATAGGTCCAATCAATGGATGAATAAAAGTGAGTATGCATCCGCTGTCGATGATTTTCTAGGTGTGAAAGCCTATGTTTTTGTGATGAAAAATGGAGACCTTTCTCAAGCTGGGGAATACATTCGACAAAGACTGGAGAGAAATCCAGTCGGGTCCAAATGGGACGCAATATTTATCCAATATAATCAAACAGAGCCAATGTTGTTTAGAACAAATATTGGATCTCGAGGAAAGTTGCTTTCAGATGAACAGGCTATGTCTTTTTTTGCTAAGTTTAGAACAGGGAAATTTAAAAACTTAAGTATGACGGGCTATAGCTATGGCGTGCGTGCAGAAAAATTATATGAGTGGAACCAATTTGCTGAGCTATCAATAGAATTAGAGGAAGCTATACGTTCTGGACATCAATTTCAAGATGCAGGATTGTTAGTACCGATGTATATTCTTAAAAGTAAAATGGCTGTGTTAGAAGAGCAATATATAGTTGCTCAAGGCGTTTTGGATCATGCAATTGAAGCTGTCAATGAACGCCATTGGATTAATAGTATAAGAGTGATGAAGGCACTTTTATTTTTACGTGAAGACAATATTGTCCAAGCAGAACAGGAGTTAGCTAAGGTCAAAGAAAAAGTAGATAAGGATACGCCATTTTATTTGCTAGTAAAAGCACGTTATTTACTCATGAAAGGACATCCACTAGCAGCACAGCAATTGATTAGACAGGTACAATCGCAGGCACAACAACAAGAACAGCTATCCACTCGTATAGAAGCCACAATATTATTAGCCATATGTTTGGGTGAGCAAGGACAAGCAGATGAGGCGTTAGAAACGTTACACCAAGCATTGAAATTAGCTGAACCTTATAACTATATAAGAACTTTTTTAGATGAGAATAAAATTATTCCCCTTATGAGGGACTATATTGATGTTTGCCAGAAGCATGCTAAAGAAGACTGGGATGAAGTAATCATTAGCTATGTCTATCGATTACTGAATTATGTTCAAGAACTAATACCTGTATTAGAAGTTCTTTCTCCTCGTGAACAAGAAATATTTTCACTACTTTCAGAAGGTGCTTCAAATAAGGAAATAGCAGAGCAACTATTTTTATCTGAAGGGACCATACGCGTGTATCTTTCAGGAATTTACAATAAGCTAGGAGTAAAAAATAGAGCCCAAGCATTGTTATTAAAACAATCCAAATAAAACAAACCGCTATCAATTTATTGATAGCGGTTTATTTTTAGTTAGTGAAAAATTAACATTCCTCAATAGTAGAAGTAAATTGATTTTTTTAAGATAAAGAAGAGTGTTTTTCTTTATAAGGATAAATGTATGGAAACAAAGGAAAGGGGCTATTTGAAGCTGAAAATTTACAGAAGGAGAGAGGATGAATGAAGAAAAACATTACCATTATGCTTATTGTATTACTGCTCTTTTTCCAATGGGGACAATCCCTGACCTATGCGAATGAACAAAATGACATAGAAGAAAAAGCTAAAGAAGCAGGGGGAAATGAAGTAGATAATAAGAGTGAGGTTGATGTTCATGAGCAAATAGATAACGATCGTGATTTAACCAATTTCAATACAAGCGAATTTGAGATACAACCAAATAGCGCAGGTGTAACGATTGTAAAATATTTAGGTGCGGGGGGATCAGTGGTTGTTCCTGAAACCATTGAAGGGAAACCCGTAACAATAATAGGAAATCTCGCGTTTTATGAATCTAACCTAACAGAAATAGTGATTCCTGAAAGTGTAATAACGATAGGCGATTGGGCTTTTGCCAAAACTCAACTAAGCACGATTGTGATTCCCGATAGTGTGGAGGATATAGGACGTTGGACATTCCAAAATAGTAAATTAACAAGCGTAACCATTTCAAAAAACCTCACCACCATAGGAGCTCAAGCATTTTATGGTAATCAGTTAGTACATGTGGACATCCCTGATGGTGTTACGGCTATAGATTATCAGGCTTTCTTTGGAAATCGATTAACAACTGTAAATATTCCTGATAGTGTAACAATAATAGGAGCCCAAGCTTTTACAAACAATCGGATAACAAATATAAAGATTCCAAATAGTGTAACAAGCATAGGAGATGAGGCTTTTGGCTATAATCAGTTAATTAATGTCGAACTTCCAAACAGTATAACAAGTATAGGAAATTATGTATTTGATAGTAATAGGTTAACAACTGTAAATATTCCCAATAGTGTTACTAGTATAGGGATAGGAGCATTCCAAGCTAATTACTTAACGAATGTAGAACTTTCAACTAGTCTTCTTAGTATAGGGAATCTCGCGTTTTTTGGTAATAAGTTAAAAACTATAGTCGTTCCTAATAATGTTATAAGTATAGGTGATTGGGGATTTGGTCAAAATCAACTAACATCTATACAACTTCCTAATAGTCTTCTTAGTATAGGAAATCTGGCATTTTATGATAATCAATTATCGACTGTATCGTTCCCAAACAGTTTAACGAGCATTGGGGATAGGGCATTTGAATATAATCGGTTACAATGGGTTCAATTTAATAGCCCATTAATGTTGGGAGTAAATGCATTTAACAGCCAAGGTAGTACTTTTGACGGTTGGTACCAAGATTTATCATGGGTAACAAAATGGGATGTAAATGTAACACAACCCTTGAGAATTTATGCCAAGGGGAATGTCCAACAGTACACAGTTACATTTGAAACAAATAGTGATGGTACTACCATAGAAGAACAGAAAGTATTGTCTGGGGAAAAGGTGGTAGAACCCGATGTTCCAGTGAAAGCAGGTTTTACATTTGATGGTTGGTATAAGGATGAAGAATTGAATAAACCCTGGAATTTTAATACAGATGTGATAACAGAAAATAAAATCTTGTATGCAAAATGGTTAAAGAATTCGCATACTGTCACATTTCACTCTGATACAGACATTACAACTGTCGAAGTACCAGAAGGAGCGCTACTCAGCAAACCGAGTATTCCAATAAAAGAAGGACATAAATTTATTGGCTGGTTTAATGAAGAACGTACTACAGAATGGAACTTCGACACATTTAGGGTAACGTTTGATATAGATTTATATGCTGTGTGGTTGAAAAATGTATATGGTGTCAGATTTGAAGCAGGAAATAGTACTACCCCTATAATAATTGTCGCAGAATATGGAGATAAGTTGGAAGAGCCAGAACCGCCAATCTTAGCAGGACAAATATTTGCGGGCTGGTATAAAAACCCTGCTTTAACTAAACTATGGGACTTCGCAACAGATGTGGTCACAGAGCACACAACTTTATATGCAAAATGGGATATAGTGCAACAACAGTATGTGGTTCAATTTGAGTCAAATGGTGGAAGTCCGTTACCTAGCCAAACTATAAATTCTTATATGACGGCTACTAAACCAGAAAATCCCGTAAAAGTTGGATATACATTTGCAGGCTGGTATAAGGATAAAAAATTCACAACCCTATGGGAATTTGAAATAGATAAAGTGACAGAAAATATAACCTTATATGCGAAATGGGATTTAGTACAGCAATATGAGCTTAAATTTGAGTCAAATGGTGGAAGTTCAGTTCCAAGTCAAACTTTTACTTCTCCTATGAAGGCTACTAAACCAATTAATCCAACAAAAACGGGGCATCTATTTGTAGATTGGTATAAAGACGCAGAACTCCATAGTCTATGGAATTTTGAGATAGATAGGGTGACGGAGGATACAACTTTATATGCAAAATGGGAAAAGGTCATCACACAATATACGGTGGTTTTCGAAACAAA
This sequence comes from Lysinibacillus sp. 1 U-2021, assembly GCF_029916965.1. Taxonomy (NCBI): domain Bacteria; kingdom Bacillati; phylum Bacillota; class Bacilli; order Caryophanales; family Bacillaceae; genus Lysinibacillus; species Lysinibacillus sp. 1 U-2021. Next base: position 4,568,586 of record NZ_CP123966.1, read on the forward strand.
TGGAGGAAGTGCAGTAACATCACAGAAGGTGATTAAAGATACCTTAGCAACAAAGCCAGTAGATCCAACAAAGGCAGGTTATTTATTTACAGGCTGGTATAAGGATATTGAACTGACGATACCATGGAATTTTTCTAAAGATGTAGTGAAGTCCAGTATCACATTATATGCTCATTGGGTAACAGACGATTCATCGGGTGGTGGAGGAAGTATATCTCCGAATCCAACCCCGATACCAGAGCCAGCCATACCTGAAAAACAAGAACCTAGACCTGAAGAACCAATTGATCCACAACCAACAGAGACAACACCCCAACCAGAGCCAGATATCATCTTCTCAGATATTTCTAAAGGACATTGGGGCTGGGCGATGATTCAGGAGATGGCAAAGCAGGGCATTATTACAGGCTATCAAGATGGCACCTTCAAGCCAAATGCACCAATTCAGCGCCAGCATGCTGCCCTGATATTAACAAGAGCGTTAGCGCTAGAACCGAAAAAAGACGCACGAGAATTTGACGATATACCTAAAAACCATCTCTATTTTGGGGTAATCGATCAGGTGCAACAAGCAGGTCTGTTTGAAGGCATAGATGGGGATTTCCAGCCAACTACTAATATGACACGTGCCCAAATGGCAAAAGTATTAGTCCTTGCCTTTAATTTAACTTCATCGAATAAAGATACTTTCAAGGATGTGCCAAAAACACACTGGGCACATAACTTTATAGCTATACTCGCAGGAAATGGGATCACAATTGGAAATAATGGCAACTTTAGACCAAATGATCCTGTAACACGTGCGGAGTTTGTAGCATTTTTGTATAGAGCTTTGCATCAATAATTAAAAACCTCACCAATCGCTATCCATAAAGCTTTTGGTGAGATTTTTTTGTTCAAATTATTAACATTACTCAATAGTGCGTAAGGATGTAAATTATTATGCTAATAGAAAAGGAAGTGTTTCTATTGAAAATTGCTCGTCTTATCTTCTTCATATTATTCTTAAGTTTAGCTTTTGTATCGATTAAACTTTCAATCAAAACAGATGAAAGGAATTATGATTGGCGTAATAACTCTGATGGTACAGTGACCATTATTCATTACAATGGTCCACATATGGAATTTCCCTTTCCAAGCCGTTTAAATGGCAAAAAAGTTGCTAAAGTAAGCTCAGGGATTTTTCAGAAAAGGGATATATACAGCTTTTTACCAAAAGTTTATTAGTTAAAGACATACTCTGTGTCAAAAAAAGAAATGTATTGTCTTTCTCATCATTTTCTAATTAGACTTTCACCACTTGTATCGTATACGATGAAAAGAAAAGGCGAAGGACGGATTCGACATGACACATCGAATTTTAATTATAGAAGATGAAGAAAATATTGCGAGAGTGCTACAACTGGAGCTTCAATTTGAAGGATATGAGGCAGCGATGGCCCATACAGGAGCAGAAGGCTTACTACAATACCGTGAGCAGCAATGGGATTTAATTTTACTTGATATCATGCTACCTGAGATGAGTGGTATTGATGTGCTAAAGCGTATTCGTGCAACAGAATCCCAAACACCTGTTATCATGCTAACTGCCAAAAGTGAAGTAGAGGATAAGGTAAAGGGCTTGGATTTAGGAGCCAATGATTACGTGACAAAGCCTTTTGAAATTGAGGAGCTACTGGCACGAATTCGCAATGCATTACGGTTTTCGCAGAAGGTGAGTCCAAAGCAAGTTGCACTTACATTTGGCCATTTATCGATAAACGAGCAAACAAGGGAAGTTGTATATTTTGATAAGGAAATTCAGCTGACACCTCGTGAGTATGATTTGTTGTTCTATTTACTAAAGCATCCTAAACAGGTACTGACAAGGGAGCAAATATTAGAGGCTGTGTGGGGCTATGATTATTATGGGGATACAAATGTTGTGGATGTTTATATACGTTATGTCCGACAAAAGCTTGAGGCTGCTAATCCAACACCTCTTATTCAGACAATTCGAGGTGTTGGATATGTGCTAAAGGAACATCGTTATGAGACTTAAAACAAAAATTCATCTACTAACAACATTGCTTATGCTAGTTATTGTAGTGGCAACAAATAGTGGAATTTATTTGTTGTATGAGAAATTTGCCTATGATACGGAATATAATCAGCTCCAGTCACGGGCAAATGATTTAAGCTCTACACTGAGTCAGTTAAATGCACAAACCAACCTACAGCAAGTATTAAGAGCTTATATGCCCACAGAGGGTGCTGTTTATATTTATGATGGTGAACGCTTGAAAACAAAGGTTCAAGCTACCCTTGAAATGCAAGAAGTCCCTGCCATTACCTACACTATGCCTGCTATTTGGATCGACGGAACGGTAGTGGATATAACATTACAGCAATCTATGGAAGAAGTAGAACGGACATTAGATTTGTTAAAGGTCATCTTAGTTGTTGTATCTGTCGTGGCAACGATTCCAATTTTCCTAGCGAGCTTGGTACTTGGGCGACTTATTTTATTACCGCTAGAACGTTTAAATGAGACCATGCGCAAAAGTGCATCTACTGGGAAATATGAAAAAATAGATACTACAGAAAAAGGTGGCGACGAGTTAACAAACATTAACCGTACTTTTAATATGATGATGGAGAAGCTTGAACAACATTATCAAAAGCAACAAGAATTCGTATCAAATGCCTCCCATGAGTTAAAAACCCCTATAACTGTCATTGAAAGTTATGCAAAACTCCTCCTAAGAAGGGGTTTTGATAATCGGGAGGTTGCTCAGGAATCCTTACAAGCCATTGCCAATGAATCATCTCGTATGCATGAAATGGTGTTGCAATTGCTAGAACTAGCTAAAAACAAAGAGCAATTGGACGTTCATTTCGAACAACTAGAGCTTGCCCCTTTCTTAAATAAAGTAGCTTCACAAATGGAACAGGCTTATCATCGAACATTTAGAATTGATGCGCAGATTCCAAAATTTATTTATAGTGATGAAAAAATATTGAAGCAACTACTTTTTATTTTGCTGGATAATGCTAGGAAATATAGTAAGGATGAAGTACGTATTCAAGTCACCGAAACAACCAATCAAGTACGTATTACCATCCAAGATTTTGGTATGGGTATTCCAGTCGAGCATATTCCTCATTTGTTTGAGCGTTTTTATCGTGTAACAGAGGATCGTAATCGTAAAACAGGAGGTTCAGGGCTAGGGCTAGCAATAGCGCATGAACTGGCACAACAATTAGGTATAACGATAGATGTGAAAAGTAAGCTTGGGGAAGGCTCAAGCTTTACTTTATGTATACCAAAGGAGGAACAGCAATGAAAAAGTGGATGTTAGTAATTGTTGTTATTATCCTTTTTTGTAGTGGAGTAATTTGGTTTGTTCAACATCGTTATTTTTACGTTCAACCTCTTAGTGAAGCGCAGGCTATTCGGCATATTGAGACTATCTACAATGGTCATGTTACACAGGTTGAAAAACAAGGAAATACCTTTGAAATGCTTTTTACGCGTGACGATGTCAAGTATGCAGCTATACTCGATGTTACGACACAACAGGTGACTGATCTTATCCTGAAAGAAGGACATAGTAAATTACTATTAACAGAAAAGCAGATCAGACAAATGGTTAAAAAGGAATATGGAGATGTAGAAAGCGTTATGCTTACAGACTCCATTTACACTGTACGTGTTGAAAATGAGGAAATTCAAAAGGATTTAACGTTTGATGGTTATACTGGCGAACTACTGGCTGAGAAAAAGGTTGAGCCACAAGAACAACCTATCGAAGAGCCTATTATAACTGAGCAACAGGCCATTCAAATAGCTCTTAAGCAATTAAAGGGTGAAGTGGATTCAGTTGATTTTGAAGAAACCTCAGAGGGTGGTTATTATTTAGTTGAGATTGAAACGCAGGAGGACGAAGCTACATTTCAAATTCATGCTGTTTCAGGAAAAGTACTGTCTGTAACATGGGATGACGATCATTAAATCATTCTCATGAAATTCTAATGTTTCTCTTATAGTTCTATCATCTTCACTTGGTAAGCTAAGTTTAGATAAAACAAAGGAGAGATGAACATGAAAAAAATGATCATGATTCCAGCACTAGTAATGACACTGGGAGTGGGTGCAGCGATTGGCTCGACGACTTTATTATCAGGAAATGCCCAAGAAAAAAAGGTCTTATCCATGCAGGAAATTGAGAAGAAAGCTCTAGCGGTAGTGGATGGTACAGTTGCCAATATCGAATTTGACCAAAATCAGTTTAGCTCTATTTATGAAGTAGAGGTGTATAAAGATACAGAAGAATATGATTTAAAATTTGATGCTTATAGTGGAAAATTGCTCAAGCAGAAAAAGGAACGTCTAGATGACGATGATTGGGATGATCATATTCCTGCTACGACTGCTACAACAAAAATAATTACAAAAGAGCAGGCTATCAAGACAGCCCAAACAAAAGCAAAGGGTAAAGTGACAAAAATTAAGCTTGATGATGGTGTATATGAAATTGAACTGAAAGACGGTCAATATGAATACGAAGTAGATGTGGATGCAGTCTCTGGGAACATTATCGACTTTGAACAAGGCTTTGATGACTAATATAATGAGCTGTCTTGAAGGTAGAATATACCTTTAAGGCAGTTTTTATTGTTTATATTGTGGGTTTTGACTAGGTATTCAGGAAATTTTCTTTAAGAAGCGATTATTTATATGTTCAAAAAAAGCCTATGCTTTTACTCAAAAAAGAGAAAAATTTTCTTCTTTACTTTTTTAATTAGCAGGCGTAATATGACATCATTATAAAAGTTTCAAATTTCTAAATCGCTGAAGCAACTAAACGCGGGGGAACCAATTTTGATGGATGGCATAGCCATTCTTGGGGTGAATCTCTTCCTTGTGGAGGAGTAGGGCTACTCAGGCCCGAATCCGACAGCTAACCTCGTAAGCGTTAAGAGCAGAAAAGTGGAGCTTGGCAGACGGATGAGCGTCTACAAGTCTTATTTAGTGATGACTTGTAGGCGTTTTTTGATGTAATTTAGAAAGGCGAAACACATTCTATGAAACTAGAAGGTGTTTATCAATGAAATCCTCATTCAAACGTTATGTAATCGGCAAACCATTAAGATCCGATGCGTTAGGGGAACAAAAGCTCAGTAAAACAAAGGCACTGGCCATATTATCGTCAGATGCATTGTCATCAGTAGCCTATGGACCAGAACAAATTTTAATTGTCCTAATGACGGTAGGTGCAATGGCGTTTTGGTATTCTTTACCTATTGCCGCTGGAGTGGTTATTCTACTCGTGGCACTGATTTTATCCTATCGTCAAGTTATCTTCGCCTATCCACATGGGGGAGGCGCCTATGTCGTATCACGAGAAAATTTAGGCGTGAATGCAGGTCTTGTTGCAGGGGGTTCTTTGCTTGTTGATTATATTTTAACGGTAGCAGTAAGTGTGTCGGCCGGGACAGATGCCATTACATCTGCATTTCCAAGTCTTCATGCTTATAATGTACCCATTGCTATTATATTTGTGATTTTCTTAACGATTTTAAACTTGCGAGGTGTAACAGAGTCAGCTTCTATCTTGGCGTACCCAGTTTATCTATTTGTAGGCGTTATGCTGTTGCTAATCGGGATTGGGCTCTATAATGTGGCAACTGGACAGGTGCCTGCAGAGCTACATCCAAAGATTGGCACACCAGTGGCAGGGATTAGCCTATTTATTTTATTAAAGGCATTTGCTTCAGGAAGCTCAGCGTTAACTGGAGTAGAGGCTATTTCTAACGCCATACCTAATTTTAGAAATCCTGCTCCAAATAATGCTGCTAAAACGCTTTTAGCAATGGGTGCCATTTTAGCCGTTTTATTCATCGGGATTGTTAGTCTAGCTTATTTTTATGGCGTTGCACCAACAGCAGAAGCAACAGTCGTTTCCCAACTAGCAGAAGCTAGTGTTGGTCGGAATTTCCTTTATTATATTGTACAGGGGACTACGGCAATGATTTTAGTACTTGCCGCAAACACAGGATACTCAGCTTTTCCCTTGCTTGCTGTGAATTTATCGAAGGATGGTTTTATCCCACGAATTTTCCAAATTCGTGGGGACCGTCTTGGCTATTCAAATGGTATTTTAATGCTAGGTATTGCAGCCATTTTTTTAATTATCCTTTTTGACGGGGCCACAGAGCATTTAATTCCGCTCTATGCAGTAGGCGTATTTATTCCCTTTACATTAGCGCAAACGGGAATGATGAGAAAATGGTGGCACGAAAAACCTAAAGGCTGGGTAGCAAGATTTACAATCAATACAATTGGGGCTGCTATCTCTTTCATCGTGGCAATGATGTTTTTTGTGACAAAAATGCCTCAAGTATGGCCAGTGTTTATCTTTTTACCAATTATTATTTTTGTATTCCATCGCATTAAGCAACATTATCAAGCTGTTGGAGAACAGTTAAGATTAAATCATGAGGAACTGGCTACTATTGAGGGGAATGTTTTCATTGTGCCAGTAGCTGGTATAACAAAGGTGGTTGAAAACTCCCTACATTATGCCAAATCACTTAAGGTTGATAAAGTGATAGCCTTTTACGTAGCTTTCGATCAAGCAGATGCAAAAGCTTTTGAAGAGAAGTGGAACGCCTGGCAACCTGATGTACGATTAGTTACCTACTATTCACCATATCGCAGCATTACACAGCCATTAATTAAATTTATTGATAAAGTAGAACATCAATGTACGAAGACAGGTCATAAAGTTACAGTTGTTATCCCTCAATTCTTACCGAAAAAAGGGTGGCATCATATGCTACACAACCAATCGAGTCTTCTCATTCGTACATCACTGTTATTTCACAGAAATGTCGTCATTATGACAGTACCGTTCCATTTATCAAAATAATGCTAGCAAGCTAGAAAATAGTCTGTTATAATCAGTACGTTGATTGAAAACACGAACGTTTACAATTAAAAAGTTCCAGAATGCCATTAAATTCCGAAAAATCAAACTTTTTTTGGTGAGAGATAGTAGCCCTTACCGAATAAAGTGATAAATTGGTTATTCTGATAGTTTCATACAAATCCACTCATATAATAGCGAGAATAGGGCTCGCAAGTTTCTACCGATTTACCGTAAATGAATCGACTATGGGTAGCAATGCTTTTAGAGAACTTCAATTTAATGATGTTTTCTATTCATTTCGACGTTTTTGCGCTGAATGCTTTGCTCCACTCGTAGCAGAATGGAATCAAAGTATTCAGCGTTTTTTTATAATTTTTTACGAAAGAAGGATATGAAAGAAATGAAGTTATTACAAGACAAAATTATGCAAGAGGGTAAAGTATTATCTTCATCCGTATTAAAGGTTGATTCATTTTTAAACCATCAAATTGATCCGATGCTAATGAAGGAAATTGGTCATGAATTTGCAAATCGTTTCTCTGATCAAGTGATTACAAAGATTTTAACAATAGAATCTTCAGGTATTGCCCCATCCGTGATGTTAGGCTTAGAAATTGGCGCGCCTGTCGTGTTTGCTCGTAAACGTAAATCATTAACTCTTTCAGATAACCTTTATTCTTCAAAGGTACATTCATTCACAAAAAATGAAACAAATGAGATCTCTGTCTCACGTAATTTCTTAAGCGAAGATGACAATATTTTAATCGTAGATGATTTCTTAGCTAATGGTGAGGCTGTCAAAGGCTTACTTGATATTGCTGCACAAGCGGGTGCGAATGTTGTAGGAGTTGGAATTGTTATTGAAAAGGGCTTCCAAGATGGCGGAAAACTATTGCGTGAGCAAGGTGTTCGCGTTGAGTCATTAGCAATAGTAGATTCTCTTGAAGATGGCAAAGTAACATTTGCTACGGAGGCTCGCGCGTAATGAATACCTTTAAATCGACTGCGCTAGCGATTCAACATTTACTTGCAATGTATGCTGGAGCCATCTTAGTGCCACTGATTATCGGTGGGGCAATTGGCTTCGATTCAACACAAATGACGTATTTAGTAGCGATTGATATTATGATGTGCGGGATCGCTACACTTTTACAGGTTTATTCAGGTAAATTCATTGGTATTGGCTTACCTGTAGTACTTGGCTGTACATTCACAGCGGTAAGTCCAATTATTGCGATTGGTACAAACCCAGAGCAGGGTATTACGGACATTTATGGTTCTATTATTGCCTCTGGTGTAATTGTAATGATAATTGCGGGCTTCTTCGGCAAGCTTGTGAAATTCTTCCCACCAGTCGTAACAGGGTCAGTTGTTTCAATTATCGGTATTTCCTTATTACCAGTAGCATTAAACAATATGGCAGGTGGACAAGGTGCTGAGGATTTTGCCTCTGCTTCTAATGTAGCCTTAGCCTTTATTACATTGGTTATCATTTTAGTCGTTTATCGCTTTTCTACAGGCTTTGTTCGCGCTATTTCTATTCTGATCGGATTAGTAGTAGGTACTGTTTTAGGTGCCTTCATGGACAAGGTGGATTTCACCCCAGTTGCAGATGCTAATGTATTTCACATGGTACAACCTTTCTACTTTGGCATGCCAACATTTGATGTAACGGCGATTATTACCATGACACTTGTAGCAATGGTATCTTTAGTAGAATCATCTGGTGTCTATTTTGCGCTAAGTGATATTTGTAATAAAAAATTAGATTCAAAAGATTTGGCTCGTGGCTACCGTTCAGAAGGTCTAGCTTCAGTAATCGGTGGTATTTTCAATGCCTTCCCATACACAACATTCTCACAAAACGTGGGACTAACTCGTATGTCAGGCGTTAAGGACCGTAAAGTCATTTACATCACAGGTGGTCTACTTGTAGCATTAGGCTTCCTACCAAAAATCGCAGCATTAACAACGATTATTCCAACATCTGTACTAGGTGCGGCAATGCTTGCGATGTTCGGTATGGTGATTACACAAGGTATGGGCATGCTTGTACCTGTTATGAATGAATCAGCAGAAAACGCAATGATTGCAGCGATTGCAGTAAGTTTAGGTGTCGGTGTATCCGTTGTTCCTGGCATTTTTGATGCACTGCCAACAAGCGTTTCAATCTTAACGTCAAATGGTATTGTTTGTGGTTCAGTCACAGCGATTATCCTAAATATTTTATTCAACATGATTGGGCCGAAGCATAAAAAAGACCCGATGCATGGGGAAGTTTAAAAAGATAATTAAATAACATTCATCTAAATATTTTACATATTTTGATGAAAAGAATAGTGTCATCTACTTTTATCTATTGATATAGATTTAAGGAGGTGGCATTTTTTTGTCGTAATAGATTAAACTATTGATTATGATTTTAGATTAAAATTTGTTCCGTTAAAATAACTTTAGACAGTCATCTTGAATGTTTAACATTAGACTAAAAGGGAATGTAAAATAGAGTTGTTGAAATCGCATGTAACTCTCTCTTTCAACATATACTTATATAAAAACTACTCTCAGAAAGGTCTAGCATAAATGCAAAGTATTGTTTTAATTTTAATTCTACAATTAGTATATGTACCTTTTTTAACATTACGAACTATATTTTTAGTAAAGAATATCACGTTCCTTGCTGCGATATTTGGGATGCTGGAGATGTTGGTGTATGTATTTGGCCTTTCACTCGTTTTTAGTGGGAAGCAAAGTATGTTATCTATGGTTGTCTATGCAGTTGGGTTTGGATTAGGTATATTTTTAGGAGCAAAAATAGAACGAAAGCTAGCGATAGGCTATGTTTATACAACCATTAATACGCAAAATAAAAATGAAGAGCTTGTGAAATTTCTTCGCCACGAAGGGTTTGCAGTCACGATTTATATAGGAGAAGGGCGAGATAGTAACCGCTATAAATATGAGATCTTAACGAAGAGGAATCGTGAAGGAGAGCTCTTTCAAATAGTAGAGCAATTTGAGCCGAATGCGTTTATTATCTCGTATGAGCCTAAATCATTTAAGGGCGGCTTTTTACTTGCTCGTATGAAGGCCAAGCAAAAATAATAGTCAATATGAGAGGACCTTCGCTAAAAGCGAAGGTCCCTTTTTACATTTTTGTTTCAACCCAGTTTTTGAATAAGTCATAATCTGTATAGACGGTTTCTTTGTAACTCATTGCTTGTAAAATTGTATGTTCTATAAATACATTTCGTTCTTTACCGATCGCTTTTAAAATCTCCTCCTCGCTGTGATAGGTAAAAACATAAGAATAATCGATGTCAGCTCGTGCATGTATTTTAGCGGCGATTTTCCCCATAAGTGATGTTGTTGTAAAGTAATCCTCTACATCCTTATAGTTTTTAGGCTTAATCTTCTTTTTATAAGGAGAACGTTCTCGAATATAAAATTCCTGACCATTCATTGTAATAAAGGCTAAATGTGGATCCTCTAAGTGGTGCATGGCTTTTTGAGTTCCAACTACTCGTGCTCCTTGGTGCTCATAATGAGCCCAAAACAGATCCTGATAGGGAAGAAAGTAGGCAGGAATGGCTGTGCGTACTTCTTTCATTTCTAACACTAAATTTTCAACCCCTGATGCACCCTTTTCATCTTCCACTAAAATATAGTAACGTTTTAAACCGATAGAAGCTGTCCCAGAGCCATACTTATAAGCTATGTCCCTAATTTTATAAGTAGAAAGTGCGTTTGAAATGGCACTGTATTCCTCAACAGTGACTGGTTGAATTTCTTCACTCCATAAGAAAGCACGTTCGCCATCTTCATTGAGATACGTAATATCTTGTAAAAAGTAAGATCTTTGGCGTTTTTCAAGCTTTTTCAATAACCTCTTTGCGGGTCCCTTTGTATTATCTTTTGTGAAAATGAGTGTTAGAGGATCATCCTGTTTACGCTCAAATCGTTTTAGTTGATTGATATAACTATTAAGAAAATGTTGAATAGCCTTTTCTTGAGTTGTTTTATGTAAGTCTTGTTCTTCTAAATAAAGTGCAATACTAATACTCATACGAATAATATCGTATAAATAAGAACCGACATAGCCCTCATCGAAATCATTGACATCAAAAACAATGGAGCCTGCTTCATTTTGAAAAGCACCGAAGTTATCCATATGCATGTCACCTTGAATCCAAGTCGGTTTTCTATCAGGAGTATGGAAGATTGAAGCGGATTTTGTCATATCAAAATAAAAGAGATAGGCACTCCCACGGAAAAAGCGAAAAGGACTTTCAAGCATTTTACGGTATTTCTCCAAGCGCTGTACCTCTGTTAAGCGCATTCGTTGACCATCAAACTCTTCAAAGATTGTTTCCAATTGTTCTTGTCTTAAAAAAGTTCTAGTATGTTTAACTTGTTCCAATAATGCATGCTCCATATCATAATCCCCTTTGTTAATTTAAAATTTATCTGTATATACGGAAATAAATTGAATAAGTTTCGAAGAAATTTAGCAAATGCACTCGATAAAAATGGCTAATCATCTAAGGTTATTTCATAACATGTTCAATAACCTATTTTCATACTATAAGACATGCATAGACACGGAGGGGGGTTGTATGTATTTCTTTACAAAAAGTCTAGTTATTATAATAGGAAGTATTTCATTGTCGTTAGGAATAAACTTATTTTTAACGCCCTATGAAATTTTAGATGGGGGAGTAGTAGGGTTAGCGCTAATATTACATTATTTATATAAGCTCCAAATTGGTTTAATGATTATTATCATTAGTATTCCAATTTTTATTATTGCGTGGTTTAAATATAAAACCTATTTTTACAATAGTATACATGGCTTACTAACGTCTTCCTTCATTATCGATTTTTTAAAGCCTGTCCGCAATCTTGTGCAAATTGATGCGCTCTATAGTGCCATTCTTGGAGGAATACTTGTAGGCTTTGGTATTGGTCTAATGCTGCGATTTCAGACAAGCACAGGGGGGACTGACTTGATAGCACAATTTATCTGTGATAAAACGGGTATCAATGTTGGGATATTAATATTTTTTATTGATTCCATCGTGATTGTTATAGGTGGCTTTCTCCTATCCACCTCGACCTTGCTATTATCTATAATTACAGTGCTAGTTGTGGGGATTACGACAAGCATTATTACTAGTCGAGTTTAATAAACATAAAAAAAGTTCCAGTATAAACTGAAACTATTTTGGGGTCTGATTATCGAGTGCTTTCATTAGCTTCTTTTTTGGATGTGCGGGTTTCACTTCGGCAATTAGTATAGCTAGTAAAATAAGGACAGCACCAACGACCATACGGCTTGTTAGCATTTCATGCAAGAAGATAACGGATAAAACCATGCCGAAAAAAGATTCCGTTGATAGTATAATCGCAGCCTTTGTGGCAGTTGTATATTGATTGGCCACATTTTGGAAAAGATAAGCTATTGTTGTAGAAAAAATCCCTAAGTAAACAAGAGAGTAAATTGCCTCTTTTTCAAGTGACGTAGGAATTTCACCCTGACTAATGACAACTAGAACACCTATGAAGGATGCTGTGAGAAACTGAATAATAGTTAGAGCAATGGCATCTTCTTTTTGAACAAAAAGGTTTGTACAAAAGATATCAAAGGCAAAAGCAACAGCACAAGCTAATGATAGGGCATCACCTATATTCATTGTCAATGAGCCTTGTAATGATAAAAAGCCAATGCCTACAATTGCCATTATCGAACCAATGATTTCGTAGCCATCGATACGCCGTTTATAAACGGCATATGCTATTAAAGGAACAATAATGACATTAACTGCGGTTAAAAAGGCATTTTTAGATGGTGTTGTATATTGCAGTCCGACTGTTTGAAGGGCAAACGCTATATACAAAATCGTACCTAATAAAGCTCCCTTCCAAATTACTGATCTCGAAGCCTTTTTTAAGCGGGCGCCAAATAAAACGCTTAATATGATTGAAGCTAATAAAAATCTGCCAGCCATTACTTGATATGCTGTTAAATATTCTAGAGCAATGGCCGTTACAACAAATCCACTACCCCACACGATTGCAGTAACTAATAACATGCCATCAGCTATGTAAGTTTTCATGTGTTCTTCCTCCTAACTTCAATAGAATAGCATAAGAGAGAAGAAAAGAATTTGATTTTATTTCTAAATATTCAGGCGTTTTTTTGTACTTATTCCAAAGCGATTAGTCACTGGTCATTTTGCTATGTAATAAGTACAATTTAACGGCTGCAGCTAGGCGTTCATAAAAAACATAATCATTATCTATGGGGGCTACTAGCTGACGTATTTTAGCCATACGATAGCGAATTGTATTTGGATGACAGAATTGTGCTACAGCAACTTCCTTAATATTTCCTTTTTTAATGATATAAGTTATGGCAGTCTCCATTAAATCTGGATCAGCCTTATCATCAAATAGAGGGGCTAAAAAGGAGCTAACATAGTCCATAGCGAATGCTGCATCTTTACGGTATAACTCGATTAATAAACAATCAGACGCGAGATTCTTATAATGACAGCTAGGGAGAATATCGATTTCAGCGAAAATACTGGCAAAAAAGGCTTCGCGTAATGCCAATGGGAATCCTGTCTGGGCATCATTACAACTGCTATAGCCGAAAGTGATTGTATCAGTGGGTATGGCGTATAATGTTAGCCATTCATGTAAAACCCTTTCAAATTGGAATTGCTGAGATGGATGTGTCATGATGATAAATAGACTTTTTTTATAAGAACAAATCATACCCGATTTTAATAGTGGCTCCAACGAGTAAAAGGGCTGCATCCAGTTCGGATGGATTGTGTCACCAGCTCGTAGATTTGCTATAAATACATATTTTTCAAAGGGCTTATTGAGCTGTTGTAAAATGGATTTGATTTGCTCCTGTGTTACATCTTCCTCCACTAACCTTCGTAAAATCGTTTCTATAAAATAGGAATAATCCTGTGTCTTAGCATAAGCCATCGTTTCTAAAATGATTTTTTCAAAAAACTCATCCCCACCAAAGCGCAATATAGGGAAATTATGCTGCTCTGCATACGACAAAACTTCTTCAGGTAATTCCTTAAAAATAACAGGCTTATAAGCTAAAGCACTAGCCCCAAGCTCAATTAGATTTTTAACAGCATTGAATAAATACTCAGGCTTTTGCTTAGCAAATAATAAACTACTTAACACAACACTGTTGGGTGTAAAGATAGTATCTCTGACATGGTGGATGTCAGGTGAAAATTCAAAGTCTAATATTTCTACATTTTGAACAGCTTTATTTAAGCCGTTGTGACCCGCTATAACAGTGAAGTCTTTGGTAATAGGTAATTGTAAAAATTTCTCTACATTCATGAGTGGATCATTGCCTTTCCTGTAGTAAGCTTCTAGCTTCTATTATAAAATTACTTGTTCATAAAAAACCATTAGTATGAATGCTAACAGGTTTCCCCCATAAAAAAATCTGCTCATTCAGTGGTATACCGTGAAGTGAGCAGATTTCTAGTGCTTATCGTTTAGATATTAGCAAAAATATTTGGTTTTCTATTTCTCTGTGGATTTGCTTGCTCAACAGCGTAGCCTACATTTAAAATGCGTCCTTCTTTAAAGGCTGGGCCAATAATTTGTAGACCTATTGGTAAGTTTCCTTTAAAGCCACAAGGAACCGAGAGGGCAGGTAAGCCTGTTAAGTTACTAGGGCCTGTAAAGCGGATAATATTATCAATTAAATCTACTTTTTGACCGTTTAACTCTGCAAAATCATCCCCAATTGTACTGGCTACAACAGGTAGGGTAGGGGAAATGAGCACATCTACCTTATTAAAAATCTCTGTAAACTCCTGCTTGATTTGACGACGTACCTGCTGAGCCTGCAAGTAATCGACTGCAGAAGGTAACTCACCAAGCTCAAATAGCAGACGAATATCGTCACCAAAATCTTGTGGTCTCTTTTGTAAATCTGAATGGTGTATAGCTGCTGCCTCTGAAAGAGACGTCACAAGCTCTGCCCATTCTGCATAATGTAGGGAAGGAATACGCACCACTTCTACTTTAGCGCCTGAATCCACTAAGCTTTGAATACTTGCTCTAACAGCCTTCTCTACATCAGCATCAACATTATTAAAGAAATATTCTTCATTGATACCAATCACTAGATCTTTGATATTGCCAGTAAGCTGCTTCTCATAGTTGTCTACTGGAACATTCACGCAAGTAGGGTCTCGATGATCAAAACCAGCAATGACTTCGAGCAAGCCCGCTGCATCCTTAACTGTCTTTGTCATCGGACCAATATGGTCTAAGCTCCATGCTAGCGGGTAGCAGCCGTATTTACTTACACGACCGTGTGTAGGTTTTAAACCTACAATGCCGCAAGCAGAAGATGGAATTCGAATAGAGCCTGCTGTATCTGTCCCTAGTGAAGCAACACTTGCTCCAGCTGCAACAGCCGCACCAGAGCCTCCACTTGAACCACCAGGAATTTTATCTAATTCCCATGGGTTACGAACAGGGCCGTAATGGGGGTTGTTATTGGTAATTCCCCATGCATATTCATGCATACTTAATTTCCCAGTGAAAATAACACCAGCATCACGTAGCTTTTCAACCACTGTCGCATCATAATCAGAAACGAAGTCCTTATGAATTTTTGAGGACATCGTTGTTATTTTATCTTTAAAATACAAGTTGTCCTTTAAGGCCATAGGTATCCCATGATACATACCCTTATAATGACCTTGGAGAATCTCCTGTTCAACTTCTTTTGCCCTTGCTAAGGCTTCTTCCCGATAAAAAGCCATATAGGAATTAATTTTAGGCTGACTTTCCTCAGCAAAATCTAAAATAGCTTTCGTTAATTCCACGGGAGATAGCGACTTTGATGCAAGTAAAGGTGCCAACTCTTCAACAGATTTTAAATGTAAATCAGTTGTCAATGTGATCACCTCCAGGAATACTACGTACAGCGATGTCTGCATCATCAATCGCAATACCTTCTAAATTGCTGCGAAGTGACTGCATACCTTCCCAGCGTGTTTTTAATAGTTCAAGGTGTTCAGGTTTCGGTGTAATTCCTTTGTTCTCCAATAATTGTTGAATAGACAAGCTCATTAACAGGATCCTCCCTTGAATAATTTTTATCTAAATAGGTTTCCCTATTAAGACCAATACAGTAAAAACACAAAAAAATATAATAGGTAATATAAACCTATTATTACAATCATACACTAATATCATTTTATATCAAATAAATTATTTGTAATAGTTTTAATATTGTGAAATATTAACTAGAAAAGAGTTTTGTTAAAACCTATTGCTGGAACTTGCTCTTTTTACATTCGATTCACAGTCTGTTTACAATCAAAGCGTACAATGAACCATAATAACCAATTGAAGAGGTGCAGGGATGGAGTCTGTAGTGGGACAAAGTATAAAAACAAGTAATATAGTTTCTTTTTTTAAATATTTATATGGTCAGCATCAAAGTAGTTCGTTATATATGAAACGTTTAAAGGCATTGAAACAAATTATTCAACATAACGATTTACATACATACTTTCAACCTATTGTAGATTTACAGTCACAGCAAACAATAGGATTTGAAGCCTTAAATCGACCATTACCCTCCACATTATTTAACAGTGTGGATCAGTTTTATGAGTTTGTAGGGCAAACAGATTGTGTTTTTTTATTTGAATGTTTTTGTAGAAATCTTTCCTTGCAACGTTTTAAGGAACGTTTACACAAAGACTTGGTGAATAAAAACTTTTTAGTGTTCCTTAATATACATCCCAATGTTTTATTAGATAAAAAATATCACAGTGGTGAAACGCTACAATTATTGAAGGAGCTTGGAATTAAACCTCAGCAAGTGGTTTTTGAATTAACTGAGCGGAGTGCAGTAATAGATTTTGTGGAGTTTGAACGTGTATTATCACATTATCGATCACAGGGCTATCGTATTGCCGTAGATGATGTAGGATCAGGCTATAATAGTTTAAAAACGCTCATCTATTTAAAGCCAGAATTTATTAAGCTAGACCGTTCGTTAATTCAATTCATAGACCAAAATAGTGAACAACAGCAACTCGTCACATTGTTAATGAAATATGCTGAACAAGCCAATACTAAAATCATCGCTGAAGGGATTGAACGACAAGAGGAGCTTGATTATCTCCATCGTATTGGCATTCATTATGCACAGGGCTATGCGATAGGAAAGCCTGCAAAGGAAATATATATGGGGAAAATAAGGGTGGGTGACCATGAAGATAGGGGAAGTCATTGAGAAAGTTCCATGTATTGATGAATTTGTGAAAAATAAAGAAGTAGATGTACTTTTTACAAGTAATCCATCGTTGCGTAGCGTTGTTGTTGTGCGTGATGAAAAACCAATTGGACATATTACACGCACACATTTCTATCAAAAAATCGGTACTCGGTATGGCTATCATTTATTAATGGAACGTCAAAATCAGCTGATGATAAAGAAAAACCCTTTAATCGTTGATCGTAATACACCGATCACAGAGGTCAGTACATTAGCCATGGCTAGACCTCCTGAGGATTTATATGATGATGTCATCGTCACGAAAAACAATCTTTATTATGGCATGGTTAGTATTCGAGAGTTATTGTTAAAGCTTGTTGATACACAAGTAGCCATTGCAAGCTTCCTGAATCCATTAAGTAGTCTTCCAGGCAATAAATTAATCGATGAAAAGTTAGAGGAAGCACTTCAGCTATCGCAATATAGTTTAATCTATTTTGATTTAGATCACTTTAAAACCTACAATGACACTTATGGCTTTAATAAAGGCGATAAAATTTTACGGTATTTAACAGAAATACTAAAAAGACATATCTGCGGCGTAGAGGATTTTTTAGGACATATTGGTGGAGATGATTTTGTAGCCATTCTACCTTATTACGAGGTAGAAAAGATGTGTCAAAAAATTATTGATGACTTTGATGCCAACATACTTAGTTTTTACGAGTTAGAGGATCTAGCATATGTTCAGGTGGCTAATAGATCTGGAGAACTGGAGCCTTTAACATGTACATCCTTATCCATTGCCATAATTACGAATGAATATCAGTATTTTGACTCTGTCGAACAATTATCCAATGCGGTAACACATGTAAAAAAGCAGTGTAAAAAAATAGCGGGTAGTTGTTACCTCATTAATAAACAACAAAAATATTTTGTTCATTAGCAAACTATGCTAGAATTATGGAATTGATATGTAAAATATATGAAAATTTAAATAAAATTGATATATATTTTGGTTACAGGAGGTTTAGATGGATTCAAGAAGACTGCACATTTGGCAACCCGTCACTTGCTTAGAAAGAGCCCAAATCATTAATGCCACATTGAATTATACAGATCGAGGGCTCTGCTTAACATTAATAGATCGAAACAATACAGAAGTTGATATTATCTATGATAAGATGTCTCCTATTCAAGATTATGTTTGGTCTTTTCGCTATACTGGAGAAATCCCACGATCTGATTTAGTAGACATGGTCACTGAAGCCATGACCCAAGAACAATCTAAAAATTCTTCAGCAGAATGGTTTTATAAAATGAGCAATTCAGATTATATAGAATGGTTTGATCAACTCCCGTGGATTGGAAGCAAAGAAATTCCTACCGTAGAACATCATATCTACTGCTATAATGACGGTGTGTTTGACATCATTAGTGACTACGAACCAAGATTTGTAATTAGAAATAATGCTTAAAAGGCTGCCCCTGCACTGTTAAAAACTAACAGTATAGGGGCAGTTACTCATTTGTCACCAAATGTAGTGGCATTGATTAAACTAGCTATACATTTACAAACATTCTTTATGACTTTTCCATGATTAATCCTTTGCCAAAGGATGATTGTTACTCAATTTTTCGGGGTATAATTCTTAGCAAGAAAGCTTTTTGTTATAGGAATTTATTAATCTTAATAAAACATACTTGAATTATAGGGATTATGGGTATATAATTCGATTACATTATTATAAAACATCTTAGGAGGCATTCCATTGTCGAATTTACAAATCATTCTTAACGTAGCAGTGTTACTTGTGTTCGTTGGAATTTTATATGTTATGAATAAAAAGCACGTTAAGTTTTCTAATCGTGTTTTTGCCGGTTTAGGCTTAGGGATTGTACTTGGTCTTGGACTTCATTTTATTTATGGTCTCGATTCTGAAGTATTAGCCAAAACAACATCTTGGTACAATATTATCGGTACTGGGTATGTGAAACTGCTCCAAATGGTAGCAATGCCATTAGTATTTATCTCCATTTTAATTGCATTTACTAAAATGAAGATTGGTAAAAATTTCGGAAAAATGGCAGCACTTATTTTAGCCATTTTAATCGGTACAACAGCCGTTTCCGCAGCTGTAGGTATTCTTTCTGCAACAGTCTTTGATTTAGATGCAACACAAATTTTACAAGGTGACGCAGAAACTGCACGTGGTCAATACCTTGAAGAAAAAACAACGGGCTTAGCAGCTCCTGATTTACCAACACAAATTATTGAGTTATTCCCAGCAAATCCGTTCCTTGATTTAACGGGTGCTCGTTCTACTTCAACGATTGCGGTTGTAATTTTCTCAGCATTCCTTGGTTTTGCTTATTTACGTGTGGCACGTAAGGATGAGGGAACAGCAGCTACAATTAAAAAAGGATTGGATGCCATCTATGCCCTTGTTATGGGTGTTGTAACAATTGTATTACGCTTAACGCCATATGGAATTCTAGCGATTATGGCTCGTACGGTAGCAACATCTGATTTTGGAGCTATCTATAATTTAGGTAAGTTTGTTATTGCTTCTTATGCAGCTCTATTTATTGTTCTAATCGTACACTTATTAATCATTACATTAAGTGGTTTAAATCCATTTACGTATTTGAAAAAATCGGCAGAAACATTATTATTCGCCTTTACATCTCGTTCTAGTGCTGGTACTTTACCGATGAATATTAAAACGCAAACAGGTCGTCTTGGGGTATCTGAGGGGATTGCAAACTTCTCAGGCTCATTTGGATTATCAATCGGTCAAAATGGTTGTGCAGGTGTATATCCTGCGATGTTAGCCATTATGATTGCACCGACAGTCGGCATTAATCCACTTGACCCTGTGTTCATTATTACAGTTATTGCAGTAGTAGCAGTTAGCTCATTTGGTGTAGCAGGTGTTGGTGGTGGTGCAACATTTGCAGCTATCCTTGTATTATCAGCACTTGATTTACCAATTGCTTTAGCAGGTGTATTAATCTCTGTTGAGCCTTTAATTGATATGGGTCGTACAGCGTTAAATGTAAGTGGTTCAATGACTGCTGGTGTTACAACAGCGCGTATTACTAAAGAATTAGATACAGAAATGTATAATAATAAAGAATTAGGTGCTCAAGTAGCAGACCTATAAGGTCAAAGAAGCCCCGTTAAAGGTAAAACTTTAACGGGGCTTCAGCTTTATACGATTTTTACATAAAAATCTTTACCGTTGATTAATTCAGATATCTCAATCTTATAATTTTGTTTATAGTAATCATAAATATTGTAGGCTAAACCGGAGTGTCCATTCAAATAGGTTCCCTTTTTAATCTCTTTACGTGGATTATGGAAATCAAAATATAAGCGTGAATCATGATTCATTGTATTTAAAATAGCAAGAAATTCTTGTTCTTCAATATGAATTCCCCGTGTATACCGACATTCTCTACGATACGTATCATGTGACACATTTACGGGAGAAGCTTCAAGAATCATTTCAATATGTTTATTCAAATGATGACAGCTCCTTTCAAATTATAGGTAAAAACCATAAGAACAATCAGCTTTTATTACTTCTAGTATATAATTGTCAGAAAATTATATCAATATTTTTCTACCAGTTTTGCTGTTGAATTTCTTCAGCTATTAATTGTAAGTCATAGGCAGTTACTGATAAAAGATTATAATCATGGGACTCCATATATTTTTCTGCAAGCCGTTTGATATATTTGGGTGAACCCTCATTTTCTTCATCATAAATTAATAAAAGTCCATCTGTATTTTGGATAATAAATTTGTCCTTCTCAATAAATTGCCAAGGAGCTTCATATGGTTTTTTGGTCACGCTTGTGACAAAATCAGCTTGGGCAATTAAAGCTTGATACTTTTCTTTTTTATGATCTTGCCAATTTTTCTCTTGCTCTAAAAAAGGTGTAATCACAGCGTATTTTAAAAATGGAAATTCTTTTTTTAACATTAAAACAACTTCAGCACTCCAAGTTTCTACGCCCTGCTGGCCGCTGATAATCACCCATTCGAGACCTTCATCAAGCAGTGTACGTAGTTGAGCTTCCAATGCTTTTTTTATGATGACAATACCGGGATGTTTATCATTAAAGATACCAAGCTCATGTGGTTTATAGCCAGTAATCATAATCCGATGTAACAACGAAATACCCCCTAGGCTGTATAGTTGTAATCCTAGTATACAGCAAGGAGGCAAATGAAATCGATATTGTCTATGAAAAGGCAAATAGTGTTAAAATTACTGCTACAGCTGCACAAATGCCTAAAAACCACCATGAGTCTGTAAAGTCTTCTTTTGTGTCACTATTCATAAAAAATATTCCTTTCTAATTTGCTTGTTTGAGGGGTTTACTTTACTTGACCAGTCCAAGACCAATTTGTCCATATTCGTAAGATTGTTTCAAACGGACCACGTTTAAATTTCTTTAAATAGGCAAGGCTGAAAACACATTGCAGGCTATAAACAACGATTCCGAAAAGGATTCCGCCAAAGACCCCTAATTTGCCATATAAGCCAAGGCCATAGCCATAAAAAACAGTTGTACAAATGATGGTTTGTAGTAAATAATTGGTTAGTGATAGTTTGCCAACGCTCTCAAATGCAGGAGCTAGTAGTTGAACTGGACGGGTGTTATAAATGTATGCTGCGAGGCAAACATAGCCAATCGCTAATAACTGGGAGCCACCCATTAATAAGATAGAAGAAAATGCACTTTTACTTTCTATAAAACTTACACTTTTACATACGAGCCCTATGGGTACAAGGAGAGCACCTAGCTTATACCATTTCATTTCCTTGTTCATCTCCACGAAGGCCTGCTTCTTAGCAAGCGCCATCCCAAACAGGAATAGTGGTGCGTAGAACATAGGTGCAAAAATTAATATAATGAAAATAAATGAAGAATCCTCTATTCCTGGTACTTCGGCATTAGCTCTAAAATCAAAAATTTCTAAGTAGCTGCCGTTAGCGTAAACATCATCCGCTTGCTCGATGTATGTGTCTATTTCTTTTTGTTCTTTTTTAGACGTTTCCATAGAGCCGTATGTTAACGCTGTAGTTAGTACAAATAGGATACCAGCCCAAATAAATAAAGTTTTTGGTTTACGATTAATAAATGGGATTAAAAATAACATCATACAGCCATAAGAAAATAGAATATCGCCTTCCCACAATAAAATAGAATGTAATAAGCCAAGGGCAATTAATCCTGTTACACGACGCAAAATAGACCAACGGCTTTTATTCTTTTTTCTGCGGATGGATTCAATTAATTTAATAAGTGAGAAGCCGAATAAAATAGTGAAGATGGGCATAAACGAGCCTTCAATCACAACTTTTACAAAATATAAAGCCCCGTTATCTAAGGTAGAAAGATTTTTTAATTCATCTTTGCCGTACATCCCGAATTGGAAGATTAGCAAATTTGCCATTAAGATGCCAAATAAACTAAATCCACGCATTGTATCAATGAAAGTAACACGATTAGTTGTCATTGCGTTTTATCTCCTTAATTGGTTATCTTATACATATAATAAATAGGGAAGCTTATGGTGAAATAATGACTACCTTAAAGTAATCTTAAAAGTAGGTGAGGAAATGCAGGAAGCATCAATTTTAGTGTTAGAGGATGAACGTGCCATTGCTGAAATGATTGAAATCATTTTAAGAAAAGAAGGAATTAACAATATTACCTTATGTAATACAATTGAAGAAGCGAAAGATGAAATGAATACTAAAACATTTGACTTTTATCTATTAGATATCATGCTACCAGATGGAAGTGGGCTGGATATTGCGAATAGTATTCGAGAAAAAACGGACGCTCCTATTTTTTATTTAACCGCAAAAAGTAGTGATGCAGATAAGCTTCGTGGTTTTATGAATGGTGCAGATGATTATATTACAAAACCATTTAACCCCTTAGAGCTTGTAGCACGAGTAAAGGTGCAGCTAGTCCGTTATATGAAGAAAAAAGGCGTATCAGAAAATCACATATTTACTTGCAGCCGTTTTACATTTGACATTGATGCAGCAGAAATTGAGGTAGACGGTGTAAAGGAAATAATCAGTGGTCGCTTGTTTCATTTATTAAAATATTTATGTGACAATGCAGGGCAAGTGTTATCAAAAGAGCAAATATACGAACGTGTATGGGGTGATTGTTTATTTGATGATAATACAGTGATGGTACATATTAGAAAGCTACGAGAAAAAATAGAAAAAAATCCTGGAAAACCGACATGCATTATCACTGTCAGAGGCATTGGCTATAAGCTTGTTGGGGACATTTCTTCATGAAGCCTGCTGGAAAATTAACACTCCGCTTTGTTTCGTATTTCATCATATTCTATCTATTGATCATTTCAGGTTTTATTATGAGTTTGGTGTTTTTTGCTATTTTTATCAATGACCGTGTTGGTGACAACATTCATGTGATGAGCTCCTTTGAAATCGAAGATGATGCAGTTGTAGAGCAAGGGAAGACAGTTAAAATTGCTGATTATTTAGTGAAGAGAGCTGAAGAAAATGTTGGACAGCTTTATTTATTTGATCCAACCATGACGATTGTTGATTATACTGGAGATACATGTGGTCTATGTGGAAAGTCAGATAGTGAAATATTGGCATTGCAGCAACCAGGCATGCATACATGGGAATTGCCGAATTACTACTTATTATTTCTTCCAACTACTCCTGTGCAACCACTTTTTGAGGATGCGCTTGAAAACTGGACAGCGACAGGGGACATTTCAGCTGTAACACAGCAACGTCTAAAAGAAAATAAAGCTAGTGTTGAAATTTATGACGAGCAATGGAATCGAATTGAGGTCATAGGCGAACGTTATGAGAAGCTAAATAAGCCACAATTACTAGAGGAAAAATACGATATTTTCGAGCATGCGGAGCTGAAGCAAAGTACAACCTTAGCCAATGATAGGACATTTGTTGTAAGAATGCCTAATCCATCGTATAAGCCATTTGAAGAGCCTTTTAATAAGGCAATGGTACTGTTTGTTTCTATCTTCTTTGGGGGACATATTATTTTGCTGTTGGGCGTTATTTTCTTATCTATTAGTATTTCACGTCAATTCGTGCGACCACTTGTCTATGTGATATCGCGCATTGAGCGACTTACCCAATTCGATTACAGTGAGATTAGTGACAAAAAAATTCATCATAAAAAGACAGGGAAGTTGAAAAGAAAATTTAAACTGTTCCAACCTGTAGAAGAGTCACTCAATCACTTATCGGAGCGACTTGATTCAAATGAAAGGCAAATTAAGCATGCAGAGCAATTACGGGAGGAGTGGATAACCGGTTTATCGCATGATTTAAAGACCCCGTTAAGCTCAATTTACGGTTATTCAACGATGCTGGCATCGGAGGATTATGAGTGGACAAAGGAAGAGATGCGTATTTTTGCACAGACCATGCAGGAAAAGGCAACCTATATGGATGCACTTATTCAGGATTTGACGTATACGTATCAATTAAAAAATAAAGCCATACAGCTAGATAAAGTGGTACTGCCGCTAGCAACATGGCTACCACAATTTGCAGACGAACAGGTGTGTGTGAAGGTGTATGGTGATGTGTTGTTACAAGCGGATGAGCTTTTACTCAAGCGAATAATGGATAATTTAATTACCAATGCGAAAAAATATACCCCTGAAGGCACGAAGGTAATTGTGGAAGCACAACATACTGGTAAAGAAGTAATGCTTACCATTGCTGATCAAGGACCTGGTATTCCACAGGAGGAGCTCGATAATCTATTCGAACGCTATTATCGAGGTACGAATACAACAGACGATATAACAGGAACAGGGCTAGGACTAGCCATAACGAAGCAGCTCATTGATTTACACAATGGCACAATTAGTGTCCGTTCAGGTCAGGATGGGACAATCTTTGTGCTAAAATTTCAATGTCATTAAGGTGAATCTCTGAGCTTTCTTAAGACTGTACAAAGGTCTGTCATAGAACTTAATTTCATTCAACAGAGTAAAGAGGTATCAAAGTGTTCATTTGATACCTCTTTTTTTATTTATTTTTCGTACATCGTTCAGCGGGCTGTTCAATTTTTACGTAACGCCATAAGTTATTGGCGATGTCACGGGCTTCTGCGATATGTTCTGTGCCGACGAAGGCCTTACGGAAAGGTGTAAGAAGTGATTCGATGATAAAAAGCTTCGGTTTTTCTTTCTGCAATTCTTCTAATAAGAATTGTGCATACTCCGAACCTTCCATTGTTTCATTATTCGATAATCCCTTTGTAAATCCTTCTAGTTGTTCAATAACCATTTCTTTTGTAACGGTTTTATAGTTCACGACATTTTGAATGGTATTGACCATTTCAACACTTACGATAATCTCTTTCGACTCAAGCATAGTGGGTATAATTACGCTAATATTGCGCAATGCTACACGTACAATAGCTTCTCGATTGATATATTTATAATCGGCAATAAAGACAGCGCGTAGAGTGAGGTTAATCATTCCGAGTGTTTGAACAGCACATTCATAGCTAATAGGGCTAATCTCTTCTCCAAAGACTTGTACTAGACGATTGGCGAGCCATTCTAATTCTTGTAAATGGTAATTAATAATAATTTTTTTTAGTTCTTTATCTCTTGATTGGAAGATGGATTCGAATATCTGTACTAAATTATGTTCACGATTGACATACATGAGAACAGCGACTTGCTGCGTCAATACCTCTAAATCTGTAGGGTCCTTGCCATAAATGAGTTCATGGCGACGATTACTAGCTTCTTCGCGACCTTCATCTAAGATGGCGATTAAGCATTCATTTTTCGAAGTAAAATGATTATAAAATGTACCTTTAGAGATTTTAGCCGCATTGATGATGTCATTAATCGATGTATCTAGAAAGCCTTTTTCAATAAAAAGTTCACGTGCTGCTGTTATAATTTGTCTTTTTCTTTTGTTCATAACCTCACCTTTTTTATAATATTATACTCTTATTCTACACTTGAAACGCTTTTATATCAACGTTTATAAAAAATATAAACTTATATGTTGAAAAAAGTAGACTACGAGTATAAAATAAGTTTTATCGTAAAACACAAGAAAGAATTGAGGGATATAAATGAATAGTGAGCAAACAATGAAAAAGCCCCCTTATGGCATGATAGCTATTCTATTTGTGGGTGCTTTTGTTGCTTTTCTAAATAACACATTGTTGAATGTGGCATTACCAACAATTATGAAAGATTTTGGGATCACCTATTCAAAAGTACAATGGTTAGCAACAGGGTATATGCTTGTGAGCGGTATTTTAGTGCCTGCTTCAGCATTCTTTGTGACACGCTTTAAAAACAGACATTTATTTATTACAGCGATGTCTATCTTTACAATTGGTACAATTATGGCAGGTTTCGCTCCTAATTTTGGCATGCTGCTAGCAGGTCGAATGGTGCAAGCAGCCGGAGCTTCTAGTATGTCACCACTTTTAATGAACGTTATGCTAACAAGCTTCCCGAAAGAAAAGCGTGGGGCAGCAATGGGGATCTTTGGTTTAGTTATGATTATGGCGCCAGCAATTGGTCCTACATTATCAGGGTATATTGTGGAACATCATGATTGGCGTATGCTTTTCCAAATGATTATTCCATTTGCTTTAATTAGTTTATTATTTGGTGTTTGGAAACTAAGAAACGTGATGGAGACACGTGAAGTTCACTTAGATTTCCCTTCAGTACTTTTATCAACAGTTGCATTTGGTGGTATTTTATACGGCTTTAGTACAGCAGGAGATAAAGGTTGGTCAAGTCCATGGGTATATGGCACAATTACGATTGGCTTCATTGCTTTAATTATTTTCGTTGTTAAACAGCTGAAAATGGATGAGCCATTACTGGAATTACGTATTTATAAATATCCAATGTTTGCTTTAGGGTCTGTAATCTCAGTTATTATCTCTATGGCAATGTTCTCAGGGATGATTTTAACACCAGCATATGTACAGTCTATCCGCGGTATCGAACCATTTGAAGCTGGCTTGATGATGCTTCCAGGAGCTCTTGTCATGGGGATTATGTCACCAATCACTGGTAAGCTTTTCGATAAATTTGGTCCACGTGTGTTGGCTATTGTTGGATTAACGATTACAACAATCGCAACTTTCGGTTTAACAAAGTTAGAAATTGATTCAAGCTACACATATATCGTATCGATGTATACAATTCGTATGTTCGGTATGTCGATGGTCATGATGCCTATTATGACAAACGGTTTAAATCAACTACCACAAATGATGAATCCACATGGTACAGCCATTAATAATACATTACAGCAGGTATCAGGAGCAATCGGTAGTGCGATCCTTGTAACATTTATGAATAATCGTACAAAAGTTAAAGCGGAAGAATTAATTGCAGAAGCGAAAGCAAATGCTGCACAATCAGGAGCAGCGCCTACAGCAGAGCAAATGCAACAAATGCAAGATCAAATTATGCAAACTGCCTTATTAGATGGTATTACGCATTCCTTCTTAATTGCAGCTGGTATAACAGTGATTGCAGTGGTACTTGCCTTCTTCTTGAAACGCGTAAAAGTTGAAAGCGCAGCAGCGTCAATGGATTTAAAAAAACCAACTAAATAATCAAGAGTATCCCTAGCCAGTAAATAGTTACTAGCTAGGGATTTTTTATTGAGGACATATGAAAAAAAATTTTAGGATTGGTGTTATTTTTCATCATTTTATTTTATATGATAATACTAATTTACAGAAAATTTAGACATTTAATAGTGGGGTGCTTGCTTGGTAGATGCATATATGACTGGCTTAGTGAAAGAACGAAAAATTCCAGGTGCTGTATTAATTGTTCAACAGCAAGAAAGAAGGCTATTTTCAGGCAATTATGGAGCCTATACAGCTGAGGATGGCAGCGAGCAAGTTATTTTAAGTAATACGTTGTTTGATTTAGCCTCCTTAACAAAAGTTGTCGCAACAATCCCAGCTATTTTACTCCTGATGAGTCGAAATCAAGTTTATATAACAGATCCAGTTCAAACCTATTTGCCTGATTTTAAATATCCTCTTATTACAATCCAGCATTTATTGCAGCATTGCTCAGGATTGCCAGCAGATTTAACACCTGTAGTCAAGAGACAGCAGCATAAGCGTGACATCCTGCAGGAGGTACTGACAAGTGATGTAGTTTGGCAGCCAAATGAACAAGTGCAATATAGTGATTTAGGTATGATTATTCTAGGAAAGGTGATTGAGAAAGTTACTGGCATTTCATTAAAAAGTTTTGTAGAGCAAGAGATTTTTAAGCCATGGGGCATGCATCATACATGTTTTCAACTGCCTGTGCATAGAAGGACGCTTGCAGCATCTACAGAAATGGTGGCAGGTCAATTTGTGCAGGGAATAGTCCATGATGAGAAAGCTTTTTTACTAGATGGTATTGCTGGTAGCGCAGGTTTATTTTCATGTGTAGAGGATTTAGCAAAGTATGCGGAAATTTGGTTGGGGATCAAGCAACAAAGTGTAATTCCATATGAATGGTTAGAGCTTGCCTATACGAAAACTTTTAAAACGAGGGGACTTGGCTTTGAAGTATGGGGAGGAGATGAAGCATCATTTTGTTTTGGTAGGAGGTGGAGCAAGGGCTCATTTGGTCATACAGGATTTACAGGCACGAGTATTTGGATGGACCCTGTAAAAAAGGCATTTGTCATTTTACTAACGAATGCTGTGCATTATGGGAGAAATACAAACATGGGAAGGATTAGAGAGAAGCTTCATACGATGATTTATGAAAAATTACTGATATGAAGGGTGGATCTGCTGGTATGAGACAAAAGAGTAAATGGTTATTGCTGCTTCTTTTATTACTCATTGTGGGTTTAGTAGGCTGTAACAAGAATGAGAAAATAACGACCTCAACAACACCTGATAATGAAGAGAAACCGAAAACGGAAGAGGTCTCCCTAACAATAGGGAGTTGGCGCACAGAAGATGTTGCCAAGTATGAAAAAGTGATTGCTTTATTCAATGAACAACATCCTGAGATACATGTTTCATTTAATCCAACTAAAAATACTGAATATAATACAGTCCTCAATACGTCATTACAGGCTGGAGAGGGTCCAGATATTTTCCACTTACGTCCCTATGCAGCTGGATTGAAGCTTGCGGAGGCAGGTTATGTTGAGAAAATAAACGACTTAAATGGATTGAATGTATTTCCTGAAGAAGCATTAAAGGCTTCTCGCGATGACCAAGGGAATCAGTACGGTGTACCAATTAACTTAAGCTCTACACAATTTTTTTATAATAAGAAGATTTTTAAAGATAATAATCTTGAAATTCCTACTACATGGGATGAATTCATGGCATTAAATGACCAATTATTAGAAAAGGGTATTACACCAATTGCAATGGGTACAAAAGAAGGCTGGCTATTATCGTTGCTACACGGTATTGTCGGTCCTGCTGTTTATGAGGGCAATGACTTTTACACAGCAGTGCTCGCAGGAGAAAAGGATTTTACAGATCCGAAGTTTATTGAATCAATTCAAGTAATGAATGACTTGAAAAAGTATTTTCCTGTCAATTCAGAAGGCTTAGGAATGGATGATATCCGTACTTTGTTTGCACTAGAAGACGCGGCTATGTTCCCGTTAGGTAGCTGGGAAATTCCTGTTGTATTAGAAATGAACCCAGATTTAGATTTAGGTTATTTCCCTATTCCATCTAAAGAGGGTAATACAACGGTGACGACTTGGGTAGACGGCTCATTTGCGATCAATGCTAATTCGAAAAATAAAGAAGCGGCTAAAGTATTTTTAGAATTTTTAACAACTAAGGAGTTTGGTGAGTTGTTTGTAAAAGAGTTTTCGATGATCAGTGCTATTCCAGGTATTACCTCTGATGATGCATTGTTAAATGCTATTAGTCATTCGACTGCAAATGAAGCAACGCCATATATGTGGGTAACTAATTTTACTGGTGGGGACCCAACAACAAAGAGCTTGCTTGAAAGTGAGCTACAAGGCATGTATTTAGGTCAAGTTACGCCTGAAGAGGTTGCCAAAAAAATACAGGAAAACGCTAAAACTTGGTTTACGCCATTTCAAAAATAATGAAAGCATCAAGTCAGCAGACCCCTGAAGTGCTATAAGGAGTTTAGGGGTCTCGTTGTTTCATGATTAGTAAAAGGAGGCTACTCATGATAAGAGAATATACAGCTCCATCAGTAAGAAGGAGGAAATCGAGAGTAAGGTGGACTATCCATCTTTTCCCTATTCCAGCACTGATAATCTATGGGTTGTTTGTGCTTTATCCGATATTAGCGGCATTATCCTATAGTTTTTTTGAATGGAAAGGGATGGCTCGTGGTGATTTTATCGGTTTCCAAAATTTTGTGACGCTTTTTACGACAGAACCCTATGGCTCCATGTTTTGGAATGCCTTTAAACATAATGTCCTCTATTTTGTTGTGCAAATGATTGTGATGAATGGATTTGCCTTCTTTCTTGCCTTTATTATTTATCAAAAAATTAAAGGTGCAGAGTTTTTTAAGGCTGCTTTCTTTCTACCGCGATTATTATCAGTGATTGTTGTAGGTTTCTTATGGAAGCTCATTCTAAATCCAAATTTCGGTACTTTAAATGTCATTTTGGAGAAATTAGGTCTTGAAACCTTGCAAAAGGCTTGGCTGGGTGATCCCAAAACGGCGTTAATCGCCATTATTTTAGTCAATTGTTGGTTTGGATTAGGTTTTGGTGTCTTAATTTTTCTTGCTGGCTTTCAAGGGATCCCAAGCGAGTTAGTCGAAGCTGCAAAGTTAGATGGCGCTAAGGGCTTTACTTTATTGCGTACGATTTACTTGCCTTTAATGGTGCCATCAATTATGATCATGGGCATTTTAACATTTATCCAATCGTTTGAAGCATTTGAATTAGTATATGCAATGCAGGGCTCCATGGGAGAGCCGTACTATTCTACAGATACGTTAGCCGTGTTTTTCTATCGCTTAGCATTTGGTAGCTCTACGGCTTCTGGCACAACAGCTATTGGGTTGGGTTCGGCGTTGGCTACAGTACTATTCTTATTTATATTAGTTTGTACGACGCTATTTTTACGCTTTGCCAATAAAAAGAATGTTCAAATGTAAGGGGTGAGTATAGTGAAGCAAGGCGCTATTTGGGTTCGACCATTTTATTATCTCGTGGTGTTTACGGTAGCGACCATTAGTTTATATCCAATTTTGTTAATGATTTTATCTTCATTTAAACAGAGCGTGGATATCTATAAAAATCCATTGGGTTTACCGACTAGCTTTAGCTTAGATACGTACCGTACATTATTAGCAAAAATTCCATTTACCACATACTTTCTAAACAGTCTATTTGTCAGTATTGTATCTGTGATACTAATAGTGGTTGTTTGTTCACTGGCTGCATTTTATATTGCTCGCTTTAAATTTTCTTGGAATCATGCATTGTTCTTTATTTTTTTATTAGGCATGATGATTCCTATAAAATTGGGGATTGTCCCGCTCTTTATATTAATGCGTGATTTAGGACTGATCAATTCCTTATGGTCTTTAATTTTGATGAACATGGCGACAGGTATTCCATTATCCATGCTGATCTTAACTGGCTTTTTTAAAACAATGCCTTATGAATTAGAGGAAGCAGCCCGTATAGATGGGGCGGGGAACTTAAGAGTTCTTTGGCATGTAATGTTACCGTTAATGAGACCTGCCCTTGGAACAGTGGTGATTATAAATTTTATTGCTTCATGGAATGATTTCTTTTTCCCACTTATTTTTATTACAGAAAAAATGAAACGGACGATACCTGTTGGAATGATGTCACTTTTTGGGGAGCATTCGGCAGATTGGGGCTCTCTTTTTGCAGGTTTAACATTAGCTTCATTACCAATGATCCTATTATTCTTTATTGCCTCAAAGCAATTTATGGAGGGGCTGACGGCTGGTGCCATTAAATAGGGAATACATTATTGGGGTCGATGGTGGTGGGACGAGAACTCGTGCAGTGATTGGGACAAGAAAAGGGGAAGTGCTGGCTTTTGTTGAAGGAGCTGGAACGAATATAAAATCAACGCCACCTGACGAGGTAAGGCTACATATTATCAAGCTCCTTGCCACGTTACTACAAAAGATAGATGCAACAAATAATGATATTGCTGCGGTGTTCTTATGTGTGGCAGGGGGCGATCGCCTGTTAGATAAAGAACGCTGGGAGCAATGGATTAGCTTCCTTTTCCCTGCTAGCTCCTGTAAGATAACCATCACCAATGATGCGGTAGCGGCACTTACTAGCGGCACATTTACACAGCAAGGGATCGTTGTGATAGCAGGGACGGGTTCCATCGTATATGCAGTTGGAAAAAATCATCAAGTTAGTCGTGTTGGAGGATGGGGTTATTTATTAGGAGATGAGGGCAGTGGCTACTATATAGGGCAAGAGGCATTGCGATTGATTACGCGACATTACGATGCTATTGGCGTGAATGAGGATCTGTTTACAGCGACTATTATGGAGCAGCTAGCATTAAAGAATCCTACTGAAATTATTACGCATGTTTATGAGCATCCACAGCCACGTGTACTCATAGCCTCCGTAGCTCGTGTGGTGTTGCGTTTAGCAGAGCAAAATAATGATAGGGCACAAAAAATTATTGAACACGCTGCTCATCATTTAACTCATTTCATCCAAATAATGTTGAAAAAAGAGCCTCAGCTAAAAGGTGACTCTATTGTCCTATGTGGAGGTTTATTCGAAAATTTTTATTTTGTTCAATGCTTTCGAGAAAAATTACAGCTTGCTAAAATACCTAATCAACTAATACAACCAGAGGTGCCACCTGTTATAGGAGCTTTCGTTAATGGACTTCTCAGTGAAGGAATTCCAATCACAGAGGCTTTACAACGAAAGGTAAAAGGAACTTGGATGAGTATCCATGAAAACTAGTGTGGAGGGATTTGATTTCAATGGAACGAATGACAAAACTGACGACTGAAGGCTATCATCCAGATACGACAAATCTAGATTTAATGTCCACTATTGAAATTGTAAAGCTGATGAATGAAGAGGATAAAAAAGTACCATTAGCCATAGCAAAGGTTTTACCTGAAATCGAGCAGGCTGTCACAGCTGTTGTGGATGCACTAAAGAATGGCGGTAGATTATTTTATGTTGGTGCAGGGACAAGTGGGCGAATTGGTTTGCTAGATGCCGTAGAGTGTCCACCTACATTTAGTACATCACCAAAGCTTGTACAGGCAATATTGGCTGGAGGAGCAGATGCAGTAATGATTGCCATAGAAGGTGCAGAAGATGATCTTTCATTAGGAGAGCTTGAACTACAGAAACAACAGCTAACAAACCGAGATGTAGTGATAGGGATTGCAGCAAGCGGTCGAACGCCTTTTGTCAAAGGAGCATTAAACTATGCTCAACAACTAGGGGCAAAAACAATCAGCTTAGTGAGCAACGCTCATTCTATTATTAGTAAGCATGCAGATATTGCAATAGAGGTGATTACAGGACCAGAAATTTTAACAGGTTCTACAAGACTAAAGGCTGCAACAGCTCATAAACAAATATTAAATATGATTACAACGACAACCATGATTAAACTTGGAAAGGTCTATAAAAATTTAATGGTGGACGTTCATGCTAGTAATTTTAAATTGCGAGAGAGAGCCAAACAAATCGTCTGTGAGGTAACGGGAGTTTCTTATAGTCAGGCTGAAAGTGTTCTGGAGCAAAACAATTATCAAGTAAAGCTCGCGATTGTGGTGCTACTGACGAATACAACGATTGAAGAGGCGACGGAATTACTTGCTCAATCAGAAGGGCATGTGCGGAGAGCGGTGGCACTAAAGAAATATTGATGAAGGAGGTACATGGATAACTTCCTTTTATCTAGAGATGGAGCTGGAAAAATGGAAAAAATAAATGCGGGTTTAATTATGCTTGCTGAAATGTGCGAAAAGCTTCCACTCTCCGAAAAAAAGGTGGCAAGCTATATATTAGCACACCCAACACAGGCTATAAAAATGACAGCGGTTGAACTAGGAGAGGCAAGTCAAACAAGTAGTGCCGCAGTTATTCGTCTATGTAAATCGTTAAATATTAGTGGTGTTCAAGAGCTGAAATTGCGCATTGCTGGTGATTTACAACATGCTAAAATTGAAGATCGAGATATTGAGGCGAATGAAGCGTTGCCATCGATTGTAGAGAAGGTAACGACGCAAAGTAGTGAAATTTTGACACAAACAGCTAATTTAATAAATATTGCTGAATTAGAGCGTGCCATAACGGCCTTATCACAAGCTGATAAAATTATATTTTTTGGAGTGGGTGCATCAGGTATAGCAGCAATGGATGCAGACCAAAAATTTTTACGAATCAATAAAAATAGTAGGGCATTTGTGGATTTGCATTTAGGCGCTACAGCCGTTGTTAATACACAGAAGGGGGATGTAGTAGTAGGTATCTCCTTCTCCGGAGAAACGCACGAAGTGGCTAAAATCCTTGAAATAGCTAGCCAAACACCAGCCACTACAATCAGTTTAACGCGCTACGGTAGTTCACTAGTGTCTAGCCTAGCAGACATTTGTTTATATGTCTCTCCAAATGTTGAAGCAACTTTTAGAAGTGGTGCCACTTCCTCACGTCTAGCGCAGTTACTTGTCGTTGATATTTTATTTATGGGGGTAGTGACGAGTGCCTATGAGCAAACAGTGGATCATTTAGATGAAACACGTTCAGTTATTCAGAGGTTGCATAAAAAAGTGGCTAAAAGAAAAAATAAAATAAAAACATATTAAAGTTTGTATGTTTAGACTGTAGACAAAAGCTATCGAGAAGTTTTCTCTCGATAGCTTTTGATATTTTTCTTTCCCGGAAATAAAACGAATTCTGGTTTGGAGGTAGATAGCTAGATGTAATGCCATTACCCACTTTTCTTAAA
The DNA here is from genome assembly GCF_029916965.1 of Lysinibacillus sp. 1 U-2021. NCBI lineage: Bacteria > Bacillati > Bacillota > Bacilli > Caryophanales > Bacillaceae > Lysinibacillus > Lysinibacillus sp. 1 U-2021. Next base: position 4,603,824 of record NZ_CP123966.1, read on the forward strand.
TCTTTCTTATAAGCAAAAACATTGTATTGATATTGGATTAAATGGTAGGTGAGTTAGTCTGTTTGGGAAAAAATACATTTTTTAACCTAATTTTAACCTTGTTATTGTAATGTGCTAGGTAAAGCAATATTTTGTAAGGAGGTTTTAAGGATGGAACAATATGTCGGAGAAATTCGATTATTTGCTGGTGATTATGCCCCAGATGGCTGGGCTCTTTGTAATGGTCAACTATTATCTATTTCCGAAAATGAAATACTTTTTTCTTTGATTGGTACAACCTACGGGGGAGATGGTCAATCAACCTTTGCATTACCAAATTTTCAAGGCAGGGTTATAGTACATCAAGGACAGAATCCAACTACTGGTACTACCTTTGTCAATGGTCAAATGGGAGGGGCGGAAACCGTCACTTTAATCTCTTCACAGCTTCCCGCACATACACATCAGGTAAAAGCTTCTTCTCTTGATGGCACAACACCTAGTCCAGAAAATGCAGTTTGGGCAAAAAATATACAATATTCGACACAACCACCAAATGGCACAATGAATGCCGCCATTGTTTCAAGTGTGGGAGGAAACGCTCCTCATAACAATGTAATGCCGTTTTTAACAATTAGTTACATTATTGCCCTTTACGGTATGTATCCAACAGAATAGGAGGTATGAAGGATGAGTGAACAATATGTAGGTGAAATACGATTATTTAGCTTTGGGACAGTTCCAAGCGGATGGGCAAGATGCGATGGGCAAATATTGCAAATTAATACAAACCAAGCGCTGTATTCAATTTTAGGAGCAACTTATGGTGGAAATGGCTCTACGACATTTGCATTACCTGATTTAAGGGGAAGAGTCCCAGTTCATGTAAGCAGTAGCATCACACGTGGACAAAAAGCAGGAGAAGAAGCACATGTATTAACAACTAATGAGATGCCGACTCATACACATATTGTTAATGGTAGTTCAGAAAGTGCTACGTTGAAAGTGGCTGCTGGAAATGTATGGGGTACATCTGCTAATAATATTTATTCTGTCAATCAACCAAATACTATTATGAACATGCAAGCATTGTCAACATCAGGAAATTCGCAGTCACATCAAAATATGCAGCCATACAGTGTCGCTAATTACTGCATAGCTTTAGTAGGAATTTATCCATCAAGAAATTAGAAAAAAGGAGGTGGGCAAAGTGTCAGAAGCATATATTGGAGAAATTAGAATATTTGGCGGTAATTTTGCACCAAAAGACTGGGCTTTGTGTGATGGTCAGATAATAAACATTGCCTCGAATAGTGCATTATATGCTATTTTGGGTAACAGATATGGAGGAGATGGTAAAACAACCTTTGCATTACCAAATTTAAATGGTAGAGCAGCTATTCATCAAGGAACAGGTGTAGGTTTAACGCCTAGAATTATAGGGAGTAGTGGTGGTGCCCCCTCTGTAACGCTGTTGGAAAATGAGATGCCTAGTCATAATCATCTAGCAAATTGTAACAATCTTCAAACCACTAATAATGATCCAACGGGTGCAATATGGACAGATCAGCAAGGGAAAGGAACTGTCCCAGTTTATACGTCACAAGTAAATAAACAAATGAATCTAATGACGGTTAATGCTGTTGGAGGAAGTCAACCACATAACAATATGCAGCCATATTTAGGACTGAACTTTATTATTTGTTTATATGGGGAATGGCCTCCTAAGAGTTAACGATTCATTAAATGAAGGGTGTGAAACCAAGAAGGAGAATATAGAATGGGAAAAAAGATATTAACCATAACCCTGTGTTTGGTGTTGGTCGCTTATAGTCAATTGATGGGATTAGGGTTCGTTTCACCTTTAAAAGTGGAGGCGGCTGCTTGCGATTCGCCAGATTTTCCAAGTTGTATACAGGATTTAACTCAAGCTTCGTGGAAAGATGACACAAATAATGGCTTTGTAGTAAGCGGTATTCCTGGTGATAATGGTATTAATTTATTCACATATAGCAATGGATCACAATTTCCAGCTGGTTATTATTTTGATGCAGATGAATATTCACCACCAAAATCAATTAGAATTTCTGCTGGGGAAAGCTTTGCAGGTGGGATCTTCGATTTAAAATCATTAAAAATTAATACGATTAATAAACATCCTGAAAACGATGCATTGTCCATAACAATTCAAGGGTATGATGGGGCAGGAAACCCAAAAGGAAATCCTGTAATTTTTAAGACAATTGCAAATCATGAGCCTATTTATGATATTCCTATTAATATAGAAGGAATCAACTCATTTGTCATTACTGCGAGTGTAAATTTTATACCTACTGTACAGGCGGGACTATGGGATTTAACGTTTACCCAATTTACGATTGATATCCCAAATAATAGTCCACCAACAATTACAAATGGTGCTATAACTTCTTCAAATATTACTACCTCAGGCGTACAGTTGGACTGGGCTAAAGCATCTGATGATATAACAGCTCAAGAGGATTTAGAATATCAAGTCTATCAATCTAGTAGTAACAATATTGATACGGTTAGTACCATAGAATTGAATGGGACACCGTTAGGCGGTTATACCAAAGATAGTAACTCCTTTAATGTTACAGGTCTTGTAGCTAATACAACCTATTATTTTAATGTCATTGTCAAAGATATTGATGGCAATAAGAGTGCCTATATGATGCAGGAGGTAACAATCACTGCATTAAATAAACCACCGACATCCAGTAATGGAACCGAAAATGTAAACGAGGGTCAAGTGTATACATTTACTAGTACTTCTTTTGCTTTTTCAGATGAAGATGCTGGAGATACTTTGCAACAGATTCAAATCTCTACTATCCCAAATAGCGGACAGCTCTTTCTTGATAACAACAATAATCAGCAATTTGATGGTGGGGAAGCTATTACAAATGGTATGACAATTAGTAAGGCTAATTTAGATGCAGGTAATTTAAGATATATTACGGAAAATGGCACATCTTCATCTTTTACATTTAAGGTAAGTGATGGTATCGATTTTAGTACTGACTATACAATGGAGCTAGTCGTCAATGCACGTCCAGCAGTGATAATTATACCAAATGATTCTAGTCCAACAAATAGCAATTCAATTCTTATAACTTTGGTATTCAGTGAGTCAGTGACAGGCTTTATGATTGGGGATATCGAAGTTACAAATGGAAATGTGGCAATTCTGTCAGGGAGTGGTACCACATATACAGCTCTTATATCACCTATTGCTGATGGAGCTGTGAAAATCAAAATTCCTGAAAAGATAGTTGCAAATAGTGGAGGTGCATTGAATAAAGCATCAAATGAATTACAAATAATTTATGATGGTACACCACCTACCGAAATAGGTCTTAGTAATACTACTGTACAAGAAATGAAGCCTATTGGTACAACTGTTGGGACATTGACAGCAACAGATTCAGGAAGCTCGCAAACATTCACGTATTCATTACAGTCTGGGGATACAAGCTTCTTTACGATTGATGGAAATGTATTAAAGACAAATATGTCGTTTGAATATGATACGAAAAATAGTTATAAGATTACGATAAGAGTAACAGATGAGGCTGGCAATACGTTTGACAAGAAGTTTACAATCCAGATTACTAAAAATAATGCACCAACAGGCTCTATTATGATTAATAATGGGGAAGCATATACAAATTCTACTAATGTTAACTTAACAATGACGGCAACTGATTTAGAAGGAGAAGCGATAGAAATGCGCTTTTCGAATGATGGTACTACTTGGTCCAGTTGGGAGTCAAAAATATCTACGAAAAGTTGGACTTTATCCTATGGAGAAGGTAGTAAAACAGTTTATATGCAACTAAGGGATACTGCTGGCAATATATCAAATACATTTTCAGATACAATTGTTCTAGATACAACACCACCAGTCATAATAGGGGTTACAAATAACGGTGTTTATAACACGGATGTAACGATTAGTTTTAGTGAAGGAACTGCTACCCTGAATGGAGCAACCTTTTCAAGTGGAGCCACTGTAAGTACATCTGGAAATTATACTTTGGTAGTAACAGATAGTGCAAGGAATACCACAACCATTTCATTTGTGATTGATAAAGCTCTGCCAAAAGCTGTAGAGGTAAAGATCAAATCGAATAATCTGGATCCTACAAAGGCTAAAGTAGGAGATACGATCACCTTAACAATGAAAACAAATAAAGATATACAAGCACCTATAATTACCATTTTGGGGAAAGCTGCTATTGTAACAGGAGCATCCACAAACTGGCAGGCAACATATGTTATAGTCAATGGTGATTTAGAGGGAACAGCACCTATTACAATTAACTTTAAAGATCTGTTAGGTAATTCGGCAATAGAGGTAACGGACGTAACTGATGGAAGCTATGTCATTGTCGATAGCGTAAAGCCAACAGTAAAAAAGGTGACAATGGCTTCAAATAATGCTAATCCAACAGTTGCTAAGGTAGACGATGTAATCACAATCGACTTTGAGACAAGTGAGGACATTCAATCACCGAATGTATCAATCCTAGGACAAACAGCAAATGTAAATGATAAAGGTGATGGGGATGCTAAAACATGGCAAGCAAGCTATACGTTAAAGTCCATAGACTTAGAGGGACCTATCAGTTTTACAATTGATTTTCAAGATATTGCAGGGAATGAGGGCTTACAGGTAACCGAGATTTCATCAGGGACAATTGTGATATTTGATAAAATTTCTCCTGAAATAACAACCTATTTCCCAGCGCATCAGGCAATTGCTGTACAGCCTGCAGATAATCTTGTATTAACATTTGATGAAAGGGTCTTACCTGTAACTAGTAAAAATATTGTCATAAGAAATGCTACAGACAACCAAATTGTCGAAACAATTGCTGTTACACAAGCAAATGTTTCTGTTACTAATGAAACTGTGACAGTAAATCCTACATTGGATTTATCCCATAACACCACTTACAGCATTCAAATTGACGCAGGTGCATTTACGGATGTAGCAGGTAATGCGTATAAAGGTATTACTAATAATACTTCCTGGAATTTTACGACTAGTGCACTGCAAATATATACGGTTACGTATGACAGTAACGGGGCTGATGGGGGGATAGTACCAATAGATTCAAAGCAGTATAAACATCAGGACCCTATCACAATACTGGGTAATACAGGTAATTTAATAAAAGCAGGCTATACATTTGTCGGATGGAATACGAAGGCTGATGGAAAAGGTGCTACTTATAAAATTGGGCAAACGATTCAAATGGGGAAAGGGAATTTGATCTTGTATGCTTTGTGGTCTAAAAACAATGTACCAGGAGATGGAGGATCATCAACACCTGATCCTGTTGCAACGGTTACGTATGACAGTAACGGGGCTGATGGGGGGATAGTACCAACAGATTCAAAGGAGTATAAACATCAGGACCCTATCATAATACTGGGTAATACAGGTAATTTAATAAAAGCGAGATTTCCCATTACGCAAGTAAGTAAGATCCCTCAAAGACGATGAGGTAGATAGGTTCGAGGTGGAAGTGTGGTGACACATGGAGCTGACGAATACTAATCGATCGAGGACTTAACCAAAAACGTTTGAAACATTCAATGTGCCGTTTATCCAGTTTTGAAAGAGCAAATCTTTCTAAAAAGAGAGCTTCTAGATACACCAATAATCCGTGTATGGAAGGTCGATCATAGTCTAGTGATGATGGCAAAGAGGTCACACCCGTTCCCATACCGAACACGGAAGTTAAGCTCTTTAGCGCCTATGGTAGTTGGGGGCTTCCCCCTGTGAGAGTAGGACGTCGCTAGGCAAAAAAAGACCAGAGAATTTATTCTCTGGTCTTTTTTGTTGTGCTCAGTCTAAAGTAGGCTATCCCCCGAAAAGGACAGTCCTATATACTTAAAACTCAAGAGCACTCCGAAGATCATTTAGGTAAGATTGACTCACTGGTAACTCACTTCCATCAATTAAAGTGACAATAAAATTTGACGTTAAATCACGTGCCATTTTTTTTATGAAATGTATATTTACAATGTAAGATCTATGGATACGAATAAAATATGATGGTAATCGTAATTGAAGTTCTTTCAGTGTAATACTCGTTTTATACTGATCACCCTCTACATAAAACCATGTTTTTTTCTGTAGGCTTTCAATATGAGATATTTTATTAATTGCTACAGGATTCCATTCCTCCTCTTGCTTTCCGGTTAAAAATTGAAATGGTTCTGCTCTTTTTGTTGTAAATGATGACGGTAGGACAATGACAAGAGCAGCAGGCTTATTTTGAATGTATATGGGATAACCAATGCCGTAATAAGGCGTATCGAATAGGGAATTATCTAAAATAGCATCTGTTTTTTTATGAGTCTGTAACACTTGGTCCGCAATACTCCCAGGTAATACTTGTTGACCTACCTCTAAATGAATACTGTGGTGACCAGAGTGAAAATAAATATAAGCATTTTCAACAGCAATCGCAATGGATGAATCAGCAGGTATCCAGTCTTTCAACATAAAAATATATTGTTGTGAAATATCTTTTACGAAAGAATTTAACTCATTATTCATTGTGAATATCCCCCTTGTTTGTAAACAGTCTTCCAAATTTCATCGTCAAAAAAGGTAGTTTTATCCTTAAAATTTGATCTTTTATCGAAAAATAATGAAAATTCAAATAGTCTGTTATATATTAATTTACAACAAATAAACCTGTTATGGAACAGATAATTAAAAGTTTTTTAACAGAGTATATTGTACACAAAGGGGAAGGTGGAATTTCAATATGTCAACTCGTCAAGAAAGAATCGAAGCTTTAGAAAAACATTGGGCTGAAAACCCACGTTGGGCTGGTATTGAACGCACATATTCAGCTGAAGAGGTTGTTAAATTACAGGGGACAGTAGTAATTGAACAAACACTAGCACAAAAAGGTGCTACTCGACTTTGGAATTCATTACATGAGGAACCTTTTATCAATGCATTGGGGGCATTAACGGGGAATCAGGCAGTACAACAAGTAAAAGCTGGATTAAAGGCTATCTATCTATCAGGCTGGCAAGTAGCTGCTGATGCAAACCTGTCTGGTCAAATGTATCCTGACCAATCATTATATCCAGCTAACTCTGTACCAGCAGTAGTAAAACGAATTAATCAAGCGCTTCAACGTGCAGATCAAATTGATCATGCTGAAGGACGTGTTGATCAATTTGATTGGTTCGCGCCAATCGTAGCAGACGCAGAAGCAGGTTTTGGTGGGCCTCTAAACGTATTCGAGCTTGTAAAAGGTATGATTGAAGCAGGAGCAGCGGGTGTTCACTTAGAAGATCAATTAGCATCTGAAAAGAAATGTGGACACCTTGGAGGTAAAGTATTACTTCCAACACAAAATGCTGTTCGTAACTTAGTAGCTGCACGTTTAGCAACAGATGTTATGGGTGTAGATACAATTTTAATTGCACGTACAGATGCTGATGCTGCTGATATGGTTACATCAGATATTGATCCACGTGATGCAGAGTTCATCACAGGTGAACGCACACCTGAAGGCTTCTTCCGTACAAAAGCTGGAATCAAACAAGCAATTGCTCGTGGTTTAGCTTATGCTCCATATGCAGATTTAATTTGGTGTGAAACTTCTAAACCATCACTTGAAGAAGCTAGAGAATTTGCTGAAGCTATTCATGCTGAGTTCCCAGGTAAAATGCTTGCATACAACTGCTCACCTTCATTCAACTGGAAGGCAAATCTTTCAGAAGAAGAAATTGCAGAGTATCAACGCGAACTTGGTAAATTAGGCTATAAATTCCAATTCGTTACTTTAGCAGGTTTCCATGCGCTTAACCACTCTATGTTTGAGCTTGCTCATGACTATAAAGATAATGGTATGGCTGCATATTCTAAGCTACAGCAAGCAGAATTTGCTTCTGAGTCTAAAGGCTATACAGCTACACGTCACCAACGCGAAGTAGGTACTGGATACTTTGATGAAATCTCTCAAGTTATCTCTGGTGGTACTTCTTCTACAACAGCAATGGCAGGTTCTACTGAAACAGAACAGTTTGTATAAGTCGTAGTTTAAATACGTGTTTTCCTAAATTCATAATCATAGAATAGTCTCCTCCGCTCCTCCTAAAGCGGAGGATGACGAAACTAAAATGGCAAAGGTGGGTAAACAGCTAATGGAACAAGCAACGACAGGTAAGCTTAAAATTGTTGGAGAACAAAACGAGCAAACTAATGAAATTTTGACACCTGAAGCTCTTGAATTTGTTCTTGCCCTGCACGAAAAATTTGATGCTCGCCGCAAGGAGCTGTTGGAGGCTCGACAAGAACGCCAAAAACGACTTGATGCGGGAGAGAAGCTGGATTTCCTACCAGAGACAAAGCATATTCGTGAAGGTGATTGGGTAATCGCACCACTTCCAAACGACCTGCAAGATCGCCGTGTTGAAATTACAGGGCCAGTTGATCGGAAAATGGTTATTAATGCGTTAAATTCTGGAGCAAAAATGTTCATGGCATGCTTTGAGGATGCATCTTCTCCGACATGGGAAAATATGATTGGCGGTCAAATTAATATGCGTGATGCTATTAATAAGACGATTGAATTTACACAAGCATCCAATGGTAAAACATATAAATTAAATGATGAGACAGCAGTGCTGTTAGTTCGTCCACGAGGTCTACACTTGCTTGAGAAGCATGTCCTGGTGGATGGAGAGCCGATTTCAGGCAGTTTCTTTGACTTCGGTTTATATCTATTCCACAATGCCAAAAACGCACTTGCACAAGGTACAGGGCCATATTTCTATCTACCAAAGCTTGAAAGTCATTTAGAGGCTCGACTATGGAATGATGTCTTTGTGTTTGCTCAAGATTATATTGGTATTCCACAGGGGACAATAAAAGCTACTGTATTAATCGAAACAATTTTAGCTGCTTTTGAGATGGATGAAATTTTATATGAGCTACGTGAACATTCAGCTGGTTTGAATTGTGGCCGTTGGGATTATATTTTCAGCTACATTAAGCGTCTACGCAATCAAGCGGATGTTATTTTGCCAGACCGTGGGCAAGTAACGATGACGGTACCTTTCATGAAAGCCTATACATCTTTATGTATTCAAACATGTCACAAGCGAAATGCACCAGCAATGGGCGGAATGGCAGCTCAAATTCCAGTTAAAAATGATGATGAGGCGAATGCAGTCGCATTTGCAAAGGTGGCAGAAGATAAACGTCGTGAGGCAACAGAGGGGCATGACGGTACATGGGTAGCACATCCTGGTATGGTTGCAACAGCGATGGAGCAATTTGATGCTATTATGATAACGCCTAACCAAATTCATAAAAAGCGTGAGGATGTACAAGTATCTGCCGAAGATTTAGTAGCTGTACCAGAAGGAACAATTACAATTGAAGGACTACGCATTAACTGTAGTGTTGGTGTACAATATATTGCTTCATGGCTTCGAGGTAACGGAGCGGCACCAATTAATAACTTGATGGAGGATGCTGCAACAGCAGAAATCTCTCGTACACAAGTATGGCAATGGATCCGTCATCCGAAAGGAATCTTAGATGATGGACGTGGTATTACATTAGCATTTGTTTTAGAAATATTGGAAGAAGAACTTGTGAAAATTAAAGAGGCTGTTGGGGAACAAGCTTATAACAGTGGTCGCTATGAAGAAGCTGCTGAACTGTTTAAATCCTTAATTGAACAAGATGAATTTGCGGAATTCTTGACACTTCCAGGGTATGAAAAATTAGCATAAAATATAAGTCTACTATCCAACATATCAAACTTTCCCAATAACTATAAATGGGTTGCCCTCGGGTACAATCCAGCCTATTCCACTAACATAACGTGACGGGGTCTGTTCCCCCGTTTAAAGAGATGAGCACGATTGATTTAAAAGGGGTCTATAAATAAAAGTTAAGAGATTTTAAGGGATAAAGATGTCTTACTAGCTTAGATGGGGAGCAGTAAGGCATCTTTTATATAGTACATCCGCGTAACTGTTTTTTTAGTTACGCGGTTTTTCTATGCTAATTTACTATGGCTAGTACAAAGCCGTCATACCCTTTGACACCAACTGTTTGTATAGCTGTTGCTTCAATTCTCGGGTTTGCTTTTATTAAATCCATAAATTCTTGTACGCCTGTAACACGTTCAACCTCACTATTTTCATTAATTACCTCACCATTACGTACAACATTATCTGCAATAATAAGAGCGCCAGAGTTTGCTAATTTTAACGCCCACCTCAAGTAAGCGGGGTTATTCAACTAACGAAGAAATTTAGTTGAATATGTAACTTTTAGTAGATGGTGGGTGTCTATATAAAAGAGGTGGGTAAATTGAAAATAAAAAAATTATTCTATGGTTTGATCGCATTAGCTTTATTCATGATTACAGGATGCAATATTCAAGGGGGAACTACAACAGTATCAATTGACAGTATAGATGCCGAAGAAGCTTTAACATTAGATTCTGATGCTGATGAATACGTCGGATTAATTTGTACAGTAACTTTTTTCGGAGGTGTTTCTTTCAATGCATTTGCCCACTCAGTCTCCATATTGAACCATTCACCACCAGAACGGTTAATTTGGCTATTTTGTGGAACTAGGTTATCGATATCCTTTGGCCCTTTAAACTGTGCTCCTATTAAGTGTCCACCGTCGTCATCAGGTAATCTATCTTTTCCTCCCACAGTTCTCTGTGCGTATGCGTTTCGTTCTGCAGTGCCTAGAATAAGCGTTCCTTCACATTCAGTAATACGTCCATTGTTATCCGTACGGTAAGTATAACCATCTGGAGATTTGTATTCTACATTTGGTTTTAAAACTTTTTTTCTACCACTCTTCGTAAAATGATCACCATAATCCACTTTTTCGTGAGACGGTCCAACTTTTCCCTTAGTTGCTTCAGCAGGCTTTTTATTCGAGCCATTTTGTGGTGGTTGGGAATTAGATGGCTTCGGACTCGAGGAGGACGTATTTTTTCCAACCGATCCTGTATCCGAAATCCGTCCAACGTTCGCACCTGCCAACTCCATCTGCGGGGCTCCTAGCTGACGCAGCTGTTGTTTGACTTCGTCTACTCTGGCTTGGATCTGGGTTTTTACATTTGAGACTTGCTTGTTGACTTTTTCTTTTACATTGCCTAAAAGACCTTTATTCGCCTTTTGAGCACTTTCACTGATACCCTTCGCTGCCTTCGCACCTTTATTGACCCATTTACCAGCTGTTGCCGCATTACCCACTACTGGAATCATAGCGCCAAAGGAGAGGGCCGCATTGACCTTGTCACCTCTTGCCGCATAAATAATACCATTTACGCCATCCGCTACTTCTCCTACAACGGGGACCATCCCGACTATATCTAAGCCCGTTTGGAGCGTATTTAACAGAATTTTAGGTTTTACAGCATTTTACACAGCTTTGGTCGTTGCTTGTGCAGCTTTTTTCATCGCTGGTAGTACTTGTTTTTTGACGACCTGCTTCGTCTGTTGGACAGCGGCCTTTACCTGTTGCTTGGCCTTCGAAACAGCGGCCTTTGTTTTTTTCACAACCTTTTTCGTGGTCAGAACAGCTTTTTTAATTGCCTTTTTCGCCCGTTTAACCAATTTACTCTTGGATAAACTATTTTTTAGCTTCCGTGCCTTGGTAAAGAATTTAAACTTTTCTTATACCCTTTTCAATTAATATAAGAATAGCCCTAAACCCTTGTGGGTTTAGGGCTAGAACTAACCTTTACTAATCAATGCTTTTAGAAATTTAACTTAGATAAGACACTTTTAATTCGTTCCGATAACTTTTCTTGTTCTTCTTCTGTAAGTTGTTCATCAGTTATATCAGCAATCCTAAACGATTCCAATTCAAGTTTTAGCTCGTTAATACCAAGTACATCCTTTATTTGATGATTATATATACTTTCCGCTAGTGTTGTGTAAATAATAAATTTTTCACTATTAGTATTTTTACAATCTCTATCAAATCGTTGTAATACATTTGAAATAATTGCTTCTAACCTTTCGCTTTCTTTTATAAAATCGTCAATGAATTTCTGAACTTCTTCGCTTAGTTCATTATAATACCAACAAACTATTGGGTAATAATTTAATGGCTTTTTTTTCAACTCTTGTAAAACATAATCTCTTCGATTTTTTAAACTGTTTAACTGTTCAATTGTTAAACTATTTTCTTGTTTAATTGCTTTGAAATCAAGTTCCTTTAGTGATTGTTCAATATAATTCATGAAAGAATGTGAAATCTTTTCATGAGTTAACGCTATTTCTGAAAATATTATACAAAACATTGCTTTATCTGTTTCACTTTTTTTGGCTAACATGTCATATTCATTAAATGTTCTTGCAATCGCCTCTCCTTTACTCATTTTTTCCCCAACTAAATCATTATAATCTTCTAAAATATATTCTTCATATTCTTCATAACTATAAACCATAAGAACCCTCCTGATTATTTTGGTAATATACTATTATCATTATTATGAATTACTTCAATTTTAATATTTGGATACTTCTCATCAAATTGTTGAATTATAAGATTACAACTATCACATGTATCTTTTTCTGTAAATAACCTTATTGTCCCTTTAACCTCATTATTATTTCCAATTTTCTCTGCTAAATCGTTTAAAATTTTATATTCAGTATCTCCATCTCTTAAAAAGCTTTGTCCTGCTTTATTAGGTGCTTCAGTAGCCTGAAATATTGGATTTTGTGGTTTAAAAGAAAATTTTTCTGTTCCAGGAATTTTTTTTGAGGCATCATGAATTCCACTGTGGGCATAGAAATCTTTTTTATCAATTCCGGAAACATCTACTTCTGCGTATGCAAAATTACCCTGTTCTTTATATTTCTTAGATAATTGCCCTCTCGCTGTTGCAACTTTTTCAATAATATGTTTGTCTATAACAGGATCGATTTGCTTAGTCGGAAATCTATCCATATTATTTGTATTATTTTTCAAATTATTCTTAGGGATACTAATAGAAGGACTGTATGAAAATCCACTAGTTGTTTTTGTACTTGACGCACCTTTAACCCCTAACATTGACGTGGCTACGCCAAAACTATCTAACCAATGTTCTTTCGATAACGGGTCTTTCGGATTCACCGCACCTTGGACCATCCCCGTGAAACCAAATGTTGCATAATTGAAAAAATCAGAAGGTGAATCGAGCATCTTATCTGCTCTACCTTTGGCTCCAGACCAAATACCATCTACTGCACCTAGAGTTAGATAATTTACAAAATCATATGGAGAATCGAGTGCTTTATCTGCTCTTTTGTCCAGACCACTTTTGAAATCTTTGCCGATTTCTTTGCAGCTATTAAGTGACTTGACAACTGGTTTTTTGATGTCCTTTATCACCGCTTTTGCAGCTGAATTCGTTTTGATGGCTAGTTCCTTCGTTGTTTGTTTTACTTCCTTTACCGCTTGCTTTGTCTGGTTATAAACGGCTTTCGTTTTGTTTACTGCTTGTTTATAGGTTTTCTTACCCGCTAGGACAGCTCTTTTTACTACTTTCTTAAATTGCTTCGCTATTTTACTTTTGCTTAGTTTATTATAGAGCTTCCGTGCCTTGGTAAAGAATTTACCCCACTTCTTCTTTTTCTTCTTGCGTTTTTTCTTTTTCTTCCTTTTATTGGACTTCCGTTGTTTTTTCTTCGTGGCGCTTTTCTTTTTAGAGGATTTCTTAGCGCTCTTTCCTTTCGCCCCTCCGCTCTTTATCGCTGCGCCGTACAAGAAGGTAATTCTCTGAGCTTCTATTATTGAAGTTGACAACAATGCAAAAATAAAAAGCTCATATCCACTATTAAAATGGATGTATGAGCTTTTTAAAAGAAGCTATTAAACTTATAATTCTTTAAATATTTATTTTGTCTAAACTAGGAGTATAAAAGCGTTAATTTAACAAATCAACTTAAATACTACTCTTTATCTAGAATTCCTGCAAAATTATGGATTATTATAAATATACTTTCTAAGGTACTCATACTCTTCGAATCTAAAATCAAAAGAAAAGGAGAACTATATACTACTCTCTTTAACTTCAAATCTCTTCATTCTCTCTATTAAATCTATATCTAGTTTATCTTTGTTATTGCTTACATATTTATACTCAAAATACTTAATTCTTGCTGCTGGGCCAAATTCACTTTTTTGCCAATTTATATAATCAAAATGGACATTTAATTTACCTTTATCATTAAGTAATAATGTCACTGAAAACCAAAGTTCTTGGTCGTTATTAATAAACACATCTTGAAGTTTAACAATTAGTTCAAATAACTTATGCAGCTCTTTATTATAAACCCTTTTATCTACACCATATATTCTTGGAATAAAATGTGAAAATAAGTAGTTCTCTTCATTATCTTTAGGTCTAAAAAAGAAAAAAACTCCTCCGTCCTTATCCTTAACTTCACCATTAAAATAGAAGTTACTCCATTCAACAGGTATGATATCGTTAACCTGCTGTGCTATTTCTTTATATATTTTATTCAATTCTATTTCAAAACTCATCTATTTCATCCACCTTTTTTATTTGCGATTTCACGAATTACTGGAAAGTCCCCTTCAATTTCGTATTCAACTATAAATGAATCTGGTCGCATTGAATTCCCCGAATACGTCGGATTAATTTGTACAGTAACTTTTTTCGGAGGTGTTTCTTTCAATGCATTTGCCCACTCAGTCTCCATATTGAACCATTCACCACCAGAACGGTTAATTTGGCTATTTTGTGGAACTAGGTTATCGATATCCAATTTATAAAAAAAGCCGAAAAGAAGGGTCTCTTTTTGGCTTTTCCGTCTGTACAGAAATCAAAGGACTATTAGGAATCCCTGCTTAAATAAGAATCATCTTGAAAAACTAATGACCTTTTTGAGACTTTGCAACAGAACCATTTTTAGTTAGTCGTTCAACATTCTTTTCTAAACGATCTTCAAATTGCTTTTCGGTGAAGTCAGTAATATTCGCCATGTTAAGCCACTTTCTCTTTTGTCAAAATTTGTTTTGAATATTGATTCATTGACCGCCAATACTCATGAATAGCTTGTAATTCTTCAAATGGTTGTTGAAATAAATCAACTTCTTGTGCCACTTCTAATTGATTTAAAAGATTCACTTCTAGTAAACGAGTATTTTTAGTATCTAGTTCATGGTTCAAAACATAGTTTAATACTCGATTATAAACGCTTGCCGATAATTCGTTAATGATCTCTATTTCAAATGTTTTTTCATACGTAACTGCCATTTCATTTTCACTCCTTTTTAAAGTTTATCAGGTAAATATTTCCGTATATATTCTTCTAAGGCTTGATCCATAACTTCTTTTACGTTTCCGCCATTTTTTGCTGTTTCAATTTTTATAATATGGTGTAAGTCAGCACGAACACGAACCGTCTTATCTCCCATTATATCTTTTTTTGCACTGATTGGTGTATCATTTCGTTTTGCTTTTTGTGCGCCTAAATTTCCCACAATCACTCACTTCTTTCTATTTCTTCTTATTCTTATTTTATCATCAACAATCACAAATCACAAGTGATTTGTGATTAATCACTTGTGATTTGTGATTCTATTCTTTTTCGTTTTCTAATTGAATAATTCGCTCAAGCATTTCAAAAAATACGTTCTCATACATGGATAAAACTTTTTTGTCATAGCCTTTGTGTTCTGTAATTCCATTTTTAGACCAGGTACTTACTTTATTACTTCGCTTGATAATATTTTGGAAAACCAAGTTATCTTCTTTATGTTGCTTGTACAGTTCTTCCAGGTTTGATTTTATCGTTGCGCTGTCCGTATCAACTAAATAAGGAACAAAACCGATCATATCTAGTCCAGGGTTAAATTGTTCTTGTAAATCAATCAAATAGGAAATATAGTTTTGAATGTTGTTTGTACTTTCTTCTTCTGCTTGTAAAGGGATCATAACGTAATCACTCGCCACGATTGCATTATTTGTATAAACGCTTGGCGTTGGTACAGTATCAATAATAATGAGATCATAGTCACTTTTTAAAGGTGCTAAAAGAGTAGCAAGCAATCTACTTTCATTTTCAAAAGTCCATGAGCGAGTTAATTTTGGCAGTAACATCAAATCAAACGTGCCAGGGATCAAGTCTAAATTATCAGTCAAATGAACAATAGAAGAAGCCAAGTTTCCATTTTTCAAGCCTTCATAAAAATTGACACGTGGCAATTCTACCTCAAAAGTTTTTGCTAAGTCTTTTGTCAATGTTGCCTGTAAGTCCTTATCGATCATTAAAACTTTTAAATTCAATTTGTCTGTCAAGTAAGCAAACATAGTCGATAATTTGGACTTTCCAACACCACCTTTAAAGTAATTATTCAAGATAATAATTGCTTCATTTTTATTGTTTAAAATACGTCTTAATTCTTCAAGTATTTTTAGTTTTTCCTTCTCCATAACTACGCCCCATTCTTTTTTTGTATAGTAATATTGTATCATTAAGAATCACAAATCACAAGTGATTTGTGATTAATCACTTGTGATTTGTGATAAGTGATTTGTGATTAATATATAAAAGCCCTCTTTAAAGGGCTTTTATGTTTATTTTGAAAAAGAGATAAAATCAATATATCCCTTTTCCCCAATTTTTACAACGGCATTGTAGGGCTTTTTCTCTTTGTTTTTGATTCCTTTTACCAGGGTTTCTTTTCCCTCCAGTAATTCTTTTACATTCGTTTTGGTTAGTTTTTTCTTTCTAAAATGTTCAGCTAAAGTAAACTTACATTCAGGATAATTTGAACAACCATAAAACGATTTTTTTAATACAATATTGTTGCCACACTTAGGACATTTTCCTACAATACTTTTTTCTGCTTCTTTTTCTTTCTGTTCCTGGTAATCAGAAAAATTTAGTTTTTCTATATCGTTAGGTACAGCTTCCAGTAAATGAACAATGAATTTTTTGATATTCGTAATAAAGTTCTCTTGATTGCCTTCTCTTTTACCGATTTTTTTTAAATACGTTTCCCATTTAGCCGTCATTTCAGCACTCGTTAAAAGGTGCTGACTTTCAACTGCCTGGCACAATAATTTTCCTTTTTCAGTTACAACAAGCTTATTCTTAATCACTTGGATATATTCTTTTTGTTTTAACGCTTCAATAATACTTGCTCTTGTCGCTTCTGTTCCAATCCCCTCAACTTCTTGTAAAATCTTGATTGCTTCTTCATCATCAACCGTTTTATTCGCCGTTTTCATAGCAGTTAATAATGTACCCTCTGTAAAAGCTTTTGGCGGTTGCGTTTCTTTTTCAACACTCTTAACACCAACTTCGGCACGTTCGCCAATGATAACGAGTGGTAACGTTTGAACGTCCTCTTTTTCTTCTTTGGTTTGTTGTTTGAAAAGAATTTTCCACCCTTCTTGCTTTGGTGTCTTTCCGATCGATTGAAACAGCAAATCAGCTACTTTCGTTTGTATCTTGGTTTCTTCATACAAGTAATCAGGTAAAAACATGGCAACGGTCGTTTTAACGACTAAAGCATAAATTTTTCGTTGTAAATCGTCCATTTTCGCTAATGCAGATTCGGTAGGTACTTGTTTTGTTGGGATAATGGCGTGGTGTTCCTGTACCTTACTACCGTCCACATAACGCTTTCTAGGCTCTGTTTGAACCATTTCAAGATCAAGTCCTAAAAAACCGCTATATTTGCCAAAATTCGCTTTTAAATAAGCAAATTCGTTCTCTGTAATAAATGGTGTATCTGTTCTTGGATAACTCAATAATTTTGCTTCATACAGTCCTTGCATAGCTTTCTTGATTTCAGTACAGACCGAAAACCCGAAGAGAGTGCCTTCTTTTCGGGTTTTCTTATATAATCCTCGAATGGCTTCCATGCCTTTAATCGTGGTAGAGGCAGTGCGTAAACTTCGATAGAATTTATTGCGTCTCTTTACTGGACGATGGTCTTGTTCAATCAAATTATTCAGGTATTTAATGGTACGATGTTCTGTCCCTTGATAAAAGCCGTATTCTTTTAGTTTCTTAAAGGCACTTGTAATAGAGGGGGCTTTATCTGTGACTACAACCTTCGGTTCATCAAACTGCTTCACTAACCGCTTAAGAAAAGCATAGGCTGCTTGTGTGTCCCGTTTTTTACGTAACCAAATATCCAAGGTTAAACCATCTGCATCGATGGCTCGATACAAATAATGCCATTTTCCTTTAATTTTGATGTACGTTTCATCCATTTTCCATGAATAAAAGGATTTTTTATTTTTCTTTTTCCAAATTTGATAGAGTAGTTTGCCATATTCTTGCACCCAACGATAAATCGTCGTATGAGAAACGTTAATGCCACGATCATATAAGATTTCTTGAACTTCACGATAGCTAAGGTTATAACGAAGATAGTAGCCCACGGCTACAATAATCACATCCTGCTGAAATTGCTTTCCTTTAAAATGATTCATCGTCATTCCTCCTGCTATCTTTTTCTATTATTCTACCTTATTTGATAGTAGATTTAAAACTTTGCAACAGAACCGTTCGTCACATCTTCGATCAATTTCTCTTACGATTTTCTCATCCACATTTCTTATTCTTACTTCCATATTAATTCCTCCAATTTAAAAAGGATAGCGAAAAGGAGCCTATCCTTTTTGCTATCCTACTACCCTCCTTTTACTATCCTTCACTATCCTTTCACTATCCTATTTTTAAATATTTTGTTCCCACATTTATTTTTGAGAAACGTAATAGGCACAGCCTATTGGAACACTTTTTTTAAAAAGTGTTCCCACGTTTCCTTATGCTCTTTACAAATAAAGGCTTTTAGAGACGTTCTGGAATTTTAGATTCCTTGAATTGTTCCCATTCATCAATCAATTGGCTATAAGTAGCCATTAATTTTTTTCTTGCTCTTGTTGCTTTCGAATCAACAAAAAATCAGTTTGATTCGTTAATTCTAAATATTCTGTTCGGTATTCAATGTTCATCGTACCCGTTTTACTACATAGTAACTGATTATGACGTTCTTTCACTTTGAATAACTGCTCCTTCTTTAAGGTTTTTAACTCCATGCCAACTATAAGCACAATCCTGTATAGAGGAATCATTTTCAAACGATTCTCCATAATTATTTATCTTTCATTGGAAGTTCTAAATCACTACTGTTCCAAAAAATGTATGGTTTGTTTTGACGAATATTACTTCCATCTAACCACAATTTTCCGATGCCATATCGTAGGCTTGCTTCGACTTCATAAAAATTGTAGATCTCTTTTCTTCGATCTATTGCTTTCATTTCCTGGCCATTTTTTAAAATAGATCTGATGCCCTTAACAGTAGATTCATGGATACTCGTGTGAACGATATCCGTATTGATCAATTCGTCATATCTTCCAAAATCAACATTGTACTCATAACCAAGAAGTGTCGGAATCAGGTCAATTTCAATTTCTTTTTCAATTGAACGTTTAATAAGTTTCGTGGATACATACCCGACAAAAAAGAGAATAATACCCACTTCAAACAAATACATGTGTCCATTTACAAAGTGAATAAACGTCAATAAAAAATCCTTCACTCCTTTTGTTGTTCTTCCAGATTGTTCAATTTGTTTTATTAAAGTCGCTAGAATTGCATTTACAACAATTAAATCGAATAGGCTTTTGAAAAGTTTTCCTGCTGTTAATTTTTGCCTGGTAAATTGCATGACTAATTGAGTAAAAATAGACAATAGCATGACAAAAATCAACGTCATTAGCACTGTAAAAATGTCTGATGCTGCAATCCTATTGGGATCATTTATCAAGTAATAAGCCGTTCCAAATACTCCAATCGAGTAAACGGTTAAATCAAGAATAAGTCGTGCCCCGTAACTACAAAGTTTTCCTAATGGCCATAATTGCAATACCCAAAATTTCTTTCGTTTGCTATTTCTTTTCAGAGGAAGCCAGGTGTGTTCAATCCAGTCGTCCGATTTCATTTCGATTTCTTCCCTAAATTCTTTCCTTTAACGTTTTCCTTTGCTACTTTAGCAGCGATAGGTTGCTCAATGAACCAATTTTTTAAGTAAATAAAAACTACTACTGGATATACTTCTTCCTTTTTCTTAACTCGTTAGCTATTTTATACTCAATATACTCCTGCTCTAACACACACAAACAATCATATACCTGATCCATAGTCTCCCCAGAAGCTAAGGACAACCCATGAAGAAACTCAATCGGCAAAGAAGCAACTGTTTTTTCCCTGGTAACCCAAGAAGACAAAGTCCCCTGCTTAAAACCATAAAGCTCACAGAACACTTCCACAGATAATCCCAAACGACCAATGATAAACACATTAACAGGATGTGAATAGACATAATTTTTTAACGACATACAACTTCCTCCATGATACATAAGACTGCATACGCAGTTATAAGTATACCACCTACACGTAGCTAGGCAAAGGGAGCAACACCTACAGAAGTATCATAGATATATTGTATAGGGCAATTTGCACCTTTTATTTTTCAACCTGTATCTACTTCAAAAAGATTCACTTCTTTAAGAGGGTTCAAGGGGGTTGATAATTGTCTAAATGTCTCTTCTACTAAGCTCTCGTTGAGTCCAAATACCTCTGTGATCCTTGTTGAATAATCTAGTCTCTTTTCTTTACTTAGTTGAATAACCCTCGCGAACAACGTTTTGACTGAAGCAATGATCATTCCGCCATTTCTTCCTCGTGTTACCTTGTAGAAGACTTTATTCTCCTCTCGTAACTCATTTAAGATCTTATCAAGTGTTCGCTTGGGCATCGTTAGTTGTGAAGCCAATTCTTTTTTTGACAGGTTCAAATAAGGCTCACTAGCAAGACTTTTTTCGCTTAGATAAGCCAATAGATCTTCTTTCCATTCATTTTTATGACTATATTTTCTTTGATCTCGTGGCTTTTTAAATTTCCACCAGCCACGTCGTTGAATGAACAGATCATTATTTTTTAAGGTTGGTGAAACCCATTGCTGGCACAATTCAATAATGAATTCTCTGCTTGCTGCTTGATAATTACCAGAATAAGCACTACGTACAATCTTTACTAATTCTGCTTCAGATAGCGGTTCCTGTAACCGTTCGTTGAATGTGAACATATTGTATTCGCAAGTATCCAATGCATAACCTGAAGAGTAATAAGCTAAAGAAAGCGTGAAAATCACATTATTTCGACCAAGACGTCCTTCTCCGCCGACGATGTTTGCTTTATGAAGTAACATATCGAACCACGGTTCATCTACTTGACGAATTTCTTTTTTCTCAGGAAAGACAATTAGTTTTCGTTCTCGATCTTCTTTTGTTTTTTGATCTGATTCAAGCTTCATCGACCATTGAATCCAGTCAGCAAAAGAATACTGATAGTTCATTTCTTTAAAAACAATATTATTTTCTTGTGGGAATCGAGCAATTCCGAAGTGGTTACATCCTAGATCCACTCCGGACAATTTTTCAGCCAACTGTAGACGAATTGTTTTTGAAATTTTTTTTGCTACATCGATCACCTTGAAATTGCTTTTCTTTGTGACATAGCCTGGTGTCTTTAGTACAAAATAAACTTGATAACCATGATCTGATTCTAAAATTAGCGTTGGCATGTAGCCCACTTGATCTAAACAGGCTAAAATAATTTCGCCTTGATGGTTCTCTTTTGAATCGATATCAACTACAAATGTGTTGATTTGACTTAAGTTTTTCTCAGAATGACCTTTAACCACTGTTCGATAATCATCCGCATAAGTACCAAAGCGATAGGTATTAGGTGTCCAATGCGTTAGTTTCTTTTCGTTCTCTAAAATAGCTTCTTCCGAAGTAATGACCATACCACGCCCAACATTCATTAATTGCTTGCTACGGTACGCAAAGATAGCACCACTCCTACTGGAATCAATATGACCTGCAGGTTTCATGGTGCTGTTTCGATATTTGTATGTACGTAAGCCGTTTTTAAGAATAGCTGAATAAATTTCGCTCAACATCGATTGTAACGTCCTTTCTCAAACAAAAAGAGAACACAGTTTAGCTTTAATCTCAGCCATAGTATGTGTTCTCTCTTCAGTGTTTAAGAATATTTAATTTAAGTACACTAAATAAACTTTCTTCTGTTGAGTTGCTCGCCTTTTTTTGGTAGAATAAAGGCAATCGGAAAAGGTATCCGATCAACTTTTAATATAAGTAGTTGGTAGCTACTTACATATTCTTGAGACGAGCGTGAACACATGTCCTAACCATGTGATTCAGAAATAATTGATTCTGCTAAAATCAATTATTTCCGTCTCTTTTTTTTTATGTAATTTTTCTGTTTAAAGAGTACCACTGCTTTTGCTACTTTGTAAATAGTGAATTATCTGTGGTTTCTATAGAATTAAGTTTACCTCTTTTCACTCTAAATTGTCAACGCAAAACGCACAAATATATTTTGACATTTTGAATATATCTGATATACTGAATATAGCAAATATATTTAGTATATCCACTATATTCCTTATAAAGTCTGAATTCTTATCAATTTGGAGTATATTAGATATATCGAATATATTAAGTATATGAAGTATACTAAATATATTTAGTATATGAAGTATACTAAATATATTTAGTATAGGAAATTGGAGGGAACTATGGAAAACTTACGGACTGCATTTAAAACATCAGATAAACTAGGAAAAGTTGTAATGCTTACAGGTAGAAAAGGCGGCATTGGTAAGACTACAGACAATGATTTATTAGCGATTGTTTCTAGTCAACTTTTTGAAAAAGACGTGTTGCTAATTGATTATGACCAACAAAGAAATACTACTTCCAACATTGGATCAACGTATCAAATTACTAGCTTTGATCGATCCATGTCTGCAGCAATCAAAAAAGGGGACTGGGTTTCAGGTATTACTCAAGTAAGTCCACATTTATATATTATGGCTGGCTCTCCTGGATCTGAAGAACTTAATGAATACTTGTCCGAAAAATATCCTGATCGTCGTAAGAGATCATTGGCCTTCATTAAACCTTTAGAAGAATTGAGAAAAAATTTCGATTATATCTTTATCGACTGCCCACCATCAACAGATAATGTGGTTCGTGCATTCTTAACTGCTGCAGATTATATTATTGCAATGCAAGAATTAAAACGGTACGCAATGGAAGGAACAGAAGATTTTATTAATAAAGTTTTAGTTCCGATTGTCACGAATTTTGAAGAGTCTCATCTTCAAATCATTGGAATTTTGCCTGTTCTTTTCTCAGTGCGACGTTCCTCTCAACACGCAAACTATCAAAAAACAATTGATAAGTATGGTGAATCAAACATTTTTAAAAGCATTGTTAAAGGCTCGGATCGGTTAGAAATGTATGGTGAGAATGGTATCCAATTAAATGATTATGTAGATCGAAGATGGTGGGCTATTTTTGCAGACATCTTTACAGAATTAGAAGAAAGAATTGAATACTATGAACAACATGGTGATATTGAAGGATTTGATTATACACCTAAATATGCTGACTCAATGGCCAATCATATCCTACCTCTTGGAAAGGAGATTAAACTAAATGGCATTATTACCAACGAACAAAGATAAGAAGAAAATTGGTGCTGAAGATATTTCAATTAAAGATGATATTAATGTCGAGTTAGGGGAACGAAAGTACACTGCGAAAGAAAGAAAACCAGTTCAAGTAGATCCTCCCGTACTAAAAACCATTCGGGATCTTAGTTATGCAAAAGATATTCCTATGTATGAAATAGTCAAACTTGCAATGGACGCCTATGTTGATACTTTAAACGACGAGGAACGGATTATATATAATAGACGATCAAAAGATTAATCCTAATCCTTCAAAATATGTGTATTGTTTGGGGGTATACAACATTCACAAATTTTATTGTTTCTAGTTTTTACTATACTAAATATGGTTCTGTTGCAAAGTTTTAAATCTACTATCAAATAAGGTAGAATAATAGAAAAAGATAGCAGGAGGAATGACGATGAATCATTTTAAAGGAAAGCAATTTCAGCAGGATGTGATTATTGTAGCCGTGGGCTACTATCTACCGTAAGCCGCTATCGCGCGAGGAGATTTTGAGGATGGTTGAGAGGGTTGCAGGGTAGTAGATAAGTTTTAGATAACAAAAAACCCATTTATGTAAACGGGTTAATGAAAACAATAAGTTAGATTAAAAACAATAAGTTATGTTGGTGGTCAGTGGTGGTTATTACGGGGTAATGCCAACCGCTGCCGCCACTTTGTCGCCACTTGGCAGCGTTGCCAGAGGGTTGAAACGGAGCGCCGTTTCCAGATGATCCGGTGCCAGATGTGCGTAACGCATAGTCATTTTTATATCGTGGTGTCCGAGAATTTTTTGTAAGGCTAGAATGTTTCCACCCGACATCATGAAGTGCGCCGCAAACGTATGGCGCAGAACGTGTGTGAGTTGACCGCGAGGGAGCACGATAGACGTTTTTTCCATCACGGATAAAAATTGAAAATAGCAGTCTGTAAAGAAATTGAACCCATCAAGCGCCATGATCTCTTCGTAAAGCTCTTTACTTATAGGGATGCTTCTGTTTTTCTTCCCCTTCGTTCTGACAAAGGTAATTCGGTATTTGGTCACCTGTGAGCGGGTAAGATTTACGGCTTCACGCCAGCGTGCGCCTGTGCTTAAGCATATCTTAACTACCAGTGCCAGAATTGGGTCCTGACGTTTGCAATCAGCCAGCAATTCAACAATCTGCTCATGGGTAAGCCATGCCATCTCTTTTTCTGCGATGGTGAATTTTCGCATGTTCTCCAGTGGGTTCGGATACGACCATTCGCCCAGACGGGATAGTTCGCTAAAAACACTACTTAGATAGCTTTGCTCCAGGTTAATGGTGACCGGGCTTGCTCCTTTCTTCCATTTCTCGCTGAAGTAGATCTCGCCTGTCAGGCGTTTATCTCGATAGTGGGCAAACATTTTAGAGGTGAGATCGGTTGCAAGAGGATTGCCCAGAGCGTCAACCATCAACAGCAATTTGTCATAGACATGCTGCCCAGCTGTCAGAGATTTACCATGTAGTTTGAACCATAGCTCAACCACGTCTTTCAGTGTTCGACGATCCACTGATTCACCCAGCCAGGGCTTTGCTTCGGTTTCTTCCATCGTGTGGCGCTCAAAAGCCAGAGCTTCGCCTTTGGTGGCGAATTGTTTACGCACCCGACGCCCACTACGTCCGGCGGGGTAACATTCGCAAAGCCATTTTCCTGTGGTGAGTTTTCGTACTGCCATAATAAAGCCCTCATATCAGAGGGCTAAATTTAACTGTATGTTTGACCAGTGGTCAATGTATGGTTTAGTTTATTCAAACAATGCTTTTAATCAAATGATGTGGCCAGTTCAATTAATTCAATGTAATTATGTAAGGCATAAAAAGATGTATTCAGTCCATTCTCTATAAGGGCTCCTTGCAAATACTTTATAGCTGTATCACCATCAATAGGGCCTTG
Organism: Lysinibacillus sp. 1 U-2021; assembly: GCF_029916965.1. NCBI lineage: Bacteria > Bacillati > Bacillota > Bacilli > Caryophanales > Bacillaceae > Lysinibacillus > Lysinibacillus sp. 1 U-2021. The sequence goes on from NZ_CP123966.1 coordinate 4,629,365, forward strand.
TTGAGATTTAATCATTAGTGAATTTTGCCCATTGTTTTTTATACTTGATTTAAGTATGTTTATATTATTGATAAAATACAATGCAACATCTAAGTAATTTATTAATGTTAAATTTATTTTGGGCTCGATCTGTGAGATGAATAATCTACTGCTCGCCGTTGTATAGATATAATTGACACCTATTCTTTGCTGATTTGTATCAAGATTTAATTCAAGGATGGCTTGAGAAACACCTTTTAAATTGGAGCTTTGCTTTATCGAATCAGTGAAACGTTGTGCTGCATTTCTTCGACCAATTAGTCCATCTATAATTTGACGATCCTTATCATATATAATCATTAGCGAAATTATAAAAATATAATCTACTTTCTTTTTGACTAAATCAGATTTAAGAATGTCTATTAACCTTTCAGTATTTCGGATTGAGTCTCTTAGATTTAACCCAAATGCTTCAAATACGTTGGAAATATTTATTGAAAAGTCTTCTAATGTTGCGGTTAGTGGGTATGTTTTTGATGTGATATTTTCAAACTCGGTACCAATATAATCACCAACAACACCATTAATTAAATCTTTAAGTTCAGGTTGTTTTAAAGTAAATCTTCTATGAAAAAAACGGCCTAAATAGTCATTTGCGGAAAAATCATTACCGTAAACATTCTTGATTGAATGTTGTAATTGATCTGTGTCAGTAGCAATAATAAAGACAAAATTTTTAATGTCGAATATATGTTTAACAATCTCTAAAAGAGAAATTGCATAATCTGGCCTGCATCTGTCTAATTCATCTATAAAGATAAATATAGGACATGAAAAACTATTTTCATATGCCAACCTAGACCATAACGTAAGTTCTTTTTTTAATACCTTAATGCTCTTCAGTTTTTCCTGGTGTTCCTTCAGCATTATTAATGAGGCTTCTTTGGCTATATCACCTACGTTATCTACTCCTGCATAAGTCTTGATTAGGCCAGATATGATTTCAGGTAGAACACCTTTTGTAAAGCGTCCGATAGCATGGCCGCTTTGTATCAATCGAGCATCAAGTTTTCCTGCATATGTTTGCAATTGTTGTGACAAAGAAGAAAAAAGGGTTAAAAATGCATCATCAGAAAAGTCTTGCTTCCAGGCATCAATGTAAACGCATGGGTGTGCATCTTTTATTGAGTTATAAAATCTCTTTATGAAAAAACTTTTACCAGCTCCCCATTCTGCATTAAGGTTGATTACCGTGTTGTTCTTTTGCCCCTTTTCCTTAAGATAAAAATATAGATATTCTGCATAGTGTCTCCGATTAAGTTTGTCTTTGGAAAGAATTTCCTCTTCGTCGTCTAATATAAAGGTAGTTTCTTCATCCCAGTTCCAATTACAATCACCACATTTCACTATGAAGTCTCCATGAAAAATTTACTTAATGTAAACAACTTATAATAACTTTTGCAATAAACTCAATGTCTGTAAGCGAACATTCAAAAGAGTGATTTTTGGATGAAATATAAACTCGTCCTTTAGGTAGTCGAGTTATCATTCTAAATGAATTCTCTCCATCAATATTTACTAGCCACTTACCATCATGTACATCTTTAAAACCCATTTCACATATTAATTCAGAGTCTTCGGTAGATACTACGAATGCATTTTTTAAATTGGAAGGTAGAAAACATGGGTCAAATAAATATGAGCCATCATTTATTAACTTGCCATTGATTAATACTTTTTTCACTAATGTTAAAGTATCTTTATTTTTTGCGTTTTTCATTTCTCCTGTACCAAATGAAATCCATTCAATAGAATGGCCCGTTTCTATTGCACACTGCAAAACCCAGTCTGCAGGAAAAATGTCACGCATGTATCGTGTGGCTAATGTGCTTTTTGAAATACCTAGGTGATCAGCTAATGCTTGGCGCGTTTTGTAACCGTAAGCCTCGACAATTCGTTCTATTGTTGCCTTACCCCCTCGGTTAAAATTCATGAGTTTTTCATTATCGAACTTTATAGTGGGAATGTATACTTCATTGCAAAGGCCATTAACGGCATGTTTTTCAGAATATTGCTCTGATGAAGGAGCAGTATCTGAACCAAGAACTAACCATTCAATTGATGCTCCTGTTTCTATGGAACATATAACAACCCAATCTGCAGGAAAGGTATTACGTGCATATCTGTTGGCCATAGTACTTTGGGAAATACCTAGATGATTACATAATGCCTGTCGTGACTTGAAGCCATAGGCTAGGAGTATACGCTCAATAACTTTTTGCCCTCCACGATTCTGCATAACTATTGCTTTCAGATCGTTTTTGATATGGCTAAATTTTAATTTTTGAGTTGACATATTTTTTACACCACAACAAATGCTTTACCAAGCATAAAAACATTCCTATGTTACTCAAAGTACTTAACTGTTATGGTTATAATTTTTCCAATAATTTCGATTTCTTCTTTTTTACATTCGAAAGCCCTATTTCCACCTTCAACTAAGATTCTTCCACCAGGTAAACGAGTGATATCGCGGATTGTTACTTCGGCATCAATACTTATTACCCATTTGCCGTCACGAATATCGTTAAACTCTTTATCGCAAATAAAAACGGAATTGTTATCGGTGATTACAAACGGATTTTTGAGCGTAGATGGTAGAAATTCTTTATCGAAAATATAAAAACCATCTTCCTGCAAGGTTCCATCAGATAATACATATTTAACGACTTCCATAGTATTTGTATTACCTGAAGTTTGCTTTGAACCATGTCCGGTCGTGAGCCAGTTAAGCGAGGCGCCCGTTTCAAGTGCGCACTGGATTACCCATTCAGCAGGGAATGAGTCACGCATATAGCGTGTGGCGAGAGTACTTTTAGAGATTCCTAAGTGATCGCACAACGCCTGTCGAGTCTTGAAGCCATATGCTTCTACCATGCGCTCTATAGCGCCTCGTCCGCCTTTCTCCAAATTCATGGTCACTCCAAGTGAACTTTTGTCTTGACGATTTCATTATGCGATCGTATGTTTATGATGTTCACAAAATACAAACGATCCGTATTCGTCCTGATTAATCAACATTAAACGAGGAATGTTGCATCATGAAACATAACATTTCAATCACTCTTACCACGCCTCATGTGACTATTGAACGTTATAGCGAGCTGACAGGGCTATCCATCGATACTATCAATGACATGTTGGCTGACGGACGCCTTATCCGTCACCGTTTGCGCAAAGATAAAAAACGCGAAAAAGTGATGATCAACATAGCAGCCATGACCGTTGATGCGCTTTCAGAATGCAATCTAAACCTTAATTAGTTCGATTCTGAAATACATCAGAGGCATGTCCACAGGGAGAAATGGGTCTCCAAGGAGTAGCAGGAGTAACGGGAGCAACGGGTCCACAGGGAGAAATGGGTCTCCAAGGAGTAGCAGGAGTAACTGGAGCAACAGGTCCACAGGGAGAAATGGGTCTCCAAGGAGTAGCAGGAGTAGCAGGAGTAACTGGAGCAACAGGTCCACAGGGAGAAATGGGTCCCCAAGGAGTAGCAGGAGTAACGGGTCCACAGGGAATAATAGGGGCCACTGGACTTCGAGGACTTGCGGGAATAACAGGAGCAACAGGAGAACGGGGACTAGCAGGAATCACAGGGGCAACAGGAGCCCAAGGCGTAGCAGGAAATACAGGAGCAACTGGTTCACAGGGAATAACAGGGGCAACAGGAGCCCAAGGCGTAACAGGAAGTACAGGAGCAACTGGTTCACAGGGAATAACAGGGGCAACAGGAGCCCAAGGCGTAACGGGAAGCACAGGAGCAACTGGTTCACAGGGGATAACAGGGGCAACAGGAGCCCAAGGCGTAGCAGGAAGTACAGGAGCAACTGGTTCACAGGGAATAACAGGGGCGACAGGAGTCCAAGGCGTAACAGGAAGCACAGGAGCGACTGGCGCAAGAGGGACTACTGGTGTTACTGGAACAACAGGTCCAAGTGGTTCAGGTTTGATGGAAGTTTTCCTCTCTACAGATCAATCAGTTGGTAATAATGATTTTCTTGGTACTGGTAATTCGTCAGCTTCATTCGTGAGAAGTTCAATTGTGATTCCTGAAAATGCTACAATTAGAAGCTTAACATTGAATATTCGCGACCATGCTCTCATCGCAGGTCAAACCGCTTCAGCACAAATATTTATCAGCACAAATTGCGGATTTACTAGCGTTGCTACAGGTATCATTGCGAGCGTATCAGGACCAAATTCATCTACAACACCCAATTGTTGTGCAAAAGTGATTGCAAATTACCCAGTTAATAGTTGTACACTTCTCTCTGTACAAGTAAGTACAACGGGAGGAGCATTTTCAAACGGTGTTTCAGCAACGATACTTTTTAATACAGTTTAATTACGCGTTTTAATTTGTGAGTTTTTTGAGGGAAAGTTAATAAGGAAAGATATGCAATTTATTATTCTGGTTGATTGTTGCTAATAGGACATCCTTTACATCAATGTTATAAGTTGAAAGTTGGTCTTTTAACCAACTCTCGGTTAGCGTTGTTTTATTCAACTCATGGTAATCAATTTTTCCCTCTTTAATAAGAACGGTGGGAAGAAAAAAAGGATTAGCTTGTACATTTATATCTGCTCGTGTTGGTGTTTGGTAGGGTGTATGCAAAAAACTAGAGATCGATCCGTCTGGTTCCCATAACGCGAGTGCTACATTTTGAATTTCTTCAATTTTTTCCTTTCTTAACTCTGATAAAAGTAAATCCACAGATATTCTAGCCTTTTGTAAGTTGGCACTAATAATTTGCCCATTTTTAATCAAGGGAATCGGCGTAGAGTCTATTAAATGACGAATGGCAATCCATTTTAGGCTCAAAAAAACACAAATGAGGTAGAGCACAACTAAAACGGTCATGGTAATCATGGAACCCTTCATTCCTAACCCTTCGTCAGATAAGGGATGTGCGATAATATTCCCAAGTGTGATAGCCATTGCAAAATCAAGCATTCTTAACTGAGAAATAGAGCGCTGTCCCATAATTTTTGTTGCGAAAAATAGAAAGAAAAATGCGACAACAGCTCGGAGAATCCATTGAATTGCAGTAAGTGATTCTTGACTATGAAAAAATGCCATAGCGACACATCTCCTTTTTTCTTATTGTTTCCTTCCATTACATGATTATGCGGATCGTCAGGATTGAAACGAAATAGACTTGTAAAAATATATTCAAAACGATATTGTTAAAATAAAAAAACTATTATTTAGTAATTTTAAGAAAATTAGGAGAATATCTATGCAATCAAAATTACAAAATATTCTTATCGACATACAAGAGAAGGTTAATTTTTCAGGAACGGTGCTAGTAGAAAATCAGGAAAAGATTGCCTTAGTCAGCCAAAGTTTTGGCTATGCGAATCGCTCAGAACAAATCGACAATCATACCAAAACTCGTTTTGGCATTGCCTCTGGCTGTAAAATTTTTACTGCAGTCGCTATTTGTCAGCTTATTGAAAAAGAGAAGCTAGCATTTGACACGAAATTATGCGATTGTCTGCCTCAACTATTTAAGCACTTCGATGAGCAAGTAACCATCGCTCATCTGCTAACACATACGTCAGGAATACCCGATTATTTTGATGAGGAAGAAATGGAGAATTTTGAAGTGTTATGGGTTGAAAATCCGATGTACCAGCTTCGAACATTGCGAGATTTCTTACCATTATTTCAGAATCGTCCAATGAAGTATAAAGTTGGTGAGCGATTTCACTATAATAATGCAGGATATATTGTATTAGGGTTAATTGTAGAGCATGCAACTGGTATGGATTTTTCCGCTTACATTCAACAACATCTTTTCGATCGGGTGAATATGACGGAATCAGGCTATTTTTCGTTAGATTCTTTGCCAGCTAATACAGCATTAGGGTACATAGACAACCCAGATGGAACTTGGAAAACAAATATCTATTCTTTACCTGTAAAAGGGGGTTCTGATGGGGGAGCATTCGTAACAGGGAAGGATATGGCAAAGTTCTGGAGTGCACTTATGAATTTCGAACTTTTAAATGAAGAGTTAACGAATCAACTGTTAATGCCTCATGTCGAACTGAATGAAAATGATTGTTATGGCTATGGTGTATGGATTAAGAAGAATAGTGAACAAGCAATACTGAAATACCATGTGATGGGGTATGATCCTGGCGTGTGCTTCCATTCAGCCTATTATCCTGCTTCTTCCATCAAAGTTGTCGTATGTTCCAATAAATCTAAGGGCGCTCTTGATATGATGAAAGGAATAGAGGCTATCCTATAATAGAATAAGGCTTGTCTGTGAAAAAGATTACAGGCAAGCCTATTGCTAGTTATTAAGTAATGCCACCATGGATATTACAATAATACTCGATCTCAATAATATGAGGTGAGGATACACCATTATATGAATAATAGCCACCGATTGCAATATTGTAAGCACTGCCTTGATCTTTAATGGAAGGGTCATACCCCGTTTGCGTCCAGTAGCCTTTACCCTGTTCAATTTTAGAAGACAAGGAATACATAACCGAAAATAACTGTCTTCCACCAGGAATGTTCATGCTTAGTTGGGTGTCAAATGAACCATCCACACGAATGATTGTTCGATGTGCCCCCATATGTAATTCAACGAATTTTGGTACTTTAACGGGAGAAAAAACTTCCTTATTATCGACCACGACATAAGAAGTGTCTATTCTGCCTTTTAACATGTCTTCAAAATCTTTTAATTCAAGCCAATAATTTGCTGAAAATGTTGTAATGGGATCTAGCTTAAAGCCTGTACCATACTCTTCATTTAGTTTATTGACAATAGTCGAATATTCTTTATAGTAGTATTCTTTCTGTGGTAGCGTTAAAACTAATGGAACAGGTGCCATGACAGATTCCGTTGCTATTATTTGTTTATCTACTGATGTAGATAGTGGTGAGGCTGCTTTGTCATCCTTTTCACAGCCTGTCAGGAAGATGGCTCCTACTACAATGCTTGTCACCAAATATCTTTTCAACACCTTCACCTCCCAAAAAATGAATAAAATCTATTATAACATACATAAATATTTATAATTTCATTTATTTGGTAAAATTATAGTTTCGTAGTATATTCTAGAGGGAACGACGATTTAGCAAGTGTAAGGGGCGGTATAGTGGCAATTTTAAAAGATGATTCAAGTGATCCGAGCTGTGAGGTAGAGCTAGATATTTTAATGGTGAACAGGGAGAGTGTAAAGTTTCGTATTGAATTTCGCTTTGGGCCAGCTTTCCCAGCAATAAATACGGAGATTTATTGTTTAAAAAGAGATTTCCTTCAATTATTAGAAGACATAACACAATTGGAGCCTGCTTATTTGAGTATGCTGGAGCCGCATGATCCTGGTCTATGCATCTATCATATCCCTCATTATGGAGAATATTTTTCTCCTGGATACGGTATCTTTCAAATTCCTGAAGAGGAGAGGGAGGAAGCAGAGCCTCGTTATAAATTAATATTTGTACTAGATGCTTATGAGAAGAATCATCATGGTGCAAGAGAATGTGGACCTGCATTATGTATTATTGTGACGATGGAACAAATCCGAGTGTTCATTACCACTTTGCGAGAACAAGTAAAGAAATTTTAAAGTAAAAGGTGATACAACGGTCATTCATTCTCTTCTACAACGATGCTATAGGATATGTTGAGACGATCACATACCCAATTTTTAAATAGATGATCAATTTGATTTTTTATTTCATCGCTAGGTAATTGCTCATTCATCCCTAATTGTTCAAACGAAAATGTTTCCTGAATTTGATCGGTATATTTCGTATTAAAGGTAAACGTAATGAGTTTAGACACGTTGATTTTCCTCCGTTTTCTAGTGTGTACATTCATGAGCGAATTATTAGAAATTGAATGTCGATGATATTTGTAAATAAACTTTTTATCTTTGGGTAAAAAGAATAGAAAATGCTGTCGGCTGAATTATCATGAATATAGACAGTGTAAGTAGCATAATTTTCTAGCAATTGTTTTAACGGTTAGATTATTTGTTCATTCGGTGTTTCAGCTTTTGTTTCTTTTGCTAGTTCAAGAGTGATTGCTGCCGTCATATTTAGTATATCTTGGCTTGCAGGGCGCTTGAATTTTTTCTGTCTAGCTCAAATAGCATTGTTTTCTTTAGGTGTAAGATCTCGTTCAGAAATATTTTTTCCTCCTCTCCAATTCTTCATTGTTTGTCAAAAGGTAATGTAACAAGTATGAAATTTATAAAGTATTTTTGTTAAAATTTAGTATAAACTTTTGTGCATGTAGGTGCAATAGTTACCATTAAGGAGCAGTATACTTCTGTTTTCTTCGCTTCTTTTGCTTATAGGTAAGATAAGAAGTTTTTAAGGAGGCATAACTTCCAATTGCTGCATAGCCATAAAACCAGCCCATGAATAGTCCTGCAAGAAGATTATGTCGGTGGCTGATGAAAATAGAAATGAATAAGCCGACAACTAGTGCAATGGTTGGAACCCAAAAAGGCTTTATATGACACATTTTCTTAATGAGTTGGGTAATCATCATAACTACAGGGACTGCAACGACGGCATCCCAAAAATTTGTATGTATGAGTGGAAAGTGTTCCATTCTGCTCACCTCTCATTGACTATTTTGAACTTATTGTGGACATATAGGGAAATTTTATACATTAGTGTAGTGTGCAATCATTGGGGATTTGTAGAGAGAATGTATAGATAGCTCTGGTAGACTTACTATGTCGGGATGCACAAGCAAACTAACACGCACAAAAAGGGCAGGGCAACTAGCCTTGTCCTTTTAACAAAGTGGCATCAAATGGAAATAGAGATTGCAATAGCTAGTTGACAAATGTAAAATTTGATTAATAAATCTACAATAAAAGAGGTATATGATGTTTCCAATTTTACATACTGAACGATTAGTGTTAAGGGAATTGACAAGTTCTGATGGACAAGCTCTTCTTGCGTGCTTTTCGAATCCTGAAGTTTTGCGCCATTATGGTCAACAACCTTTAACGAGCTTAGTTCAAGTGCAGCAAATCATTCAAAATTTCGCCAACAATTTTGCCGAAAAACGTGGCATTAAATGGGGCATTGCATTAAAGGATCAAGAAGGAATTATTGGTACAATTGGCTTTCAAGAGTGGTCAATAGAGCATCGAAGAGCGGAAATCAGCTACGCCCTTTTTCCTGAAAATTGGGGAAAAGGCTATGCTCAGGAAGCTGTAAAACGAGCTATTTCCTATGGTTTTGAAGAAATGGATTTAGTACGTATTGGAGCCATTGTATTTAAAGAAAATGAAGCTTCCAATCTACTATTGCAAAAAATAGGCTTCGAACAAGAAGGCTTATTAAAAAAATATATACATCAACATAATGTGTCCCATGATACTTATATATACGCACTTTTAAAATAATAGGGAGACCAGATTCCTATAAGTGAACTGCACCCCGTCAAGTAGACAGTTGAAATAATAAAAAATGTATTAAGCGGCTTGAGTCCTGAATTCTAACGGACTTAAACCGCTTAATCGTTTCTGATAACGATAGTAATTATAAAAATGAATATAATCATCAATCAACCGTGGCTGTACAGGTGCAATCGTTGGTTACCAACCATTTGGTGGCTTCAACATGTCAGGTACAGATTCAAAAGCAGGTGGCCCAGACTACCTACAACTGCATATGCAAGCAAAAACAACTTCAGAAATGCTTTAATAATTATTTCAATAAAATGCCGTACATTGTTTCTTAGTAAGCAATGTACGGCATTATTTTTTTGGGGGTAACACAAACGACATATATAATAGAAGAAACTCATGTGAATTTCGGTTCACTTTTCTTCCCCTCTTTAAAACTAACCGTCACATCAAATTATAAAAGCATACTTATTGCCTATAAAACGCTGGTATATTTTATGGCATTTCTAACATTTGACCCTTATCTTGATTGTGTAACTTTGTTAAAATGATATCAGTTTAGGAGGGTAAAACTATGAAAAAACTATCAATTTTTATGTTACTCATGATGCTTGTTAGTCTAGTCATTTGGCAGCCTCAATCTGCCTATGCAGACGAGCTATCAGGACATATGCATGAAAGTGGTCTACGCTATTTAATTCAGAAAAATGCATTACTGAAGGATGCAAATGGAAGCTATCGTCCAAATGCTACGGTTACACGCGGTGAATTCGCCACATACATAGCAAAAGCATTAAATTTGGACACAAAGAACGAGATAACGTTTACAGATGTGTCAGACACATATTTATTTGCAAATGAAATTAAGCTTGCTGCTACTGCTGGAATTATTACTGGCTATACGGATGGCTCATTTAAACCAGATGACCGTATTTCAAGAGAGCATATGGCAGTTATGCTAATTAGAGCAGTTGATTATTTAAAAATACCAAAAGGTACTTCTTCTATTACCTTCAAAGACAATGCAACTATTTTTAAAGATTTCCGACAGGATGTTGCAATCGGTGCGCAATTAGGACTTATTAAAGGAAGCTCCAACGGCATGTTTTTACCTAGAGACAATGCCACAATTGGTGAGGCATCGACATTTATTCTACGGTTAATTCTTCTTGCTGATCAGGTTGACGCTGGTAAAAATGAAAACAATGGTAACTCCGAAAATAACGGTAATACCAATAATAATGGGAACAACAATAATACTGGTAATAACGGTCATACTACCGCCTATATCGTCAAAGAAGTTTCCAATGGTAACTTGGTAGACAAACAAACCTTTACTAGCTTTGAAGCAGCAGAAAAGGCGATGACGACTAGTTCCTTAGTGATTACTCAAAATGATAAAATTATTAAAATGACTTCAGGTTATGTTGTAACGAATAATTATGTTGCTCTAAATTCTGAAACGATTAAGGATCAAATCGCAGTTGCTGGTAATACAGAAATGGAATATCTAGGTAGCGATGCCACACAAGTAAAAGTACGCTTAGCTGGTCATACTGGCTATTTAAAGCAGGCTGACGTTACCTTAATTCCTTCTGCTTTAGTGAAAGGCCGTTCTTATTACACAAATGAGTACGGTGAAATAAAACATACCTTGTATGATTATAAAACTAATAAATATTCTGCTAGTTACGTGTATGGAAAGGCACCTAGCTTTATGAAGCAGGGTGAGAAATACTTTAGCTGGGATGGCATCAACTTTACCAATGCTGATGGTTCTTCAAAGGGAGAAGCCTATAACTACTATCAATTCTTACCAGCTCGTGCAACAACTCAATATACTGTAGAAGAGCTAGATCAATATATTGTGGGAAAATTAGCAGAGGTTGAAAGCTCAGGTGCTACGATTTATAAAAATGCCACAACTAAAAGTAAACTACTTGGTTTAGGTTCTGTATTAAAAGAAGTGGAAGCCAATTCTCATATCAATGCTATGCTTATTTTATCCTTAGCACAGCATGAGAGTGCCTATGGTATGAGTGATCACGCTCAAAATCTAAACAATCTATTTGGATTATATGTCTATGATACAAATCCATTAAACAAGAAGTTTGATAGTGTGGAAGCCAATATTAATGAGCTAGTTGAAAAATTCCTTCAGCCAAATTATATTACGCCAGGTGGACGCTATACGAATGGTGCAGTTGTTGGTTCTAAGGCTATCGGCTTTAACGTAAAATACGCTTCAGATCCATTCTGGGGCGCAAAAATTGCAGGACATTACTATCGTGCAGAAAAAGCTTTAGGCTTTAAAGATGCGAATAATCCTTATAAAATTGCTCTCACAACAACAGCTGGACTAAATGTTCGTGCAGATGCATCAACAAGTCAAAGTCCACTTTTCACATTTAGTAAAAGTAATATGCCTGTCATCGTTACAGATACAAGCTCAAATGGTTGGTATCAAGTTGTTTCCGATAAACTAAACACTGAACCTGGATATATAAGTAAGGATTATATTAAATTCATCAATACCGTGAAATAGCGTAAATGGCTGCCTCTTATAAAGGAGGCAGTCATTTACTTTTTTTGATAAAGTCACTAGCGGAAAAAGGCCGTTTCATAAGGCAGGAGGTTGATTTCCGTTCCGCCAGGTTCTCATCTGTGACGCTAGTGACGCTGGCTCCACTCCAATCATATGTGCAAATGTGTCTTTTCCTTTTCCTTATCTTTGCCGTAGCGATCAATTTAGCCCATTATTTGTATGATTAGAAAAATTTTATAGCTAATTTTATCAATTAGTTTGTCTTTCTCTTATGTGGGTATATAGAGAATAAGAAAAACGATCCCAAAGGCTCGTACACCTTTGGAATCGTCTCTTTAATCAATTATTGTTTTTTATAGTATTGCAAAATACCATTATAAATAGATTCTGCAAATAATTTAACGTATTGATCATTTGTCATTTTACTGTTATCCTCTGTATTCGTTAAGAAACCAAGTTCTACTAGAATAGACGGGATCACCATATTACGAATTACGTAGTATTGCTCTTGCTTGACACCACGATTTTTCATATTTAAATTGTTGACAATTTGATTATTAACATATGTCGCTAAATCAATGTCTTCCTGATACATATCTCCTGTAGATATTGCATAATATGTTTCAGTACCAGACGCTGACGTATTAGCAGCAGAGTTGACATGAACACTTACAAAAATTTCACCATAGTTTGCTTGAGTAAAGTCTACACGATCTTGTAAGGATGGATACGTATCACCAGTACGTGTCATATAAACTTTTGCACCAGCATTCTCTAGTAATTGTTTCACTTGTGTGCTGACTTTTAATGTAATGTTCTTTTCAGAAGCAGAGCCCTTTACTGTACCTGGATCTTTACCTCCATGACCTGGGTCTAGGATGATAATACGATTTTGTAAAGGTTTAGCTGTTTGATTTAATAGTTTCAAATAAGACTTGTGAGCATAGCCTGTTTGGCCATTATAAGTGATTTCTGCCCAGTAACCATTGATGTTATTAACTTGGACATACTCCCCTTTATTCAGCTTAAATAACACGGCTGATGTAGAGTTACTTTGACTGCGAACATTTAAATTAGCCACTGTGACTCTACCTAGCACATCACCAGAAGCTGGTGGCGTTGGATCTGGATTTGGATTTGGCTTTTCTTCTTCCACAATATCCGTAGTGCTATTCGCTACAATATAACCTGGTAAACCATTTACTTGTGTTAAATAGTAGCCACCAATTGTTTTGTAAACAGGAAGCTTTTCGTTCGCTTTAATCGATGAAATGACTTTTGCTGAAGATGTAGGCTTCACATATAAATTGACAGCATTTTTTGTCGTTACTTCTTTTTCGACTGTTCCTAACGCATTGCCATCTGCATCTACAAATTCTGCATATTGCTTATAGATATAGGCATATGCGCCTTTATAAGTAACCTTTAGCCAATTACTTTCAACAGCGTAGACTGATAATTTACCGCCTGTATTGACTTTGCCCACAATGTTCGTGCTTGAAGTAGAATCTTTTGTCTTACGGATGTTTAACCCATCTGTAGTGACCTTCACTAAGCCAATGACTTGTGATGTATCTGGAACTTGTACACCTTTTACAGGAAGCTCTAAGCGATATTTTTCACTGTTTGCACGTGCAACGAATAGTGAGAATTGGGAACGTGTTACAGTGCCATTCGGTAAATACGTATTACCTGTTCCGTTGGTAATGCCATTATAATAGATTGTATTGATGTATTTCACATATTCATGTGTGATTCCTACATCAGTAAAAGGTGAGTCGATCCCCTCATACTCACTAGTATCTAAATTAAAAGCCTTTGTTAATACATAACTCATTTCTCCACGAGTTAGAGGCTTATTTGGTAAGAATTGACCTTTTATATTTTTGTCGAAAAATCCTAGCTGTACAGCACGTTCTATATAACCTGACATTTCAGTGCCGACTGTCACATCTGAAAAGCTAGATTTATTTACCACTAATGGTTTATTACCAGAGGCAACAACAACCATTTTGGCTGCTTGTCCTCTTGTTACACTATTATTTGGGCCAAAGACTCTCTTACCATTCACAAAGTAACCTTGAATTACCCCCAAATTTACTAAATAATTGATTTCTTCATAGGCTGGGTGATTTTTAGTAACATCTTCAAATGTTATATTCGAATTGTTAGCTGCACTGACACTTGCACTATGTATCGTAAACATAGAAGCCGAAATGAATAAGACGCACAAGATAAGACTAATTTTTTTGATGTTCAATGTCTTATTTCCTCCCTTCTTGTTCTCTTAACGTGTCCATTTTAACAAAATTAGCTAAATAAAGCATCATACAATAGAACTGTTAAAATTTAATTTTCCAATTCACATCCTTTCCTACAAAATTATCATAAAAATAGAAGAGTCTGCTATTGCAAACCCTTCTTCCATTATACGCTATTCAAAAGATCATTTCTTGCAATCTATGACACAATTAAAGTGTTAACTTTATGAACTTATTGTTGGATTCTTTCAATAAAAACTTTTAATTGTTCGATTTTTAGTAATTCATCGGAACCGAAGCTACCGTCTCCGTCACCATTTGTAATGCCATTTGACGCTAGAGTAGAAACATATTCATTAGCCCAGCTCTTTTGAGGCACATCACTAAATGCTACACTTCCACCATTATTTTCAAGACCAAACGCTAACACTAATACTTTAGCAATTTGGGCACGCGTAATTGGTGAAGACGGGTTGAATTTACCATTTGCATCGCCTTCAAAGATACCTAATTTTGCTACAGCTGCAATAGCACCTGCATGCGCATATGTAGGTTTTACATCTACGAAACTAGTAGTAGTATCAGATGTATCTAAGTTTAAAGCTTTTGCAATTTGTACTGCTACCTCTGCACGAGAAGCATATACGGAAAAGTCAATAGCTGCTTGTTTTACTTCAGCTTGTTGTTGAGCATCAAATGTTGCCACACGTTTAGCACCTACATAACGATCGCCCCAATAATATGGGTCATTAACATTTGAGTAGCTTACACCTTGACCAGTTTGAGAGTGGATCATTTTACCATCACCTATGTATATCCCCACATGTGAAATACCACTACCACTTGTATTGAAAAATACTAAATCGCCAACTTGAAGATCACTTTTGGCAACTGCAGTACCTTGTTGATATTGAGATCCTGACGTACGGTTTAATTGAATGCCTAAGTCTGAAAATACTTTAGAAGTAAAGCCAGAGCAATCAAAACCGCTAGTTGTAGTACCGCCATATTTATATGGAACACCTAAATATTTAGAAGCTGTATCAGTTAAATCTGCTTTAGACGCTGCTTCAGCAGTATTAATATTAGTAGTTGAAAATAACATAAATGATGCAAAAATCGGTAATAACCATTTCTTATTCATACTTTTGTTATACCCCTCTCAAAACTTTTTTGCCTATACATAGACTATCACAAAAGAGGCGAATGTTATTTTTCAATTGTGTAACGGTTTTAGACAGCAAAAAAACGCTGTAATACCAACGTTTGGCGGTATTTCCAGCGTTAAAAAGGGGATTTTTTTATCGTAATTTGGAACTTTCGTAACATTTCTGTAATATTAGCGATTCTTTGTTACACAACAACTTATTGACTAGAGAACATTTGGACCCAATAGTAATTTCCTTTGCTATCCTGTGCTATTGCAACACCCGTGTTCGTATAGTGCTCTTTTAAAATATTATCTCGATGGCTAGGTGAAGCCATCCATGCCTTAACAGCAATTTCAGGAGTTTTAATATTTCTAGCAATATTCTCTCCAAAACTTGTATAGTTGTAATCAAATAATGTCGCTAAATCCCAAGGTGCTCCATAAAATGGAGAAACGTGTTCAAAATAATGGCGATTTACCATGTCCTGTGCTTTGATAATGGCAATTTGTGTCAGTTCCGAATCATAAGCAACAGGTTCTAGCTTATTCTTCTGTCTTTCAACATTTATTAATTCAATCACCTTTTTTGACCACTCAGAAGAAAGGTTTACAGTTGGGATATAATCCTTTGCTAGATAGTCATAGGCTACTTCCAACGCCTTAATTTTTTGTTGAAAAGCCATGCTACGCTCAACAAATACAGCAAACTGCGCACGTGTTACCAATTGGTCAGGAGCAAAATGCTTAGCATCTACCCCACTAATAATGCCGATATCTGCTAAGGATTCGATATAATCTTTTGCCCAATGCGTACGTGTAATATCCGCAAATTGACTGTTATTTTTGCTATCTACCCTAAGTTGATACGCAAGGGCTAGCATTTTTGCCACCTGCATACGCTTTAAAGGCTCTTCTGGATGAAAGGCATCACTTTTTTGAATAACTCCCAGTTTAACAAGCTGGCAAATTTCCTTGTAATATGGATGCGTTGTAGGAACGTCCTTGAATTTTACAGGGTTCTCAATGTCAATGTTTGTTTGAAGGGATCGAGCAATGGCAGCAGCAGCCTCTGCCCTTGTAATAGCTTGCTCTGGCTTAAAAGTGTTGTCGTTATATGTAGTCATATATTGTTTTGTGAGCATATGTTGAATCGAAGCATTTGCCCAGTATGAATTTGTCACATCTACTGCCTTAGCAGACGCTGCTTCTACTTGACTAAAACTAGTTAAACTTCCTACGGTTGCAGCTATTGAAAGTACCATTATACTCAATAATTTTTTCAACAGGGCGACCTCCTCACGTTGGCAAAATAAAAATGTATGAATGGTACCTCCCCATCAAAGCGACCATTTATACTATAAGATACGAATTTCAGATGATATAGTTTCACTTTTTTGGAAATTAATATTAGGATTCATTTTTTCTTACTTATAAAAGGAGTTTTCCCGTTATATTCATTGGGAAAACTCCTTTTTTATCATACTATTGAATCATTTTAAGATAGTCTTCTAGAATGCGGTAATTATATACTAAGCCCTGTTGCTCAATGGACAAATTACTATAATCTTTTTGAGCTGCTAGCACTTTTTTCTCGAATGATGAGCTATCTGGATCAATATTGCCGATCGCTTGAACAACTTTGAGAACGGCAGCCACATCTTTTTCAGCCTGCTTTAAGACATCCTCATTAATGACCTGTCCTTTAATTTTAGAGTCCAATGCCTTATAGGCAGCAACGGCATTCGCCACATCTTCAATATACGTCGACGAGCTTGGAGACAGTCCCGCTATGATCTCCACAACCTTCTTCACATCAGCTAAACTTTTCTCTGCTTCGAGTAAAAGAGAATAATTGGAGATACGTTGTTTATCTGTCGTATTCAAACTATCATATTCTTTACGCGCCGCTTCCACCATGCCAAAGTAATATTTATCCTTTGGATTCAATTTAGCAATATTATTATAAACCTTGATAACATTATCTAGCGAAAGCAATAGCTGGTCGTTATAAACATAGCGACGTTGATCCGCATTAAGCTTATCATAGGCTTTTAAAATCTTTTGGTATTGGCTATTCATATCTTTTGCCGTTAGTAATCGATCGATATCTTCTACAATACTCATTACAGGCTTTATTAGCTTTTCCTGATCTTGTAGCACTTTATAATTTTGAACAGCCCGTTGCTGATCCTTTGGTAAAGCATTGTATGCAGCACGGATTTCTTGAATACGTTTCACATACTGCTTTGGATCAATGGACGGTAAGTCATTAATCATTTGCATAACATTTCCAGCACCTAAAATACTAGACTCAGCTGCTTGCAATAAGTAGTAGTTGGTCACGTATTGCTTCATATCGTCAGGTAGTGCATCGTAAAGTGAGCGTGCTCGTGATGTATCTTGAAGGAATGTGTTACTTGAAGATTTTAGTTTACTAATTAATTCCATCACACTAGAGACAGGCTCAAATTTTAAGAGAATATCAATATTATCGATGTATTTTTTTTGCTCCTTCGATAGTTTATCATACGCTTTACGTGCTGAGTTTACCTTACTAACAAAGCTTGTTGATTCTGGGTCTAATTCATTAATTTGAACCATCACACTTAAAATTGGTTTAACTGCTTTTTCACGAGTTGTTAAATCTTTAATATTCGTCACTAATTTCTTTTGGTTAGATGATAGCTTATCATATGCTACACGAGCATTCATCAGCTTCGTTAAGTAGTCTGCATCTTGCACTTCGGTTAAGTTAATTAGCTCGACTACACTCTGTGCTAACCCCTGTTCATTCTCTGCTGCTACCAGTGCATCATAGTTTACGATCGCTTGCTGCTTCTCTGCTGGCAAGGAATCATAAAGCTCGCGCGCTGTTTTCATATCTTGATAGAAAGTTTTACTCGTTGGTTTTAACGACGCAATAAGACCAATCAAGGAAGCAACATCCTCTACAGCAGTGAGATTAGCATAGTTTGTTACACGCTTTTGGGAAACTTGATCAAGTGCATTATAGGCTTTACGTGCATCAAGAACCCTTTTTGTATAATCCTTATTTGTTGGATTTAAGGCATCAATCATTTGAATCACCTTGATTACTGCCTTGTTATCCTTTTCATAGGAGCTTAACATTTTGGCTTGCTCCACTAGCTTCTGTGCGTTCTTATCCATTGCTTTATATTCTAATGTAAGTTCGGCTACCTTTTTGACAAATGTGTCAGGGCCTTCATTTGCTAAGGCTATAATACGGTCATCAAATGCTTTGGCCGTATTGATATAGCCTTGTGCGTTTGTTAGGTGTACATAATTGATGACCTCGTCTTGAAGTTTTGGCTCTATATTATTCAATGCGTCATAAGCACCCGTTGCCTTTTGCACATCATCTTTATAGGTCTTTTTTGAAGTATTTAAAGCATCAATTTGAACAATAACATCTATAACAGGTACTTTTTTACTCAAGCCCTTATAATTTAAAACAAACTCCTGATTAGCATTATCTAGTTTGGAGTAAGCCGTATAAGCTGATTTTACTTTAGAAATATAGCTTTTAGAGGAAGGATCCAATTTTTCAAATTGAGAGATGACATTAACAACTGATTTATAGGATTTCTCTAAATCTGTTAGCTCTTTAATATTCGTTACGCGCTTTTTAGCTGTTGGTGATAACGCATTATAGTTTGCTCGTGCGGTTAATATTTTTTCAATAGCTATATTTTTATCTAGCAGATCAATTTCCACTATAACTTCTTTTACCGCTTTTTCTTCATCAATTAAAGCATCTATTTTTACAATCAGCTGTGTTTTTAAATTATTAAGAGCTTCTTCATAGCCACTACCTTGTGCATCTAATTTATCTACTTGGTTTCTTATTGCGGCAAGCTGTGCGCTGTAATCTGCTGAAGGTTTTAATGTATGGATTGTTTTTGATAGATCAGCGTATTTTTGAAACAGTGTTAGTTTTGCAGCTCCTTGCACTAACGCTTTATCATTTTCATTTAACTTGTTAAAGGCAGTCCAGGCAGAGAGTGTCTTACTTTCAAAAGTTTTTTCAGCTGGATTTAAGCTATCAATTAACTTATCTACCTTTAACGCAGCACCTAAATTTTTCTCCCACGCTGTGAGATCTGCTAGATTATTGACGATTTTTTTTACATTGCTTGGATTGATTGTTATTCCAGTTGGAGCAGGTGGATTATCATAAGCTGCACGTGCTGCTTTAATGGCAGCTACTTTTTCACTGTCTGCTTTAGGCTCAATCAATTTTATAAGGGCTTCGATACTTTCAGCCACAGTAATATTGTCAATTGATGATTGTAATTCACTCGCATTTTTAACAAATTCTTTATTAATTGTTAGGCCGTTGTATTTTGTTTTTAGCTCATTAACTGCAATACGATAAGCGTCATCTTTGGATACACGTAATGTAGAAATGCTTTTCGAAATATTGGCCGCCTGACGATATTGTTCGATGCTCTTATATTCTGTTTCTACTAAATTTTTAGACGCTGCATCCAGATTATTGTAGGCTTTATCAATTGCTGCTACCGCATTAATTAAGCTTGATGCTGAAGTGAAATCTGCTGGCTGTTTGCCTTTTAGCTCGGCAATACTAGAAGTCACTTTTTCTAGAGCAGACAAACCTGCTAATGCATCCTTATACTTTTTAAAAGGTGTAACCTTATCATCATTTGGATTGTACGCTTCAATTACTTTCTTTTGCTCTGTTGTCAACCCATTATAATTCGCTGTAAAACTATTTATTTTAGGCAAAACAGCTGAGTAATCTGAGGATTTTTCCAATAACTCAACTAACAGAACTAATTCTGTAGCTACTCCTTCTGCTTTAGTCGCATCCACTTTTAACTTATTTAATTTGTCAACATCCATTCCCTTGCCTTTAAAGTAGGCATTGCGTTCTGCATCAGTATAGCCGTATTGTAAAGAAGTGCCGCGAATTGTACTGGCAATGTCTTTTGCATTATTCACTAGCGCCTCATTGACAGCTGCTTCAAATTCCTTTTGAACAGTTACATACGCTTTTAGATTATCCGTGCCAATATTTAAAAAGTTATCATATTTCTTATCGTATGCGGCTACCTCTGCAATAAATGTTTTACTTGTAAACGAGATTCCCGTCATTTCTTTTCCTAATTTTTGTAGCTCACTTAATAAGCTACGCTGCTCCTCCACATAGCGATACTTCGCTTCAATAAAAGCAACTTCGTGTTCATTAAAGCCTGCTGCACTTAAAACTTGAAGATCTCCTTTGGCAATGACCATGTCATCAGCCGATGAGTTCTCTGACAGCTTACCAAATTGAGCAATAAGCTGCTCTCTTGTCGTGGCAGCCGCTACCTCATTCGTATAGGCAACTTGCTCCGTATGTGTTGTGACGCGGGATTGTGCATCATTTTCCTGTGCGTTCGCTATAGCCGTAGGTGCCAATAAAAGACCCGTTATGACCCCTGCTGTCAATTTTCGATTCAATCGAACCACCCTTTCATCGTTTATGTATAGGAAAATGATTGTATTCATTTTCATTTAGAATTTATGACTTTAGTATCGGTGTAAATTGCTTGATTTCAAGCCATTCTAATATATTTACAAAATGAGACATATCAAAAGTAATTTTTCTAAATTACTAGCTAGAAAAACAGGAAGTTATTTCAATTATACTATACAATGGTGTTATATGAGGTTTTCACCAATCGACATATAATAAGAAAATATGTTTTTTCGAATTTATTGGAAAAAAACAGCTTTTTTCATATGTCATAATATCTTTACAAGGTGTATACTACAACTTTGATATCCTATTTTGGAAGAAAGGACGCTGTTTTATGTTTTACCATTATAAGTTCTGGCATAGCTTAAAAAATCCTACATACTTTACTAGCATCGTAGAGGAAGGCAAGGTCATCGGATATAAAAAACGAGTACTAACGGTGTTCATTCTTTTCATCCTGTTGTTTGCTGTTCGCGAATATTGGGGAATGGGGACAGAAAATTTAACATCCTTATTCGCAATGGATTTACAAAATGAATACTATGTAGCACGTATCCTTTCGATGCTTGGTGCCGTTTTATGGGCAATCGTCTATTTTTGCTTCCACTATTATGGTGTTACCTATCTATTACATCTATTAACGGACATTCCTTATACTTGGATAAAAAAAGTCCAGCTTTATGTTGTAGCCTTTCTATTAATTGAAAAAGCAATCCTCTTTGCTGTTTTCTATGCAGTAGGCTATACAACCATGTTTTCTTTCTTCTCCTTAGCTCCTGCTGCCCTACAGGTGATTGAAACAGATTTCGTGTTATTTACCCTCAATCAATTGACGGTAACAACAGTTTTAATCATTATTGTACAGTATCTCTTCTTATCAAAATGGGAGGAAGAAGCTAGTAGAAAAATGTTAGTAGTCAAATTGATTGGAGTACAGCTATTTATGGCCATATTTGTTGGTTTGATTAGTGTACTACCAATTAAAGAATGGATTGCTAGGGGGTTAGGATGATGGCATTTCTCAAAACAAGACCATGGACAACTACGACCATCGTGTTAGCAATGCTAGTAATCGGCATAAATGCTTATTTTGTCTTTAAAGATAATAGCAACGTGACACGATCCTACTTTATCGATGAATTTCAAAAAGCTTATATCGGCACGAATACAGAGCGTCTTCATAAGGAAACGATTGTTGCACCTGCTGAGACGTACACGATTACTGCTGATGCAACTAACTTATCAGCTGTGAATGTAAAGCGTGGCCAAGAAGTGATGATGAATGATGTACTTGCTACCTATAAAACAGATGAGGTGGATGAGGCGTTAACAAAGCTTGAATCTGAACGCACTGCCTATGAAACAGAATTACAATATTTACAGGATGCACTTGATCAAATTGAGGATGAATATGGAGACGATTCAAATCCAAAAAGCTCCATTAATACGGATCAAATCAATGACAAGCTATCTGTAACGCTAAAATTAGAGCTTGCTCAACAAAATTCAGCATCTACAGCAGTTGCCCTGTTAAATCGACATATTGCTGAAACAAATCGTCAAATTGCGTTACTTGAAGCCCAAATTACACAAATTCAATCTCGTCAGGGTATTATCAGCCCTATTGATGGTGTGGTGGCAGCGATTAAGGAAGAAGCTGGTGCGCTAACTTTTGAAATCTATTCGAATGAAAAAGCAATGTATGCCTATTTATCAGAAAAGGAATGGCAAAAGGTGGAGGAAGGACAAACTGTAGATTTCAAGGTGAAACATGTCAAGGATGATCTATCTGGCATCGTATTAGAAAAACAAACGATTGCTACTGACGATCAGACAGTTTGGGCAAATGAGCTAGCTAAAACGGCTGCCTTGCCACAACCAACTAATTATGAAGTGACCTTACAGCAGGATGCCCCACTTGAGGACATTCCATTTTCAACAACTGGCAAAGCCTCTATTATTGTTAACGAAGCATTCGATTCTTATAAAGTCGATAAATCGTGGCTAGCTACAGCTAAAAAAGGGAACAAAAAATTGTATATCATCAATCAGGACGGTAAAATACAGCTAATTGATGTCAATGTGCAATTTAAAACGGCTAAGTCAGCTATCTTTATGGATTATCTTGATGAAGGTACGCCAATGCTCTCGAATGAGAAACGTAATCTCGAAGCCTATACCTTCAGAACATTACCTGTTGAGAAAATACATTGGAGCCATTTTAAAGAGCTAACTTGGAAGCAATATGTGAAATATATCGTTTTCTAATCTAAAACCGCCTCGTCCTTTTATGGACAAGGCGGTTTTTTTGTTAGAAAAGAAGATAACACTAAAAAAACATTTAGCAAAGCGAGCGATGGGTTGTTTTCCGTTCCGCCAACGTCCTTTCCAGGGGGCGTCTTATGAGCCGCTTCACTCACTTACGTTCGCTCCAGGGTCTCATCTATGACGCTCAATCCCCTAGGAGTGACGCTGACTCCACTCCAATCAACCTCTCTAAAACTGTGTCTTTTCCTTTTCTTTCATACTAACAGTAGTGAAAAATGTGGAAAAATGTTGAGTGACAGCACTCCTCAATAAAATGATTAGTGAAAACCTTTATAAAAAGTTGTGGGTTGTTGTGCTTTTCGCTAGCCCACAGGTAAGCAAGCAACGGATATCCACTTCACCTTTCACAAAAATTCTGTTAATTGTTTTGTTTTTCAAGACAACATAAAGAATCCTCTGTAGCTGTTACAGAGGATTTGTCTTCTTTATTTTAATGATAAACATCTATTTAAGAAGCTTGCAAATTGAGCACGTGTAATTTGTGCATCTGGTCTAAATGTGTTATCTGGGAAGCCGCCAGTTAAATCATTTGCGACAAGTGCTTGGATATGGCTGTATGCCCAATGTGTTGATTTCACATCTGAGAAGCTTACTTTGCTTGTACCTGTTAATTTATAGGCCCTTGTTAAAATGGCAGACATTTCAGCACGTGAAAGCTGTCCGTTTGGATTAAACTTCCCTGCCTCTTGCCCTTTAATAATGCCAGCCTGCTCAACTGCGGCAATGGCACTGTATGCATAATGGCTCTTACTCACATCTTTAAAGCTGGAATCCTTCGTTGTAGTTAGATTTAAAGCTCTAGCGATGATCGTAGCTGCCTCAGCACGTGTAATGGATGCCTCAGGTTTGAACGTTCCATTTGAGTATCCTTTAATAAGAGATTGATCGTATAAGCTTTGGATTTCGGAAAATGCCCAATGCCCTTTTGTTACATCTGTATAAACTAATTCCACATGATTGTCTTTATATACTGCTTGTAATTGATCGAAATACAGCTGACCTTTCTTTTGAAGAGAAGCTGTTGGCTGAGCAACATACAAACGTTCGAATTTTAGTGGCTGTGGTAGATCACTTGGAATATCTGCCGTCACGTACTTCCAACCACTCCAGTCTAAACCGCCCTGACTTGTGAAATCAATTGTATGCTTAGCTCCAGCACCATCAATCACAACGCCTCTTAGCCAATGCTTACCAGCATCGCCAAATACCCAAAGACCGATATTTTTAGGCTGCCCTGAAATAGCAATTGGTGTTTTCGCAACCATATAGGCTGCTTTTGTGCCTGTGCCTGCTGTTGTAAAATCATAGTTTAATTGTAAGCTAGCAGTTCCCTGTCTAGCATACTCTTTAGAGCTTGCTAATGAAGCATTGGCTTTCGCTGTTTCTGTTGTCCAAGAAGAAGTATTATCAAAGCTATCTAGTACAATTGGTTTCTCTGCTAGATCTACTACTTTCACAGCCGCAGACGTACGAATTCCTTCATACTCCCCAATAATTTTCCCTTCACCCTTTTGTGTTGCTGTGAAGGTTGCACCGTCCATTTTGCCGATATTTCCTTCAACTGTCCAGTTCATATTTGCTGGGTTGATGGTCATTGGATTCAAGTATTGATCATAAGCCCTTGCAACTTGCATATCTACAGAAGATCCTTTCATTACTTGACCAACACTACTTAACGTAATTGATTTTACTTTCCCTGGTGGCGCTGTATTCACTACCTGTAAAATGGCAGATACACGACGTTCACTACCTTCTGACGGTCTATTCACTAGATTAGCGAAATAACCTCCTGGATTACGCACCACCATTGCTGTAGAGCCGCCCCCATCTAGGTTAATAGCCGAAGAAGCACCCACTGAAATTAAATGAGCAGCTAAATCCGATAAATTAACACCATTACTATGACCACTTATGCGACCATCAATCGTCACAAGAGATACCTTTGTACCTGTAGCATCTATAGCTACTGCTGTACGCGGACTACGTGTAGAAGCAAACCCTGAATTCGTTGGCATAGAAATATCCACTTTGCCGTTACGCACAAGCATTGGTCCAGCAGCTAAAATGAACTGTGCATCCATCCATTTTTGATCGATCGATAAGCTGACATCCACGCTTGTACCTGCTGTAATGCTACTTAATTCAGCGGCTAACTCTTTATTTTGTACAGAGATAACAAAACCATCTGCTGGTACAGAAGAGTTACCTTCTGCTCCATAGGCTGTTACATGAGATACTGTACCTGAGAACTGATCACCAAAATGCAGGGTGCTTGTATCTTGGCTAGCGCCTGACACAACAAGTTCTACACCCCATGTATTTGTCCCTGTTGATCTTTTTTCTGGTGTATATAAAACGTTTTTATTTGTTCCTCGTTCACTATTAATAAGATCAATAGGATAGCTTTTGCCATTCACTTGGAAAGTTAGATTCGTAGAATAATAATCTGCAATCGCTTTCCCTGATTTCGATAAACCAAATGCAACTGGCTTTTGTGTTGGGCTATCATATGTATCTCCCAAAATACCATAGTTCACAATTTCATTGTTTTCTGCTAACAAGTTCGCAGGCATACCATTTCCTAAAAAGTAAGAGGCATTGACAGCCCCTACAACACGATGCCCATCAACTGTGTTTTGCTTAGCCATCGCTGATGTTGTTTTTAATGAATTAATAGGATTTGGCATACCAATTTCTAGTTTTGTATATGTATTATTTAAATTAACATCTAAAACATTTACAAACTGACGTATTGAACCTGACGTATAGTTTTGCTGTGAATGTATTACCTGTGGTGAAACCTCTGTTTTAACTTCACTGACTTTATTGCCTAAACCAGCAGCTTGTCCATTGACGGGGCTAACTGTTAGTGTAAGCATGAAAAGGACTACAATAATCGTTATTAGTTTTCTTGCCATTTTTCACTCCGAATTAATTCAAAGTATGGCACGTACCAAGTCACATGGCCCGTGCCAGTGACTTTTTTATTTTGTTTCTACATAGATTGCTACTGGAAGGTTGACACCACCAGCATGCATTAGCTCTAATTCAATCGTGTCTTTCGAGCCCTTCATCTTAAAATCTGGTAATTCAACATACTCTGCCCCGACTCTTAAAGAAGGCACTAAATACACTTTGCCATTCACCTTAATCGCTCCGCTGTATAAACCTCCTCGACCAGCCAACTTCAGCTTAATCGTTTTTGTAGAGCCTGTTGGATTGACAACAGGAATAGATACTTTATAGTTCATACCGAAGTGACCTGGGTTCCCAACCGCTCCATTGATTTGAGAAAGTGAATTTTCAGCCGTTTGAAGATGGTCTGTACGGCCATTGGAAATGTTATAGCCTACTTCAGGCGAATCTACAGTATAGGCTGGTAGCTCTGCTAGAATTGAAGCACTTGGCCACGCACCTCTTGGGTGTTTCGCATACTCATCAACCGCAACCTGGTCCGAATGGATGGTTGTTAAATCCGTATTATCCTTTGAAAGCACTGTACGTATTGTATATTCTGGCTTTCCACCATTGACTGCTTGAATATCTAAATCATGTAAAAAACCAATAATATAATCATAGTGTAGGTCATATGTTTCAATTAGCTTCGTTTCACCTGGTGCGATAACAATGCCACTACTCTCTGATTTTTTTAGTTTATTATTTAATTCAGCATCAGCAATTGTTAAACCAATATCATGACCTACCCAGCTATTACCTGTTTTTTGGTTAATGCCTTTCGAATCAGTCACTTTAATGCTCTCTGTCATAGACTTGTTTTGAACAGTAATACCAATATTGACATCTGTTCCTAGCGTGTTATAGTGCCAGCCAAAGACACGGTGCTTGTTCATTGCTTTCGTTGGCTTCACGTCGTATTGTGCAAGTGTTACATTATTTATTGGTACAAGCTTGCGTGTTAATGTTTCTGGATTATCACTAATAAATAGATCACGATCCCCTTCTAAACGAGCAGAAGGAATAACCTCTGGCGATGACGTAGTGCCGTATGATTTTTCAAGGAAAGAGCTTGTATACATATAACGATATACATAAATATACATTTCTTTTTTTTCTGTGATATAACGCAAATTCCCGCCTAATGCATCCACAAGAAACTTAGCAGGAACATACATTTTGCCTTTTTGTATAAATGGCTTTTCGATCATTGTCACTGCCTCATTGTTAATCAAAGCCTGATTGCTGTTATCATTGAAAATAAAACTCATACCACCAATTAGCAATTCAAAGGAACCATCAGGTTGCCAAGTGCCAGATGAATCATCTAAATAATCATAAATATAGCTAGCAGGTAGATATGTTCTTCCATCCTTTGTAACAATCGGATCTTTCATGACAATACGTTTGTTATTGATATGTAAGATATATGGGTCTTCCTGTGGTGGTGCTGTTGTTTCATCTGATAATGTAATATCTACCGATTGAGTAGTCTCATCCCAATTAACAACACCATCAAAGTTTTCGCTGACGAAACGTAATGGCATGTAGGTACGATCCTTATACATAAATGGCGCAACATCCATTGCAACCTCTTGACCATCTACTAAAGCCGTATTCGAATCGATCGTTAAATCAACCATCTTACCATTGCGAATCGCTGATGCCGTCAACGTTTCCTTATCCCAATCCACACTTGCACCAACCGCTTCATACAATGCACGCATTGGTAATAATAAGAAATCCGATTTATTTAAAATAGGATCATTGACTTGAATCGTCTCTCCATTAATCGTAATCGAAACATTGTTTTTTATCTGAATTCCATTGTTACTAGTAGCTGATGCAGACGCTTGTCCTGGCAAAATCGTAGCCAACGCAACTGCTGATACAATACATGTAGTCTTTAGTTTTCTAAACATCTCAATCTCCTTTTTTCCTCTTAAAATCGTCTCTACCATCTTAACATGAACAAAGCCCAAAATGTGGGATTTTTATCGAATAAAGTAGAATTCGGTACTAGAGTGCTAGCCTTTCTCCTTCAAAAGCTTCATATGGAACAAATGATATTCTAAAATACCATGATTATTTTCTATTAAACTTATTTTGGTTGCTTTCACACTATTAGTACATCCCTTTAAAGTAGACTTGTCATAGCCGCAAAAAGTTACATAATTATTAATTTCCTTTTAAGAAATTGAACAATTGCGACGTATTGCAGTGTTTGAAATACCATCTACTCAAACGAATGTAAACTACAAGCTTGTACCATAAAAAAATAAGAGCTTCGTGACGCATTTGGCCACGAAACTCTTATTTTCTTCTCTCTTAATTCATTCATTTTTGATAGTTAAATTGTAAATGGATGCCTTTATCTAACGTTTGATTATTTGCGTTTTTCAATTTGGAATTGATGACAAGCGTGTAGGGGATACCTTCTATATAATTGTTTGTTGGCGTCACCGTAATTTTTTTGCCATCTATTCGAACAGAAATATCTATTGGGTCGCCAAACATATCAAGTAATACAATGTGCTTTAAGTTTTCAGGTGTGTTTAACACTTCTTGGCTTAACTGAATTGTCCAAGGCTTCTTTACATCATTCACCTTCGGTACAGATATCCAAGCTGTTGTATCATTAAAGGTAAGTGACTCCATTTTTTGATACTTCTCTTGTATGAGCTTAATGCGCTGCTGTACTCCATCTGAAAGTCGGGATTCCTCAGATTGCGAGAGATCACCAAATAATGAAAATAATTGCTCTGCCTTCATTTTAAAATCTTTGCTGAGAAATACGATTTGATTCGTCAATTCTGTAACTTGGTTAATTTTCGTATCATCAATAGGATTCTCTTGTAGACTTTCACGATAGATTTCAACATTGTTATTATAAGCTACTAAATCGCTATCCTCACGTGTTATCTTTGTCACTCGTTTGTTTGCAAGCATCGTACTATTTAAGCCATTAGCCTTCATTTTATAGAGATATCCACCATTTGAATAGTTACTAAAATATAACCAATCATTTGCATAAAACAAATGTTGTACACGGGTATCAGATACCTTCTTTTCTTGTAAATTCATATTCCCTAAATCGATCTTATATAATTTTTGGTTGTCAGCGCCATTTGGATAATATAAAACTTTATTAATTTGTATTGGGCTTTCTACATTTCTCATTGCCACAAAACGCTCACTTGTTGCACTTGGATAGCCTAAATCATCAATTTGATGGTCTTGGAAAATAGCATTATCCGAGATTAAAAAGTATTTATAGCTAACATAATCAGACATATCTCCCGCACTTGCGGAGAATACTGGATCATTCCAAGTTGTATCTAGATGATACCATTGACCATCTACCTTTACGATATTCCATGCATGTGCCTCACCAGCCCAGCCAGTAACATAGCGTACTTCCATTCCAGCCTCTTGCAATAAACGATAGGCTAGTAGTGCGTATGCCTGACATACCCCTTTCCCTTCATTAAGAATGGCATAGGCTGCATGCGGTGTTGTCGATGAATTATAGGAGTATGTTGAATTTAATACAATATAATCATTGATAGCCTTTACTTTTTCAAAATCAGACATTGATGGATTAATTTCTTTTTGTACAATCCGTCTCACCTCTGACTGAATAAAGGCCTCCTGCTCTGCTGTCGTATGATAGTTGAAATTTATACTAATGACAACATTATTAGCAGTACCCTTATAGCCATATTTCCAACTTGCAACTGTTCCATTTAAATAATCATTGTTGCGTAGGTTGTTTTTTATGATGCCATTAATTTGTTCCATAATGATTGAGCTATCGCCTGTGTATTGGATAGACACATTTGTCTGAAATTGATTCATTCCACTCTCAATAAGTGCGCTAAGTTCCTGAACTGTCGAAGCTGTTAAAGTCGGTACACTTTCAGCTAATACTTGTATATCGCTATAAGCATTCACGCCATTCATGTCGGGGTTCGCGATTACTTCACTTTCTTCATTAACCCAATCCTGATTTTCCGCAAGACTCTCTATTGGATGAACAACTGATACTGCTACAATTGGGACAGTCATAAAGGCAGACAATGCTAATTTTCGTTTGTTCAATGGAAATACCCTCCTTAATAACGATTGCGACTAATGGAATAAGAAGATATGGTCATAATGAATCGTATCGTCTTTCAAACTCTTTTAATATATTTATTATCGGTAAATATATTAAATTATTTTAGTGATTTGGAATTATTATCTATCCAATAAATCTTTATTACCTATGAAAAATAATATCATTCATTACCTATTTAATAGACAACTTTACATTTATTTATATTTCAAAAAACTATTTAATAATCAAGATAATAGTATATAATTTAGGTATATTTACCAAAAATATATTAAGCAACTTCTTTCTTCTACAAACAATTATAAGCTTATATTTTTTGGTTATTATTACACATTAAAATAGGAGTGTTTCATTATGTATTTTAATAGGAAATTGCTTTTTGTATTGCTTGTTTATGTTCTATCTTTTGCTTTTTTAACAGAAAAAAATGCCTTTGCGGAAGAAGAGTTACTACATTTTAATGAGTATGGTGTAATGGAAGGCGCCAATTTAAAAGAAACTAGAACTATTTTAAATAATACACAATGGGAATCTTTTGACAGTAAAAAGAATGTGCCTTTAGATAAAGTGTGGACCGTAACATTTAATGATACTGTTAGCTTTGATAAAATTGATGCTGTAGTAATTGAAAGAAATAATGAATTTATTCCAGTGACAATTACTAAGACAGCTCAAAAGACTCTTAAAGTGGCACCAACTTATGGTTTCCATGGCAATACCCAATACCAACTTAAAATAATTTTAGCTAATGGTTTTAAATACAAAATGGACTTCACAACTTCTAATACAGCTCGATCAGCTGATTTAGAACCGAATAATACATATATTACTGCTTCATCATTACCTTTGAATGAAACTGTTTCGGGTACCCTCTCCCCTGCAGATAGAGAGGATTACTATAAAATTGAATTACCTGCTGATGGAGAGATAACAATAAATGTTGTAAATGAATTAGGTACATCATCATCAATTTATTTATATGGTTCTAAAGGCAGTGATGATTATTCTATCAAAAGTAATTCGGGAGTAACAGCCAATCTGAAAGCAGGTTTACAAGAAGGTACCTATTATATAAGAATTAACAATAACAGTAGCGCCAATTATAAACTTACTGCAGTGTTTTTAGAAAATACGTATGAAAATGATAATGGGGCTTCAACCTATATACAAGCCAGCGAAATAGATTTAAATTCTAAGATGTATGGTCATGTAGGTTATTCACGTTCTTCCGATTATAGAAATAACAATGACTATTTTAAACTAGTCATTCCTGAAGATGGCCGTTTAGACATAAACGCTGTACAGCTAAACGGAAATTATCTTAATTTATACATTTATGGTGCCCGTGGAAATGACCAAAGTGATATTTCTTATCAATATGGTAAAATCACAGCACAAATGAGTGTAGGGCTGTCAGCAGGTACTTACTATATTCGCATTAATGATTCTGGAAACTATGGAGCCTATGAATTAACAAATAATTTCACTCCAGATTCTATACCTAATGATAATGCTTCTAGTAACTATATTTTAGCAAATTCAATCCCTTTAAATAGTAGCTTGCATGGTCATCTAGGTTATCATTACGATAACTTAACTAAGAACACAGATGACTTTTATAAACTTGAAATTCTCGAACCTGGTACAATTGACATTTCAGCTCTTGGTTTAAATGGTAATAAAATTAATTTATATCTTTACGATTCAAATGGCACTGACGGTTGG
Organism: Lysinibacillus sp. 1 U-2021; assembly: GCF_029916965.1. Classification (NCBI taxonomy): domain Bacteria; kingdom Bacillati; phylum Bacillota; class Bacilli; order Caryophanales; family Bacillaceae; genus Lysinibacillus; species Lysinibacillus sp. 1 U-2021. Next base: position 4,661,393 of record NZ_CP123966.1, read on the forward strand.
TCTTTAAAAGATTCCTATAATAAAACTGAAGCTAAATTAACGTATAATGTAACACCAGGGAAATATTATATTCGTCTAAACTACTCTAATTCTTATGGACCATACGAATTAACAACAAATTTTTATAAACAACCATAGTCAATTAAAAAAACTAGCTGCGCGAGTGAAGTGTCAGCTAGTTTTTTATTGCTTTACTCTTTCATCAATTGGCATCTCAAGTCTTTTGAGACTACCGTAAAAATTTTAAATTTTATTCATATTGGGAATTAACAGACTTTATCTGGTATAGAAAGTAATTAATCCCTATCACATTTTTAATCTAGCTCAACAGTTGTGATTTCTTTACCATCACGGATAACTGTAATAGCTATCCCCAAATTTGAATATTGATTCTTCATTTGTTGCGCATATTTTTCTGCAAGGCGTTTACCCTCATCATCTTTTACATCTTTCCCTACAACAAGTTCTCCACCAGCAAGACCTAACTTCTCCATTATAAATATTTGGTGCTGTATAACACCTTTTTCATTTTCAATTTGCTTTTCAAGATTGTTATTTTTTGTAGTTTCTAGCTGCTCTAGAAATCCTTCAGCTTCTTTTTGTTGCTCCTTTTGAGATACAGGTGATTCACTTTCTATTTTTTTTGCATTATCCTTATTACCTATCTCTTGAACTATATCCTCTTCAACTTGTGTTTTGTCATTTGTACAACCCGATACTAGAAGTATTACCAAAATTAAGGCACTAATAAATTTCAATTTCAAACTTCCTTTCTTTTATTGTATAACTCAATTAAATAACCAGTTGAGGATTTCCTCCTCAACTGGCCACAAACTTTTTAATCAATTGAAAGAACTTTAAATTCTGAAGTCTGTCCTCCACCAATTATCCCTAGATACTCAGCTACAGAAATTTTTGAATTTTCTAATTGCTCATTATTCATAGTGAAAATATTCTTAGTTTCAACAAGTTGTTTACCTAAAGATAGATAAGCCCCATTCGTCATTAGCAATTTCGCTTTATCAGCAGTTTTCATTTTTTTAAAATCAGATATTTTAGTATGAAATTTACCATCAACATAAATTCCTATATCGAGGGTATCACTTGCAGCAGAAGCAGTATTATTAATAGGTAAAATAATAGAAGTTAGCATAAAAATCCCCAAAAATAATACAACTATGTTTTTCTTCATATGTATCCTCCTTCTAATCCATTTCTTACTTATACTGTATATTCTAAACGATATATAATCTCTCTACAAGAGTATTAATGGGAAAAAAATGAAATAACGATAAATCTTTCATATAATATTTTGAGCTTTTGATGAGGAAGTTAATTTGAGTTTTTATATTAACACTTAAATTATTTATATTATAAAAGTTTTATAACCAAAATCTCATTCAAATAAATCTTTTTCCTTTATTTAATATCCAAATTTTACACATTGACTTCTTGTTAAGCAGGAATTATACTAAATAAATAATTGTAAATACATCATTTTAACCATAAATAAATATAATTTAGTTTAATTTTATTCAAATTAGTTTTTAAGTCCTATAAATTATGTATGTTTTATCAAAATAACGATACCTTTATACTGTTCTTTGGCAATTTAAATGAATGTAATATGAGTCGGACCTTTTCAATTATTAAAATATTAAATGTAGTAATGGTTATAAGTAATAAAAAACCTTACATGAGTAGTATCTCATGTAAGGTTGAGTATCAATATAATGATTTGGTATTCACCAATTACTTCTTTTGGGGAAATAAGTAATTGAACTTATCACTGACTGGGTTCCTTCGCTCCTGCTAGTTTTATCCTTCTTTTATGTTACCATACAAGTTCAAACGGCTAGCGATCGACACTACTATGAACCCGCTGCCATCTATTTGATGTCGTCGGTTCTATCGACCTCTTCCAAATAGACTTCAAACGTTCCATCATGCTGTTCCCTTGTTTTAATGACCTTAGGCTCCCACTATACAGTATGCACATCATCTGTTTAACAGTTCCGAATTGTCCAGATGACCTAATTTGCTATTTAAAGCAATAGAATGCTAGATGAACTCCTAGCTATTTCGCATCAAGCATCGAAACATACTACCTACATGGATTCGTCTACCTAGCCATAGTCAATTTTTAAGGAGCCCCGCCCACAGACTTTCACTGGGTACGACTTCACCTGACTTCATCCCTTTGTGTGGATAGACACACGCATTGGATGCAGGAGGATTAGGCTTATGAGAAGCTGGAACTGTTTCTCATACATCAGAACTTCCCTGATGAATACAGGCACGATAGTTAGAAACAACTTTGTAATTCATAATCATAAAATGACAAAGGCTGTTTCCACTCATTTCACTAGTGAACTAGCTTATAGAGTAACGTTTCGTTTAGTTTTATTAAGGAGTAAGTGTGATTGTATCTGAAGCATTACCAATTGTAATTGTAATTACAACTTGATCGTCTACATCTTCTTCAACAGAAGCTTCAGAAATTCCACTTATTGCTGCTTTTACTGCTGATAATGTAGTTGCTTCATCAGTATCCCATGCTAAAGAACTTAAAGATGCTTTAATTGTTGCAACTTCTTCAGTATCTGAATCGATATCATCGATTACAGTTTTTGCATCCGCAAGAGCAGTTGCTACATCACCAGTAGTTGTTGCTGCATCGATTGCAACTTTACCAGCAGCAATTGCATTTGTTAAAGCTTGTTCATTTGTTGTGTAATCAGCTGCATTTACATATGCATCTAACGCAGCTTTTGCTTGTGTTTGAGCATCTATTAATGCTAATTGAGTATCTGTTTTGATCCCATCGATAACAGTTTTTGCATTCGCAAGAGCAGTTGCTACATCACCAGTAGTTGTTGCTGCATCAATTGCAACTTTACCAGCAGCAATTGCATCTGTTAAAGCTTGTTCATTTGTTGTGTAATCAGTTACATCTACATATGCATCTAACGCAGCTTTTGCTTGTGTTTGAGCATCTGCTAATGAAGAAGCATTTCCAGCATCTGCAACTGCTTTATCAGTTACAGTTACATCGATTAAGAAGTCTGTTCCATCTACAGTTGTACGAACTTGAGTATCACCTTTACCTACTGCAGTAATTGTTAACTTGTTACCATTTTTAGATACTTTCGCGACAGATTCTTTAAATGCTAACACATCTGATAAAGTTGTTAAATCTGAACCATATTGGTCTTTACCAGTGAATGTTAATGTAATTGCACCGTTTGCTTCGCCATCTTTATTATCACCGTCTAGAGCAATTTGGATACCTTCTTTAGTTGTATCAGCATCTACTGTTTTTGATTCTTTTACTGCTAAAGTACTTGGTACTAATTTTGCTGTTTCAGCAGATAATGTTAAGTCTACAGAAACTTTTTTACCGTATAAGTCAGCTGTAACTGTTACTACAGTATCGTTTTCTACTGCTTTTAATACTTTAAATTCTCCTGAAGATGCATCGTATGCTAAAACAGAAGCATTTGACGTTGTCCACGTAACTTTAGTAGGATCAATCGCTACTCTGTTACCAGAAGCATCTTTACCCGTTACAGCAAATTTATTAAATTTATCAGTATTTTCATCTGCATCAATTTTGTATTTATAAGTACCATCTTCATTAAATGAAGTACCCTCAAATGCAATTGATGATACTACATCAACAGCTTCTGCAACAGTTGCGTTGATTGTAGCTTTTACATCAGCACCTGATTTAACTTGTAAAGAAGTGTTACCAATTGCAGTACCTTGAACTGTGAATTTGTAACCAATTACTTTATCATTCGTATCTTTTACTTCTGTAGCATTTGCACCTGATGCTGTTAAAACTGTAATTTTTTCTGAACCAGTAGAAGCATCAACAATTGTTAAGTTTGTTAATTCAGATGCACTCGCAGTATATGCAGCACCATATTGGTCAACAGTGTTTACAGTTATAGTTGTTTCACCATTTAAACCAATTGTTAATGAAGCTGGACTTACAGTTACTTTGTCAAGTTTACGAGCTTCTTTTACAGTTACTTTTAATTCATCTTGAATTGACACAGTACCTGCTGGAGCTGGGTTCACTTGTACTTTAACTGAAGTTACTTCTTGCTTAGCGATTGCTTTTGCAAATTTCACTGCTACTGCTTCTGCTTTATTTTCAGCTACTACAGTCCAGTTACCTTTAGCATCTTTAGCAACATATTCTAAAGAAACATTAGTTACTGCTTGTGATAGTGATAATTCGCCTTCTCCAGCACCAATTTTAGGAAGAATTACATCACCTTTATTGTCTTTTACAGTAATTGTACGGTAAACGTCTTTGTCACCAGAAACAATATCATAGATATCTGCACCTAAGTTAACTGATGCGATAGCTGTTTCTTCAGCTTTTACTGCTACATCCGTTACTGCTGCTGTGTTTTTAACAACTAAACGTACTGTATAAGTACCTTCTGTATTAGCAACAAACTTAGCTTTTGCATTTTTTGTTGTTGCATCATATTCATAAGTAACAGTTACTGGTGTACCTTGAGCAACTGCTCCGTCTTTATAAACGACAGCTTCTACATCTGTAGCTAAATCTAATTCAGATACAATGTTTTCACCATGTTTGTTTTTGATTACTAAATCAGCAGTTACTGGTGTACCTACTTTTAATGTAGATAAACTGATTGCATTAATAGAAACAGCTGTGCTATTTAATTGAGTTTCAAATGCCACTGGAGCTGCTTTCACAGCTTTTGTATCTTCAAATGAAGCTCCTACATAAGGTACTACTGTGTAAGCTGCCGCTTCTGTTGTAGTTGCTACTAAGTAGATTGTACCTTCTGCATAACCATTTGTATCATTTTTAGCTGCTACTACTGCTTTTACTGAAGCCTTAGTAGTTTCAGCACCTTTGCTATCAAGTACACGGAATTTTAAATCTGTTGCTGCAAAAGCTGCACCAGTATTTTGCTCAATTTTACCTAGAACTACTTCTTCATTGTTATTACCAGTATTATTTTTAGAAGTAAATGTTAAAGTTTTCAACTCTTGAGCACCAGCTGTAATAGTGTAAGAAGATTTTGCACCATTTGCAATATTGTATGCTTCTACTACTATTGTTCCTGGAGATTTGATTTTGAATGTTGGAGTTTGTCCAATTTCTAAATCTAGCGTAGTTAAATCACTACCAAGTTCTTCTCCTACAGTACCTGTATGAACAGCTGTAGTTTCAAGTAAGTTTTTACCCTCTTTAACTACCCAACGTACTTCTTTATCATTACCCGGAGCAGACACCGCTGGGTTAGAAGCATGATCTAATACATTTGCAGATAATGTAACTACATCTGTAGCTGCAAACTTAGTTACTGTAGCACCATTTGCATCGATTGCTTTAATAGATTCAATTGAGTTTGGAGCTAACGGGTTAAAGCCATCTTCTACTTTTTCTACTGTGTAAGTAAATGTAGCTGTACCTAATACTTTATCTTCTGAATCAATGTTAGAGACTTTCAGTACTAACACATCACCAGCTTTAACTGTTTTAGCTAATGTTACTTTACCAGCAGTATCTACTGTTAAATCTGTATTAATTGGCATACCATTTAAAGTACTACCATCGAAATCTAATGTTGTTGGTACATCAATTGCTTCACCATATTGATCTTGAGCTTTGATGTTTAAAATTGTTTCTGTAGCACCTTGAGAACTTGCATACACTTTAGTTGTTACAGCTGTAAATGTTTTAGCATAAGCAGTTCCAATTTCAGCTACAAAAGTTGTCTTATCAAATTTTGTCCAATCAGCAGTTACTGTGTATTCAGTTGCATCTACTAATTTTGATTCTTCAGTTAACTCAAATACTGCTGTTGAACCAGCCAAGCTTGATGATGCATAAGTTGCAGTTAAAGTTGTTTCGCCAGCTTTTAAAGTAATAGTTTTACCTTCTAAATCTTCGTCCGTTACTTCAACACCTTCAGCAAATGTTACAGAAACTGTTGTTTCAGTAATCGCGCTTACTGCTGATACTGTAACTGTTTCTTCTGGTGTTACTGGTTTAATACCATCTTCAGTAATAACAACTTTGTTATCCTCTTGATATTTTTCCACACTTACTTTTGAATTTTCAAGATCATCATTTGTACCAGTTAGAATTACTTCTGTCGGAATTACATCTGTCCCAACGACTAAAACTGCTCCTGGCTTTTGTAATAAAGCTGCTTTTTTAGCTGTTGTTAATTTTTTGAAATCAGCAATTGACGTATAACCCTCAGTAGTATAAATACCTGGTTTAACTTGTTGAGCTGTTGGCTCTGCTGCTGCTGCTGTAGCTACAGGTGTAATTGCAGATAATGCAATAACTGCTGCCGCAGATAATTGTAGACCTTTTTTCATAATAATCCTCCTAAAAGTTATATATCTATATACTTATACTTCATATAAATTTATAGGGGATAAGTATATACTTATCCCCTATAAAATTATTTTATTAAGTGGAATCGATGTTAAATAATTATTTAACTTTAGCTTCGATTGCTTTCGCAGTTCCTACTTCTTTACCATCAACTACTAAAGTTACAGCTTTAACTGTGTTAGCAAAAGTTGATGCAGGTGTAGTATAAGCAAATTTACCATCTTTAACTTCAACAGTAACTGTTGCAGGTGTTACAGTTTCATCTTCAAAACTGATTTTTAACTCTACTTTTTTAGTAGTGTCAGCTTCAGCTACTGTACCAGCTACTTCATATGAAGTGAAAAGGCCTAAAAGAGCTGCTGTATCATTTGGAGCAAAGCCTACTGCAGAAGTAACTTCTGTTTTAACTTCAGCTACTGGAGCTTTTACTAGAGCTGCACGAGCATCGTTTAAAGCTTTTGCTGCTACAGCTTTGTCAGTATCAGCTGCTGTAGGAGCTACAGCTTTTGCTGCTACTAATGCATCAGCATATACTTTCCAAGATTCTGCAGTGTATTCTGCTTGTTTTAAGTTAGCGTTTTCTGCATCTTTGATCGCTTTAGCTAATGCTTCTGCACCAGGTAATACGATAGGAGCAGCTGTATCGACTGGTTTGTTACCAGTAGTAGCAATGCTATAGATGTAGAAAGTTGTAACGCCATCTTTTACTTCATAAGTTACTTGAACAGTACCAGTTGCATTTGCTAAAGCTTTAATGAAGTCATCAGCAGTTGCGATTGGTGTGTTGTTAAGACCACGGTAGTAAACTTTCTCACCAACATAAGATACTGATTCTTTACCAGCAAATTTAAGTGTTTGTTTGATAGAGTCATAAGAATCTACAACACCAGTGTAAAGTGCAGGAACAACTGTTGAGTTTGTGAATGATACAGATGCAGTTTGAGTTGGTAGAATGTTGCTTGCACCTGTTACGTTTACGCTTACTGTATCAGCAGCGTCAGTTGTAACGCGTACAATTGCTTTACCAGTTGCATCAGATTTCACTTGGTAAGTTTTTGTGTTACCTAAGTTTTGTGAAGCGTTTAATACTTTACCAGAAGCATCTTTTACAGTTGCATTACCGAATGTAGAAGTTACATCAAATGCTAATGCATATTCGTAAACAGTGTTACCTGGGTTAGTAATAACTTCTTGTACCCATACGATTGTGCCATCTGGTTGTGTAACTGGTTTCCAAACGATTTGAGTTGTTTGACCAGTTGAGTTGTAACCATTTGGACGGTAGTCGAATCCGTTTTGATCTACAGATTGGTAAGTGAATACTGCATCTTTACCAGCAGTAGTAGATGTAATTGTACGGCCATACTCATCAGTAACTTTTAATGTTGCATTTGTTACTTCTGGAGCTTTGAAGTAAGTTACTTCAGCTACAGCTTGAACGTCAGCTTTGTCAAGCTCTACAGGAGCAGTTTTACCAGCTGTGTTTAAGAATACTGTTGGTTTTGCGAAAGCAGTAGAACCTTTACCAGTTAAGTGGAATTGAGCTTTACCTTCTTTACCTACAGTTACTTTGTAAACTGTACCAGCTGTTACTTTAACAAAGTTTTCTTTAGCTGTTGAGAAGTAAACTGCATCAGTAGTGATAGAAGAAAGGTTTTCTTTATCAAATGTTACATAAGCAGCTGTACCTTCTGGAGCTAATTTACCGTCTTTGTCAGTTACAGTAACAGTATAGTTACGTCCACCAACAGAGTTTTGGTCATAAGCTACTGGTGTATTTAAGAATTCTGCAGAATCTGCTTTACCTTCAGCAGCAACAGTAATCGCTAATTTATCGATTTTTGAGAATTTAACTGCTGGTGCTTCAGCTTGTAATGCAAGTTTAGAGTAAGAGAAATCAGTTGCAGTTTTGTTTACTGATGATGGTAAGTAAACGATTGGTGTTGCAGTTAAGTCAGAACCGTAAACAGTAAATGTTGCTTCACCGTTAGCGTTTGTTTGAACTTTTGCAAATTTCTCAGAACCAGTTGTTAATTCGTAAGGAATTACAAAGTTGTTTGAGTTTGCATGATCTTGTACATAAAGGTTTGTGATTTTATCTGGGTTTACATCAATGTTTTCTTTAACTGCTACATAGTAAGTTGTGTTTTTAGCGCCAACTACTTTGTATGATTTTTTAGTATTGTTAGCTAATTCATTACCAGTTGTGATTTCAGAAACTGCTAATTGAATTTTGTTAGCCCAGTATACTTTACCAGTAGAAGAAACTGAAGATTTGCTAGTAGCGTAAGCTGCTACGTTATCGTTGTGCTCGTAGTAACGAGTGTAAGAGTAAGTAGCTACACCATTTTCATCAGTTAAAGCTTCAACTTCGATTTTAGCGTTAACGTTAGCGTTATCGCTTACGATGTTGAATGTTACTGGGATACCAGCTTTAGATTGACCGTCAGCTACAGTAACTTGAGCTTTAAGAGTTACTTCTTTACCAATAACTCCTTGTACTGATGCAGTTGTTACATCGATTTTCGTAGGGATTACAGCTGCAATACCTTTGAATTTACCGATTTCTTCATCTTTGTAAGATAAAACGTAGTCTTTATCAGCAGTTTGAGCTTCAGTAGTTAAAACAACAACTTTTTTGTTTGTTTGTTTAACAGAAGCGTTTTTAACTTCTAAACCATCAATTTTGAAGTTTGAAGCTTTTACGTCATCAACATTCACTTCTTCGTCGAATGTTACTTCAACAGTTGTGTTGTTGATAGCTTTGATTGAAGCGTCAACTGTTTCAACAGCTAGATCAAGCGTACGAGCGAATACTACTGCGAAGTCTTGACGAGTGATTGATGCGTTAGGGTTAAGGTTTAATTTACCGTTTGTTTCAGAACCAGTGAAGATTCCGTTAGCTACAGCTGTTTCTAGGTAAGATTTAGCCCATGGTTTTACTGAAGAAGCATCAGCGAATTGGCTTAGGCTTTCGCTACCTTCTAAACCGAAAGCGTCAACTAGGATTTTAGCTGCTTCTGAACGAGTTAATGATTTGTTAGGTGCGAATTCAGTTGCACTAACACCTTCAAAAATTCCGTTTGATACAGCTGCTGCGATTGCATCGTAGTACCAAGCGCCAGTTTTAACGTCTTTGAAATCTACAGATCCATCAGCTTCTAATTCTAATGCTTTTGTGAAGATTGTTGCAGCTTCTGCACGAGAAATAGTTTTTAGTGGGTTGAAGTTTCCGTTAGCATCACCTTCGATTACGCCGTTGTCAACTAGTGATTGAACCGCTTCTTTCGCGTAACCTGAGATTTTGTTGTAGTCATTTAATTGAGCAGCAGATGCTACAGGAACGATTGCTGATGCAACTAATGCAGCTGTTGCTGATGCCGCGAAAAACTTACGGCCTTTGTTTTGCTTTGCCATTAATGTATTCCTCCCTAAAATTCCTTAAATTGATATTAATCCAACGAAAACTATAGTACCGCCTTATTAGTTACCTAAATGTATGTATTATAGCTTTCTTGAATAATACAAAACTAAAGCAAATTTGTTAGTAAATTTACTAGAAAAAGAGTAGTAGAATACCATTCTAGTAAGTTTATTCACTTTCTACAATAATATAACACTAACTTTTCCTAAATTCAAGCACTGGGACATAAATTTAGTTATGAAAGCTTATTTTACCATACCTATTATGGTATATAACAGATACCAATAAGCTACCATCTATTTATTGTCTAAAATGTATTGGTAACATATAGTTCCGTTACCTATTATACCTTACTCTCAATAATAACCAAGCATTTTCTGGAATGGTTACTAAATTGTCAAAAATTAAAGACTCCCGTAATATTTTAGTTATAATTGTAAAGAAACAGAAATATAGAAGGCGTTTCTTAGCGAATTCTGCCTCTTCCCCACCAACTTTATGAGTTTCTTCTTTATTAAGTAAATAATGTCCCCATGTTGTAATAATAGATTGCCACTTTTTATGCTACACTTTTGATAGTTTGATAGAACATATCAGCTATTGAAGGGAGCTTAAAAAATGAAACGTAAATTTCCTCTTTACGGGGCCGTACTAGCAGGCATGTTATATCTTGCGCCAACTTCTGCTTCAGCAGAAGATATTTCGAAGCACTGGGCCTACCATGAAATGAACTATCTTATTACCAACGATTTAATGAAGGGTGATGAATTCGGCTATTATCGTCCGAATGATGCTGTCACTCGTGCTGAATTTGCAGCCTTTCTTGTTAGAACACTGAACTTGCCAGCAGCTTCTAGTCAGGCAACCTTTACAGATGTTAAAAAAGGTGACTGGTATTATGGGGTAGTTGAACAAGCAAGCTATCACGGGCTAATTAAAGGTGACGAGCAAGGCAAATTCCATCCTAATAATCACATTAATCGTCAGGAAATGGCGGCTATGTTAAAAAGAGCTCTTACTTATCAAAACATCAATACATCTTCCTCCCCTATTGCTTTTACTGATAATGCGCGTATTGCCAAATGGGCTTATGCAGATGTACAAGCTGTCGTCACAACAGGACTACTTGTTGGGAAGCCAAATAATCAATTTGCACCTCTTGCTCAAACAACTCGTGCTGAGGCAGCTACCGTGCTCTATCGTTTAATCCATTTAGAGGCGCCTGGGACAGGTGGTAAGCAATATATGACGACGAATTACTCACATGATTACTCCTCTGTAGTGAGTAAACAAACCATGAATAATCCAAAGGTCGATGGTGCGGGCAATTTCACGGCTAGCGAGGCACTAGTGTCATACTATGTACACCCAAAAAGCTTTATGCAGGATAGCCCATCTTATTATCAATTCCTAAAATTATCTACTGTCGTCAATAATCTCAGTGCAAAAGAGCTAAATGATAAAGTACTTGCCAATAAAGGAAGCTTAGCAGGTACAGCGGATGCCTTCATTCAAGCTGGTGTAGACAATAAGATCAATGCTATTTATTTAGTCTCCCATGCCTTGCATGAAACAGCGAATGGTGGTTCTGCACTAATTAAAGGGATCGAGGTTGGCTTAGATACAAATGGCAAGCCGATGGTAGCAACACCAGAAAATCGTGATAAATTAACTGCTATTAAGACAACCTACAATGCTTATGGTATTGGCGCTATTGATGCAGATGCTAATAAGTATGGTGCGGAGCGCGCTTATACAAATGGCTGGTTTACTGTTCAGGATGCCATTATCGGAGGTGCCCAATTTGTCAAGGATCAGTATATTAGCAGGGGTCAAGATACGCTCTATAAAATGCGTTGGAATCCTGATAATCCAACAGTCCACCAGTATGCAACACATGTGATGTGGGCTGTCATTCAAGCGAAAAAGATCTATGATATTTATGAATTAATTGGTGCTCATACGACAACAAACCTAGTGTTTGATGTGCCTGCCTATCAAAGCCAATCTTCCGCTCCTTCATTACCAAGTCCATCGAATCAATACGCATTGGATTTAGGGTTAGCTGGAGCAACAGGTAAAACGACGATTAATCTCAATATGAGAACGTATCCGAATACAGCAGATAATGCTTCGATTATTACGAATTTGCCAAAGGATACCTCCTTCAAAGTTCTTGGTGAAAATGGTGGTTGGTTGAAAGTAAGTGTCAATGGACAAGAGGGCTGGGTGATTGATGATTATGTGAGTCTTGAAAATGGCTTACAAATTGTTAATATGAATATTACACTTAATGTTCGAAGCGAACCATCTACGACAAGTGCTATTTTAGGTACTGTGAAACCAAATGGCTTTATTATCGGGGCTGTAGACGATAAAGGTGAATTCATAAAAAATGATGCCTGGTATCAGGTGCTTTACAACGGAAAAACAGGCTGGGTACATGGCGATTATATTGTAAAAAAATGATTTTAATAGGATGCGCAAAAAAAGAGTGCGATGATGATTCGCACTCTTTTTGTTCATCTCTTTTTATCGCCGAGATGAAAGCGCTATATAATAGAAGAAACTCGAAATTTTAGGATATAATTTTCAAACTATCCCCCTAAAATTTAGTAAATTCTACGTCGAAATAGTGTCCTAAAAAAGCTTAATAGGACAATTGCTATACCATGTAAAAATCGTTACTGAACAGAGCTATACTTTAGGTAATCATCATTAAACCCATTATCGAAAATTTCCTGTCAATATTGCTTTTGTGGTATGATAGATTGCAGTGAAAATGGAATTACAGAAAGGTTTGAACACTATATGAGGCATGTAACGATTATGGGCGTACCCTTTTTACATATTGGTCAGCAAGGGTTTGTTGATTTACTCGTTAATCGTATTGAACAGCAAGAAAAAACTTTCGTTGTGACAGCCAATCCTGAAGTTGTCATGCAGGCAAATGAAAATCCAACTGTCATGAATTACTTAAAGCAGGCAACTTACATTTGTGCGGATGGCATTGGTGTCGTTAAGGCTGCACAAATCCTAGGTGATTCACTTCCTGAGCGTGTAACTGGCTATGATACGATGGTACGTCTGTTGGAAGTTGGTCAGCAAAAGCACTTTAAAATCTATTTATTAGGTGCGCAAAAGGAAACTATCGAAAAGACGGTTGCCAATATTCATAAGAACTATCCAAACGTTGATGTTGTTGGCTATCATGATGGCTACTTCGACTGGCATAATAATGATTTTGCAAATGAAATTGCAACTTTACAGCCTGATCTTGTATTTGTGGCATTAGGTGTACCAAGACAGGAAAAATGGATAACCGAAAACCTTGAAAAATTTTCAAAGGGTGTATTTATCGGCGTAGGCGGCTCCTTCGATGTCATCGCTGGTACTGTAAAACGTGCACCAGTACTTTGGCAAAAGTTAAATCTTGAATGGCTCTATCGACTGTTACGCCAGCCAAGTCGATTTGGCAGAATGCTTGTACTCCCTCGCTTTGCTTTAAAAGTATTTGCATTAAAGCTTAAAGGTCAGGGCAAAACAAAATGAGTCAGTCAACATTTGTTAAAAGCACACTCATCCTAACGATTGCCACTTTACTTTCAAAAGTAATCGGTAGTATCTTCCGTATACCACTTCAAAATATTGCTGGTGATGAAGTACTTGGTATTTTTAGTCTTGTCTATCCTGTTTATATGGTAGCACTATATTTATCCGTTGCGGGTATCCCTATCGCTATTTCTAAGCTGATTGCGGAAGCTAGGACGAGTCATGATACTGCCAAAATTAAGAAAATTTATGTGACTGCAAGAATCCTTGCATTATCCTTTGGCGTCATTAGTTTTACAATCATTTACGGCTTTTCAGAGCAGATAGCGAATGCACTTGGTGGGCCCTCCACAGAGATTGCCTTAATTATTGTTGCCCTTACATTACTGGTAGCTCCTTATATGGCTGTCTATCGTGGATTTTTCCAAGGTTTTGGGGATATGCGCCCTACTGCCATCTCTCAAGTGATTGAGCAGTTAGTACGTGTTGCGTTAATTTTAATTGTAGCGTATTTCCTCGTAGCAATGGATTATTCAAATGATATCGTAGCTGGTGGAATTATGGCAGGCTCTGTATTAGGAGCCCTCGGATCACTTTTCTATTTACTCTTTAAATATTTCCGTTCTTCTGTAAAAGTGACGAGTAAGGAGAAATATTCTGGTAAGGATTTCTCTCAATACAGTAAAACCATTTTAAAAATTTCGATTCCCATTGCGATCGGTTCTGTGACAATGGCACTCTTTAACTTTGTTGATTCCTTTACGGTTACATATGGCTTAAGAAGTGCTGGTGCAGATGCGAGTGAAATTAGCTACCTTTATGGTATTTATGGTCGAGGACTAACATTAGTTCAAATTACGACTGTTTTTGCTTCTTCAATTATCTTGCCGCTTGTGCCGTTGATTACAACGAAGCTAGCTGAGCGTAAATTGGATGAAACACGCACTATTATTGAGCAAACTCATCGTATGACACACCTTATTTCATGGCCAGCTGCGATTGGGCTACTAGCCTTAACCTTGCCTTTAAATCTAGCTCTTTTTAAAGACTTAGAGGGAAGCTTAATGTTAGCCATCATCAATCTAAGCTCTGTCTTTACATCACTGACCTTGCTTGGAACAGGTATTCTACAGGGTATGAATGCTGCCAAAACAGGAGCACTCATTATTTTGAGCGGTGTTGTCCTTAAGGTGTTTTCTAACATCTTCCTCATTCAGGCATTTGGTTTAGATGGTGCTGCCTATGCAACCTTACTAGTGTATTTTGTGTTATTTATTGTGAATTCTGTCTTCATTTATCGTATGATTCGCTTTACTGTCCTTGGAAAAGATACGGTGAAAATGATTGTGTCTTCCATTGTAATGGGAGCAGCAGTTGGATTACCAACACTTTGGCTTGACTTTACACATTGGTCAAGAATGTCGGCAATGGGCTATCTTACTGTCGCAATCGTAGTTGGTGGCGCTCTTTACTTCCTTCTACTATGGCTGATGAAAGCTATTCATAAACAAGATTTAAAGAAAATCCCTGTTATCGGAAAAAGATTTTCATAAATAAGAGAGGTAGGACACTTATGTCAAAACAGAAATGGCTTTGGGGAATCATTGTTCTTTTACTCGTCGTTTCCTCTACAGGTATCATGAAGAGGTGGAATGCGGAGCAATCGAATGATGCTTATGAGATTGTTATTCCCTATGATGAAATACAAACCGCAGAAAAAAATAGCGACCTAACAATGGATGAAATTCTTTCCTCCTTAAAGGATGCTGGGCTGAATACTGTGAGTCTAGAGCCCTTAACATTAAAGGAAATGGAAAAGCAAAACTTAATTACTGTTTATAAAGAAAGTGAGTTAGCAGCACAATTATTGTTTACACCCTATAAAGATGCTGTTGATATCTCTAATAGCGGTTATTATATTCGAGTGCCTGAAAATGAAAGCTACCAAAAGCTGATCATGGAGAGCGTTGAACCAGAGGAAGTACAAATAGGAGAAGAGCCTTTTTATTTCCTTCCTACTTCTAACCACAATTTTGATTTAAAAACACCAATTGGCTATGATCAGCCTGCTATTGACATGATTAGTAAGCATGGACTAGCCCACATCTTTAAGGTGGAAAATGCAGATAATGAAGTAGCTAATGAAAAGTTAGTTAATCAATTAGTCGCTTTAAAAGAGGCTTCGGCAGGCCGCTTACTTGGTCAAGGTGATGAAGCTATTGGTTTTGGACAAGAAGACGGCCATCAATTAGTTGAAAAATTAAATGAGGCTGGCTATTACTTCTACACAATTGAAAGTAACCCACTTAAGGGTGAAAGTAAAATCGCTCAAATGACGGATTACAATATGATTCGTTTGCATAGTATCAATGTCAACAGAGAGACTAAATT
This sequence comes from Lysinibacillus sp. 1 U-2021, assembly GCF_029916965.1. NCBI lineage: Bacteria > Bacillati > Bacillota > Bacilli > Caryophanales > Bacillaceae > Lysinibacillus > Lysinibacillus sp. 1 U-2021. The sequence continues at coordinate 4,677,163 of NZ_CP123966.1, forward strand.
AAAGCTAAATGCAAGTATTGATCGTACAACACGAGCTGTCAAAGAGCGTAATATTCGCTCCATCTTCTATCATATTAAAACAACAGGTAATGCCAAAGAAAATGTAGAAGAGACGATTGATTATTTAAATGGTGTGCATGACACAATGCCAGATCATTTCAAAGCAGGTGAACCAAAGCTATTTGATAAAGTAGTAGTGCCAGCTTGGGTCACAGCAGCCGTATTAGTAGCAGGTATTTTATTTACCTTTATCATTTCAGAATTAGTAAAATGGATGCCTCTTCGTATCGCGGCAGCTGGCTTTATGGCTGTACTAGCAATTGCGTACTTTATTCTGAAAAGTACTCTATTCTTACAAGCATTTGCACTCATTATTGCAGTCCTTGCACCAACCTATGCAGTCATCAAATCAGCGCAAGGTTCTACGAAGGTGTCTAACATATTGGTCCAATACTTAAAGGCAGTAGCAATTAGTGTAATTGGCATTGTTATTGTCATTGGCTTATTGAATGGTAATGCCTTTATGACAGGCTTTGCTGTATTTAAAGGGGTTAAGCTTGTTTATCTTATTCCAATTATGGGTGTTTTACTATTTACAGTGATTGAGGTAAACCGACTAGCTGAACAAAACATTAAGAACTCTTTATCGAATACGGTAACATTGTTAAATAAAGAGTTAAAATATTGGCATGTGCTACTACTCGTTGTGTTGGCAGGTGTCGGATTGTTTTACATTAGCCGAACAGGGAACTCTGGCTCTGTAAGTGATATGGAATTAGCCTTTAGACAATGGCTAGAAAATACATTGTATGTTCGACCAAGAACAAAGGAATTTTTAATTGGTTTCCCATTCTTCATTTTAGCGTTATATGTAATGGGTATTAATCGCAAATGGGGAAGTATTCTCCTAGTACCAGGTGTTATCGGTTTCTTATCCATCATGAATACATTTACTCACCTACACATCCCAGTAGCTGTTTCTGTATTACGTACACTATACAGTGTATCTCTAGGTCTTGTAGTAGGACTTGTGTTTATCCTAATCTTCAAAATCGGTTATCGTTGGGTTTCTAAGGCAATCGCGAGGTGGTCATAATGCACGTTGTTTTATCTGGCTATTATGGATTTGATAATGTCGGAGATGATGCCATTCTACTGTCCATTATCCAATCTTTAAAAAAGTGGCAAAGTGATATAGAAATCACGGTACTATCTAATAACCCAGCAGCTACTGAGCAAACATATGGTGTCAAAGCCATCAACCGATGGAAAATGAAAGAAATTCGTCAATTACTTAAAACAGCGGATGGACTGATTAGTGGTGGCGGTAGTCTCATGCAGGATCAAACAGGCATGAAAACGATTCCTTACTATGCGGGCGTTATTCAAATCGCAAAATGGTTGAAGAAGCCAGTATTTGTTTACGCCCAAGGCATGGGTCCAATCAATCACCCGCTTAGTAAATTCATTGTTCGTACAGTCTTTAATAAGGTCGAGCAAATTACGGTTAGAGATAGAGCCTCTCTAGCTCTTTTAACAGAGATCGGTGTACGAAAAGAAACCAAGATCGTACCAGATCCTGTTATGGGACTTAACGGTAATGACTTTCATTGTGATTGGCTAGAAAATGTATCTTTGTCAGCCGATAGCTATATCTCTGTAAGCGTTCGAGATTGGCCTTCCGCTGTTGCCTACAAGGAAAAAATTGCACACAGCCTAGATGAATTAGTACGTCAGGGTGAGCAAATCGTTTTCCTGCCTATGCATGGTGAGCATGATTTTGTGACTTCACAGGAAGTAGCAGCACTTATGAAGGAAAAGAGCTTGATTGCTCCTGCTGATTTATCTATTGAGGAAAAAATCGCAGTGATTGGTCAATCTCAACTATTAATAGGTATGCGACTACATTCCTTAATTTTCTCGGCAATCTATGCAACACCGTTTATTGCCATTTCGTATGATCCGAAAATTGATGCTTTTGCTGATATCGTTGATCAGCCTGTCATCGGTCATGTCGAGGTTGATGATTGGAATGGTGTAACATTGTTTGAACAAGCTGTAGCAATTCTTGAATCCTATACAGCAGTGCAAGAAAAAATGCGCCAGGCCGTCATCCCATTGCAAGATGAAGCAACTGCAACTGCTAAATTAGCAATTGATGCTTTGTCAAAATAAATATTAAAAAATGATGAATTTCAATTAACATTGAAATTCATCATTTTTTTCCTACTTCTAATAATTTTAAAATGGACTGGGCCTGTTGCATATGCATGGCTAAAACATATTGACCTGCTTGCATTAAAATTTGCGCCTTCACCATATTCATCATCTCTTTTGCGATATCTGCATCTCGAATACGAGACTCTGCTGCTTGTAAATTCTCAGCCGTGTTCACATTGGCATTATAGGCATAGTTCCAAGCGGTTCTGATAGGCCCCAAGACGTGAGCGCTCATTAGAAACACGTTTTAAGGCTTCATCCATCGAAGACATGGCTTTTTCCGCTTCCTCACGAGTAGTAATGGAAGCATCCTTCAACCCAAGTGCCTCGGACCCCATCCCGTTGATAAATAATTCGATACTCTGCCCTGCATTGGCGTCTGCTTGGATCTTGATGCCAGTTGTTTCATAATCCCCATTGAGTAATGTCTTCGTATTAAATTCGGTATCGGTCGATGTGCGCTGGATTTCCTTTTTTAATTCCTGAAATTCCAAATCTAATTTTTTACGATCATCATCTGTTAATGTATCATTGGCTGCCTCCACTGCTAACTCACGCATTCGCTGAATCATGGCATGTGTCTCATTCAGTACCCCCTCTGCCGTCTGCACAAGCGAAATACCATCCTGTATATTCTTAGCTGCCATATTCAAGCCGCGAATTTGAGCACGCATTTTTTCAGAAATCGCCAGTCCAGCTGGATCGTCTGCGGCACTATTAATTCGATATCCAGAAGAAATTCGGAGCATAGCTTTACTCATCGCCCCATAATGACGATTCATATTATTCAGGATTGCCATCCCTGTTGCTGACCACTTACCAAGCATGATTTCACCACCTTCTTGACTTATATATCGTTCTATTCTTTACTCTACTAATCAATGGACTGTAATTTTTTTCTAAAAAAGAGTAATTGGTATAATCGAAAGTGAAAATATAACTAAATGAATTTTAATCTAAGGCAATTGGAAATTTGAAATGAATTATTTTATATAAATCCTTAAATATTTCTTAGAAGTCAAAAAAGACTATCACTTAATTTTTGATAGCCTTTTCGTCAATTGAATTATTAAACCGTTTTTATTAGTCTAACCAAAGTTCAGATACTTCTGTAGCACTTCTCAGTTTTTCCAAACTTGTATATCGTGTTTTTCTTACTGTCATAACATTACTATTCCCAAGAATAACATGGTTTTCCAAAGGGATTGCTTCTCCATCAAAATAAATAATATACTTTCCATCATCGTATAGTTTGATCTCTTTTACTTTCGCATAGTGGGTGATTGCACTATAAGGAGCCCCTCGATAACAAGCAATATATTTTATTTGAGGAATGCGCCAAGATGCAATACGAACCGAATACCACTGATTTTTTCCTAAAAATACTTCTTCAAATCCCTCATTTCTTGCTGGGCAAAAGAATAAATCCCAATCTGTACTTACAGCTGAATCTTCATTATCATCGGCATCTTTATCCATAGTTTCCTCTATGTTGATCATATAATCTTTTAATAATACATCTGATGCAGCATTTACATATTCTTCAATAGCATCTTCAATTAGTTGATTACGAGAAGAAGGTAAATCTCCATTACCGTCTGTTAATATTTTAAATTGTTCCACAATAGCATCTGCCTTTTGCAGTGTGTGTTCATTAAGTGTAAGAGAAATTTGCTTATTAGCACCTTCTTCTTTTCCTGCACTCAATTTCCTTCTTATACTTTCTTGGAGTGAATTAACCATATTAAAGCCCCCTATATCATTTTATACCTCAATACTATCATATGTTAATACATATGTGAATTAATATCACAATACATATTTATTATAATATTAATTTATTATGCGCTATAAAATGGAACATCTTAGTCAATAAATGAACGTATTAATATGTAAAACAACATAATAAGGGGAATTTAATTCGTTTCTTTTTTAAAGTTAAGACCTAATGGTTAACATGCTTTACAATATACTTCATCTTTTTTTGCGACTAACTTTTGTATTGTGACAATTGTGTTTCCATAGTAAAAATTATTGAGTTTTAACAAGAACATTGATAATTACGTCATATATTGCTTACATTTCGCTCAAGAAACATCCTGAAGTGGCGCATTCAACACTGTTAGCCAGTCCTGTTTGGCAATTCACTATTAATAGCTATAGTAAGATTAATCACATCAGCGTATACAAAATAAAAGCACCTGCTTGTCATTTATGATAAGTAGGTGCTTACTGGACATTCCATCTATTCAATTTTGAAACCCCCAAGTTGATGGCTCTTTTGCTGTAGCAATTCGAAAAAGAGTTCTTTATCATTCTCTAGTAATGCCTGATCAATCAAATGATCCAAATTTTTCTCCTCTAGCTCTGCAATAAGCTGATCGATTTCACCGACTGTCACAGTAGAAACCATCGGAATTTGTTGCTTTGGTGTAGCGCTTTCAAGTATTGGTGCTAAATGCTCATGAACATTGGTAATAAGCAATAGTTGATAAAGTGGTAACCGAATAAAGCGATTTCCTTTTTGGAAAACAAAAACCTCAGATAAATTTTCAATCTGCTGTGTCTTCATGTTGATGATCATCTCTTTACCTTCTATGGGAATGAAATGGAAAATCTCATTCTCTTTTAAAATAGAGAAATATTGATAAGCAAATACGAGACGTAATTTATCTCCCGTAACTTTTGTGTAAAACGGCTTCATGTATTGAACTTGCATCATCCTTCATCCCTCCTTAGTTATCTGATTATTCAGATTTTAACACAAATCAAAAGTCTTGTTAACTATCTTTACCTCATTTTTTTCTTTCTGATCATTCAGCTTATCATTACTGCATTTTAATCGTATAATGGAAGGACAGTCTTTTTTTCCTTTTTACATTTAACAATGTTAACTATAGCCATACATGATGAAAGGAGTGAGGTTATGGCATTGTCTATATCGCAATTAGCTAAGGAGCATCAAGCATTTGTGCTGACAAAATTAAAAGAAGCTGAACAAGGGTTACATCCTTCCTCTACCGAAGATGAGGAACTAGTGCGCCGTGCTGTCTTTTCAGTAAGAAATAAATCCATTGTTTTTGAACGATTTAATGGAGCAAGTTCTATATTATATGCAAGTGTTCAAGATGTCAGACCCGCTTCTGTTGAAATTGATTTTTCAAAGGAAGAGCTACATTGTAGCTGTCCTCAAGCAAAATGGTGTCGACATCAAGTAGGTGCTTTACTCGCTCTCTACCAATATTTTGACTCGGTTCAAAATTGGTCGAGTGCTTGGCGTGCACAAAAATCAGTACAATTAAAATCTTTAGCAGATGAACGCAGCCCGCAAAGCTGGTCAATGATGGTGGATGAGGTGATGAAACGATTATTACCACCTGGGCGCATACTAGAAGGCTATGGGCTTTCCGCTGTAAGAACCGATGCTTTGGAGCGTCTTCGTCGACATATGCCCTTTGAGCGTGAATGGCAACCTCTTTATAAGCTCTATATGGAGCTAGCCATTTTTAATTCGATATGGCGGCATTTAAACGAAACACCTGGACATTCGTTAGATTCACCTTATATGAAATATTTTATCGAGCAAAGCACACAATCTTTTGAGAGCATTCTTACAGAGCTTTCTAATCGATCACGACTATTTGCGACAGATCCATTTTATGATGCCATCCAAGAGCTAGTAAGGGAATTTTTATTAGAAAGACAAGGGCTTTTCGCGAATCGCCTTCGTCTATACATGCTACTATGGGCAGTGCTTTTTTATGAGAAGCCTCGACGTGAACAGGAATTGGCATTTATAAATAATCTTGTTCACTCTTCAGCAGAAATTTCTCTACAATCACTAAAATTATTATTTTATGTGCTATTACAGAAAGAGGATTTATTGCTTGAAAGTTTGGCACAGATTGATTTACCACAAATGCAGGATTTGTTTGAACTAGCTACTTTTGCTCAGCGTGCCGGAGAGTTCTATTCATTAGCAGTCATTTTACGAGCAATCTTACCTTTGACTGAAGTATTTCTACAGGAGGTCGTTCCAGTCGTTCAGCGTGCCCAATACGTAAGGCAATTTCAACTTTTATTTGACGAGATTCAGCTTTCGGAGGAAGAGGAAGCAATGCTGTATAGTGCCTTTGGTGTGTATGGACTACAGCCGTTCTCAAGTTTTTTAATTAAAAAAGGTCGCTATCGGGAATGGGCAGCTCTACATCAACTAAACCCATCATCCCTCTCCTACTTAGAAATGTGTGGATTAAAGGATGTATTACAGGTTGAACCTGCAACTGTTTTACCTTTATATCATGTCTATGCAATGGCTGAAATTGCGCAAAAATCACGCTTAAATTATAAACAGGCTGTGCGTATTTGGAAAAGTATGCGAAGTGCTGCAAAGCGAGCTGGTAAAGCAGCTTATTTTGAAACATATATGCAAACCATTCGTGCAGAATATAAACGACTGCGTGCGTTACAAGAAGAAATTGAGAAAGGAAACTTAGTATGATGACAATAAATGCTCCTTCCCCTTTTTCCAAAACACAACAGCTCCGTATTGAAGTAGCTCGGGAAGGATATTTTACGTTGCAGGGTTTTACTGCAAATGGTACAACAATCGATGTTGATACATTAATTTCTTCGCTATTCTTTACTTATGAGGCAAATGTTTATGGATTATTAACAAATCGAGCTGATTTTACAATTGAAGTTTCTACAGCTGAGTTACTCGATATTTTTTCAACAAGCTTCCAGCACCCTTTCATCAATTGGAGTGGTGCAAATGAAGAAAGTATAGAATGGTTAAAAAAAGTTTACGCATTACAAGCATACTGGCAAGAGCCATCACTTTGGTCACATGCTGTGATTGCAGATGATTTTTCATCATTAACTTTCCCTATTGATCATGTAGATTCAGCATTATTGGAAACAGCTGTACAGCAGAAGCTTTCACAGGTTGGGCTAATACTAGCTGATTTACCAAAGTTACTTCCCTTTTTCCTACGTGGAGGCTGGCCATTGGATCAAGCTCGTCAAGCGGGAGCCGTTTCCGTTTCTTTACGGTTAAGTGAGCCAGAAGAAGATGCCGATGTATGGTTATTAGAAACTGTCCTAAGCACTGCTACAACAAAAAACTACTGGACACCTGCTATTCGTAAACAATCCTTACCTATAGAAGAAGCACTACCTACAAAGTGGCGAATGTTTGCAACTGAAATTACGCAGCAACAACAGCAAATTGTAGAACTTCTATCCACCGATACAATCAATAGTGATATCTTTATTCGTGCGACACTGGAAGATTTAGAAGTTCGCTCTTTTTTACGTGAGGATCTTGCTAGATTGCAGGCACTTGGTTTTGATGTTGTACTGCCAGCATGGCTAAAGGATTTAAAACAATCCAAAATTCGAGTACGCGTTACAACTAGCAATGTTTCTACAAGGAAGGTAGCAGGTTTAGATGATATTTTAACGTTTAAATGGCAGTTTTCTATGAACGGACAAACGATTTCAGCTGAGCAATTTAAAAAACTTGTGGATGAGAAACGTGAATTTATTCGTATTGGCACTGAATGGTTCCGAGTAGATGCTAATTGGATGCAAGAAATGCGTGAATTGATGCAACAGGCAGAAGATGAAAGTTGGACTGTTCGAGAATTATTATTTAGGGAGTTACCAGAAGACCTGTCTGCCCCTCTTGAGGAAGAAGATGCAGATGATGCACTGAGAGATGATCCAATCTTTGCATTGGAAATACAACAATCATTAAAATCATACATGGAGCAACTTTTGGAGAAGAAAGGCTTGCCTGCCGTCTCGATTCCATTGTCCCTACAAACCGAATTACGCCCTTATCAATTAGAGGGCTTTGAATGGTTAGTCTTTATGCGCCAACAAGGTTTCGGTGCATGTCTAGCTGATGATATGGGCCTTGGAAAAACGGTTCAATTGATTACCTATTTGCTTCATATTTATGAGTCATCAACTTACACAAAGCCATCCATCATTATTTGTCCCACTTCAGTACTTGGGAACTGGCAAAAAGAACTTGCTCGATTTGCCCCGTCCCTGATTGTGCATACACATTATCAAGCAAATCGAGCAAAGGATGAAGAGTTTAAAAAGCTAGTGACTGCAGAAAGGCCACATGTCATTTTATCAACCTATGGTACTGTGTCACAGGATACTGAATTTTTACAGGATATCGAATGGGCAACGGTAGTACTTGATGAAGCACAAAACATAAAAAATATGCAAACTTTACAATCGAAAGCCATTCGTAAATTGCTAGGTGACCATCACATTGCTCTTACTGGGACACCTGTAGAAAATCGTTTATCTGAGTTATGGGCTATTTTTGATTTCATTCATAAGGGCTATCTAGGTAGCTTTGGTCGCTTTAATGAAGAATTTATTTTGCCTATTGAACGAGACGAATCAGAGTCGCATAAGCAGAAGCTTCGAGCTAAAATTCAGCCATTCTTATTGCGTCGTACAAAGCGAGATCCACATTTACAGCTGAACTTACCAGATAAGCTAGAATCGAATGAATATTGTCCATTAACAACAGAGCAAGCTTCACTCTATGAGGGCTATATTTTAGAGACGCTTGATCAGCTGGAGCAGTTAACAGGCTTTCAAAAAAAGGGTCGCGTCTTAAAGATGCTCAGTAAATTAAAGCAACTATGTAATCATCCTGCCTTATATTTAAAGGAACCTTTCGAGGATGCCGAAACAATGCTTGCGCGTTCGACTAAACTAGAGCGCATTGTACAAATGGCAGCTGAGATTGTGGACAATGGAGAGCAATGCCTCATCTTTACACAATATATTGGAATGGGACAATTGCTACAACATTGCTTTAGTGAAATATATAATGTAGATGCACCGTTTTTAACTGGTGCCATGCCTAAGCAGCAGCGAGACCGCTTAGTAGAGGCTTTCCAGGCAGGAGATTTTCCTATATTTATCCTTTCTTTGAAAGCTGGTGGAACAGGACTTAATTTAACAGCAGCTAATCATGTTTTACATGCAGATCGCTGGTGGAATCCTGCTGTTGAAAACCAAGCGACAGATCGAGCATATCGAATAGGACAGACACAATTTGTGCAGGTCCATAAGTTTGTGACAATTGGCACGATCGAGGAAAAAATTGATAAGATGCTGGTGCAGAAATCTGCATTATCTGAGGAGCTTATTCAATCAAGCCAATGGTTGACCGAGTTAGAAGATCAAGAACTCCGCGATTTAATAACATTAGATCTATAATAAATGAGATGCGCCAAGAGCAAATAGTTCTTGGCGCTCTTTTAGTGGAACTTGCTACTTCTTTTCCCTACTTACTTCATTATTCGTATTTAGTTGTGTTGAAAATTTCATTGCTGTGCGGTCTTCAGCAATTTTTATTAGGGTTACACATCACTCCTTTCTGTTTGTTACGGTGCAAGAAATATAAGGAGAATGGCGGATCAGACAATGAATGTTCTCTTGCCCCGTATGTAAACTATACTTGCTAAGGTAAAACAAAATCCTTTAAGTGTTCCTGTTCATTCGGTGGCTGCGGCGGTACCGTAACTGCTTCGTCACTATCTCTTTGTTTAAGTTGATAAAATCTAACATCTTCAACCACTATCTCTGTCATAAAAATCTTAGTGCTTTCCTCATTTACAAATGACCTTGTTTGAATACGGCCAGTGGCACCGACTAATGAACCTTTACCGCAATATTTAACGATATTCTCTGCAAGCCTTCCCCAAGCTGTACAGAAAACAAAATCTGTATCTACTTCTCCTTGATTGTTCTTAAAATTACGATTAATGGCTAGTGAGAAATGAGTTTGCACACGATTTCCAGATAAGTAACGTAACACCGGATCTTTTGTAAACCTTCCAACCAATCCGACTTGATTCATTCATTCACCTCCTTTGCTTTTGATTGCTCTCATCTTACAAAATGATTCCAGCATTCGCAAAAATCAGTATTGTTAATTTCCTTCAGTTTTTGTGCATAAATTGGGTAAATTGGCATTTTTATTTTTCTATTTTTTATTCATTTTTTAGCTGAATGCTTTAGGCTGTAATGGCAAATGCTATTTCATGAAATCTGCAATTTCGCAGTTTTTGAAAAACCGTCACAGGTGCGCATCACAAACAACTGCTGCCTCATGTGTTATACTAAAAGAATGACAGACTTAGGAGGAATATACATATTGAAAACTTTTAAAATGCTTTCCTTTGACCTTGTCACGAAAGATGGCGTGCAACCATTCCCTTTAATCGATGGCATCATTATTAATCAGGAAAATAGCCATCAATCATGGGTACTTGAATTGTTTATGGAAAAACAATATCGCTCAACCTTTGATGAGCTCTTAGCGAATGCTACCGTCTTCAATGTACGTGCAGTTATTTCATTTCCAGATAATGAACCCGCTCCTTTTCAGGTAATCGTACATACGGTTGAAGAAATCGGTGATCATGTTTCAGTCCTATTAAAAGGTACGCTTAAAATTAAACGATCAAAATATGCAGAACAATTACTTTCCGAGCTACTTGCTGAGGGTGTTTCTTTAGAGGATTTACTGGATCGCTTTACACAAGATATGAAAAAGCGGCCCAAATTAAAAAATGACTAGCGATGCGAATTTTTGCATCGTTTTTTTGTTGGACAACTGTTATGTTTACTGGACAATACAATTAAAGATGCTGGGTTACATTTGGTTATTGCTATGAGGGGGAGGCCTTTAAGGCTGTTGGAGATGTTCGTTTTGTCATTATAGGAGTATAGGAATTTTCTCAGGGCCATGCTTGATTAGTGATTAGTTACCCTTCATGAGTATTCTGCTTCTGGCATTTCCCGCTTCCATGGGTATAAAAAAGAGTGTTTTCCGCAGAGGAAACACTCTTTTTATGTTATCGGTTATTCATACCATCACGGTATTTTTCAGTGTTGTTTACTTTATCGTCGACAACATCATTATTATTGTTACCGTTCATGTTGTCATTACGTTCAACACCATTTACACCGTTTGCATTTGGTGTGTTGTCATAGCCGTTTGTGCTGTTGATATCGGCATTTGAACCAGGTGTTGTTGCTTCAGGTAATGTTGTATTATCGTTAACAGTACCTCGATCTACACCATTCCCATTTACATTATTGCGATCGTATGCATCGTCACGATTATTCGGATCTAATGCGTCCTCGACATCGTCGACTCCTCGACGTACGTCATTCTCGACTTCTCGAACAGGGTGATCTTCTACTGCATTATTTCCCCAGTTACAACCTCCAAGGAATGCAGTTGCAAGAATGATGGTTAAAAATGACATTTTCCACATAGTAAAAAACCTCCTTTCTTGGGTACTATGTCACCAAATACATCTACTGTATTTGTGATCCTACATAGATTGCCCGAGAAAGGAGGGAACTATCCGATTTTTGTACAAACTATTTTTGTTTTTCTTTTAATAACTGTTCAATATATGCTGCCTCTGCTTTACAGTCGTAGCTATAGTTTGTGCCTAGCTCTTTTTGCAATGCCTCGATTGTTTCGACTTGCTGTGCTGTTGGTTCTTCATTTAAAATTTTGGCAATAACCTCATCGATTTTTTGTGCCATTTCTTCATGAAACTGTGCACTCATCAATGTATCAGCAGGGATTTTTTCGATCCATGCGGCATTCTCCTGAAAATAAGTCTGCCAGCTTGCAATGAAGTCTTCCATGGAAAAGCGCTCTTCATCCCAACCAATACTTGCTAAGTATGTTTCAAAAGATGTTGAAATCGAACGAGTAATGCTAATTTTAATACCTGAAGACAATTCCTTATACATCTTAATAATCCTCCTACGTTTGTAAAACCTAAAAATTACATCTATTTCAATTCACAATCGCTTATTTACCATCGCAATTTAAGAACCTACTAATCAATTTTTGACTTGACTTTATCTATTTTATATCTTTTGGTCTACAAATGCAAATTAAGCTTGTTTAGGCTGTTCAGGCCCAATTGCAAATAGAATATCGGCTTCACATACAAGTTCTCCATCTACAGTTGCTACACCATGACCTTTCCCCATTGCACCACGAAGTTTTACAAATTCTACTTCCAATTTAAGTTGGTCGCCAGGTACAACTTGACGCTTGAAACGACAATTATCAACACCCGTTAAAAACGCTAAACGACCCTTAAATTCTTCAGCATTTAATAAAGCCACTCCACCTACTTGAGCTAAAGCTTCCACAATTAATACACCTGGCATAACTGGATAACCTGGGAAGTGCCCATTAAAAAAATCTTCGTTAATTGAAACATTTTTTAATCCTACTGCACGTTTCCCGTCTTCTAATTCAATGATGCGATCTACGAATAAAAAAGGATAGCGGTGTGGTAAAATTGCTTGAATTTGTTCTGCTGTTAACATGTCATTTCCCCCTCAAAAATTAAGTATGTATACACAAAGTAAGGTAAAGAATAATGTTATTCTTTACCATTCATAATATCAAATATATGCTGCCATGTTTCTCGTTTAAAAATATCCATAGCATTGCCTTCTCCAATAACGCTAAAGCCAAACATTGCGCCTAATGCTGCGGCAACAACGACTAAAATGAGAACAATTACAATGCGTAACCAAATCGGAATCAGTCGGATTTGCACCCATCGAACCTCGCGTTGCTCTCCAGTAGAGCGGCGTTCTTTCTTTTCTGGTTGCGGTTGCGTATCGGTTTCTTGTGTCGGCACAGAACGTCGACGTGAATCGTTTGTCATAGATTGTACTCCTCTTCATTCCTAACTATGCGTTTTTGGATAACTTCCTATCGAATGCCATTAATTAGTCCAAGCATTTGATCTGCTAATGTCACCGCTCTTGCGTTGAATTGATAAGAACGTTGTGTTTGAATGAGTTCTGTCATTTCTTTTGAGAGGTTAACATTGGACATTTCTAGTGTACCACTTTGCATGCCAATTTGCTGACGGTTGGCTCCCACAAGCTCTGTCAAAACTTCTGCCTGCGTATAGCCAAGTTCAGCTAAATTATTTGGTAATTCCATATAAGAACCAGCAACATGTTCCATTAATTGCGGTTTTTGGAATTCTGTTACAGCTAAATCCGTACGAATAATATCCCCATTTGGATAAGATGCTTCTAATACGCCACCATCTCGAACAGCAAACTTTTGAACCGTGTCTGGTAATGTAATAGCTTGTCCTGCAGCGTTCGCTACTGGATAACCCTCTGCTGTTACAAGCATAGCTGTTCCATTATTCAATGGAGATAAATAAAAGTCACCTTGTCGAGTATACACTGTTTTAGTTCCATTTTCACCATCTGGCATCAAAATATTGAAATATTGTTTTGCTTTTGTGAAAGCTAAGTCTAAATCACGATTAGTTGTTTGTAATGAACCTTGCTTTTCATTGGATTTAATTTGCCCAACCATTGCACCAGATCCATAGCGAATACCAACAGGCGTTTGACGTTCTGCTCGATCCTGCTTATCATTATTAAATTGCTGATAAAGTAATTCATTAAAGGATGCTTCCTTTGTTTTATAGCCCGTTGTATTACTGTTAGCAATGTTATTACTAATTGTATCCAGTTTGTTTTGCAATTGCCCCATTGTGTTTGTAGCTGTAATCATTGTACGTAGCATTGATAAAAGCCTCCTGTTCGCCCATTAAATTTTTCCGATTTCATTCACAGCCTTTTCCATGCTACGATCATAAGCTTGTAATACTTTTTGATTTGCTTCAAATGCACGGTAGGCCGTCATTAAATCTGTCATGGTGCGACTAGAATCTACGTTTGACCCTTCTAAAAAGTTTTGGCGTAGTGTAAAGGAAACTCCATTCGCTCCATAAGCTGTTGGCAAGTTCTCACCATTTTCTGTACGAATAAGACCATTATCTTGTTTTTGTAGCATGTTCGGGTTTGCGGCAAATGATACACCAACACGAGCCACTTGCTGATTATTTACAAAGATAGCGCCACTTTCATCTAATCGGAAATCATCATTTGGTAGCTGGATACGTTGCCCAGCATCATTTAGTACATATAATCCTTGACCGTTAACTAAATAGCCTTGCCCATCTAACGTGAAATTACCATTACGTGTGTAAGCCTCACCACCAGCAGGATGTTCTAGTCGGAAGAAAATTGAACCCATAACCCCATCTTCATTTTGTGGTAAGTTTCCATTAATCAATGCCATATCTGTTGTAAAATCAGTGTTATAGATTTGGCCTTGTATGTAATTTGGCAATGTTTCTTGTAAATATGTCCCTGTATTTAAAGCTCCTACTTGACTCATATATTCAGCGCCAGCTTGTTGGTGAGCAGGAGCATTTGTTTTTCCAATGCTAGACATTAGCATATCTGGAAATGAGCGAATCGTAGATTGATCTGCCTTAAATCCTGGTGTATTTGCATTTGATAAATTATTGGTAAGTAATTCTGTTCTTCTTTGTTGCGTGATCATACCTGTTGCAACTGTATAAAATCCTTTAAACAAAGAAATCACCTCATTTTATTTTTATAAGGATGCTGGCACACGATCAATATTTTCAAGCATGATACCTGTACCAATGGCTACACAATCCATAGGTCTCTCTGCAATGAAAACCGGTACCTTTAACTCTTCTATTAATAGCTGGTCCATTCCATGTAACAATGCCCCGCCACCAGTTATAATCACTCCACGATCAATGATATCGGCTGATAGTTCAGGTGGTGTTTTTTCTAAGACATTTTTAGCTGACTGGACTATCATGGCTACTGATTCATGTAGTGCACGTTCAATTTCTTCAGACTCAATTGTAATTGTACGTGGTAAACCTGTTACCATATCACGGCCACGAATATCCATTGTATCATTGCGACTACCTTTGAAAACTGTACCTATTGTCATTTTGATTGCCTCTGCAGTACGTTCACCAATCAGCAATTTATATTCTTTTTTAATATATTGCAAAATATCGTTATCAAACACATCGCCTGCTACTTTAATGGATTCACTTGTTACGATATCACCCATTGATAAAACTGCGATATCTGTTGTTCCGCCCCCGATATCGACTACCATATTTCCACTTGGTTGGAAGATATCCATTCCAGCACCTATTGCTGCTACTTTTGGCTCTTCCTCTAAATATACCTTTTTACCGCCGGATTTTTCAGCAGCTTCACGAATTGCCTTTTGTTCAACACTCGTAATATTCGTTGGACAACAAATTAATATGCGTGGCTTCGCCAAAAATCCTTTTACGTTTAATTTATTGATGAAATGTCTTAACATCGCCTCTGTCACATCAAAATCTGCAATGACTCCGTCTCTTAGTGGACGAATAGCTGTGATATTACCTGGCGTTCTCCCTACCATTTGGCGGGCTTCTTCCCCTACCGCTAATACTTTATTTGTCTTTTTATCGATCGCCACAACAGATGGTTCATTGAGGACAATCCCTTTTCCTTTAACGTGGATTAATACGTTCGCAGTCCCTAAGTCAATGCCAATATCTTTCGAAAACATTTTATAATTTCTCCTTCCCGCCAGTTCCAACTACATAACGTTCATTTTATCTCTTTATCTAGAATATTTTATCATATTCTATTGGTAATTTCACCTAAATTTAGTGAATAAGACTGTTTTCTTTTTAGGCAGTGAACGGCTATAATATAGAATTACTATTCCTTAGAAAATCACCACTTATGCTTGTCCAACACAACAAAAAAGAACGAATCATTCTTGACTCGCTCTTTCTTTCCACTTGTTTTTCGTTGCTTCTCCTCCGCGAATATGACGTACGGCCTTATGGTAGGCGAGTATTTCTTTCACTTGGTCAGCTAATCCTTCATGAATTGTTGGTAATCGCTCTGTTAAATCCTTGTGCACCGTACTTTTTGAATAACCAGTCATTTTCGCGAGGACACGCACAGTCTCACGCGTCTCAATCAGTAATTCACCGAGGCGTATGCAGCGCTTCCGAATGTGCTCATGCACGTTCTTCGTCCTTTCCACACAATTTCACAAAATGCTTTGGCAATCAGATGCACATTTGCGCATTTCTTCACCTTATGTGAGGACAAAGCTATTCAGAACACGTTTTGCATTTTCTTGATAAAATGCTGACTTTTTATGCGTTACTAGCTTTTCTCATTAAAAAGCTAGTAATTTTTTCGGATTGATATATTTTCCGTTTTCAAGAATTTCGAAATGCATGTGGACGCCAGCCGCTTGATTCCACTCGTTGTCTGTCGCTTTTCCTAATGCTTGACCTTGTGTAACCTCATCGCCTTCTTTAACAGCGATATCCTTCACAGAGCTATAATGTGTCTGCATACCATTTGGATGCTCGATCACGATCTTATTGCCTGTAAATGCGTCTAGTTTTACCTCTAGTACTTTACCACTCATAGCAGCTAGTACTTCAAACTCTTCACCATTCATAGCAATAGAGATTCCAGAAGATGTAGTAAATGTTTGATTAAATACCATTAGTGCATTTTCACGAGACTCTTCATTTGCCTCTAACTCGTAAAATTCTTGTAAGACTTGTACTTTACTAAAATTCTCTTCTTTGAATGGATACTTCATGTTTTCAGTTCGTGCATTAGTTTCCACTACAGGACCTGGATCTACTTCAGCTAAATCTGGTAAAGGAGCCTCTTCTACTTTTGATACGAGACTATTGTAACCAAATAACAATCCTGCTAGAACAAGTGCACCACCTGTGTAAACTACTGGCCAAAACCACGGTTTCTTTTGTAATTGGCCATTTTCCTTTTGATTTGGATCTTGGTTTTGAGAAGCTTTATTATTTTTATCCTCTCTCATTTTCATCACCTCTAGTTGCAGTGTGAACAACTAGAAGTTATTTTAAACATGCATCTATTTTTTTTATTTCAATATCTTGATAATAATAGTGTAAAATTTCGGCAGCTGTTTTCCCTTCATTTGCCATTGCCTCAGCTCCATACTGACTCATGCCCACTCCATGCCCATAGCCTTGGGTTTTCACATGAACCTTTCTTTTATTGGCATTAAAGATGATTGTGAAATCAGTTGATGGAATACCAAGGAGCGTTCTTACCTCTCTTCCTGTCCAGACGTTATTCCCTAGCTGTAAACGTTCTACTCGCCCAGAATCATTATAAAATAACTGGATACGGTTAAAATCACTAGGTTGCCATTGTATAGGCCAGAGCTTATTCCATTGAGATAATGTCCATTCTTGCTCAGCCTCAAACTTAGGAGATGTTTGATCAGATATACTTGTAACACTTTGCAAATATGGAATATCATTTCCACCATATCCATAAGCACTTTCTGTTTTACCATTGCTTGTTGAATGAAACATGGCTGTAATCAATTCATTATTATAAAGAATAACTTGTCCTTTTGTTTCATTGATAGCTTCGACAATTTTCTTTTCATTTCCCAGGAAATTGCTAGCCCAATTCGCCTTTCTTTGTTCTTCATCATAGAAGACTTGCTTTGCCACAGTTGGAGCAATCGCAATTTTACCGTAATTTGTCGTTTTCAACGCATATGTGCGGGCTGCAATAGCTTGTGCCTTCAGTGCCTCTTTTTTAAAAGAAACGGGCATTTCTGCAGCAACTACCCCTGTAATATACGTTTCCAAAGGGATTTTTTCTTCTTGCCCCTCCACTTCTATAAATATTTCACAAGCATTCTTATCACTAGCTTGAGGTATGATAGCCTCTTGTCTTTCACTGAACCCTACTATAGGAAGCATATATAATGCCCCAATCAAGCAAATGACACCTATACTAATCATCCATTTTTTCATAAGAAATAATATGCTAGATTTCTTGTAGTTATGAGAAAACAAAAACCCTCTGCACAAAAAGCAAAGGGTTTTACAATCTATTTAGTTTGTAGGCAATTCAACTGTTACATCTTCAATTGTCACTACTTCTTCTGTAATACGTTCAATATTAGCACCAAGAGATGCTAATTTTCCATGGAAATCAACATAACCACGATCTAAATGATGAAGTTTTGTGACACGTGTCATTCCTTCTGATACAAGACCCGCTAAAATTAATGCAGCCGCAGCTCGTAAATCCGTTGCCATTACCTCAGCTCCCTGAAGATCCACAGGCCCCTCGATAAACACAGAACGTCCCTCTATTTTAGCACCAGCATTCATGCGACGGAACTCCTCAACATGCATAAAACGGTTTTCGAATACCGTTTCTGTAATAATACTCGTACCTTCAGCAGTAAGCATTAACGCCATCATTTGTGATTGCATATCTGTTGGGAAACCAGGATGTGGCATTGTTTTGATATCAACTGCTTTTAGTGTTTGAGGAACTCGTACACGGATTCCTTCATCCAACTCAGTAATTTCTACGCCCATCTCACGCATTTTAGCTATTAAAGCAGTCATATGCTCAGGAACTGCGTTTTCAATCACCACATCTCCTCTCGTAATAGCTGCTGCTACCATAAATGTACCAGCTTCAATACGGTCAGGAATTATATGATGCTCTACACCATATAATGTATCGACTCCTTCGATACGAATCGTATTTGTACCCGCACCGATTACACGGCCACCCATACTATTAATAAAGTTTGCAAGATCCACGATTTCAGGCTCTTTCGCGGCATTTTCAATTACAGTTGTCCCCTCAGCTAAAGATGCCGCTGTCATAATATTCTCAGTTGCCCCAACACTTGGGAAATCCAAATACACATTAGCCCCTTTTAAGCGACCCTCTGTCTTCGCCTCAACATAGCCATGGCCAAATGAAATTTTTGCACCCATTGCTTCAAAGCCTTTTAAGTGTAATTCAATCGGACGTGATCCAATTGCACAGCCTCCAGGAAGTGCTACACGAGCATAGCCATTACGAGCAAGTAGAGATCCCATTACTAAAATAGATGCACGCATTTTACTAACAAATTCAAATTGAGCTTCACTTGAAAGTTCTTTTGTTGCATCTATATATACGGCATTATCTTCAGGTATATATGTAACTGCTGCGTTTAAACTTTTAAGTACTTCATTTATTGTAAAGACGTCTGCTAAATTAGGGACTTCTTTAATTACATTTTCTCCTTTTGAAGCAAGTAAAGCTGCTGCAAGGATTGGTAACACTGCATTTTTTGCGCCCTCTACACGTACTTTTCCCTGTAGTTTTTGGCCGCCAGTCACTATTATTTTATCCACCCTATGTCCCTCCGAATTCAATCTATTAACCTACCAAATTTTTATTTTAATAAAGAAGTATAATGTCATAATCAGTAAACAAACAACTCTATAGTACAACTTTTCTAACGCTCGTTCAAGCGTCCAAATCACTATTTTAAGCCATTATTAGATTTTTTGCTATTTATTTATTGTACGCTGCTAAATTTTTTTTGTGAATGACCAATAACCCGTTCGCTTCTAATACATACCCAAAGATATATGAATAAAAAACAACTTTTCACTTTTTTCTATAAAAAATGAAGTGGAAGGTACCTATTATCGTACATTTATCAATGGGTATCTTGATAGCTAATAGCGTAAAATTCATAAGAATTTAATGTATTAGCGTCTTTTTACATAGTTCAAAGGGCCACACAAATGGTATTATAAAGTCCTTTGAAGTATGTAGACCTATAAATTTATGAAAGAAAGAAAGAAACGAATTCTTTTAAAATAAATAAGGAAGTTTACCTGACCAACTAGATATTTGAAGAAAGAAATTAGATACTGCTGAGCCTATCGCAATACTAAGTAAAATATAAATTAGTTGAATTTGAAAAACTCGATTCTTTTTAAAGAGTTTTTCGATCATAAAAGCTTGTAAAGCATAAAAAGTAATAGCAATAAAAAATAGGTGGGATAAAATACCCAATAAAGCTTCTTGTCCAATTGCTTCATATATCTCCATATAGCATCCTCCATTTCTCCTTCAATATGTTTGTTCACCTTAAAAAACGGGCAGATGCGATATCTGCCCGTTAAAAATGAATTAGATATTACCCTCATGAACGTTGATACGATTCAACGCACGTTTTAATGCTAGGTCAGCACGTTTGAAATCAATGTTGTCTTGTTTACTTTGAAGACGTCCTTCAGCACGTTTAACGGCTTCTTTAGCACGTTGAACATCGATGTTTTCAGCAATTTCAGCAGACGGCGCTAAAATTGAGATTTTTTCTGGACGAACTTCAATGAAACCACCGCTTACAGCAACAATATCAGTCGAACCGTTTTCTTTTTTAAGCTTCACTGCACCAATTGCAAGTGGAGCCACCATTGGAATATGGCCTGCAAGAACACCGATTTCTCCTGAAGTTGTTTTAGCGATTACCATTGATACTTCAGAATCGTATACTGGGCCGTCGGGAGTGACAATATTGACTAGAACTGTCTTCATATTTTTTCCTCCTCGTCCCTAGTATTAAACCTCTACGCCCATGCTTTTCGCTTTTTCAACTACTTCATCAATTGAACCAACTAGACGGAAAGCATCTTCTGGTAGGTGATCCCATTTGCCATCAAGGATTTCCTTGAATGAACGAACAGTTTCTTTTACAGGTACATAAGAACCTTTTTGACCAGTGAATTGTTCCGCTACGTGGAAGTTTTGTGATAAGAAGAATTGAATACGACGAGCACGTTCTACTGTTTGTTTATCTTCATCAGATAATTCATCCATACCTAAGATTGCAATGATATCTTGTAATTCACGGTAACGTTGGATTGTACGTTGTACACCAGTAGCAATTGCGTAGTGCTCAGCGCCTACGATTTCAGGTGATAATGCACGAGAAGTCGAAGCTAATGGGTCAACCGCAGGGTAGATACCCATTTCAGATAATTTACGCTCAAGGTTAGTTGTTGCATCTAAGTGGGCGAAAGTTGTAGCTGGAGCCGGGTCAGTATAGTCATCGGCTGGTACATAAATCGCTTGAATAGAAGTTACAGATCCTTTGTTCGTAGATGTGATACGCTCTTGTAGTTTACCCATTTCAGTTGCAAGTGTTGGTTGGTAACCTACCGCAGAAGGCATACGACCTAATAGGGCAGAAACCTCAGAACCTGCTTGTGTGAAACGGAAGATATTGTCGATGAATAAAAGTACGTCTTGACCTTGCTCATCACGGAAGTATTCCGCCATTGTAAGACCAGTTAAAGCAACACGCATACGTGCACCAGGTGGCTCGTTCATTTGACCGAATACCATCGCTGTTTGCTTGATAACGCCTGAATCG
Organism: Lysinibacillus sp. 1 U-2021; assembly: GCF_029916965.1. Taxonomy (NCBI): domain Bacteria; kingdom Bacillati; phylum Bacillota; class Bacilli; order Caryophanales; family Bacillaceae; genus Lysinibacillus; species Lysinibacillus sp. 1 U-2021. Next base: position 4,698,614 of record NZ_CP123966.1, read on the forward strand.
CTCATTTCGAAGAATAAGTCGTTCCCTTCACGAGTACGCTCACCTACACCAGCGAATACAGAGATACCAGAGTGCTCTTGTGCGATATTGTTGATTAATTCTTGGATTAATACAGTTTTACCTACACCGGCACCACCGAATAGACCGATTTTACCACCTTTGATATACGGTGCAAGTAAGTCTACTACTTTGATACCTGTTTCAAGAATTTCAACTGTAGTTGAAAGATTCTCGAAAGTTGGTGCTTCACGGTGAATTGAATCACGACGTGCGTCTGCTGGAATTTCTTCACCTAAGTCAATTACTTCTCCAAGTACGTTGAATACACGACCTAGTGTAACTTCACCAACTGGTACTGAGATAGCTTTTCCTAAGTCTGTTACTTCTGCTCCACGTTGTAAGCCATCAGTAGATGACATCGCAATTGTACGAACAGAATCATCACCTAAATGAAGCGCAACTTCTAATGCAAGAATTGTTGGTTCTTCATTAGGACGTTCAATCTTAACTGTTAAAGCGTTATAGATTGCTGGTAATTGGCCATTGTCGAATTTAACGTCAACAACTGGACCCATTACTTGAATAACATGTCCTTTATTCATTACTGTGTACCCTCCTATCGTATTCTTATACGACATTGGGAAGCTGCTTGCCTATTCTAAGGCTGCAGCTCCACCAACGATTTCTGTAATTTCTTGTGTAATCGCCGCTTGACGTGCACGGTTATATTGCAAAGAAAGGTCTGAAATAAGATCAGTTGCGTTATCTGTTGCATTTTTCATAGCCGTCATACGAGAAGCATGTTCACTTGCTTTTCCATCTAATAATGCGCCATAAACTAAGCTTTCCGCATATTGTGGAAGTAACACTTCTAGAATTGCTTCGCCAGATGGCTCGAATTCATAAGAAGCAGTACCGCTTGCAGGGGCAATATCTGTTAATGGAAGAAGTTTTTTCTCTGTCACTTCGCTAGCAATAGCGCTGACAAAGTGATTATAGTACATATAAAGTTCGTCATACGTACCATCAATGAACATACCAACAGCATTACGAGCGATTTCTTTAATATCAGCAAAAGTTGGTTGGTCAGGTAGACCGACAACATTACTGATGACATTATGATCACGTTTCACAAAGTAGTCACGAACTACACGACCTACTGCTAAGATAACGTATTCGTCTTTTGATTTATGACGCTCGTTAATCGTACGTTGTACTTGACGCAGGATACTTGAATTGTAAGCACCTGCAAGACCACGGTCAGAACCAATGACTAAGTAAGCCGTTTTCTTAACAGGACGAGCAGTTAACATTGGATGTCCGCTGTCTTTTGTCCCTGAAGCGATCGCGCCTACTACGTCCTGAATTTTTTCCATGTAAGGAACGTAAGCTTTAGCATTTTGCTCTGCACGACGTAACTTAGAAGAAGAAACCATCTGCATTGCTTTTGTAATTTGCTTCGTACTCTTTGTTGAAGTAATACGACCTTTAATTTCGCGTAAGTTTACCACTGGTATTTCACCACCTTCTGTTTTTTAATCAAGTGACTAGCTAAGACTTATTCTGATTTAGCGAAAGTTTTTTTGAATGCATTGATTGCTGCTTCATAATCCGCATCAGGAGCAAGCTCTTTAGTAGTACGAACATGATCTAAAACGTTTGTGTGGTTTGAATCTAACCAGCTTAAGAATTCTGATTCGAAGCGAACGATATCTTGTACTGGAATATCATCTAAGTGACCTTTAGTTAATGCGTAAAGGATTGCAACTTGTTTTTCAACTTTTAGTGGTTTGTTAAGGTCTTGTTTAAGAACTTCAACCGTACGTTTACCACGCTCAAGTTTAGCAAGTGTTACTTTATCTAAATCTGAACCAAATTGAGCAAATGATTCAAGCTCACGGAATGCAGCTAAGTCAAGACGTAGTGTACCCGCAACTTTTTTCATCGCTTTAATTTGAGCAGATCCACCTACACGTGATACAGAAAGACCGGCGTTAATCGCTGGACGTACACCTGAGTTGAATAAGTCAGATTGTAAGAAGATTTGTCCATCAGTGATTGAGATTACGTTAGTTGGGATGTATGCAGAGATATCCCCAGCTTGTGTCTCAACGAATGGAAGAGCTGTAATTGAACCATTTTGATATGTTTCATTTAACTTCGCAGCACGTTCAAGTAAGCGGCTGTGTAAGTAGAAAACGTCACCAGGATATGCTTCACGACCTGGAGGACGGCGAAGAAGAAGTGAAAGTTCACGGTAAGCTGATGCTTGTTTAGAAAGATCATCATACACGATTAATACGTGTTTACCTTGTAACATGAATTCTTCAGCCATAGATACACCTGCAAATGGTGCTAAGAATAATAATGGAGCTGGTTGAGAAGCAGAAGCTGTCACAACGATTGTGTAATCTAAAGCGCCATGTTTACGAAGAGTTTCTACAACACCACGTACAGTAGATTCTTTTTGACCGATTGCTACGTAGATACAAATCATGTTTTGGTCATTTTGGTTAAGAATTGTATCGATAGCTACAGATGTTTTACCAGTTTGACGGTCACCGATGATTAACTCACGTTGACCACGACCGATTGGCACTAATGCGTCAATCGCTTTAATACCAGTTTGTAGTGGTTCGTGTACTGATTTACGAGCCATTACACCGAAAGCTGGACTTTCGATTGGACGAGATTTTGTAGTGTTGATTGGACCTTGTCCATCCACTGGTTGTCCAAGTGGGTTTACAACACGACCAATTAGTTCTTCACCAACTGGTACTTCCATGATACGACCTGTACGACGAACTTCATCGCCTTCTTTGATGTCAGTGTATGGACCTAAGATTACGATACCAACGTTACCTTCTTCTAGGTTTTGAGCCATACCCATAACACCATTAGAGAACTCTAGTAGTTCTCCAGCCATGGCGTTGTCGAGGCCATGAGCAAGAGCAATACCGTCACCAATACGGATAACTGTACCAACTTCGCTTACTTTAAGTTCAGATTCATAATTCTCAATCTGTTGTTTAATCAGACTGCTGATTTCTTCAGCCTTGATGCCCATGTATGTCACCTCTCACATTTCTAAATTATTAACCGATTAATTCACGTTTTAGACGCTCTAGTTTGTTTGCTACTGAGCTATCATAAATATGGTTACCGATTTGAACACGAATACCACCAAGTAAAGATGGATCAACTTCGTTTGTAATATTTAATGATTGTTTTCCAACAAGTTTCGCGAACGCTGCTGAAATATTAGCGCTTTCTTCTGCAGAAAGTGCACGTGTTGAAAATACTGTTGCATCTGCAGTGCCTTGTGCTTGCGCAGCAAGTTCAGCATATGCCTTAGCAATTTGTGTCATCTCGTTTACACGTTTTTTCTCAACTAGAAGTTGAACAGTGTGTAAAACTTCTGGTGTTGCACCGTTAAAGATATCAGCTACCATTTGTTTTTTTCGTTCAACGGAGAACTTAGGTGCATTTAAAAGCGTTAAAAAATCAGGAGATTCTTTTACTACTTTTGTTAGTTCACTTAAGTCTGCTCCAACTTCAGTAAGAATATTTTTTTGTTGCGCCAATTCAAAAAGCGCTTGAGCGTAACGTTTTGCTACAGTTGAATTACTCATCGAGCTTCCCCTGCCTTCGCAATCGTCTCTTCAATTAGAGCACGGTTGTCTGCCTCAGAAATCTCTTTGCTAAGGACTTTAGATGCTGCAAGTACAGATAATGAAACGACTTCATCACGTACAGCTGCAATAGCTTTTTCTTTTTCAGACTCAATTTCACGTAAAGCCGATTCTTTTAAGCGATTTGCTTCATTACGAGCTACAGTAAGAATTTCTTCTTTTTGTAATTCGCCTTGCTTCTTAGCGCCCTCAACAATCGATTGTGCTTCTGTACGAGCTTCCTTAAGAAGGCTCTTTTGTTCTTCTAAAAATTGGTGCGATTCTTTGCGCGCTTTTTCAGCTGCTTCGATTTCACTCGCTACTAATTCTTCACGTTGTTGCATAATGCCCATAAGTGGACCCCAAGCGAATTTCTTAAGTAGTAACATTAATACGATGAAAATAACTAATGTTGCGATGATATCTCCACTATTTAACGAAGCACCGCCTGCACCTAGTACAAGATTATCTAAAAACACGATTGTTTCACTCCCTTCAAGAGCTTTAACTTCAACATAATTTAGTGACTAAAAAACTACCTATTTTAAAAAGCTATATTTACACATAGCTTTTATCAGTTCCAAAATGAAGGGCGAAGTTTCATCTGGAGAATCCTGCTTCGCCACTAGTAAAATTCAGTGTTCAACTGAATTATTTGTTCATTACGATGAATGCTACTACTACTGCGATGATCGGTAGGGCCTCAACTAATGCAACCCCGATGAACATTGTAGTTTGAAGAACGCCACGAGCTTCTGGTTGACGAGCGATACCTTCTACTGTTTTTGATACGATAAGACCGTTACCAATACCTGCACCAAGTGCACCTAAACCGATTGCGATTGCTGCTGCTAATAAACCTAATGAACCTGTCATTTGAAAATTTCCTCCTTGGAATTGTTTGTTTTTGTTGTTCAAGCATAGGGTATATGCTTTATATTAATGGTCATCGCTCACTTTATGAGCCATGTAAACCATTGTTAACATTGTGAAGATAAAGGCTTGGATAAAGCCGATGAAAATTGAGAAACCTTGCCATGCCATCATAGGAACGATTGCCCCGATGAATCCCACAGCACCTGATGATGCTAAACCTGCAAGTAAGCCAAGTAAAATCTCACCCGCATAAATGTTACCGTAAAGACGTAAACCTAATGTTAATGTGTTTGCAAATTCTTCTACTATTTTAAGTGGGAACATGAATGACATTGGTTTGAAGAATGTACCAACATAATGACCTGTACCCTTCATTTTTACACCATAGAAATGCGTTAAGACTAATATCATTGCTGCTAATGTCATCGTTACTGTAGGGTCAGCTGTTGGTGATTTCCACCATAGCTCATGCCCATAGACAATTGAGAAAGGAAGACCTAGTAAGTTAGATACTGCGATAAACATAATTAGTGTGATGCCTAGAACGTGGAATCGACCACCAGTTTTCCAATCCATGTTGCTTTTAATGATATTCTTAACGAAATCCATAATCCATTCCATAAAGTTTTGCATACCAGTAGGTTTTAACTTTAGGCTTCTAGTTGAAATAAAGGCAATTAAAAATACGATAATTGCTGCAACTAGTAACATCATAACTGTTGATAAGTTAAATGTTAAAAAACCGACTTCTAGTAACGGAGCTTCATGATTCATTGTTATTTTTCACCTCTCTTTCTAATTTAAAGCACATTAGCGGTTCCTTACATGTGACACAATTCTCTCGACAAAGAGAAAAACGTACGGAATCATTAGCCCTATAACCGTGCTAATTAAGTGAAAATAGTTTGGCAACGAAATGGCTATTGCGACTGCCGCAACACCTGATCCAAAGCGAAGCGCTGTACCAAGTGAGCCTATTTTCTTCCCTTCACTAATGGATCTGTCAAACTTCTCCATACGTCGAACTAAAATCCAAAAATTATACGTACCAAAGAATGCACCGACTGCGATGCCCGCAAAAACAGTTTGATAGGGGGTAAATCCCCAGCCTAATGCGCAGAGTGCAAGCAAAAAAAATAACGCCCTCTTCTGCACAGCAAAAATGTGATGCAAATCTAGCATTGGTTGTAATCTCCTGAATCATTTTTTCGAGTAATGAAAACGTTTGCTGACCACTATGTGAAATCAGAAAAGAGCAGTGAAAAGCACTACTCACAGCGGAATAGTAATGGGAGAGTCATTTCAATTACAGGTGTAAATGCCCAAAAAATAACTTACACCCCTTACCGACTCGGTAAAAACCGAAACGCACAAAACGTTGCAAATCGACAGTCTTATTTTGAACTGTCAATTTAGTAGAAAGTTGATATAACAAGTGTTTCAACGTCCTATTTATGAACAGAAACCCTTATCATTCTTACCCTTTGTAAGCATACAATAGGTGATATTTGAAGTCAATTGGTAAAGGAGAAAAACTTCACAGCCTCTATACTCTTGTCAAATTGTTGACAAATTTGTGTATGAAATTTCATAGTTTCAAAATTTCTCAACCTTCTCACGCATTAAAAAAGCTAATTTACGACAAGATTATGCTCGTAAATTAGCTTACCCATTTCAACAGGTACATTAGACTTATTTTTAATATAAAATATAGTATATTAATTAGTTTTTTGTAAAAATCCTAGCAATGCTTCAACAATACGCTTAGATGCATGTCCATCCCCATATGGATTTGATGCTTTAGCCATTGCTTCATAGGCATTATTATCTGTTAGTAATTCCTTTGCTAAGGCGTAAATTGTTTCCTCTTCTGTTCCTGCTAGCTTTAATGTTCCTGCTGCAATTCCCTCTGGACGTTCTGTCGTATCTCTAAGAACAAGCACTGGCTTTCCTAATGAAGGTGCCTCTTCTTGTACACCGCCTGAATCCGTTAAGATCATATAGGAATTAGCCGCAAAGTTATGGAAATCAAATACTTCAAGAGGCTCAATTAAATGCACTCGTTTATTATTCCCTAAAATTTCATTAGCAATTTCTCTTACAGCCGGGTTCATATGAACTGGATAAACAACTTGAACATCCTCATGTTCTGCGAGTATTCTAGTAATCGCTTTAAACATATGGCGCATTGGTTCACCAAGATTTTCGCGACGATGTGCTGTTAATAAAATCATGCGATCTTTCCCGATTTTATCTAAAACAGGATGTGAGTAGTGTTCACTGACTGTTGTTGCTAATGCGTCTATTGCTGTATTACCTGTAACAAAAATCGTCGCTGGATTTTTATTCTCATCTAAAAGATTCTTTTTAGATACTTCAGTTGGCGCAAAATGTAAATCTGCCATCACACCTGTTAGTTGGCGATTCATTTCCTCTGGATATGGTGAATATTTGTTCCATGTTCGAAGTCCAGCTTCTACATGGCCTATAGCGATTTGGTTATAGAACGCAGCGAGACTTGCAATGAAAGTCGTTGCTGTATCACCATGTACCAAAACGATATCTGGTTGTGCTTCCTTCATTACTTGATCTAAACCCTGTAATGCGTTTGTCGTTACATCAATTAATGTTTGGCGATCCTTCATTATATTTAAGTCATAGTTTGGTGTAATACTAAACGTTTCTAATACTTGATCGAGCATTTGGCGATGCTGTGCTGTTACAGTTACAATAGATTCTATTTGCTTTGGATACTTTTGTAACTCCAAAACAAGAGGAGCCATTTTAATTGCTTCTGGTCTTGTACCAAAAATCGTCATTACTTTCCATTTTTTTGTCAAAACGATCTGCACCGTCCTTTTTGTTATTGTATGGTAAGACCAATCTCCTGTTGATGAAGGATTACTTACCTACACATACTATGAAACGCCCTTCAATTTGAAGGACGCTTTCACAAGTTATTAGTTTCCTAAATGAGGAAATTTCATGTATGGATTTTTATTTTGTACCGAATAGACGGTCTCCAGCATCACCTAAGCCCGGTACAATATAACCATGGTCATTTAATTTTTCATCAAGAGCAGCAATATAAATATCTACATCCGAATGTTCTTCTTGAATAGCTTTCACACCCTCTGGTGCAGCGATTAAGCACATGAATTTAATGTTTTTAGCTCCACGTTTTTTCAGTGAATGAATTGCCTCCACTGCAGAACCACCAGTTGCAAGCATTGGATCTACAATGATGAAATCACGTTCTTCAACATCTGCAGGAAGTTTTGCGTAATATTCAACTGGTTTTAATGTTTCTGGATCACGGTAAAGACCAATATGACCAACTTTTGCAGCAGGGATAAGCTTTAATACGCCATCTACCATACCGATACCTGCACGTAAAATCGGTACGATTGCAAGTTTTTTACCAGAAAGTACTTTTGTATTTGCAATTGTTACAGGTGTTTCAATTTCAATTTCCTCTACTGGCATATCACGTGTAATTTCAAATGCCATGAGTGTTGCCACTTCGTCTACTAGCTCACGAAATTCTTTTGTTCCTGTATTCTTGTCGCGAATATAAGTTAATTTGTGTTGGATTAGTGGATGATCAAATACATAGACTTTGCTCAAAGGGATTCTCTCCTCACCGTTCGGATTCATTTTTATCTCAACTAGTATAACAGAAAAAAGGAGTTGCCTCAAAAATAAATTTAGGACAACTCCCTTTATCATCTATTCTTTTGTCAAAACTAAGTTATTGATCAAGAATTATATCTAATTGTTCGATTGGCATTGGCTTGAAATAGAAATATCCTTGTCCTACTGTGCATCCTAGCGCACGTAGAATCTCAACCTGTTCCTCTGTCTCTATGCCCTCTGCCACTGAAATCATTCCTAAATTTAATGCTAACTGAATGATAGAGCGAACAATAGCCAGAGTTGCTGGATCTTCAATAGCATTGATGAAGCTTCGATCAATCTTTAGTTCAGCAAACGGTAGCTGTTGCAAATAGCTTAATGAAGAAAAACCTGTTCCAAAATCATCTACGGATGTTTTAAAGCCATAGCTCTTTAGCTCTTGAATGATCTTATAGGCTGATTGAAAATCTACTAAACCAATATTTTCTGTCACCTCTAAGATAATATAGCTAGGGTCAATATTATACTTCCGCACAAGTTTCAGTGTATCTTGAACAAAATGCATGTAGTAAAAATGATCAGGCGAAATATTGACAGCAATTTTCACTAATTTCTTTCCCAGGCGTTGTCGTTCTGAAAGCCACGAGAGTACCGTCTCTAAAATAAGCACATCAATTTCTCGCACCTTACCAGCACTCTCTGCTACTGGAATAAAGAGTGCTGGTGAAACAAAGCCCAATTTTGGAGAAATCCACCTTGCAAGTGCTTCAATACTTTGAATTTCCCCATTGCGTAAATCTACTTTAGGCTGTAAGTGGACTGTTATTTCTTTATTTTTGATGGCTTCTGACAAATGATTTAAGATCGTCATCTTCTGTACCAGCACATCGTTTTTCTCTGTTGTAAATATTTCTGTATGTGTGCCTGGCCTATCGATTGCAAAGGATAACGCATTATCTGCAAAACGAATCGCATCATTAATATTTATGTCTTCATTATATGAAGCAATTCCTGTTTTTAATGTAATATAGATTTGCTTTCCTCCTATGATAAAAGGCTGGCGAATCGTTTCTTTTATTCTCATCTCATAATCATTCAAATCTTCATGAAGTGACATTGTAGTCATAATCAAACTAGAGCTAGTAAATCTAGCAACATATTCATTACTTTCTGACTTGTCTTGCTCAAGACGTTTGGCAAGTTGTCTTAAAAGTTCATCACCAATTTCACGACCGTACAATTCAACTACTTGATGAAATTCACTAGGTTTTAATATTTTAATAAAGCCGCTTTGCCCCTGCTGGACTTCCCTTTCAATCGTATTAACAAAGCTGTGACGATTAGGCAGACCTGTTGTAATGTCTGTATAGGCTAAATCCCAAATTTTTTTCTGCGTCCTTGCATATGAATAAGCCAATGCAACAAGAGCACCCATTTTTCGAAACATATTTTTAAGCATTTGGTCACTTTGTGTTTTTTGGCTAAATATCGAAAAAACACCTATTACTTGCCGCTGTTGATTACGTATAGGGATAAACCATCCATGTGACTTTTTAGCTAGCGAAGCATATTGCTTATGTTCTTTCGGAATATTCACTTCATCTAAATTCTCTATGAAAGTAGACGTTTCTGATTCCATGACCTTCTTAAAGAAATCATTGTTTGCACAACATCTTGGTACGCTCTCTGTTTGATTACCTCCTATGAAAACTTGTAATTGGTTTACTTCTGTTTTTATGAGCACCATACTTGCAATATTTGGCATAAAAAATTCATCGAGTCCTTGACAAATAAGCTTCATCTTTTGCTCAAAAGAAAACTCCTTCTCAATCGCCCTATACATATCATTTTCTAAACGCATTAAGAAGTCTTCCGTATGATAATATGTAACATCCTTCACAAATACTAAAACAAATTGCGTTATATTTGCCTCATTGCAAAAAGGTAATGCTTGTATTTCTGCCCAAAAGGGAGGTTTATCGATGCCATTATGATATAGCTTCGCCTGCACCATTATGCCGTTATGTATTTTTTCTTTCATCATTTCAATGGTTGTCTTTTTTTCGTCCATTGATAGCCATGAAAAATACTCAGTATTTAAGATTTGTGAACGTGCAGCATTAGTAAGCATACAAAATGAATCATTACACTCTACTATGTAATGATGCTTCGTTGCATCAAAAATAACGTAGCTTTCTTTCGAATTATTCCCTAATTTGCGAATGCTGTTTAATAATACATCATAATCTGTGTTTAACGATTTAGTGACCATCCAACCCCTCCTTTTCTATCACTTCATCTCATTTCCATTGTACATAAAATTTAATTAAATTTTCACTTTTATTAAAAAAACTTCTTTTCTAGGACACTATCTGTCCTCTGCCTTCTATAATATATCCCTTTATACCGTTTTTATGTAAATTTATTCAAAAATAAGAGGATTATTCTACTTTGTTAGAAAAAAGATGTTTTTTACAGTTTAATCCTCGATTTCCAAAATAAAAAGCTGTATTTAAAGTAAATTTTGTACTTTAAACACAGCTATTATTCTATTGATTATACATATAGTGGATGCTTATCAGTTAATGCCTTCACACGATCTTTTGCATCTGCTTTAACTGTTTCATCTTCAGGGTTTTTAAGAACAGCTGCTATAATTGCTCCTACTTCTTTCATATCTTCCTCCTTAAAGCCACGAGAAGTGACCGCTGGAGTACCAATACGAATTCCAGAAGTGACAAATGGAGATTCAGTATCGTAAGGGATTGTATTTTTATTTGTTGTAATACCCACTTCATCTAGTGCGTGCTCTGCTACTTTACCAGTTAAACCAAGAGATTTAACATTTAGCAGTAATAAATGATTATCTGTACCACCAGAAACAATTTCAACTCCCTCAGCAATTAATACTTCTGCTAAAGCCTTTGCATTGGCTTTAATTTGTTTTGCATAGTCTTTAAATTCTGGTTGTAAAGCTTCTCCAAATGCTACAGCTTTTGCAGCGATAACATGCATTAATGGGCCACCTTGAATGCCTGGGAATACAGATTTATTTAGTTTTTGCTCCCATTCTTTTGAAGCAAGAATTAATCCACCACGTGGTCCACGTAATGTTTTATGTGTAGTTGATGTAACAAAATCAGCATATGGCACTGGTGATTGATGTTCGCCAGCAGCTACAAGTCCAGCAATGTGTGCCATATCCACCATGAAATAGGCTCCGACTTCGTCTGCAATTTCACGGAATTTAGAGAAGTCAATTTCACGTGGATAAGCAGATGCACCAGCAACAATCAGTTTCGGTTTATGCTCTAAAGCCTTTTGTCGTACATCTTCATAATCAATCACTTGTGTATCTTGTGTTACACCATACTCTACAAAATTATATAGAATACCAGAGAAGTTTACTGGAGAACCATGTGTTAAGTGACCACCATGTGAAAGGTTCATACCCAGAACTGTGTCACCTGGTTCTAGAATCGTATGGTAAACAGCCATGTTTGCTTGTGCACCTGAGTGTGGTTGCACATTTGCATATTCTGCTCCGAAGAGTTCTTTTACACGATCACGTGCAATATCCTCTACTACGTCTACATGCTCACAGCCACCATAATAGCGTTTACCAGGATAACCTTCAGCGTATTTATTTGTCAGTACTGATCCTTGCGCTTCCATCACTGCTTCGGATACAAAGTTTTCTGATGCAATCAATTCAATATTTGCTTGCTGACGTGTTTTTTCTGCAAGAATTCCATCTAGTACTGCTTTGTCTTGTACTGCTAATTTTTCATATGCCATGTTTGAAAAAGCCTCCTAAAGTATCGTTATTCATCTCTACCACTAAATAGGGTGGTAATTATTTATATACTGCACGTTCTCCGCCAATTAGCTTAGGACGTGTTGTTGCAATCGTCACAACAGCTTCTCCTACCATTTTTACCGATGTTCGAACAGGTACAGCTACTGCTTTCAAATGCATACCGATTAATGTTTGTCCAATATCAATACCTGCATGTGCCTGTATTGTTTCAACAATCACTGGATTATCAAATTGCGTATAGGCATATGCTGACATTGAGCCGCCTGCCGTACGTACTGGGACAACCGCTACTGGATCATAGCCAAATTTTTCAGCTGTTGATGCTTCCATAGTAATGGCGCGATTTATATGCTCACAACCTTGGAATGCTAAAAGCAAATGATGCTTTGCTGCAAATTCTTGTAACGGCTCAAAAATGGCTTCTGCTATCTCCAATGCTCCCGCTGTGCCAATTTTCTGACCAATCACTTCAGATGTAGAGCACCCTACTACAAAAATTGTATGAGGTCGTAATGATACCTGCTCTTCAAATTCACTGAGTAACTGAGTCAAATGTGTTCGTATTTGTTTTACAACCATTAAGCTCAGCTCCTTCATCTATATCCATTAAAATCATGCCATATATGACATCCTATACGAATGCCATATATGGAATAACAAAACTATTATTGCTCTAGTTCAGTAATTTTTTCAATACGGCGTACATGGCGGCCACCTTCAAAATCGGTTTCTAGCCATGCTTGTACGATTTCACGTGCAAGGCCAGGGCCAATTACACGTTCGCCCATTGCTAAAATATTTGAATCATTATGGCAACGCGTTGCCTTGGCACTAAATACATCATGTACTAATGCACAACGTATGCCCTTGACCTTATTAGCGGCAATGGACATACCAATTCCTGTGCCACAAATTAAAATGCCTTTATCAAATTCTCCGTTAGCAACACCCTCAGATACAGGTTTTGCATAGTCTGGATAGTCTACTGAATCCGCAGATTGTGGACCAAAATCTTCGTAGCTAATTTGAAGTTCATCTAATAGCTGCATAATCTCACGACGTAAGTTATTGCCTCCGTGATCAGAAGAAATTGCTATTCTCACTGGGTTCCCTCTTTTCGAATTATAGTCAACCTTAGTGTACCACTTCTTTCTGAAGAATAACACGATTTTTCTTATGTTTTTACGTTGATTTTTCCTGAAAGACGAACATTAATTGTATGTTAACACAAAATTATTCACTTTTAAACTTATTTTTTTGTGGATAATGTGAATATCATGTTAATAAGTTCGGATAATGGTCTTTTGTTGTAATATTCCATCTACTGAAGTTTTTTTAGCTTTTTACTTACAGTGGACATAAATTGTCCTTTAATAAAAAAGGTTATACATAAATCCGATTTTTCATGGGATTTATGTATAACCTTCAGGACTATGCTTGTCTATCAAATTGTTGGATCATTTTATGCAATGCTTCCGATTGCTTTTTCAAACTTTGAGCTAGATGCTCGACTTGTTCAATTGCATAGGCTTGCTCTTCAGCTGCACTACGAACTTCCTGTGCACCTGCTGACGTTTGTTCCGCAATGGCAGCAACTTCCTGTGACTGTCGAGCTGTCGTTTCAATATTATGCATTTGCTGTTCGATTAAAGAAGAAATCTCAACAATTGATGTTGCCATTTCATGTACATTAGAAGCCATATTTTCTACTGCTGTCGTTGTTTCAGAAACTCGATCGGCCTCCTTTGTTGCAAAGGCAACTTGTTCGTTCATTTGTTTCACAACTACTTCTACGTTTTGCTGCATAGTTTGAATTAAAGCAGTAATTCCTTGCACTGCTTTTGCACTTTCATCAGCCAAACCACGAACTTCTTCAGCTACTACTGCAAAGCCCTTTCCATGTTCTCCAGCACGAGCAGCTTCTATAGAGGCGTTTAGTGCCAACAGATTGGTTTGTGCTGCAATGTCACCAACTAAGCTAATTATTCTTTCTACCTGTCCAGCATTCTCTTCTAGCGCATGAATGCTTTTTAATGCCTCATTATTACCTGTCGCAATTTGTTGAATACTATTCACTAATGTTTCAATGGCTTTTGTTGTTGTCGATAAATTATGTAGAATCTCTTTAGTTTGTGATGCTGATGCCTCTGCCCTACTATTTACCTCTGTTGCAAGCGTTCTTACATCTTCAATCGCTTCAGCAGTATCTTGTACAGCTGTTGCAGATGCTTCTGCTCCTGTAGAAATATGCTTTACAGTAGACGCAATGCCTTCTGCCTTTCTTGTTGCCACTCCTGCTTCATCTGAAAGCTGGATAATCGATTGATTTGTTTGTTGGAAGTTGTGATCAATACTTTCCACCATTTGACGTAAATTTAACACCATTTGTTGGAATGCCTCTGCCACAGATCGAATCTCATCATTTGTATTAGGCATTTGTACATCCTGTCCTATTTTTCCTTCCGCCACAAGTGTTGCTGAATGCTCAAGCTGCTGTAAAGGCTTGATGAGGATTACACTTAAAAAGGCAGCTAATATCCCTGACCAAGTTATCCCTAACGCATACGTAATCACTTCAAAAACTTTTCGATTTGTGTCAGGGAAGAAGGTAGGTTGTAAAAACTCAATGAATATAAAACTGACACTGTAGGTGATTAGTGCAAGAACACTAACAAATAACACCAACTTTAGGCGTAAACCAAATTGTTTTTTCATAGGACCCCTCAATTCTTTTCGAGTTTTTGTATTAATTGATTGACCAGTTCTTTTAATTCTGCAAATGTTGCTTCATAAATTGCTCTATTACCACCATAAGGATCCACTACATTTTCTAAACTGCCCTCATTTGTATACTCTTTCAAGGTAAATACCTTATGCTCAGCTTCTGGATAATTGGAAATGACGGTATCTTTGTGAGCAGTCGTCATTGTTAAAATTAAGTCTGCCCATGCCATTTCAGCTTGGGATAATTGCGTCGCTAAATGTTGATGGGACATTTGGGCTTCATTCAACACTTGTTGTGCAAGTGCTGACATTTGTGCATTAGGCATCGCATAAATACCAGCTGAACGCACTTCTACATTGTTTATTTGTTTATGTTTTAAAATAGCTTCTGCCATCGGACTGCGACAAGTATTGCCTGTACAAACAAATAATATTTTCACACTTATCACTCTCCAATTTTATCTATTGTTGAATAGCTAGAATACTCATGATTATAAATATAATGCCGGCAACGATTTGAATTTTATTGCCAAAAAAGACTTGGCTCCTACGTGCTATAACTAATGACCCATAAGCACAAATTAATGCACTTAAGCCTGCACTCATAATAAAAATCGTTTTTTCTAAGTTAAGCATACCAAAAGAAACACTAACTGAAAAGGTGTCTAGGCTTGCAGTCACTGCTAAAAGTACAGGTGAAATCGTTACTTTTTCATCTCTGTGAGAAAATAATAATAAATGCATACCGATACAAAATAATAAAATACTTGAAATCCATTGTCCCCATTCTAATAGAAATCGAACTAAATAGCTTCCTAATTCAAACCCTAATAAAGGAAAAAGCATATGTAATGCAGCCGTCCATAATGA
Source organism: Lysinibacillus sp. 1 U-2021 (assembly GCF_029916965.1). Lineage (NCBI taxonomy): Bacteria > Bacillati > Bacillota > Bacilli > Caryophanales > Bacillaceae > Lysinibacillus > Lysinibacillus sp. 1 U-2021. The sequence goes on from NZ_CP123966.1 coordinate 4,714,211, forward strand.
TAAAAATAATCGATATCTAACATTTGGCAGCAAAACATATAGACCAATCACATCAACAGACGTTAATATACCTGCAAGAATTCCCTGCAAGAACGCACTCCTTCACTCCCTAATATTTTATCATTTTATGCTCGAAAATACATTATTATCATAACTGTTTACTATTTGTTTTTCGTTTTTAACATATAATAATTAGACAAAAAAAGACAAAAAACATGTGGTTCTTCAATGTCTTTTGCCTATAATTATTCTATTATAATGAATACCATTTACCTCCAGAGGCTTTTTCAAGTCTATTCATAATAGCTGCACCTACTCCTTCTATTGAAGTAGTTGTTGCTAATATTACGGTAGCGGTAGTTTTATCACATGCTCTAAGTGCATTATATAAGGCCGCACCCATTTCTTCTTTACTTCCTGCTTCACCAATAGAGAAGTAAAAATCCACTTTAATTTCTTCAAAGTTCTCAGGTGCAAGTAGTGCTACACTATGTCCTTGTCTCTGTAAATGTAGAACAGCTTCGTTGACTTTCTCAACATCACAGTCTATTAAATACACGGGAGCATTTGGTGCATAATGCGTATATTTCATTCCCGGTGCCTTAGGCGTTGCGTCTAGCTTCTGTTCTATTTTAGTTGGTTGAATCACTGGACCAATCTTAGCCTCAAGCATTTCCTTCGTAATACCACCTGGACGTAAAATTACTGGAGGTTCATGTGTCACATCTAGTACAGTAGACTCAAGCCCTATGCCTGTAGAACCTCCATCTAAAATATAAGGTATGTACCCTTCTAAATCATCTAAAACATGAACGGCTTCTGTAGGACTGGGCTTTCCACTACGATTAGCGCTCGGTGCAGCAAGCGGTTTTTGGAGCTGTTGTAGTAAGGCAAGCGCTACTGGATGATCAGGCATTCGAATGCCTACTGTTGATAACCCAGCTGTGACACTTTTAGCTAATACATTTGGCTTCGCTGGCATCACCAGTGTTAATGGTCCTGGCCAAAATAAATCCATGCATTGTTTAGCTATGTCAGAAATATGGTCGATATAGATCGCTACTTCCTCTTTTGTACCAACGTGGACAATTAAAGGATTATCTGAAGGTCGACCTTTTGCTTCAAATATCTTTTTAACAGCCAGATCATTTGTGGCAATCGCTCCTAAGCCATAAACCGTCTCTGTGGGAAATGCCACTACCTCTCCTGCATTTAAGATATCCACAGCTTGTGTATAATTAATCTGACTATTCACATTACTGTCCACAACCTTACAAACAGTTTTCATGATTAATACCTACCTTCAATTATTCGTTTTCACTGAATTATCCACATATTGTTTATAACTTATTAAAAAATGTGTATAAGTTGTCTGAATTTGTGCACAATTCATTCAAAAAGTCCTTTAATCCATTCCCATATAAAGAATGTAACTTGTTCTTTTTCTTCTACTTCTACTTCTTCTTTTACCTCTTCTTTATCAGGTTCACAGATCGATGGGAAGATACTGCACCACCAGTTATCTCCGCGTGCATCACCAATTTTTACAACAATTGATTGATAGACATTTTGTGGATAAAGTACAGCATCTTGTCTTTTTGGTGGGAATAAATTATCCCCAACAACAACCTGTGTATCCAATTGTGGATAATTTTCGCTCAGTTCAGCTTCAATTTGTTGTTTTAACAAAAGAATTTGCTCATTCCCAGCAAATCCAGCGGTACCAACTTGTAAAAAGTATGGCTTCAAATCTTGAACAAGCTGCTGTTTCTCTAGCTGATCTTGTGCTGTATTACTGTTTGCAATAACACGTATACGAAAATCTTTTTCTTGCACATCATTGGAAGATTCCTTCGCCAAACCTACTAATGTTGGAATATATAAAACACATAACTGTAAAACAATCGCAATTAATACTAGTCTAGCAAAAGCTAGAAAGATATTTTGTTTAGGTAATCTAATAATCTTGTATTCGTTTAACATAAAAATCCCTCCTTGCTCAACATTGTTGGCAAGATCAAGAAACTTTATACATGTAGCTCACAAAAAATCATTCGAGGTTTACCATTAATATCTTTTTCTACTGAAACTGTTGCCTGTGGAAAACTATCTTGGAAGAATTTAGCTACTTTCTCCCCCTGTGTATAACCGATTTCTAATCCAATCAACGCTGGCCTATTCATATAAGCTGGTAATTGTTCAGCTAATTTTCTATATAAAATAAGACCATCCTCCTCGGCAAAGAGGGCACTATGCGGCTCATGCTCTAGCACAACGCTTGACATTGCTTGTGCCTCATCAAATGCAATATACGGCGGGTTCGATAAAACAATATCAAATTTTTCTCCTGCAAGTGGAGCAGCTAAATCTCCCAATCTAAAATCAATATCTGCTTCTAATTGCTTTGCATTTTTTTGAGCAGTTGCTAGTGCAGCTTCTGATAAATCGGTAGCTATGACCGTTAATGCTGGACATTCCAGCTTCATTGAAATAGCAATGGCTCCACTACCTGTACCGATATCAGCCAGCTTCAATGTTTGCTTTGTAAATATTTTAGGTAGTCGATTAATTGTTCCAAGCACCAATTCCTCTGTTTCAGTTCGTGGAATTAAGACAGATTCATCGACTAAGAATGAACGTCCATAAAACTCCTCATACCCAACACAATATTGGACAGGTCGACCATTGGCATGTTCTTCTATGAGCTCATTAAATTTCATTTGCTGCGCTGCTGTTAATTCATCTTGCAAATGCAACATAACTTCTCCATAACTAGTACCAAGCACATGTTGCATAACAATCCGCGCTGCTGTTTGTTCACAACCATTATCCACTAAAAAAGAAGAAGCCCACTCAAGGGCCTCCATCACATTTTTATAAGTCATCATTTAAACGCTCTAACTTCGATGCTTGTTCTTCTAAAATAAGAGCATCGATAATCTCGTCTAGTCTGCCTTCAACGATTTGATCTAGCTTTTGAATCGTTAAGCCGATACGGTGGTCGGTTACGCGGTTTTGTGGATAATTGTAAGTACGAATTCGCTCAGAGCGATCACCAGATCCAACAGCTGATTTACGCGTAGCATCAATCTCCTTTTGTGCTTCCTGCATATACATATCTGCAACACGAGCACGAAGAATTTTCATTGCTTTTTCACGGTTTTTAATTTGTGAACGTTCATCCTGCATCGAAACCACAACACCTGTCGGTAAATGGGTCATACGAACAGCAGACATCGTTGTATTTACAGATTGACCACCTGCACCAGATGATGCAAATGTATCTACACGGATATCTTTTTCATGGATTTCAACATCTACTTCCTCAACCTCAGGTAAGCAAGCAACTGTTGCTGTTGATGTATGAATTCGACCTTGTGATTCTGTAGCAGGGACACGTTGTACACGGTGTGCGCCATTTTCAAATTTGAATTTTGAATAGGCTCCTTGTCCATTAATCATAAAGATTACCTCTTTATAGCCGCCCATTGGGTTTGGTGTAGCTTCCATAATATCAATTTTCCAGCCTTGCGTTTCTGCATAGCGAGAATACATACGGAACAAGTCACCTGCAAAAATATTAGCCTCGTCACCACCAGCTGCCCCACGGATTTCCATAATAACGTTTTTATTATCATTCGGATCTTTTGGAATTAATAAAATACGTAATCGCTCTTCTAGCTCTTCCTGCTGTGCTTTTAAAAGGTTAAATTCTTCCTTTACCATTTCGTGCATATCAGGGTCTTTTTCGCTATCTAACATTTCTCGTGTATCTACTAGCTGTTCTTTCACACTTTTATATTCACGATAAGTATCTACTGTCTCTTGGATATCTGATTGTTCCTTAGAATATTCGCGTAATTTCTTACTATCATTAACAATATCCGGATCGCTCAAAAGCTCAGTAAGCCTTTCATAACGATCTTCCACTGCCTGTAATCGATCAAACATGGATTTCACCTCTATTTAGTTTTTTAAATTGCTCCTTTTTTACAGAGAAGCCGCTTTCATCAAAATTACGCTAAGGCGTAATGGTTTTTTCATTTCTTATTCCACTACTTAGTATAAGGAAATTTTCACATGTATGCTACTTTTTCTTAGCGCTGTAACAAAGCTACTTAGCTTTATAGCGGTGGATTTGCATGACATTTTCGGCAAACAGGATAATACGAATCATTGCCACCGATTTGAATTTGATCTCCTGTGTAAACTGGCTTTCCACTTTCATCTACGCGCAAATTCATGGTTGCTTTTTTATGACAGAACCAGCAAATTGTTTTCATTTCCTCAATTTTATCTGCATATGTAAGCATGTACTGGCTACCTTCAAATAGCTCATTTTGAAAATCATTTTTTAAACCAAAGCCCATTACGGGAATGTCCAATTTATCCACAATGTTAGCTAGCTGTAAAACATGTGCTTTTTTTAAAAATTGAACTTCATCCACAAGCACACAATAAGGTTTGACAGCATTAGTTTTCACTATTTCAAAAATATTTGTATCTTCATAAACAGGAATGGCTTGTTGTCGTAAACCTACTCGACTGGAAACAAAGCCCACCTCATCACGCGTATCTAGACCTGAAGTAAACATCATTACAGGTTTTTGTTGTTCTTCATAATTATGGGCAACTTTTAGAATTTCTATTGACTTCCCACTATTCATTGCACCATGTTTAAAATATAGCTGTGCCATTTTGTCTTCTCCCTTTCTTTGTGTCAATCTGGATTTTGAAAAGACTTGCATCAACGTGTATTATTTACTGAAAAAAATACCTGCCAAGCGCATGCTTGGCAGGTATTAAACTAACATTAGTTTTTAAGACCGTATTTTTTGTTGAAACGATCCACGCGACCATCAGCAGACGCGAATTTTTGACGGCCAGTGTAGAATGGGTGACATTCGTTGCAGAACTCGACAACGATGTTTTCTTTTACTGAACCAGTTTTGAAAGTGTTCCCACAAGAGCAAGTTACTGTTGCTTCTTTGTAGTCTGGATGAATTCCTTGTTTCATATTCGTTTTCTCCTCTCGCCCTGAACCATCTGGAACAGAGTATTATCGAACTGTACCTTACATAGCCCGAATATGTCGACTACAAAATTTGTGTCGAAGTGGAACGTCAGCTACATATGTACACGTTGCATACTTTTGAAGTATAGCATAGATATTTTATCATTTTCAAGTAAAAAATATTAAAAGTAAACCATCCCTAATACCTAACCGCGAACTTCACGATAATCATTGTCTACTAACCCAATTTTCTCATTTCGCTCTTTAAAGCGAATATTATGTGAAGATACATAGGCTACTTTCGGTGCATCTGGCTCCAAGTATAGTTTTGCACTATTTAATGCTAGTATTCCATCGGTAAATGCACCAGCTATTAATCTAACTTTACTAGGATGATCAATAAAATCACCAGCTCCATAGATACCTGCTACGTTCGTTTCCCGATTCTCATTAACAATCGCTACGCCATTCTGAATGTTTAATCCCCATTCTTCAAGCGCACCGTAATCACATTTTAAACCATGATTTACAATGACAGCATCTACCTTCACTCGTTCCATTTCATCGGTATCTTTATTGACAATAGATACATATTGAATTAAATCTCCGTCCCCATGCAATTGAACGACTTCATAGGGTGTTTTTACATGAACTGAGGATTCTTTCATACGTAAGACATTTTTTTCATGTCCACCAAAATCATCTCGACGATGAACAATCGTGACACTTGCGGCAATTGCCTCTAGCTCGTTTGCCCAATCAACCGCAGAATTACCACCACCTGAAATCAACACATGCTTGTCTCGGAAGATTTCTAATTCCTGAACTGTATAATGTAAATTCGTTACTTCGTAGCGATCCGCTCCTTCAATTTCAAGCTTTTGCATAGAAAGGACGCCATAGCCTACTGCTAAAATAACCGTTTTGGAATAATGTTTTTCTCCTGTAGAGGATGTTAAAATAAATGTTCCATCCTGTTGCTTATCTAATTTTTCCACTTTTTGATTTAAGACAATCGTTGGATCAAAGGTTTCAGCTTGCTCCACAAGTTGTTTAATAAGCTGACCACCTAAAATAGGTGTTACTCCACCTACATCCCATATCATTTTTTCAGGATATATTAGCATACGACCACCTAGCTGTGAGCTATACTCGATAATTTTCGTTTTTAAATCTCGCATTCCACTATAAAAGGCAGTATAAAGCCCTGCTGGACCACCACCAACAATTGTTACATCATATAGTTCCTCTGACATTTCCTCTTCTCCATCCCCTTCTAATCTATTCAAACGTAAATTGTTTGACAAGAATTAATCTAATAACCGTCTATTCTTTCCTCTCATGGCAATACTATTCACACACAAAGGAAAAAGTGCCATTTACTCTTTTAATCGTGCTAGTAAATACAAGAAATAAGGTGCTCCTAAAACTGCTACCACAATCCCTGCTGGAATTTCTGAAGGTTCTAAAATGGAACGACCGATTGTATCAGCCATTAACACTAAAAAACCTCCTAATAATGCTGCGGTTGGCAATAAAAACTGGTGTTTAGCCCCAACAAGCTGTCGAGCTAAGTGTGGCGCAACAAGGCCAACGAAACCAATTCCACCACTTACTGAAACACTAGCTCCAGCCAATCCAACAGCAGCAGCCAACAACCAGCGTCGCTCTTTTTCTATCGAGGCACCTAGTCCTACTGCTGTTAATTCACCTAAATTCAATATGTTTAATACACGTGATTTTGAATAGACGAATGGCAATAAGATAACTAACCATGGTAATAACGACAGAACAAATCTCCAATTTGAGCCCCAAATGCTACCTGCTAGCCATGTTGCTACAAATTGATAATTCTCTGGCGATAGACGTAGTGTTAGCACAATCATAGCCGAGCTAATCCCTGCTGCCACAGCTACCCCAGTTAAGATTAAACGCATTGGTGTAATCCCCTCATGGCGTCGATAAGAAAGTGAATAAATCAGTACAGCTGTCAAACCTGCTCCTACAAAAGCCAGTATAGGCAGTAAATAAACAGGTGCTGCTTTCGTAGTTGGAAAAAATGACACATAGAGCATAACCGCTAGTCCTGCTCCCGCATTAATCCCTAAGATTCCTGGGTCTGCTAAGGCATTTTTAGAAATGCCCTGTAAAATAGCGCCTGATATAGCTAACCCCATACCTACTAATACAGCAATCACAATTCTTGGAAGTCTGAATTCATATAAGATAAGCTGCTGTTGTGCATCACCTTGACCAAAAAGAGTCCGAAGAACCTCCATTGGTGTCAGTTTAATGACACCTGTATTCATACTTATGACAAAGGTAATAACGATTAACACAATGAGCGTAGCAAGAATGGAAAAATGTTTCCTTTTCGCCTTTAGCTGACTTGGTGTTAAATAGCTGTTACTCATAGTTCTTTCCCTCCTTTTCGCGCTAAATAAAGGAAGAATGGTACTCCAATAAAGGCTATGAGCGCACCAATGGGTGTTTCATAAGGTGGATTAATAACACGTGCTACTAAATCAGCTAACACAACAAGCAATGCTCCATATACCAAGGAACAAGCGATGATCCAGCGATAATCATGACCAACTATGTATCTGGTTAAATGAGGGATAATTAACCCTACAAAACCAACCGCACCGACAACAGAAACTGCTGCACCCGCTAGAACTAAAACAATGATCATTCCCCATACTTTTACCACAGCAGTACGTTGCCCTAGCCCAACTGCAATTTCTTCACCTAAGCTTAGTACGGTGATGGAACGCGATAGGATAAGAGCTCCTATCATCGCAACAAGTATCCATGGAGATAAGATTTGTAGATGGCTCCATTTTGTGCCTGAAACCCCTCCCGCATACCAAAATGCGAGGTCTTGTCCGATACGAAAATAAAGAGCAATTCCTTCTCCGAGCGCCCCAAGTAACGCACTAACAGCAGCTCCTGCTAAAACTAGTCGCATAGGTGTTAAGCCACCTTTAGAAAGCGAGCCAATACCATAAACGATGGCCACACCAAGACCTGCACCTACAAAGGACCATAAAATTAAATACATATAAGGCAACCCAGGGAAGAAGGCAAAACATACGGCTAACATAAAGGCAGCTCCTGAGTTCAAGCCTAATAACCCTGAGTCTGCTAAAGGGTTACGTGTCATCCCCTGCATAATCGCACCCGCTACCGCAAAGCTTGCACCGACTAATGCTGCTCCAAGTATCCGTGGTAAGCGAATATCATGGATAATTTGATGTGTTGTTAATTCTGGTGAAAAATGGGTAACAGCTGTCCAAACAGTACCCAATGAAATATCTGCTGCACCAAAAGAAATTGATAAGCCAATGGCAACTATTAATCCAATTACTCCTACGATTAAAGCCACTACTCCACGGATCGGATGAGATCGCTTCTGTAGCTCTTCTAAATCGTGGAGCTCTCCTACTCCTGTCGACGTAGTCATTTTATTTCCTCCTCATAACTTCCAACTAGCTTTTATTTTTTCATATCGTACAACTGATAAGATAGGCAGATTGGATTTTCACTATAGGGACATACAGCCATTTCTGCATCAATATTAAATACCCTTTGTAAATTTTCTTTTGTCATCACTTCTTTTGGACTGCCATTCACCATTAAATTGCCGTCTCTCATGGCCATCATAAAATGAGAGAACCGTGATGCATGATTTAAATCATGTAAAACCATGATAATTGTTCGTCCTTCTTCCTTATTTAGTTTTTGTAGCAACAATAAAATATCGAGCTGATGTGCTAAATCTAAATAAGTTGTTGGTTCATCCAGTACTAAAATATCCGTGCCTTGCGCCAATGCCATAGCAATCCATACTCTCTGACGCTGACCACCTGATAATGCTTCGATTGGTCGATCACTAAATTCTCTTAGTCCCGTAACATCAATAGCCCAATGGATATATTCATAGTCTTCCTTTTGCAATGTACCAAACCCTACTTGATGAGGAAAACGACCATAGGATACCAGTTCAAAAACCGTTAATCCTCCTGGTGCTGTTGCTGTTTGAGGTAAAATAGCCATTCTTTTGGCCACTTCTTTTGTTTTCAATTGATGTATAGCTTTGCCATCTAAATAGACAGCTCCATTTTGTGTGCGTAATACACGTGCTACAGCCTTTAATAAAGTAGACTTGCCACAACCATTTGGACCAATAATCGTGGAGATCTCCCCTTTCGGAATCTCCACACTTAAATCATTGACGATGAGCGCAGAAGAGTAACCAATCGCAACATGATCTATTTCAAGTACTGACATCTTTAACTTCCTTTCACTTTTGAGAATGCTTTTACTTTTAAATTTGTAAACCAAATTGGGCTGTATACAAGCCATAGTAAGCATTTTGGCGTTCCATTAATTGCTCATGTGTGCCTTCTTCAATAATGCCCTTTTTCGAAACCACAACAATTCTGTCTGCATCCTTAATCGTTGCTAAACGGTGGGCAATCACTAATGTAGTACGACCGATAGAAAGCTCGTTTAAGGCTTGCTGGATAGCTTGTTCTGTTTCTGTATCCAATGCAGATGTTGCTTCATCTAGTATTAAGATTTTTGGATTTTTCAAGAAAATACGCGCAATTGATAATCTTTGTTTTTGTCCACCTGATAATTTGACACCACGTTCACCTATGAGAGTATCCATGCCTTCTGGTAAAGCATTGATTACATCCGTCAGTTGTGCTCGTTGTGCGGCATACCAAATATCTTCTTCACTGGCATTTAAATCACCATAGGCAATGTTTTCACGAATGGAACCATCGAATAAAAAGACATCTTGCTGGACAATCCCGATATGCGAACGTAAAGATTGCAGTTTAAAGTCTCGTATATCAACACCATCAATCTTAATGGAACCCTCATTCACCTCATAAAAACGTGGCAATAGGCTACAGATCGTAGATTTCCCTGCACCAGAAGGTCCTACTAAGGCAACCGTTTCACCAGGACGTACCTTTAAATTAATTTGGTGTAAGGCACGATTATTGGCAGCGTAGCCAAACGATACATTAGAAAAAGTAATTTCACCATCAATTTCATCGATTGTTTTCGCTTCTGGACGGTCCGCAATTTCGGGCTCTGTTTCGAGGAATTCGATATAGCGTCTAAAACCTGCCATGCCCTTTGGATAGCTTTCTATAAACATATTGATTTTGTTAATTGGACCTAAGAGAATACCTGAAAGTAAAATAAATGCGATAAAATCGCCATTTGTTAAATGCCCATTTAATACAAAATAAGCCCCAACAAATAAAGTAAAGAGTGATAATACCTTCGTGAGTATGCCTGAAATAGCTTCATTCCAAGCCATTACTTTATAGGAAAACAGCTTTGTCATACGGAATCTTTCATTATTTACTTTAAAGCGTTTAATCTCATGATCTTCATTTGTAAAAGCTTGTACAACACGAATACCACTTACATTGTTTTCAACACGTGCATTGAAATCTGCAATATCTCCAAACATTTGACGGAATGCCTTGGACATTAATTTCCCGAAAATAATAGTTAAGAATAAGATAATCGGTACAAGCAAGAAAATAAGAATCGTAAAGGTTGGATCAATATAGTACATAACACCAAATGATCCAATAATCGTCATCGCTGCAATAAAGATATCCTCTGGACCATGGTGAGCAAGTTCACCAATATCCATCAAATCATTTGTTAAACGAGAAACAAGATGCCCTGTTTTGTTGTTATCAAAATATCTAAAGGATAGCTTTTGTACATGGCTGAAGGATTCTTTTCTCATATCCGTCTCAATATTAATGCCCAGCATATGTCCCCAATACGAAACAATAAAATGAAGAATGGAGTTAAAAATATATAATCCAAACAGCAATAAACTCGCCATAATAATCCACTTCAATTCCCCATCTGGCAGAATATCATCAATTACTTTATTTAAAACAATCGGAAACGCAAGCTCTATTAGTGCCACTAATATGGCACAGCTAAAATCTAAAATAAATAAGCCTTTATAGGGCTTATAATATGAAAAAAATCGCCGTAATAACATGGTGTAGCCTCCTATCGTGAACTCGTTTTACGTATCTATAAATGAGCTATCTACAATAGCTCTCCTGTTATCTCAGTTATTGTTGATGAGCCTTTGTAAATTCAACTATTTTGTCAGCTAGTTCTTCAGCTTGGTGTAAGCCAGAGAGCGGATCAGAAGCAAAATAATATTCAGATGGAAGCACTAATACTTGATTACTTTTAACGACATCTAAGTTTGTCCATGTTGCTGGCAACTGGCCATCTTTGTTAAAGAAATTAATCATGAAGTTATAGTCACCTACATAGTTACCTACTACCTCATAGGAAATCTCATAGCGTCCATTACTTGCTTCCTTTGTATCAAAAATCTCCTGCACCTTTTCTTGAGGTTTCATGCCCAAAATTTGATAGAGCGCTCTACCGCCCGATACACTTGATTGCCCTACAATCGTTGCATTTTTTTCAAACATTTCATAAATAGTAAATGTGGCTCCCTCTGGAATCACATCCATGATTTTTTCTTTAGCTTTTGCGATCCGATCTTCAAATTCTTTTGTAAAGGCCTTAGCCTCTTCTTGTCTTCCTAAGTAATTCCCCATTGCCTTAATCTCCTCAATCGCTGATTGATGTGCATCTTCAGCGAAGACAATTGTCGGGGCAATTTTTTCATATTTCGCTACATCCTCAATATTCCAAGTAATAATCAAGTCTGGCTTTAACTCTAAAACTTTTTCTAATGACACCTTACCATCTGTACCAATATTCGTAATTTCACCATCCTTATAGTGTTGCTTTAAGAAAGCAGCATAATCAAGGTTAGCCGTTACGCCTCCAACTGGTACAACATCTAACGCTAAAATTTGCCCCAGATACCAATCAGTTACGACTCTCTCTGCCTGCATTGGAATTTCTACTTCGCGTCCACTATCATCTGTTACGGTTCTAGTCTCTGCCTTCTCGGGCGAAGTTGGTTCATCAACCTTAGATTGGCTTGTCTCTTCATTACACGCTGCCAGTAAAACGAACAGGCTTAATAAAAAAGGTAGCTTTATATGGTGAATCCTCTTCTTCATCATGATTTCATTTTCTCCATTCTCAAATCGTTTTGCTTGCGCGAGCTGATTATTATTGTATTGAAAATGATTCTCATTTTTAATGGCAATTTCGGACATATTAGATGCATATTTCAGCCTAAAGATACTTGGAGCCAGTTTTGTTGCTTTTTTAAAAGCACGACTAAAATAATATTCATCTTCAAATCCAAGAGATATGGCAATTTCTTTTATGCCATATTGATTGGTTAATAAATACTGCTTAGCCTGCTCTATTCTCAATTGTTGTAAATATATTTGTGGACCTATTTCATAGCGAGCTTTAAAGATGCGTAATAAATGTCGTGTACTAATCTGAAGCATATCTGCTAATGTCTGGATAGATAATGGTTGATGAATGTGTTGCTTTATAAATAATCGTGCGGCTTCTGCCTTATCCATTTCATGTGGTTTCCCTTGTCCTTCTGCTAATTCTCGAAAGACATGATAGATAAGCTCATAGAAGGATGCCCTTACAGATAAATGCTCTTGTATAGAGCCAGATTGCCATTTGCCAAACATATCTTGAAGGATGTTGTGAATGACTATCGGATTTGCGGGTACACAAGAGAAATGTGTTTGGAATGGTTGATAGTGCATGTGCAAATGCTGCATAAAGGCGTCTTTGTATATGACATCTCCCTTATAGCTAATAAGAAAATAGCTTACACTCTGCTGTGCCCTAATGTGAAGACATTGAGATTTACCTATATGAAAAATACTGAAGCGCTGCACATGATAAGATTGATCGTCAATGACAATCTGTGCACCGCCTGCTGTGACAATAAGTAACGAGCTATATGTTAAAACCTTTGACACATGAATGTCTGATTTATTTATGTAATCGATTTGCTTCAACTGGATAAATGCATTTTGCCAAAGAAGCATATAGGCATCATAATTCATCTTCGTCTCCTTCAGAACATATTTACTTACCATTATATTGATAATGATTATCAATTTCAATACACATTTATAAAATAAACATATACAAAAAAAATCACCACTGACAATTTGTTTGTCAATGGTGATGCCATTTATAAAAGCCCCTTACCCTTTGTTGCTTTTTTCATATCTTCGTTTAGCTTTTCAAAAAATTCTTCATTTGATTTTGTTGTACGTATTTTTTTCAGGAAGCGCTCTGCAAAATCCGGTGCATCAGAAAACGTTTTACGAATTGCCCATAGCTTTTCAAGTTGTTCTGGCTCCAAAAGAAGCTCTTCTTTACGTGTACCCGAACGTCGAATGTCAAGCGCAGGGAATATACGGCGTTCTGCTAACTGACGATCAAGATGAAGCTCTAGATTCCCTGTTCCCTTAAATTCTTCATAGATAACTTCATCCATACGAGAACCTGTATCTACTAAAGCCGTCGCTAAAATTGTTAAACTACCGCCTTCTTCAATATTACGAGCCGAACCAAAGAAACGTTTCGGTCTATGGAATGCAGCAGGATCAATACCACCTGATAGTGTACGTCCACTTGGTGGAATTACTAAGTTATAAGCACGAGCTAAACGTGTAATAGAGTCCATTAAAATAATTACATCACGCTTATGTTCAACTAAACGTCGTGCGCGTTCTAATACTATTTCAGCCACTTTTACGTGGTTTTCAGGTACTTCATCAAATGTGGAGCTGACAACATCTGCATTGACAGAACGTTCAATATCTGTCACTTCCTCAGGTCGTTCATCAATCAGTAGGACAATTAACTCCGCTTGCGGATGATTGGTTGTAATAGCGTTCGCAATCTCTTTTAATAAAGACGTTTTCCCTGCCTTTGGCGGAGCTACAATTAATCCACGTTGTCCAAAGCCTACTGGTGCCACTAAATCCATTATACGTGTAGATAAATTGCGTTGTGTTGTTTCTAGTTTAATTTGTCTATTTGGATATAAAGGTGTTAGTGCTGGGAAATGAACTCGTTCTTTCGCTACTTCAGGATCTTCGCCATTGACAGCATCTACTTGTAATAGGCCATAATAGCGCTCATTTTCCTTCGGTGGACGCACCTTTCCTGACACCTTGTCCCCGTTACGCAAATCAAAGCGACGGATTTGGGATGCAGAAATATAAATATCTTCTTTACTTGGTGAGTAGTTGATTGGTCGAAGGAAGCCGAAGCCCTCTTGCGAAACAATTTCTAGTACGCCTTCCATAAAGAAATAGCCCTCTTGCTCTGAACGCGTTTTCAAAATAGCAAATATCAATTCTTTTTTCGTTAGCTTGCTATAATAAGAAATTTTATATTGGCGTGCAAGGGCGTAAAGCTCTTTTAACGTCATGTTTTCTAATTGAGCGATTGTCAATGCAGACATATGCACAACTCCAGTCTTTTTCAAAATATAATTCAATTTAAAGGGGTTATCATTGAAGTTTACGCTTGGCTCTGCTAACGCTTATATGGTTGCCTTTAATAATATCTATTGAAATACTTCCACCATATAACTAAACATTGCCTTAAAAATATGGGATGGTTATTTAAAGAAGAAGGTACCTAGCACAATAGATGTACTAGGTATATTTTAGAAGAAAATAACATTAATATCTAGGTTTTTTCTCAAGAGCGTGACGGCCTTCAACAAAGCGAACCGTACCAGATTTAGCACGCATAACTACTGAATGAGTTAAGGCATAAGCACCTTTATATTGAACACCCTTTAAAAGCTCACAATCTGTTACAGCTGTCGCTGCAAAAATAGCATCGTCACCTTTTACTAGGTCATCTAAATAAAGAACTTTTTCAACATCCACACCCATTTTTGTGCAGCGTTCTAATTGCTCTTCATCTTCTGGTACTAGTTTTGCTTGGAAGTCACCACCAAGGCATTTTAAAGCTACTGCTGCAATAACACCCTCAGGTGCACCGCCTGTTCCAAACATAATATCAATGCCTGTTTCATCAAAGGCCGTATTGATTGCTGCACCAACATCGCCATCTTGGATAAACTTAATACGTGCACCAGCCTCACGAATTTCATCAACAATCGCTTGGTGACGTGGTCGATCTAAAAGAGTAGCTACAACATCAGAAATATCTTTATTTTTAGCTTTTGCTACTTGTAATAAGTTATAAGTGACGGAAGCATTGATATCCACTTTGCCCGCCGCTTCCGGTCCTACAGCAATTTTCTCCATGTACATATCTGGTGCATTTAACAGATTCCCTTTATCTGCAATAGCAAGAACTGTCATAGCACCATTTGTACCTTTGGCTACAATATTTGTACCTTCTAAAGGATCCACTGCAATATCTACTTTAGGACCACCATTTCGTAAACCAAGTTCTTCACCAATATAAAGCATTGGTGCTTCATCCATTTCGCCTTCACCAATTACTACTGTAGCATGCATTGGAATTGTATCGAACATTTTGCGCATCGCTGTTGTTGCTGCATCATCTGCCTCAATTTTCAAACCGCGCCCCATCCATTTCCCGGATGCGATTGCTGCTGCTTCTGTTACTCGTACTACTTCCATCGATAAACTACGTTCCATTGTTGCTTTGCCTCCCGTTATCGGCACCTTTTCGTGCCAAAACATTCAAATTACCTCTATTGTAACATAATTGGTTGAAAACTTTTAGCTCTCATTATTCCTTTGTCTCAGCTACACGTGCCACAATTGTTTCACGTCGAATATCAGCGCCTAAATCACGTAATTTCTCAATAAGTGAGCTATAGCCACGTTCGATATGATAGATATCCTGAATCTCAGTTTCTCCTTCTGCTAAGAGTCCAGCTAACACTAAAGCTGCTCCAGCACGAAGATCTGTAGCTGTTACAGTTGAGCCATGTAATCTACTCGGCCCTTTAATAATTGCTGTGTTTCCTTCTACACGAGCATCTGCATTCATACGACGAAGCTCATCAATATGCTTGAAACGAGCTGTGTAAATAGTATCTGTTACTTTTGAGGAACCGAATGCTTGTGACATTAACACAGCAAGTGGTTGTTGAATATCCGTTGGGAATCCAGGGTATACCAATGTTTTGACATCCACTGCCTGTAATGTTGAGAGGTCTGTTTTTGGTACATAAATACTTTCTTCACCAATCTCAATTTTCACACCCATTTCACGAAGCTTGGCAATAACTGCTTCTAAATGCAGTGGAATAACGTTATCAATTGTTATACCATCACCGACTGCTGCAGCCATAATCAAAAATGTGGAAGCCTCAATGCGATCAGGTATAATCGTATGTTCAGTACCATGTAGCTCTTCTACTCCTTCGATACGAATAACACTTGTACCTGCACCTTTAATATTGGCACCCATATTTGTTAGAAGTGTCGCCACATCAATAATCTCAGGTTCTTTTGCAGCATTTTCAATGACAGTACGTCCCTTAGCAAGGACAGCAGCAAGCATGATATTAATAGTAGCCCCAACACTTGCCACATCTAAATAAATTTTTGCCCCAATCAACTCATCTGCACGTAAATAAATGGCTCCATGTTCATTAGTAATTTTGGCTCCTAAAGCCTCAAAGCCCTTTATATGTTGATCAATAGGTCGAGGTCCTAAAAAACAGCCTCCAGGTAAACCAATAACTGCTTTTTTGAAACGTCCAAGCATAGCACCCATTAAATAATAGGAAGCGCGTAACTTTTTAACGTTGCCGTTTGGTAAGGGCAATGCAATCATCTCTGTTGGATCGATTGTCATTTTCCCATTCTCAAATGAAACTTCCCCACCAATTTCCTCTAGTAGAGCCTTTAACGTCCAAGCATCTGAAATTTCGGGTATCCCTCCAATAGTCACTGGAGAGTTCGCCAAAATTGATGCAGGAATTAAGGCGACTGCACTATTTTTTGCACCACTAACTTTAATTGTACCTTGTAGACGATTTTCGCCAGTAATTTTATAAACATCCATTTTGCGTTCTCCCTCATGATTGGAAAGTAGTATTTTTGCAATTTGCACACTTTATAATCTTATTATTCGCCTTTTCTCTTATTCCAATCCGCTAAAAATCCTTCAATTCCTTTTTCAGTTAATGGATGGTGGAAAAGCTGCTTTAATACTTTAAACGGAGTAGTTGAGATATGTGCACCTGCTAAAGCTGCTGCTGTAACGTGTTGCGGGTGACGGACAGAGGCAGCAATAATTTGAGTATCGATATTATGGATTGTAAAAATATCTGCAATTGTTTCAATTAACTCAACACCATTTTGACCAATGTCATCTAAACGGCCGATAAATGGTGATACGTATGTAGCACCTGCACGCGCAGCCATTAATGCTTGGTTAGCACTAAAAATTAATGTCACGTTTGTTTTAATACCTTTGTTTGCAAAGAAACGACATGCCTCTAATCCAGCTGGTGTCATAGGAAGCTTTACGGTGATGTTTGGTGCAATCGCAGCTAATTCCAAACCTTCTTTAATCATACCTTCTGCATCAAGTGCAATAACTTCCCCACTTACAGAGCCATCAACAAGCTCAGCGATTTCGCGAAGACGATCATGGAAAGAAACATTCTCTTCTTTAGCCACTAACGATGGGTTTGTTGTCACTCCTGATAAAATACCCCATGCATGTGCCTCTTTAATCTCTTCAAAGTTTGCTGTATCAATGAAAAATTTCATATTATTTCCTCCTGATCATTTTTCTTATATTATTAAATATTTTCCAAAATTTCTTTATGTCAAAAACAAGAGAAGGTCGATTGAAAGCATCAACACTTCTCTTATTATGTGTATTTATCTATGCTTTTGTAACATATTAAATGCAAAAATTATGCTTTTTGTGCACTTCCAAATTCACGAATTTTACCAATAACCGTAGCTTTGATGGCTTCACGTGCTGGACCAAGGAATTTACGTGGGTCGTAAACAACTTTATCGTTGTCCAGAATTTCACGAATTACTTTTGTTGCTTCAATTTGATTTTCAGTATTGACGTTGATTTTAGCCGTACCTAATGAAATAGAACGTTGGATATCTTTTGTTGGGATACCAGTACCACCATGTAAAACAAGTGGAAGGTCTGCCAATTTAGAGATTTCCTCCATTTCTTTAAAGCCTAAGTTTGGCTCTCCTTTGTAAGGACCGTGTACAGAGCCAAGTGCTGGCGCTAAGCAGTCAATGTCAGTTAGTTCAACCATTTTGCGACACTCTTCTGGATCAGCGTAAATAATACCACCGATTACGCCATCTTCATCTCCACCAACAGTTCCTAATTCTGCTTCCACAGAAACGCCTTTAGCATGTGCGTATTCTACTACTTCTGAAGTAATTTTCACATTTTCCTCAAATGGGTGATGTGATGCATCAATCATCACGGAAGTAAAGCCTGCATCAATTGCTTCTTTACATTTTGCAAAGCTAGAACCATGGTCAAGGTGAATTGCTACAGGAACTGTCGTACCGTAAGATTCCATTAAACCTTTTACCATATGAACAACAGAAATAAATCCGCCCATATATTTACCTGCACCTTCAGAAACACCAAGAATCACTGGAGACTTTTCTTCTTCAGCTGCTTGTAAAATTGCTTGAGTCCATTCAAGGTTATTAATGTTGAATTGACCAACAGCATAACCTTCTGCTTTTGCTTTAATTAACATCTCTTTCATAGATACTAATGCCATACTAAAAATCCTCCTCATAGGACTATTCTTTCTACATAAACATGCTCCTCAATCATAGCAAAAATAATAGCCCCTGAAAAGCAGGGGCTATTATTTTCTACCCGAAAGCGGAGTGGAACGTAGCGGCAGGGGCTGACGAAGTGAAGTGGAACGCAACGAAGTCCTCTCCCCTGAAAAGCAGGGGCTATTATTTTCTACCCAAAAGCGGAGTGGAACGTAGCGGCAGGGGCTGACGAAGTGAAGTATAACGCAACGAAGTCCTCTCTCCTGAAAAGCAGGGGCTATTATTTTCTACCCGAAAGCGGAGTGGAACGTAGCGGCAGGGGTGACGAAGTGGAGTGTAACGTAACGAAGTCATAGCCCCTGAAAAGCAGGGGCTATTATTTTCTACCCGAAAGCGGAGTGGAACGTAGCGGCAGGGGCTGACGAAGTGAAGTGGAACGCAACGAAGTCCTCTCCCCTGAAAAGCAGGGGCTATTATTTTCTACCCGAAAGCGGAGTGGAACGTAGCGGCAGGGGCTGACGAAGTGAAGTGGAACGCAACGAAGTCCTCTCCCCTGAAAAGCAGGGGCTATTATTTTCTACCCGAAAGCGAAGTGTAACGTAGCGGCAGGGGTGACGAAGTGAAGTGGAACGCAACGAAGTCCTCTCTCCTGAAAAGCAGGGGCTATTATTTTCTACCCGAAAGCGGAGTGGAACGTAGCGGCAGGGGCTGACGAAGTGAAGTGGAACGCAACGAAGTCCTCTCACTTGAAAATTGATCTACATAAAAAAACAGGCCGTGTGTCCACTGCCTGCTTTTTAAACTTGTAAAGCTTTATTTACTTCATCACGCACTTCGAAAATATCAAACGGTTTTGTAAAGTAACGAATGGCTCCTAATTCTAACGCTTCTTGCACAACATCCAATTCTCCGTATGCTGTCATCATAAAAACAGGCAGCTTCGGAAACTTCTTTTTTAAACGTCTCAAAATTTCAATACCATCCATTCCTGGAATTTTCATGTCCAGTAAAACACAATCCATCTCTTGTTCGTCTGCATACTTTAATGCTTCTGAACCATTCGCTGCTAAATATGTAATATATCCTTCCTTTTTCAGCACTTCATTTAAAAGTAAACGAATTCCCTGCTGATCATCGACAATTAGTAATCGTTTCACATCGCATTCCGCCCTTTTTTGTTTTATTCTTACACAAAAACTTTCTTTATTATGTATAATTCTCCTTTTTCAGCTTAATACCTTCTAGTATTATAAATTATCTGCTTTTGCTTTCTGCCTTTTACCCCCTATAATATGAATAGAGGTGGGAACATGTCAAAAATTCTAACAACACAATTAAGTGGATTATTACAAAGAATTATACAAAATGAAGAAGATGCTATCGAGGAAACAGCAAGGTTATTAGCACAAGCCGCAATCGGCGAAGGAAATGTCTATTTTGCTTGCTTTGGAGAAATGCAGGTTGTGGCATTAAATGCACTTCAAGCAGTCGAACCCTTTAGCAAGTTAGCACCTTGGACTACAGACACAAGCTTAACAGAAGCTGATCGGGTTTGCATTTTTACTCGTAGTGCATATGATGAGGAAGCACTCGTCTTAGCACAAAAATTAAATACTCAATTTATTCCCTTTGCTGCTATAGCTAGTGAAGCAGCTAATGTAGAGAACCCTCTTGCAGATTTAGCCTATACGTATGTTTCTACACGCATTAAAGGCGGTTTAATACCAAATGATCTAGGTCAACGTATTGTTGTACCACATGCACTTGCAGGACTCTTTGTATATGAAGCTGTCAAAATTGCTTATGATGAAATGCTTGGGTTGGATGAAGAAGAATTGTAGTCATCAAATTAAAAAGAGTTGTCTCGTATATAACGAGACAACTCTTTTTAATTATTTAAATGTTGAGCCGATAAAATCGCGGAACAATGGTTGTGGACGATTTGGACGTGACACTAGCTCTGGGTGGAATTGACATGCTACAAAGAAATTGTTTTCTGGTAGCTCAATAATTTCAACCAATTTGCCATCAGGACTTGTACCTGAGAAGACAAGGCCAGCTGCTTCCATTGCCTCACGATATTCATTGTTAAATTCATAGCGGTGACGATGACGCTCATAAACAAGCTCTTTACCATAGGCTTGGCTAGCTTTTGAACCATCCTTTAATTTACATGGGTATAAACCTAAACGTAAAGTACCACCGATATCTACAGTATCATTTTGATCTGGTAGGAAGTCGATAATTGGATACTCCGTATTTGCATCAAGCTCTGTAGAATGAGCACCTTTTAGGCCAAGTACATTACGTGCAAATTCTACTGTTGCTAATTGCATACCTAAACAAATGCCTAGGAAAGGAACATTATTTTCACGTGCATATTGTGTTGCTAAGATTTTACCTTCAACACCACGATCACCAAAGCCGCCTGGTACTAAAATAGCGTCAGCACCTTTTAATAGAGAGGCCACATTGTTAGCATCAACGTGTTCTGCATTAATCCAGTCAATTTCAATATCAGAATTAAATGCATATCCAGCATGCTTTAATGCCTCAACTACAGAAATGTACGCATCTTGTAGTTCTACGTATTTCCCTACTAATGCTACCTTTCTTTTATTTGGTAAGTTCTTCACTTTTTCTACAAGGTCACGCCATTCTTCCATATCTGCTTCTGGAGCTTCCATACCAAAATGATCCAAAACGATATCATCGATATCTTGCGCATGTAGGTTTAATGGTACTTCATATAAATGCTCAGCATCACGAGATTCAATAATTTCATGTGGTTGAACATCACAGAATAATGCTAATTTCTCTTTCATCTCTTGTGGTACTTCTTGTTCAGTACGAACTACGATAATATTTGGCTGAATACCTAAAGAGCGTAATTCTTTAACAGAATGCTGTGTAGGTTTTGTTTTAAGTTCACCAGCTGCTTTAATATAGGGAATAAGTGTACAGTGAATATACATTACATTGTTATGCCCTAAATTTGTTTTCATTTGGCGAATGGCTTCTAGGAATGGTAATGATTCAATATCACCTACTGTTCCACCAACTTCTGTGATCACAACGTCTGCATTTGTTTCACGACCAGCACGTTGGATACGATCTTTGATTTCGTTTGTAATATGAGGAATTACTTGGACTGTTCCACCATTATAATCTCCACGACGTTCTTTCTGTAATACAGATTGGTAAACACGACCTGAAGTTACTGTAGAATGTTTCCCTAGGTTAATATCAATAAAACGTTCATAGTGTCCTAAGTCTAAATCAGCCTCAGCACCATCATCTGTTACAAAAACCTCACCATGTTGATAAGGACTCATCGTACCTGGGTCAATATTGATATATGGGTCAAATTTTTGAATCGTCACTTCTAACCCACGATTTTTTAATAAACGGCCTAAAGATGCTGCAACAATCCCTTTTCCAAGTGATGATACAACCCCACCTGTTACAAAAATATACTTCGTCATGAATAAATTCCTCCTTATGATGTTCTAAAATATTAGTGCGTTTAGGGGGGATCAGAACCATTTACATTCTAATACCCTAAAAAAAGAAAAGCCGAGAATGTCTACACAATGTAGTCGATTCGAAGCTGTAATCGGTTCTATCTCTTTTCCACTTTCCTTTAAACCATAAAACTCTAATAACTATTCAGTCACCTTTTACTATACATCATGAATAATTAAAAACATTTATATTCATATCGATATTAAAAGTATGGGAGAACTAAAATGATTAAAGTTAAAAACAAAAAAACGCTCCTCCTGCATAGGTTTGCAGGGGGAGCGTATTATATACAC
This sequence comes from Lysinibacillus sp. 1 U-2021, assembly GCF_029916965.1. Classification (NCBI taxonomy): domain Bacteria; kingdom Bacillati; phylum Bacillota; class Bacilli; order Caryophanales; family Bacillaceae; genus Lysinibacillus; species Lysinibacillus sp. 1 U-2021. The sequence goes on from NZ_CP123966.1 coordinate 4,736,770, forward strand.
GGTCTTTCTCCTTCTTTTAAGGAGCCCAAGTAAAAGATTAAACGTAACCGTGATAGAAGTCAAGATTTTTTGCTTCTAGCTTAAAAGAAAGAAAATTCTAAGAGTACTGTATTAAATCTCTTCCTCTTCTTCTTCAAATTCTTCTTCCTCTTCATCAATAAACTCTTCATCGATTTCTTCATCAATTTCTTCTAAATCTTCATCGTCAAAGTCAATATCTTCTTTATCATCTTCTTCTTCATCAAGTTCTTCTTCATCAATGAACTCTTCAAAGTCTTCATCAAAGTCGATATCTTCTTCATCTAAGTCTACCTCTTCATCAAGATCTTCATCATCAAAGGCAGCTTTAGATTTTTTCTTTTGAGTCTTAACAGAAGGAGCTGTTTCTTCTTCGATTTGCTCTACTTTAAACCATTCACGTAAGCCCCAGCCTGCTTCTTGATTATATAAGAAGCGACCATCAATATTGATATCTGTATAAAATTGTAACAGACGGGATTTCATTTCTGCATCACTATAGCCCACAAGCTCTTGAATTAATTTTAATAAATCATTAAAAGACACTGAGGCACGTTTTTCATTTAAAATTGCATAAGCTAAGTTAATTAACGATTCTTCTGTTAATTGTTCCTTTGTCATTTCACGAAAATTCAATTCGTGCACTTCCTTTCCCTCATCACAATGGACGTTTTAAAATTACATGGTGCTTTATTCTCCAAGCGCAGCAAAAAAGGCCACGCAAAAGGTTCTTTCCATACAATAAGCATAATACCCATTATATACAAAGTTTTAGCCCCTTTGCTAGCTTCAATTACTGTTTTTTATATTACGCATTTTTTTTATTCCAAGATAAAACAAATAGACAGATAATAGTAGTAAAGGAATAGCGCCAATTTGCTTATTATACAGGAAAAAGGCTCCCAATACTAAAGCTAATATAATTATGTAGTGAATAGCTGATTTCATCCTCTACTGCGCCTCCCCTTTTTTTACATTTCTATTATAACGAAAATAAAAAGAAGTGCCTAATCTTAAGACTAGACACTAGAAATTAGAGAAGCAGGATACTTGAAATAGAAAACAAGAAGTTTTGATCAACCTTGCTTACATATTACGTCGATATTGTCCGCCAACTTCATATAAAGCTTTTGTAATTTGCCCTAAACTTGCTACTTTTACTGACTCCATCAGCTCAGCAAAAATATTACCATTATTGACAGCCACTTCTTGTAGACGTGCAATTGCAGCTTCACTTTCCTCTTCATGTGCTTTCCAAAAAGCTTGTAAATTTTGAATTTGCGTCTCTTTTTCTTCTGTAGATGCACGTGCAATTTCCATATTATCTATATCAGCATCTGAAGGTGGATTTGGGTTCAAGTAAGTATTAACACCAATGATTGGTAACTCTCCTGAATGTTTTAACATTTCGTAGTACATAGATTCTTCTTGAATTTTACCACGTTGGTATTGTGTTTCCATAGCACCTAACACACCGCCACGATCATTGATACGATCAAACTCTTCAAGAACCGCTTCTTCCACAAGATCTGTTAATTCTTCAACAATAAACGCACCTTGTAGTGGGTTTTCATTTTTTGCTAGACCATGCTCTTTTGTAATAATCATTTGAATTGCCATAGCACGTCTTACAGATTCCTCCGTAGGTGTAGTAATGGCCTCATCGTAGGCATTTGTATGCAATGAGTTACAGTTATCTTGTAATGCCATTAAAGCCTGTAATGTTGTACGAATATCATTAAAATCAATCTCTTGTGCATGTAAACTACGCCCAGACGTTTGAATATGATACTTTAGCTTTTGAGCGCGCTCATTAGCACCGTATTTATCACGCATTACAATAGCCCAAATACGTCGTGCCACACGGCCGATTACTGTATACTCTGGATCTAGTCCATTTGAGAAGAAGAATGATAAATTTGGTGCAAAGTCATTAATATTCATGCCACGACTTAAATAATACTCTACATACGTAAAGCCATTAGCTAAGGTGAAGGCTAATTGGGAAATAGGGTTTGCTCCAGCTTCCGCAATATGATAACCAGAAATGGAAACAGAATAATAGTTACGTACTTTATGGTCTATAAAGTATTGCTGAATATCGCCCATCATACGCAAAGCAAACTCTGTTGAGAAAATGCATGTATTCTGGCCCTGATCTTCTTTTAAAATATCAGCTTGTACTGTTCCACGTACGACTTGCAATGTTTTTTCACGTGTCTCGGTAAACTCTTCAACTGTCAAAGTTCGTCCTAGCTCTTGCTCACGTAATTGGACTTGTTGATCGATTGCTGTATTCATAAACATTGCTAAAATAATAGGTGCTGGTCCATTAATAGTCATTGATACAGATGTAGACGGTGCACATAAATCAAAGCCTGCGTAAAGTTTTTTCATATCTTCTAGTGTACAGATCGATACACCTGATTCTCCAACCTTACCGTAAATATCTGGACGGTAATCTGGGTCTTCCCCATACAAGGTTACAGAATCAAATGCTGTAGATAAACGTTTTGCATCATCATCTTTGGATAAATAATGGAAGCGTTTATTTGTACGTTCTGGTGTGCCTTCGCCAGCAAATTGACGCTTCGGATCTTCACCCTCACGTTTGAATTGGAATACACCCGCCGTATATGGGAATTCGCCAGGAACATTTTCTTTATAAACCCAACGCAAGATTTCCCCATAGTCTTCAAACTTCGGTAATGCTACTTTTGGAATTTTCGTGCCAGAAAGACTAGTTGTTTTTAAGATGGTACGAATTTCTTTATCGCGAACTTTAGTCACAAACTCATCGCCAGCATACGCTTCTTTTAATGCCTGCCAATTATCCAATATACGCTTGGATTCTGCTGTTAATTCATCTCTAACACCTTCTGCTAAAGAAGTAAGCGATGCCACAAGCACATCATCTGGCGCTTTTTCTTGGACAGCTGCAATAGCACCTTCTAATTGGAATAGTCGACGCGCAAATGCCACCTGCTGCTCAGTTTTTTTATGATAGCCACGGACAGTGTCCGTAATCTCACGTAAATAATAACGGCGATCGTTTGGAATGATAACATCTTGCTTTTGCGTTTTCGCAAATTGCTCATAGCTTGTTTCCCAATTAAAACCTGTTTTTTCGTTAATTATTTTAACGAGGGCGGCGAATAACGCATTTGTGCCTTTGTCATTAAATTGGCTAGCTATTGTACCGTAGACTGGCATGTTATCAAGTGATTCATCCCAAAGCTCGCGGGAACGTTGATATTGTTTTTGTACTTGTCGAAGGGCGTCCTCTGAGCCTTTTCGCTCAAATTTATTGATCGCAATAACATCTGCAAAGTCAATCATATCAATTTTCTCAAGTTGTGTAGGTGCACCGAATTCGCTTGTCATGACATACATAGATAGATCCGTGTATTTTGTAATTTCGGCATCACCTTGACCGATTCCACTTGTTTCTACGATGATTAAGTCATAACCTGCTACACGTACTACATCTAGCACATCACCAATTGATGCAGATAATTCTGTACGTGAGCCACGTGTTGCTAAACTACGCATATAAACACGGTTATTAAAAATAGCGTTCATGCGAATACGATCCCCAAGCAATGCTCCACCCGTTTTTTGCTTTGTTGGATCGACTGATAGAATGGCTACACGTTTATCTGGGAATTCTTTTAGGAAGCGGCGAATCAGTTCATCCGTTAAGGATGATTTCCCTGCACCACCTGTTCCCGTAATCCCCATTACAGGCGTACCTTTTGAAAGCTTTCTTGCCTCTGCTAGCATTTCTTTCGTAGCTTCATCGTCATTTGACTCAGCTGCTGTTATTAGATTGGCTAAAATTTCAGGTGTCTCTGTCGTTAAAGCCTTTAATTTCTCTAAATAATTACCTGTTGCAGTCGGGAAATCTGTTCCTTTAATTTGCTCATTAATCATTCCCTGTAGCCCTAAAACACGGCCATCCTCTGGTGAGAATATCCCTGCAATGCCATACGTATGAAGCTCTTTAATTTCACGAGGTAAAATAACTCCTCCACCACCGCCATAAATTTTAATATGTGGTGCTCCTTTTTCACGCAGTAAATCATACATATATTTAAAGTATTCCATATGTCCGCCTTGATAGGAAGAAACAGCAATCCCTTGAGCATCTTCTTGTATCGCAGCATTCACGACTTCTTCAACAGAGCGGTTATGACCTAGATGTATTACTTCTACACCGCTCGATTGTAAAATGCGTCGCATAATATTGACTGAAGCATCATGTCCATCAAAAAGACTCGATGCTGTCACAAAACGTACGTGATTTTTTGGACGATATACTTCTACCTTTGTCATATGAAATCCCCACTTTCTCCCCTTTTTGAATAAAAAAAGCCAGCAATTGCAATATCGCTATATGCAATTGCCGACAAACCCCTTACAAAATATTAAAACCCCTTTATGCCTGAAATGAACAAGGTGATTTGCATGTCAATGAATTCGTCAATAGAATGCTGACGATGTAAAGCCCATTTGCGAAACGCCCAGCTTTGTCCTGAAACAACTAAGTTATTGGCTGCTAAATGGATTTGCTTATCTGTCATAGTTAGTTCGCCAGACTGCACACATCGCTGTAACAAGCGTTCAAATGTGGCAACCATTTCAAACTCTTTACTAAAAACATAGCGTTGTGCTTCTTTTGACAATGATTTTGTTTCTTGATACATGATTGTTAGCTCATCAACCATACTATCGATTTGCAGGAAGTATTCCCGAATCATTTCTTTTAACTCATCAATTGTTCCTGCTTTAACCTCATAACTTGAAAGACGCTCCATTGCATGGTGATAGATACTGTCACAAACAAGGTATAAAACATCTTCTTTCGTTCGGATGTATTCATACAAAGTACCGATACTAAAGCCAGCAGCTTTTGCAATCTCTCTCGTCGTGGCACGGTGAAAGCCCTTTTCTTTAAATAGCTTAATAGCTCCTTGGATCATTTGTTCACGACGAATGGCGATTAGATTTTCATCTTTTACGGTTGACTGTACTTGGGGCCTTTTATCTTTATCAGTCATCAATTATTTCGTTAGCATACGCGAGATAACAAGACGTTGAATCTCCTGCGTACCTTCGTAAATTTGTGTAATTTTAGCATCACGCATAAAGCGCTCTACAGGGTAATCTTTTGTATAACCATAGCCACCAAATACTTGAACCGCCTCTGTCGTCACACTCATCGCTGTATCGCCAGCCATTAATTTCGCCATTGCAGATGCCTTACCATATGGTAGGTTATTAGATTCTAACCATGCCGCTTGGTATGTAAGTAGTCGAGAAGCCTCAATTTGAGTTGCCATATCGGCTAATTTAAAGGAGATGCCTTGATTTGCAGTGATCGGTTTACCAAATTGCACACGTTCTTTGGCATAGTCAACTGCTGCATCGAGTGCTCCTTGTGCAATTCCTACTGCTTGAGCCGCAATACCATTACGTCCACCATCTAGTGTCGTCATAGCAATCTTAAAGCCTTCTCCTTCAGCCCCTAATAGATTTTCCTTTGGAACACGACAGTTATCAAAAATAATCTCTGTTGTTGGAGATGAACGAATTCCTAATTTCTTTTCTTTCTTCCCTACAGAGAAACCTTCAAATCCAGCTTCCACGATAAATGCGGATGTGCCATGTTTTGCTTCTGGATCTGTTACTGCAAATACAATATATGTATCTGCTACTCCACCGTTCGTAATAAAGATTTTTGAGCCATTTAAAATATAATCATCGCCATCACGTTTTGCATAAGTTTTCATGCCACCCGCATCAGAGCCAGAGCCTGGTTCTGTTAAACCATATGCACCAATATGTTTGCCTTCAGCCATTGGACGAAGGTATTTTTGTTTTTGCTCTTCTGTACCGAACTTGTAGAGTGGCCAACCTGCCAGTGAAGTATGTGCAGATAAAGTTACCCCAGTCGAAGCACAAACACGTGAAAGTTCCTCAACAGCTATGACATATGCAAGGTAATCAAATCCTGCACCACCATATTCCTCAGGCCATGGAATACCAGTAAGCCCAAGCTCCGCCATTTTGTCGAAAATCGCACGGTCAAATTCTTCATTTTCGTCACGTTCAGCAGCTGTTGGCGCCACTTCATTTATAGCAAAATCACGAATCATTTCACGTAATTGTTCATGCTCTTCTGTTAACTGAAAGTTCATTGTCCATTTCCCCTTTTTAGTTAGACTCTGTTTTGTGTTACCTGATTATTGTTAGTTTGGATTAGGAAGATTTGCCTTATTTCAGAGCAGTTCTACACCCTCTAGAAACGTTTTCCCCTCACTCTGGAACGGTTCCCATCGCTTTATTTCAGGCTTTATTTCAGTAAATGTTTACTAATGACTAGTCGTTGAATTTCACTTGTACCTTCATAGATTTCTGTCACCTTTGCATCGCGGAAATAGCGCTCTACTGGATAATCCTCCGTATAGCCGTAGCCGCCAAATATTTGAACAGCCTCTATTGCCGTTTGTACCGCTGTTCGTGATGAGAAAAGTTTAGCCATTGAAGCTTCTGCTCCACATGGTAAACCTTTTGCACGTAAATCAGCTGCACGATAGACTAACAGTTTTGCAGATTCAACAGCCGTTGCCATATCCGCAAGCTTAAAGCCAATACCTTGTTGTGCGGCAATCGGCTTGCCAAATTGAATGCGTTCTTTAGCATAAGCAGCAGACGCCTCTAGTGCCGCCTCAGCAATTCCTAACGCCTGTGCAGCAATGCCGATTCGTCCAACATCTAAATTGGCCATCGCAATTTTAAAGCCTTCTCCCTCTTCCCCAAGTAGGTTGTCGGCTGGAATGCGACAATTATCGAATGTCAGCTGAACTGTACGTGAGCCGTGCAAGCCCATCTTATGCTCATCTTTTCCGATGATTAAACCAGATGTTCCCTTTTCAACAATAAATGCTGAGATACCCTTTGTTTTTTCAGCTGGGTTAGTAGATGCGAATACAATATACACATCAGCTTCTCCACCATTTGTAATAAATACTTTGGAGCCGTTAATCACATATTCATCGCCATCACGCACTGCCTTTGACTGTAAAGAGCCAGCGTCTGAGCCTGCACTTGGTTCTGTTAAACAAAATGCGCCTAAATATTCGCCTGTTGCAAGCTTTGGTACATAACGTTTCTTTTGTTCGTCATTTCCAAAGTAAATAATTGGATTCGTTCCAACTGAAGTATGGACGGATAAAATAACACCCATTACAGCGCTTACTTTTGATAGTTCATTAATCGCAATAATATAAGATGTAAAATCCATGCCAGAGCCACCTAAGTCTTCTGGAGTCGTAATCCCCATTAAGCCAAGTTCACCCATTTGCTGTAGAAGCTCACGTGGAAATTCTCCCGCTTCCATTCGCTCCACCCATGGTTGAATTTTTTCCTGAGCAAATTGACGAACCATATCGCGCATCATAATTTGCTCATCTGTAAATTGCAAATGCATCTATAATGTCACCCCTCTAAGTTGTCCCGAAACATCTAAATAACCCCATCCCCATAGGATTATTCGTAAACGTAAAAACCTCTTCCTGATTTCTTACCTAGCCAGCCAGCTGCAACGTATTTACGTAGCAGTGGGCAAGGGCGATATTTACTGTCTCCAAGACCCTCATGTAAAATTTCCATGATGTAAAGACAAGTATCTAAACCAATGAAGTCTGCCAATGTTAATGGCCCCATCGGATGATTCATACCAAGCTTCATCACATCATCAATTGCTTCTTTTGTCGCCACACCTTCGTAAAGTGCATAAATCGCTTCATTAATCATCGGTAGTAGGATTCGGTTTGAAATAAATCCTGGGAAATCATTCACTTCTACTGGTGTTTTCGATAATTTAACCGTCATCTCTTCGACAGCTTTGTACACTTCATCTGTTGTTGCTAAACCTCGAATGATTTCAACAAGTTTCATAACTGGTACAGGGTTCATAAAATGCATACCAATTACTTGCTCTGGACGCTTTGTTACTGCTGCAATTTCTGTAATAGGCAGTGAAGATGTATTCGTAGCTAAAATAGCATGTGCTGGCGCAATGCCATCAAGTTGCTTAAAGATGGATTGCTTAATTTCCATATTTTCCACAGCGGCTTCAATGATAATATCTACATCACTAGCATCTTGTAAATCTAGCGACATACTAATTCGACTTAGAACAGCAGCCTTCTCATCTTCAGTTTTACGACCCTTTTCTACATCACGTGATAAATTTTTCGTAATAACCCCTAATCCACGCTCGAAAAATTCTTGTTTGATATCGTTCAATTTCACATCAAAGCCTGCTTGTGCACAAACTTGGGCAATACCAGAGCCCATTTGCCCTGCACCAATGACCATTACCTTTTGAATTCCCATTAGTTCAGTCCCCCTGTTTTTGGTACTTCAATCATAATTGCATCACCTTGGCCGCCGCCTGAACAAATTGCGGCAATGCCAATGCCACCGCCACGACGCTTCAATTCCTGTGCAAGTGTTAATATTATACGTGCACCAGATGCCCCAATCGGATGACCTAAAGCAACTGCACCGCCATTAACATTCACTTTTTCTGCATCTAAATCTGCCAACTGCTTGCTGACTAAAGCTACCGCTGCAAAGGCTTCATTGATTTCAATTAAATCAATATCTGCTAATGATTTGTTAGTCTTTTTCAGTAATTTATTAATAACAAGACCTGGTGTTTGCGGGAAGTTTTCTGGCTCAAGCGCAAGTTCTTCGTGACCAATGATTACTGCCAATGGTTCTCTACCTTCACGTTTTGCACGTTCTTCACTCATAACGACAAGTGCACATGCACCGTCGTTAACCCCAGGTGCATTACCTGCTGTAATCGTGCCATCCTTGTCAAAGGCTGGTTTTAGCTTCGCCAGTACTTCCAAAGACGTCCCTGCTCTTGGTGCCTCATCTGTATCAACAATAAGTGGTGCACCTTTTCGTTGAGGAATCTCCACTGGTACGATTTCTTCAGCGAAGTAACCTTTTTCAATTGCGGCTAACGCGCGTTCATGACTGCGTACTGACCAAGTGTCCTGTTCTTCTCGGCTTAGCGAGAACTCTTTAGCTGTTGCATTACCATAGCTACCCATATGTGGTCTTGCTTTATCGAAAGCACATGTTAAGCCGTCATATAGCATGCCATCTACCATTGTAGAATCTCCCATACGCAACCCATTTCGACCATTCAGAAGATAATATGGTGCATTGGACATAGATTCCATGCCACCCGCAATAATCACTTCTTCGTCCCCTAAACGAATCAATTGATCTGCTAATGTCACCGCACGCATCCCTGAAGCACAAACTTTATTGATTGTTTCTGTTTTTACTGCTGTTGGTAAATTTGCCTTCAGCGCAGCCTGTCGAGAAGGAATTTGCCCCTGTCCCCCTTGTAAAACAGAACCTAAAATTACCTCATCCACTTGCTCAGGAGCAAGATTTGCCTTCTCTAATGCCCCTTTAATGGCAATCGCACCTAAATCACTTGCATGTAATGCTGATAATGAACCGCCAAATTTACCAAACGCTGTTCTTGCTCCTGCTAAAATTACAGCTCTATTCAAGTAAAACACCCCTTTTGTTTTACGTTCTCGATGAAGCTGCAAAGCATTATTGACTGAACGCTCGCTCGACTTCTATCGAGGAAAAATGGGAGTTTACTATCTCAACTCCCATTCCCATTTAATCTTATTCTACAAAACAATTTTTTATTGTGCAATTTATATTTTTCAGATAACTAAAATATTTCTGCAATAGCAATCATTTTTCTGCGTTCGCTTCCGTATTCTTGTCTTGTTGAACATTTTCTATAGACGCCACCACTTCCTCGTATGTTTCTTCTGTTTCTTCGGAAGAAGGATTAACTGCCTTTACTTTTTCACCAAACACCGAACGTTCTAGTAATTCTGCAACATCAAATGTTCCAATAGAGTCTTCAACCTCTTTAGCCTTTGTACCATCCTCTAGCATTGTTAGGCAGTAAGGACAGCCTGATGAAATAACTGATGCATTTGTTGCAAGAGCCTGTTCTGTTCGCGCTACGTTAATGCGATTTCCTACATGTTCTTCCATCCACATTAATCCACCACCAGCTCCACAGCACATCGCTGTTTCACGGTTACGTTCCATTTCAACAAGCTTCACGCCAGGGATTCCTCGAAGAATTTCACGTGGGGCATCGTACACATCATTGTAGCGGCCTAAATAACAGGAATCATGGAAAACAATTGTTTCATGAACCTCATAGTTTAGCGCTAGACGATTTTCCTCAATCAACTGATTTAATAACTCAGTGTGATGATACACTTCACCTTTCCAGCCAAAGTCTTGATATTCATTTTTAAAGATATTGTAGGCGTGAGGATCGATTGTTACAATTTTCTTCACGTCATTTTTCTCAAACTCATCAATATTGGCTGTAGCTAGCTCTTGGAATAAGAATTCATTCCCTAAACGGCGAGGTGTATCCCCAGAGTTTTTCTCTTTATTACCTAAGATTGCAAACTTCACACCAGCTTCGTTTAATAGACGACAGAATGCTAAAGCGATTTTTTGAGAGCGATTGTCGAAAGCTCCCATCGAACCAACCCAGAATAAATACTCCATTTCCTCGCCAGATTTTTTCAGCTCTTTTACAGTTGGGATTTGGATTGTTGGATCTAGATCACGCCAATTTTCTTTTTCCTTGCGGTTCAAGCCCCAAGGATTACCTTGTCGTTCGATATTCGTCATTGCACGTTGAGCATCGGGATTTACTTTCCCTTCAGTCATTGTTAGATAACGACGTAGATCAATAATTTTATCAACATGCTCATTCATTACAGGGCATTGATCCTCACAGTTACGACATGTCGTACAAGCCCAAATTTCCTCTTCTGTAATGACATCGCCAATTAAAGATGGGCTGTAGATATCCTCAATTACAGCACCTTCAGCACCAGCTGCCATTGCAAGCTGGTTACCCTTTGTATTGGCAAAGAATTGATAAGGCACCCATGGTTTTTGTTTTGTTACGACTGCGCCCGTAAATGTTAAATGGTCACGCAATTTTACGATTAAATCCATAGGAGACAGCATTTTTCCTGTTCCTGTTGCTGGACACATGTTTGTACAACGTCCACATTCTACACAAGAATAGAGATCAAGCATTTGCTTTTGTGTGAAGTCCTGTATGCGTCCTACCCCAATAGAAGGCATATCCTCTTCGCTTTCAGCATTTTCTCCAGCTTCTTCTAAGGCCTCAAAATCAATTGGTGTTAATGTACCCGTACGATCTAAACGATTCATGTAAACATTAAGTGGACTGACAATTAAGTGGAAATGTTTAGACTGCGGTACGTATACCAGGAATGTTAATAGAATTAAAAGATGTGCCCACCACATTACATAAAACACACCAGCGGCCACAGATGTAGGTAGGAAGCCAAAAATGGCAGCTATACTTGAAGCAACTGGCTCCGTATAAGTTAATCCCTCACCATGCCAAATTAATCCCATACCATTAGCGATTAATGTAGATACCATTAAGCCACCAATGAAAATTAATACAAGGCCGTTTTTCCATCCTCGTTTTAGACGTACTAGCTTTTCAACATAGCGGCGGTAAAATGCCCACACTACCGCGATTAAAATCATTAAAACTACTAGCTCTTGGAAGAATGTAAAGACACCATAGAAAATGCCTAGTGGCAGATGTGACTCAGGTGCTAGTCCTTTCCAAATTAAATCAATGGCCCCTAACTGTACCATCAAAAATCCATAGAAAAACATAACATGTATTAAACCACTCTTTGGATCCTTTAATAGCTTATTTTGACCAAATACATTGACCATAATATAACGAAGTCGTTCTTTAACACTTTCATCAAACTCAACCTTTTTCCCCAATTGCACATACTTATAGCGTGTTTTCAACAGGTAGAAGAACAATCCTACTGCATAAAGCACAACCACGACTGTTAAGACAATGTTAGCAATTAATAATGGACTCATGGTTGGTCCCCCCTTTAGTTTGTCGTAATTTTCTCTCTTTGTGACGAATTTGCTAGTTCATACAGAAATGTACTTCACTTTATCATTATATTCCTATTCTAATAAATGAGTGAGCATTCAGTCAACATAAAACGGAAATATTTCTGATAATTTTATATTCTTACATTTTACAAGAAAAAAAGCCACCCTGAATTTTTTCAAAGTAGCATTTTTTTACTTTCCTTAACTATTTTACTTAGTAGGATGTCGCATATTCAGTAGACATTTGAACATCTGCTAAAATTGCACACAAACTATACCACCCCGTAGCTTAATACCTGGCAATTTACTTTTTGTACAAAAACATTTTTTACATCAAACTTTATTTTTTAAAAACATTCCCACTGCGAATATATTCAACATCTGCTACGTTTAAGCGAGCATTTACAACACGTGCAGCTGCAAATAAATAATCCGATAAGCGATTTAAATATTTTTGAACAACCTTGGGTACATCTTCAACTTCTTTCATAAGTGTCACCATTTCACGCTCCGCTCGACGTGCAACCGTGCGTGCAATGTGTAAAGTCGCCGCTGCTGGTGCACCTCCTGGTAAAATAAAACGTTGTAAAGGTGGCGCTTCATCTGATAAAGCATCTATACGGGCTTCAAGTACTTCAATCGGTTGCTCTGTTAATTTATAATGACGCTCTTTCATCACATTAGCAAGGTCCCCACCAGCATCGAACAGCTCATGCTGAATTGTCTCTAGGTCTGTTAAAATATCCTTGAAAAGCGCTTGATCTAATTCACTTACAGCCTTTCCAATAAAGGAATTTAATTCATCAATTGCCCCATATGTTTCCACACGTAAACTATCTTTATCAACCCGTCCTCCAATTAGACTTGTTTTCCCCGTATCGCCTGTTTTCGTGTAAAGCTTCATTTCTCTCATCTCCTAAAAATGGTTTTTATAATTCCTAATCGCCTGAACTGTTGTTTCATAGACACCCTTTGCAATCATTTTACCAACTTCCGTAATTGGGCCACCATACAGCATTTCTACTCCTTTTTGAGTTGCAGCAATTAACAGACTATCTGTAGCAGTACCTGTTGCAATTGTTCCACTCCGCTCATCACGAATATTTTCTGATTGCAACGCCTTTGTTTTTGCCTCAGTTGCTGTCATCAATGCCTGAAAAAATGCCTCTTCCGATAAACAACCATTAACGATAACCCATGTATTAATAGTACCAATATATGGATCATCTTGTCTTTCGTGTACTCGAGATACATCAACTGCATTGCCTACGCCAGCTGTTACAGCTACGATTATACTGCCAAAAGGTGCTGAAAATTCATTGATGGCCACTAGAGCTGTTGGTACTGCTGTTAGCATAACAACAGTATTTGTAGATGAAAAATTTTCCCTTTTCAAAAATTCTTTAACTTCTCGTTTCACATCGCTAATGACATAATCACCAGGAACTGAGCGATTTAATAAGCAATTATGCCAGCCAATGCCTGGGTTATGAACTGCAGAAGATACGGTCTTCAGAGGAAGCTCTGATTGAAGTTGGATATATTGTTCAGTTATCGTAAAGTGCTCTTTTTTGATGACAGCTCGCTGCTGATAGTCTGTAGCTGCGGGCATCATTGTAATTTGAGGTTTTGGTATTTCAGGGTGAGCATATGTAGTCACCCGTGCTTGATAAACTTCTTCAATTTGGGAGGCAATTAATACTTCATGTGGTGCACCAAGTGCTCTCATTTGTCCGCTTTCCATCAGCAATAATTCATCACAATAAAGAGAGGCTAAATTCATATCGTGTAGTACCATAACGACTGTTAAACCACACTCCATGGCTTCCTTCCGAACCATATCTAAAATTTGACGTTGGTGGGCAATATCAAGATGGTTCGTTGGTTCATCCAGCAGTAAGATTTCAGCTGTTTGAGCTAATGCCTGTGCAACAAAAACTCTTTGTTGTTCACCGCCAGATAAAAATTCCATCGGTGTATGCTCATATCGCTTTACACCTGTTTGAAGCATTGCATGTTGAACTGCCTTCTCATCTTGTGCAGACCAACTCGAGAAAAAGCCTGTTTGATGCGGGTAGCGCCCCAGTGAAACTGCCTCTCTCACACTGTTCGAGAAAGCATTTGCATGAAGCTGTGGTAATACAGCCATTTTTTTTGCCAAAGCACGAGCATGATAAGAAAGAATATTTTGTCCATCAATCGAAACGGTTCCAGCAGTAGCTGGTAAAATACCACTCATTACTTTTAATAATGTGGATTTCCCGCTACCATTCGGCCCTAGAATGCCAAGAATTTTTCCTTTTTCAACAGTAAAACTAATGTCCCTGACGATTGGTACATCTTCATAGCCACCTGATAGATGTTCAACAACAATCATGCCCGTACCCCCTTGCTTCTTCGCTGCTTATAAAAAATATAGGAGAAAACAGGTGCTCCAATAAATGCCGTAATGACACCAATTGGTAGCTCTCTTGGCACAATGATTGTTCGTGCTACTAAGTCACAAATAATGAGTAATGTTGCACCATTGAAAAAAGATAATGGTAATAAGTGGCGATGATCAGAACCCCAAATCATCCTTGTCATATGCGGCACCACTAACCCTACAAAGCCAATTGTGCCAGAAACTGCTACAGCTGCTCCAGTTAGCATGGAGCCACCTGCTAATATCAAATATTTACTGCGCTTTACATTAACACCTAAATGTTTTGCTCGCTCTTCACCATACAACAAGACATTTAATTCTCGTCTTTGTGTCCATAACATTATTGAACCTACAATCACAAATGGAATGATCATTTGGACATATGGCCAACCACGCATCGAAACAGAACCAAGTAGCCAGCCTATTACCTGACGTAATTCTTCACCAGATAAGGCAATCATTAATGAAATGAGGGAACCTAAAAATGAACTAAAAATAACACCTGTTAATATCAACGTTTCCATTTTTAATGAGCGGTCTACGAGTCTAGCAAAGCTCATAACAACTACCATCGTAATGATAGCACCAATCATACTAAAGGTTGGCAGCGCATACAAACCGACAACAGGTATAGAAATACTAAAAAAGATCGTTAAAACAGCACCAACAGAAGCCCCTGATGAAACCCCTAGTGTATATGGATCAGCTAATGGATTTTTTAATAAACCTTGGAAAGCTGCTCCAGCAATAGCTAGAGATGCGCCTACTAGTCCCGCTAATAACACGCGAGGCAAACGAATTTTCCAAAAGATATTGGCGGCTGTTTCATCAACCGCCTTATTCCACAATACTTCTAATGGAATATGAACCGAGCCTATCGCTACGCCACACCAGATGCTAATAAGAAGAAGCGTACATGTTAATGTATAGGCTAGTGCTATTTTTTTCACTTAAATACCTCAGGATAGATTGCTTTTGCTAATTCTTCTAGACCTTCAGCTAAACGTGGCCCTTGACGACTTGTCGTACTTTCATCTACCTGCACAATCGCATTATTTTTTACGGCATTAATCGTATCAAAGCCCGCACGTTTTGGTATTTTCGTTAAAATATCTGGTACATAATGATATGTCACCACGATGACATCTGGATTTTTTGCGATAATTTGTTCTGCATCAATTTTATACCAATTATCGCCATCTACAGCTACATTCTCTGCATTAATCATTTCAAGCATCGCGTTCATAAATGTACCATTGCCAGCTGTATAAATATCTGGCTCATCTGATGCTTCAACTAACACTTTTTTGGGTTCAACATCCTTGACTTTAGACAAAACTTCTTCTACTTTTGCCTTCATATTCGCGACAATTTTTTCTGCCTCTGGTAATTTCCCTGTAGCACGTCCCAGTTGCTCAATTGTTGTATATGTTTCATTAAAGTCTTGTGCATTTTTTACAACAAATACTTTCAAACCTGCTGATTCAAGCTGTGCAATAGCCTCTTCTGAAAGAGACATGCTAGATTCGTGTGAAAAAACGATATCTGGTTTTAAGGCAATAATTTTTTCAATATCGTATTCCATACCGCCAACCTTATCCTTCTCAGCTGCCTCTGGCGGATAATCGTCGTTGTCCGTAACACCAACTATTTCATCATTTAAACCTAGTCCAAAAAGGATTTCCGTATTACTCGGAATAAGTGAAACAATTTTCTCAGGAGGTGCTTCAAGTGTAATGTCCTTACCAAGGGCATCTGTTATCGTCATTGGGAATGTTGCTTCATCCACCTGGGCTGTTTCTTGCTGTGTTTGCTGCTCGTTAGATGGCTTGTTATCTTTTGCTTCCTGCCCACAAGCAGCTAGCAAGCCTACTGCTAAAAATGCTGATAATCCTATTTTCCAAAATTTCTTCATGTGAATCCTCCTTCGTTGATCCGTGCGACATTTCGCTTTATTCTACATCAAAATAAAACCCCTCATCTTTGATCGATGAGGGGGCAAAATCGCACCAAAAAAACTGATACAAAATCCACCACCCTATCCTCGTAGGTTGTCATGTCGTTATAAAGGCAGGTCTCCTGGCTAGTGCTACTTGCGATTTTTCAAGCCTTCCCGAAATCTTCAGTGGCATCATTTGAAAAAACTCACACTTACAGTGGCGGGACCGCATCGGAATTACACCGATTTCCCTTTTCACTTTACTTAAGTAAAGAACCTTTATAATATTCAGTTGATTTCATTATACATGAAAATGAAAGAAGTCGCCTCCATTCAAGACGACTCCCCGGCCATTATACAATTTCAGAAAAGTATTGAACTGTTTTCATTTGTGCACCCATTTCTCTTAATGACCATGTCTGCTCTAAATAAATGTCCGCTAGTTTTTCATATTTCCCACCAAATTTATGTGCCCACTCAACCGCTATGACACTTTCATAAAGGTGCGCCATTTTTTCCGCCACACCTTTTGCTTCAAAAGTTTTCGTTGCTTCGTCTAAAGCGCTAAAAATTTGAAGTTTCACAGACATATTCGCCAATTGTTCTTTAACAATTTGTACTAATGAACTGTTAGCTAATTTGTCTAATCGTTCCTCCATCTCCTGTACAAACAGTTCATGGGCATGAAACTTATCTACTAAACGAATGAGTTCCAAGGCCAAAATATTAGCCGTCCCCTCCCACACCGTCAATACTTGCGCATCTCTTAATAAGCGAGGCGTTACAAAGTCTTCTATATAGCCATTACCTCCATGTAATTCAATTGCCTCACTAGCATAGTGAACAGCTTGCTCTGCCGTTTCCTTTTTCATAATGGCAATATATAAACGATTCATAATAAGATCTTGCTGTGTGCCCTGTCCACTTGTCACTTTATCGTATAATTGAATAAGATCAAAAACTGTCGCTACTTCCACGTGCAACTTAGCTGCAAATTTCCCTAAAGTATCCTGAATCATAGGGTATTGTGTTAAGGGCTTGCCAAATGCATGTCGATTGCTTACATAATGTTTCGCCTCTAAGAAGCCGCGACGCATAATACCAATTGAAGCGACTGCATTACAAATTCTGGAGAGATTTAGTGCTTCTAGCATATAATAAATCCCTTTATTTTGCTCCCCTACAACGTAGGCAAGAGCACCATCAAATTCTACCTCACCAGAGGGAACTGCCCGAACGCCTAGCTTATCTTTCAGTCGGCGAATACGTAGATGATTTGTTGTTCCATCTTCTTTACGCCAAGGAACTGCAAACAACGTTAAGCCTTTGGAACCTGCTGGTGCACTTTCTAGTCGTGCCAATACCATCGCTACACCACACATGCCCGCATTGGATGCAAAGTATTTTTCACCATATAGACGATACGCAGTGCCATCCTTTCTCGCCTCCACCACATTTGCACCAACGTCAGAGCCTCCTTGACGTTCTGTTAAAAAGGTCGCACCTTCATATAAATCTGTGTCACCTGTTGCACAAACATGTGGTAAAAAACGCTGCTTTACCTCTTCATCTGCATAATGATCTAATAGATAGGCAGTAGCCATCGTCAATGTTACGGGACAATAAAAACCAGGTTCTGCATGGGATAGCAAATAACCTTGTGCAAAGCTATAAACATAATTCCCCTTGTGGCCTAGCTGCGGAATATGCTTGTGTACATAGCCTACAATCCCAGTATTATATGTCTCTTCAATCGTTTTTTTATAGCCATCATTAACCCAAACCTCCGATATCTCTTCACCATAGGCATCATATCTTTGAAGGCGAGGCTCACCCTGTCGATCTGTATGTTTTGCCCTCGCATCAATATCACCTGCACATAGCTCACCAAAATCTGCTAACTCTCGTTGGGCATAGGATAAAAACTCTTTATCTAACATCATTTCTACTATTTTTTGAAGCGTGTCATCTTCCGTAAAAAAGTTCGTAGTACGCATTGCTTCTTGTTGTAATACTTTCATGCTATCTCACCTCTTGCCCCTTCAAATTTTGTTTTAATATTTTGCCTGATGCATTGCGTGGGAGCGCTTCCACTTTTTCAAAAATACGTGGTATTTTAAACTTTGCAAGATGTTCCTCTAAATAAGCTTTCAAAGCTTCCTCATCAATATCTTGTTTAGCACAATACACAGCCTTTACAGTTTCCCCCCATTGCGGATGTGGTACACCAATTACTGCAACCTCGAATATCCCTTCAAAACTCAATAAACAATCTTCAATTTCTTTCGGATAAATATTGACACCACCCGAAATAATGACATCCTTTTTACGATCTACAATCCAAATAAAACCATCTTTATCCTTGCGAGCTAGATCCCCTGTTTTTAACCAACCGTCAATAAAGGCTTCATTAGTTGCTACTTCATCCTTATAGTAGCCAAGCATGTTACCCTCACCTAATAAGACAATTTCCCCCACTTCGCCTACATTTACATCTTCTCCACTGTCATTCACAATACGCAACTCTGTACCAAGTGGCGCCCGCTGGCCAATACTTCCTGCCTTTGCTTCATGCTCCTTGCCAAATAATAATGAACCACTTGGACCTGCCTCTGTTAATCCATATACACAAGTCAAATTATTTGTGCGGAATGCCTGCTGAATGAATCGAACCTCACTTTGAGATAACGGTGCTCCACCATAGACCCACCATTTCATAGAAGACAAATCTGCCGAATGTAGCCTTGGCAGCTGTGCCGTTAATAAATAAGCAACAGGTGCTCCAAAGAAATGTGTTGTTTTCTCCTTTTCAATGGAATCAATGAATAAATCGGGTGTAAAAGTTGGTGTTTATACATTTGTTGAGCCTACCAATACACCCGCCATTAAAAATAAATGTAATGGTGCAGAGTGTGTTAATGGCATCATAAGCAAAATACGGCTCTCAGGCTTTACCTCCATTTCAACAGCTATCATTTGCGCCACTGTTAAAATATTACGGTAGCTAAATAACACACCCTTTGGTTTTCCTGTCGTGCCAGATGTATATAAAATCGTGGAAGGGTCATCCTCTTGTAACTGACAATCAATCGTTTGTGTACTTGCATTTTGAAGCATTGATTCATACTGATACCATCCCACTTTTTCTTGACCTGTTTTAATTTTCAACGGAATACCAGCTAGCTGTTCAACTACTGCAAAAATAACCTCATGTACGACAATTGCCTTCGCCTCTGCATGCTGCGCCACGTACTCTACTTCTTGCAATGTAAACTTTGCATTGACTGGCACAACGATCGCTCCAATACGCTGAATAGCAAAGTAACTGACAACAAACTCTAAAACGTTTGGCATAAAAATTAAAACCTTATCCCCCTGCTTTACTCCCTGCTCTAGTAAAGCATGACTAAAACGTGTCACCTGCCTATCTAAATCTTGGTAGGTTACTCTTCTGCCATGACAAATAACGGCTTCATTTTTCGAATACTTACGGGCATTACGTGCTAATAAATTGGAACTATTCATCTTGCATCTCTCCCTTTAAAGTCGCTAATTTTTCGCTAAACATGCCATGCATTTGTTGTAACTCACGCTTCATCTGCGTCAGCTCAGCTATTTTACTGTCAATCTCTTGAATTTTTTGTTCCCCGTATTCAACCGTTCGCTCTAATTGCTGAATTCCTGAGCGATCAAAATCAAATAGTAAAACCATCTCTTTGATTTCCTCCAACGAAAATCCGTACCGCTTGCCTCTGAAAATAAGCTTGAGTTTCGCTAATTCTTTTTTTGAAAAGGTTCGTTGGTTGGTAGATGAACGATGGGGGCAAAGAAGTCCAAGTTCCTCATAATAACGAATTGTCCGCGTAGACACATTAAACTCCTTTGCTACCTCCTGAATCGTCTTCAAAACCATCTCCCCTTTCCTAATTGGCAACAGTATACCATTGACGTTAACGTAAACTTCAACAAAATTTTCGGAATTAACAGAAAAATAAAGTTTGGGACAGCTAATTTCCCACGGTTTATTCGTTTCTTTTGACCTTCTATCCAACACATTCGGAACTTTATCTCTCATCTTCAGCCTTCTATCCATTAAAAAAAGCCCCTAACACTTTTCATGTTAGGAGCCTAAAGTTTAATTACATTTTTTCAGGTGCAGATACGCCGATTAAGCGTAGTGCGTTCGCAATTGTTGTGCGGACAGCCGTAATTAATGCTAAACGAGCCTCTGTTAACTCTTTGTTTGAAGCATCTAATACTTTTTCTGCATTGTAGAAGCTGTGGAATGCAGCTGCTGTTTCTTGAATATAGTTTGCAATACGGTGCGGTGTGCGGTGTTTCGCTGCTTCCGCTACCACTTTCGGAAAATCACCAATCTTTTTCAGTAAATCAATTTCCTTTTCTGCTGTTAACAAATTGAGATGTTCTGTTGTAGCAGCAAAGCCTTGTTCATTTGCTGAACGTAAAATAGATGAAATACGTGCATGTGCATATTGTGCATAGTACACAGGGTTTTCATTAGATTGTGATACTGCAAGGTCAAGATCAAAGTCCATATGAGAATCGCCAGCTGTTTTTACAAAGAAGTAACGAACTGCGTCAAGGCCAACCTCTTCTACAAGCTCACGCATTGTTACTGCATTCCCTGTACGCTTAGACATTTTAAATTTTTCACCGTTTTTGTAAAGCTGAACCATTTGAATAACTTCCACTTCTAACGTATCTCGATCATAACCAAGTGCTTGAATCGCTGCTTTCATACGTGGAATATATCCGTGATGATCAGCTCCCCAAATATTGATTAATTTATCGAAGCCACGGACAATTTTGTCTTCGTGGTAAGCAATATCTGGTGTTAAATATGTGAATGACCCATCATTTTTAATTAGCACACGATCTTTATCATCACCAAATGTTGTAGAGCGGAACCAAGTAGCACCATCCTCTTCAAACACATGTCCATTAGCTTTTAATTTATCTAAAGCTACTTCGATTTTCCCGTTTTCATATAGTGACGTTTCAGAATACCAGACATCAAAATTTACACGGAAGTTTGCTAGGTCTGTTTTTAATTTATCTAATTCTAAAGCTAAACCGTGCTGACGGAAGAAGGCAAAACGCTCATCATCTGATTTTGCTAAAATTGCATCACCATGCTCTTTTGCTAATTTACCTGCAATATCAATAATATCTTGCCCATGATAGCCGTCTTCTGGCATTTCAGCTTCCATTCCTAATGCTTGTTTATAACGCGCTTCTAATGAATAAGCTAAGTTATTAATTTGATTACCTGCATCATTAATATAATATTCACGAGAGACACTGTAACCAGCCATATCCAACACATTACATAAGGAATCACCAACAGAAGCGCCACGAGCATGTCCTAGGTGAAGATCTCCAGTAGGATTTGCTGAAACGAACTCTACTTGAATCTTTTCCCCAGCGCCAGCATTTGAGCGGCCATAGTCCTTACCTTGCTCAAGCACCTGTGTCACTACCTCTGTTAGGAAATCTTTACGCACTGTGATATTCATGAAGCCTGGGCCAGCAATATCAATCTTTTCAATATCTGTGCCTGTTGTATCAAGATTTTCTAAAATAGCTTCGGCGATAGCACGTGGTGGCTTTTTAGCTAACTTCGTTAATTGCATCGCAATGTTTGTTGCATAGTCACCATTTGCTTTATCCTTTGGTGTTTCTAGGTGAATCGATAATTCTGTGCCAGCCTCAACGAGACCAGCTTTTTCAACAGCCTGCACGATCGCTGCTTTAATAGCCTGTTGTACTTGTTCTACTGCGTTCATCATTGTACCTCCGTAAATGTAATATCTAATGTATAGTTGCCAACGGATTGCCCACCCATTAGTAAATCGTACTGTACATGGAAATCTCCGCTTGTTGCCAGTTTTGTAAACGTCATATTTTTCGTATCAATCACGAGGGGCATAGAACCGAACTCACTTTCATAATGCCCTTTTTGTTGTTCGATTATGTTCAGCGGTAATCGCATATTAACCGCTCCAGCACGCATAATTAGTGCCTTCTCATGACCTAACTTCATCGTTGTGCGGACGGTTTTATCCTCCTGCACCTCATCATATTTCAAATACAAGCTTCCTGCCTTTTCAAGTAGCTGCCCTTTGAGCCACATTTCATAACTTTCGGACTCCCCATCACTTGGACGAATAGTAGAAATGAGCTTTATGTTCACTTGCGATCTTACTTCGTTCGCCATAACGGATGCCCCTTTTTAGTCTTTTACTATAACCTTTTTATTATAGGATGAATACTTATGGTTTTTCAAGATAGAAGTGATGTAAAGCGCCTCAACAAGTTTATTCGAGAAAATAAAAACCCTCTCCTCCCAATAACGGAAAGAAAGGTTTTTATTTTATCTATACCATTTTTTTATAATGAATTGTTGAACTATTAACAATAAAGCACTGACAGTCCAATAGATCGGGATAATCGCTGGATTGAACAGACTAAAAATGAGGATCATGATTGGATTAATAAATACCATTATCTTCATATTTAAAGGTTGACTTTTCTCTAGGGCTATACAACTTTGAATGAAATAAATCAAACAAGCAATCATCGAAATCCCAATATCCATCGTCCCTAAATTCATCCAAAGGAAATTTTCACTGGCAATCACTGAATCTAGCTTAATTGCGTAGTACAGTGAAAATAATATCGGTAATTGAATAATGATTGGTAAACAACCTAGTAAAGAGCTTTTCAATGAATCTGAAGTTAGCTCTTGGATTTGTTGCTGTACCATTCTTTTTTCAGATTCGCTTTGACTTTTCTTATATTTGTCTGTAAGCACATCTAATTCAGGCTTAATGGTCGTCATTAATTCTTTTGAGTGCTTTTGGTGCTTAGCTGAACGAATAAATAACGGCATAAGAATTAATCTGACTGCAATCGTAATGCCAATGACACTAAGTGCGTAGCTACCTGTAAAAGAATGGATGAAATGAATGAGGTTAATAATAGGTTGTGCTAAAAATGTTAACAATGGTTGTCCTCCTAGTTTTAAAGTTTAAATCAAACTAGGAGATACACTTTCTTCCTCATTGTCTTCGGACATTCTAATACACAGTACAAACCACGTTAGCATAGGTGGAGTCCAAGTATTCGTGATAGTATAGTCAACTTCAAACTCCTCGTCCTTCACATCTTGAACGGTTATTTTATTGACGAGATACAGATGCAAATGAACACTTAATACAGTTAAAACCAAAGATGCTAATAGCCAAAAGTATTCCATTGTACTGACAAAAATAAATAAATCATTCATGAGAAGTGACCAAATCATAATACCCCTCCTCCCTTTATTAAAATTGAAGAAACATACATTTTACCTAACTTATTTACGCTTCAAAGTAAAATAAGTTTCAATTTTATGCTAAGGTTCATTCTTCATTTCAAAAATATAAAATGGGGCTAGCTCATAGCTAAACCCCATTCAACCAATCTTATTTATTTTACCCAGCCTATTATGGTATGGTTGCAAGGTAATCATGATAAACTGATTAACCATTGATTTAACAATGTTTTTAGAAACTAACTCCGCTTTGTATAATGCAAATTACTGCATAGTATTGCTTTGTTTTGGGGCTGAGTGGGGCTAATTAAAACTTGGCGAGCGTGTGTATAGGAATGTGTGAGTTATTAAGATTGGGGCTAACTGCTTCAATCTTTTTATTTAGCTTCATAAATTCAATCGGAGCATAAGATAAACCTATGTATCTTCTAATTCATTTATGAGACAAAGATAACAGATCAGGACATATTTCTACATAATCTACAAAAATTTGAAACCTTTAAGGATTATAGTCGTATTACTATCTAATCACCTTAGATTAGCTTCTTAGATACAAATCAATTATCTAGGAGGATTGTTAATATGTTCAATCACAAACATTATGTACCTATACTAAAATGGAAAAGAGGCGAAAGAACTGCATTAGAAAAGCTTGACCCAACATTAAAAAAGTATATGACACCATTGTTAGAAATTCAGCCTATACCATTTGATCATAAAAAAGGGGTACTTAGTAAAACATTAGATCAGCATCTTCAAAATGTAGGTAGCCAAGTAAAATCTACATGGAACCAAGATAGCCCCGTATTTGTAGACGTTGATACAATTTATGAAAATCTTGATTCTTCTGAAGAAACTGTACAATCAGGTCAACATCCAGTGGAGTTCGTAATAGATAGTATTGAGTCAAATGGAGTACCTGTGATTCCTGTAACAGGTTTATACCGATATCAATCATTTTATGATGCGATTCTCAGAGTAAGTGCTAAATATAAAAGGGGTATCTGTATACGTTTACAAGAAGAAGAATTATCAGATTTAACATCCTTACCTAAAACTATTAATGATTTATTGGCTACCTATAAAATCAGTCCAAAAGATGTTGATCTCATTTTAGATTACAAACAAATATTACCAACACAAGAAAAAGCTCATGTTGGTAATCTAATTCTTTTATTAGCTCAATTCCCATTAATCTCAGAATGGCGAACACTAACACTCGCTAGTACTGCTTACCCTAAAACGCTGCAACAAATACCAACAGGGAAAAATGGGAGTATACCAAGAACTGAATGGCGTGTTTATGAAAAATTATTAACACTTTCATTAGGCCGTTTTCCTTCATTTAGTGATTACAATATCACTCATCCTGATTTTGTTGATTTAGACCCTCGATTAATTAATGTTGCTGCAGGAATTAGATATACTTATTCTGATAAGTTTTATATTTTCCGAGGTGTTGGTGTAAAAAATAATGGCTTTTTACAAATGACTTCTATTTGCCAGGACATTATTCAGCATCAATGTTATCGTGGAAGTACTTTCTCATTCGGTGACAAGGAAATTGAAAATTGTGCACATCAAACTCGTGCCACTAATGGTAATTTAGAAACTTGGGTAACTGCTGGGATTAACCATCACCTATCCCTTGTTACTCGAGATATCGCCAGTCTTCCCTAGATTTTAACTGCTCATTGACAAAATATTTTATTTCTGCAACGCTTAATGATTCTGACATTTTTTGATATATAACCTTTCGAGGCTTACTTAAATAACCTTTTTGTAAGTCTCGCTTTTTTAAAATCTCCAACGCCTCATCCTTCCACAATAAGCTACTTAAAGCAAAAGGATCTAAGGTTGGATTTTTCTTTCCTTTCCTTAAAACTCTTAAATTAATGTTATTATTTTGGCTAGTGACTAAGATAATGCCCCACCATCTTGGAATCATACTTCTAACTTCCTCCAAATATTTCCTTTGAACAACGATAGTCATTCTTTCAAAAACCAAATTATAATCTTTGATTTGACTTGGTAGTCTTAATAAGTTGTCACTTTCACTTTTAATTTCATACCCATGTAATACTCCATTTATAACTGCCACATCGACCCTTGACTGACCATGTAACACGCCCATTTCGTTAACAATCTTAGTATTAGTATCATTGGAGTGTTTTGTATATAAATCGTTTAATAAAACGTCTCTTATATCATTATCTTTTAGCTTTATCATATTAATATCACCTTTCAGTTATCCCGTAATATATTAACACAATACGTCATATAGTTAACTTTTCAATTAAAAATTCAATATCCCTTTTAAATTATTTTATGAACTAGCTACTGACAAATATGAAAAAATAAGAAGTGGCCATAATTTTTGTTGTTGCAACTCATTATTTTTTTATAATCTGTTTTTAATTTACATACTATCAATGGCATCACCCCATTATGCTAGTTGCTTTGTAAAATTAAAAAACACCCTATCTAGGATGTTTACTTTTTGAAATTAAAATAAAATTGAGTAAAAGTTATTGCCTCTCTTTCTAATGTTTTGTTTAAATCATCTATCATTGATTTCAATCTTTCTTGAAAATTACTATATGTATCGTAGCTATCTTTGGAACCTGTATTTTCGTACATGACGACTTGTGCGTAACTCACCAACCCAATGAATTCTGTGTATACAGTTTCATTAATCGTTATCGTTTCGGTAATCAATGCATGCTCCTCTATGTATTTCAATACATTATTAGCAGACAAAAAAGCTCTACTCGCACCATTTGAATTCACAAACATTATTTTTAATAAACCATTTATTGAAGTGTGAAATTTATTAATCTTTTCTATTTTACTTGGAATAGCATCTAGTTCACGGATTCTATTAGAATTTTCTATTGTTACCTTCACGCCTAGCCAAGTTATAAATCCTCCGATAATTGCTCCAGTAAAACCTATGAATCCCGCAGCTATCGTTGGCTCCCATAACCCAGCTTTAAAGAAAACAACTACCGCAACTAATAAAGCTGCTAAAGATGTTATCACTAAACTAATAAATAAAATATTATTCAAAGTTTTTTCTTTCATTTCTAAGCCTCCCACCTGATTCTAACCTAGAAGATGAAATATATGTAATAACTTTTTGCTCTCAAAACCACACCAAACTCGCCATTCTCACCTTATATTGTTTTGGCTGTTTGATGCAGTTTTCAAAGCAAAAGAAAAAGCCTTACATTGTGCTGCAAGGCTCCTCTAATTGTCATATACCATAGCTGTATGATAAACTGTTTCTGCTCATCAATGGGCATGAATCAATTTTGCTGTAGCGTCTGCCAACGCTGCGGCTTCTTCTTTTCTTTCTGACAATCCTTTCACCCACATTTGCACTTCTTCATAGTTCACTGGTTGTCTACCGGTCATACGAATGAATGACTTTGTGTTAGTACGTTCAGCTAGTGCATTCCAACGATCCGTACAATATTCCTCTAAAATGGCTATGTTTGAACCTTCGATAAAATCAATATTTTTAATGTTCCTCATCCGCTTGCACCTCTTTCATTTGTTGTACTACTGTCTGGATTTCAGAAGTTAGTTCATCCAAATAACACCCAACTATTTCCGCCGCATAATGCTCACGTATCGCAAAATTTAGTAAAACATAAACATAATGACTTTCTATGAATCGACTATATGCCTGATACAAAATACACGCTTCACGCATATCTTCTACTTGTGTACAATAGCAATGCATCGCAAAGTGGTTATCCGTACTTTCTAAAGCCACCTTTGCTATACCAGCTTTGTAATGTAACGAAACACGATAATTTTCTACCACGAACTGCCGTAATTTCATTATCATTGCTCCCCTCGTATATCAGATTCTTTTATTTTAGCAACTATTAAAAATGCTATTTCATTAGCAGATTTTCCTTTATAATCCACTTCTAAAGTATCCGCCAAATGCAACGCCATAAAGCGTAAAGCATTGTCATTTTTAGACATAAAACGCTTGTAGGCTTCTATTGTGAGATTCGCATCTTGCTCATTTTCGGCAATAATTTGATAGTTATGAAAAACTATATCAGTTTCAACGTGCACCGCTTCCAGTAGTAAATGTCCGTCTGCGTATTTGCTACGAATAAAGTAGTTAGGTTTTTTCGTTGCCATTACCATATTCCTCACTTTCAACCATTATTTAATGGGCCGTGTAAGTAGCACATATACCCTTTTAACATAGCTTTTGTTATTTGTTTGTGAGCCTTGTCTGTTAATTACTTCATGAAGTCCACCTCGTCCTTTATTTAGCTACTGCATTCAAAAGTAGTTGCTTGTTGTGGTCTGACATGGCGCACCATTCTTTAGCTGTTACTTTCATCTAGGAGCCCTCCTTTTTAAGTAGACGAAACTTCATCTCCTTGTTTATTTATAAATTTGTTGTGTTAGCAACATTAGATAGCCCTTAAGCATGGCACGAGCTACTTGTTGGCGCTGCCGTTTAGTTAATCGCTTCATCCGTCCACCCACCTTCCTAACACACGTCGGCTATTTCTAATGCATTCATCGACTAACCGTTGATGGTTATTTGTAAAAGTTTATATTTCCAATGTAAATCATTTGGTTGTCTAAATCAAGTGTTTTGTAAAATAAAACATTGCTTTTGTAAATAAAATAATTGTCACATATACTGTAATTCATGATATAATTAAGTTGTAGGAGGTGTTATAGTGTCTTTAACAATGGGGGAAAAAATTAAAGTTTTATTACACAGAAAAAATATGTCAGTCCAAGATCTCGCTGAACTGCTTGGACAATCACGACAAAACATTAATACGAAATTGAAGAAGGATAACTTTAGTGAACAGGATTTAAAGAAAATTGCTGAAGTGTTGGAAGTTGAATTTGAAGGTTTCTTCTTTCTAAAAAACGGGGAAAAAATATAATAGCAACACAAAAAGCATCTACTCTTATAGAGCGGATGCATTTTGTGTTTATGGATTAGCTGTAACGTCGTATTGAATGCTCAATATAAGCTATATTTCAAATGTTGCTTTGATACAGGTAATCTACTATTCTCTCACTAACGACTTCGAAATTTTCGAATTGGTGAAACATGCTGTAAACTATTAAATTGAATTATTTTTTATCCACTTAAATACTTCATCGCGTGGATATCTCCCTTGAATATAAGAGAAATTTGGAAAACCTGATATGTTTTTTAATCGATGTACTACTGATCTACTACATTGAAATATTTCCTTCAAATCAGAATTGGTTAACAAAGGAGGCCATTTATGCTGTTGCTTTCCATACTCTACTCCTTGTAAAAAGGCCTCTTCCGCTACCTGCTCAATTTTTAATTTAACTAACTCTAGTTCAAGTTCAGCTATTTTAACCTCAATATTAACCTGGTTTATTTCGTTTTTTTTACCCACGACCATACCACCTTTATTATTTGATTAATCAAATATTTTACAAGAAACACCAACATCAGTCATAAAAAAATGACTGATAAATGGAATCAAAACATCTGCCAATACCTATATTTATTTCTTTTTGGCTTACTATACGTTGAGACTTCAACCCCTCCATGCGCTCGTCTATATAGGATTTCACGCTAACATTTGTTAACATTCGACTTCCTGCTGCTGTCGCTTCCTTCTTCACGTTCGGATATGCCTTTAAATAAGCTTCTGCGGCATTCCCTAACTCAATGTAGAAATCAGCAAATGCTTGTTGCTTCAATGTTAATTTTGGTTCAATCAATGGCATCACCCCATTATGCTAGTTGCTTTGTAAAATAAAAAAACATCCCAGTTAGGATGTCTTTTCCTCTTCATTATTGTACTGAATGTTTGTTACTAAAGAATTAAAAAAAACAGCAGTAGGCCGTACAACAATAGATTTTCTAAAAATGTTAGCAACAAAAATACCTAATATACCTATAACAGTTGCGTATATAAGAGTTCCGATATCATTATTTAGGACTTGATTTAATATACCATATAAAGTAATTACCAATCCAAAAATCCCTAAAAGTGTTGGGAAATACTTAGTGGGATCATTTGATTCCTCAAATTGTTTGGCTCTGCTTTTTACTAAAATTTGTTGATTTTCATTCATTAATCTTAAAGAATCAATGTTACTATTGATTGAATCAATACTTAATAAAGATTCTTTCGGGAATAGGTTATGGTCAATAAATCTTTTTAATTCCTTATCATCTTTTTTAGTCATTTCAATAAGATCATTAATAAAATTAACGTTTTGATTTGTCTTTATTTTTGGTGTTGTTTGTGTCATTTTCCACCTCCATCCCAATCATAAACCAGAAGATGAAATATATGTAATAACTTTTTGCTCTCAAAACCACACCAAACTCGCCATTCTCACCTTATATTGTTTTGGCTGTTTGATGCAGTTCAAAACAAAAGAAAAAGCCTTACATTGTACTGTAAGACTCTTCTATTGCCATATATAAAGGGGATATACTACTCCTTGACTTCAAAAGGCATAAATTAATGGGCTGTAGTTCCGAAGCTCTAAAACTTCTCTATTTAGCAACATATACACCCAAACGCTCATTCATATATAGAGTATTTTTGTTTATCCACTCCATCACTTTAGCCCGTGGATATCGAGCTGCAACTGCATGACATTTAGGAAATCCATCCATCCGAATTATCTTTTCTACCGTTGATAATTCACATTGGAATATTTGAGCTAGATGTTCTTTTTTTAAATTTGACGGGAGAGATAATTCGAACTTCATACATTCTCTACAATCTTCTATTCCCTTTTCATAGGCCTCAATAACTACCTTTTCCACTTTAGCCCTAATTAATTCTAACTCAAGTTCATTTATTTTTATTTCTAAATTAATACTATGTTCCATTTCTTTTATTATCTTCATAAAATTCGCTCCTTTAGTTAAAATAGATTTACATTATTAAGGTAGCTAAGTCTTATTATAATGCCTATTAAAAAAAAGTAAGATATATTGAATCTAAACTTCCGATTATCTCACCTCTTAAATGGTTTGCATTTCTGTATCAATCATATCGCCAATCGTATCTCTAATTAATTGTGGTACAACGTTTCTTATTGTTTTTTCAATTCCCTTAGCATCATTGGTACCGTGAAATGTTAAATTGAACGTATTAATAACTTGAACACCACCATAAGTCCTTGTGGTTGATACAGTAGAAGTCGTTGATACTGGTTCTGAAGGCGTTGTATTTTGTTGTAAATCTAAACTTGGTGTCCCATCACCGTTTGATGAAAGTATCCCCATTGATCTTAGTGTACTAGACTGTTGGGCAGTTAAGACGGTCTCATTTTTATGCAATTCAGCAATATAACCATTGTAAGGTACACGTTCAAGGCCTGTAGCATGAGATCCGTCAGGACCACCTGTGACCCAACCCTTAACGGTACTTGCGGCACCACTAATTGTGCTACCTATAGTAGATATCCATTTCGGTACTTTGAAGTTGGATATAGACGATTTGAAATCACTCCATTTAGTCGATAGACTATCAAACCAACTAATTGCTGGTTGCACAAAGTTTGAAACGGATTCTTTAATAGCTGTAAACTTTTCTGCAGTTGTAGTCCATAAAGAAATAGCTCTTGTTTTAATGTCATCCCAATTATTGTACAAGGATATACCTGCAGCAATAAGCCCACCAATAGGTCCCGCCACCAATGCAGCCATAGGATTATTTTTCAACGTTTCCCATAGTCCTAGAGCTTTTTCCTTGACCGTGTCCCAATTTTGATACAAATAAACACCCGCAGTTATTAGACCTCCGATAGCGATTGTAGCGATACCTATTGGATTAGAAAACTTTGCTACCATACCACCTATACTCCCAATTGACTTTACCTTCTCAAAGATATCTAATCCCGTTTTAATAGTTTTAAATGCAGTGAAGCCACCTGCAATACCAGCTATGCCTGATATAACTAACTCTTTATTATCGATTACCCAGCCTAAACCTGTTTTAAATCCGTTAAAGGCTGTTTCTGCAACACCTATACCTGCTACGAATGTAGTTTTCATGGTATCTGCAAAAGATGCCATTTCATCACTCGCATCTTTTGAAATACCGAAGTTTTGCCACAAGTTAGATACATTTCCTGTGTCATTCACTAAAGACATGACGGTATCCTTAGCAGTTCCCGCAAAAGAAACTACACGATCGATTTTATTGACCAACTTGTCAGTGTCGAAGTTTTCCATCCATTTTGATGCACTGGCCATACTATCAACAAACGGCTGTAATAAAGGTCCTCCAATCCCTGCCTTTAAGTCCGTCCAAGATTGTTTAAGATTACCTAGTTGATTTTCATAAGAATTCGCTTCTCTACTAGCTTGACCAGTTTTCTTCCCAACTTCATCAATAGCTCCACCGGCTGCCAACATATTTTCTGCATAATCTAATCGTGTTGCTTGTTTAGTAGCTTCATCTAAATTTGACCATTCTTTTGTAGTTTTTACTAGTTTTTTGGATACTGCAAAAGCAGCTAATTGGGCTTCATTCGCGAATACCCCAATAGCTTCACCGCCTTCGTAGTTCCCTTTGATAAAACTATTTAAAGAACCTTGAGCATCTTCCATTGAAACGTCAAAAAATGCCGCAGCATTTGCACTTATAGAAGTAGCTTGCTCAGCCTTTTTCATGGCAGATTCTATTTTCATTCCTAACCCCAGAAATTGAGATGTTGTTTTCGTAAATGCTGGTTTAATTCGGTTAGGAACCATACCAAAATCTTTCCCCATTTGATTCACCGTCTGTTGTGCCAATGATTGGCTTTGCCCAAAAACTTGTTCAAATTGGGCACTTATAGCTTGTGTTCCAGCTGCTGCCTCGATTGAACTAAGTCCAAACTCTTTAACCTCATTAGCAGCAAATACACCAGCAACTATCCCTGTAAGACCACGCATCATTGATTTAAAACCATTTAATGTTTTACTAACATGTTGTACTTCTTGATTTAATTGTCCAGCCTCCGTTTCGGCGTTATTTAATCCGTGTGCAACGTTTTGTGAAGCTGATATACCTGCATGACCAAAATGGTTAAAGCCCTGTGTCGTATGAGTTAATCCTTGACCAACATTGACTATTTCATCTCCAATGTTATCCATGACCTGATTTAAATGCTGTAAAGTTGTTGTTGCTCCGTCCCTAAAATAAATACCAACATACATATCACGCATACTAGCACTGGTCATTTAATCACCCCTTGTTAGCCCTTCATACTGTTCCCTTAAGAATTTAAGTTTCTCTTTGAGTTTTTCCCATGATTCCAAGTGCTTTTTGTAAGCTCTTTTAATGCGTTTTAAGCGCTTATTGTTTGTACATAATTGCAAGTCAATATTTAATCGTTTGATTTTTAAGTTGAAAAGATTTATTTCCTCTTGCAGTAAATTAATTTTGGATAGCCATAATCTTTGTTCTTCCGTAAATAATTCCTTTGAGTCCACTTTCCATCCCTCATTTCTTTCCTTTTTGCATATAAAAAGGACAACAAACGGAAAAAGGGTGTATTGCCCAATTTCGCTTGTTGTCCTCGGTTCTTCCGATAGACTTTTATTCTATCTTTCTACTTCAATGATACATTAAAACACAATAGATTCCTTGTTATTTATACGAGAAACCTTATTATCTTGTACAATAACTTCCAATGTTCCAAAAGCTTGTAATGGTTGCAATTTCGCCTTTCCATCTGATACCACAATTACGCAAGGAACAATTAGTTTTTCAGCTGGTATATATAAAGCGCCATTTAAATCTAATTTTAATGGATCCATCCTGCTAACCCCTTTTTATATTACTAACAGTGGTCATATTAAGCTATAGACTGCCCTTTACTAACTTATAGTCCCCACTGTTCTTTTAATTTTGTTAAGAATTTCATCTTGCTACCATCATCACCGCATGCATCCGGATGAAACTTCTTGGAACCCAATCGGTAAAGTTCGTGCAGTATCTTCTTTTCATCCTCGTTGTAGTTACTAGATTCATTACTTGAGTAACTACTACCGTTTCCATCCGAATAATTGCTGTAGTTACGTTTGAAACTTTCCTCGTAACTACGCTTTGCATATTCTTCTCGGGCCTTTTTCTTAACCTTTAATTCCTCTAAGTACGCTGGATTACGCAATGCACCAAATACGTCATAGCAATACCGATATTCGCCCTGACCATATTCTTTTTCAAATGCCGCCTCTGCTTCTCTATGTGCTCTAAGAATCGCTTCTTGTTCTTTCTTAGCCCTATATTCATCTGTCTGTTGGAACTCTGCTTCGATTTTCTCAATGATGGGATTCAACTTTTCGTAAATCAGATCGTAAAGAAAATCTTCCTCTTTGTCCATTTCTTTTGCGACTTTTCTTATGCTACTATCAGCGCAATCATAAAGCGAATACTCTATCAAGTCGTAATAACTCACGGTACGTATAACCCATTGTTTCTTTTTCACTTTGCCATTCTCTCGGTAGCTGTGATGTATACTAATTTTATAAGCATCTAATACAGGGCGTTCAAAACGTTTATCGCTGTATGTGTAACCGTATGATGTTTTCGGTTCCTCACCAACAAAGCCGAATTTTATTTCAGTGACAATGATTTCTTTGCGTGCGCCATACGCATCCGGCTTTTTCTTCTGCATTTTCTGAATGACACAAAACATATACGCTTCTCCTTTCTATGTAGTTACTTACAGAACATACATAGTACCTACAATGCTAATAACACGCTGCTGTCTTACGGAAGCGGTCTTTTATCGTAAACTTTTCAGCATACTTCTGTAACGAGCTTTCCGATAATTCAACCCGGCCATACTGTTTTTCTTTCTCCCGTCTTTTCATAATGCCCTGATCGAATGAACCATCACAATCCCAGTAATCTGATAACAGTTCTTCATCATCCATAGCCTCTATCTGCGCATCCCATTCAGTCACTGACATTTCATGAACACATTCTTTTATTTGCTCCCGCTCTAAAACGTAGTTTAAGCACTCTCTCAGCGTTTTTAATATATCAGGGTATAAATCAACAGGATTTACTTTCCAAGCCTCATACTGCGCTCGCTCGTCATCATAGAGAAGGGAAGCCGCTTCTTCTAATACTTCAACACGCTTTTTTATTCGATTCATACGCTGATTTCGTTTTTCATAAAGCTCTACCAGGTAAATAGCATAATCTTCAACGTGACAAGCCAATTTGTAGATGCGTCCGCTGCCATAATCGAAACCTGTTATCGTCGGAGCAATACCTTCATAGGCTTCCTGTCGCTCCGCTTGAAATACTTGTTCGATTTCTTCTAATTCTCGTTGTGCTTGTAAATACGTCCAAAATTGGCTGTCTGTTAGCATGCTATCACCCTTTCATTCGTTGTTCTCTTGCTTTTAAGCGGTCAGCCATACTTTGTTGTGTAGTGTTTGATAAATCTTCTGAACAGATCTCCTGATTGTTTAAAAGATTAAGTAGCTTTTTGTAAGCTAAATCCTCTAATGCTTTTAAATTTTTAATAGCTCTTGTGGGTTCGGTATTTACGTAATCAAAGAAAATCATGGCTGTACGTTCTCTTGGCACATTCTCAACCCTATGAGCTAGGATAAGCTCATCCTTAAATTTCAAATCGGTACAGTAACTTTCAAGAATACCCTGTGCCTTTTCAATTACCTCAATAGCAGCGGATATTTTATAACGCTTTACCTCACCTTCTGGCATGGCTTCCGCTTCTTTTAATGATTCGTATGCTGCAGGTATTTGCTTTTTGAAAAGTCGTTTTAGTTCGTCTAAAGTCAATATTTCCACCGCCTTTTAAGTGCTATTTAACTTTCACTCTTTTAAATGGCATTCCTAACAATTCTTTAGCTTGTTCTCCTTTTTCACCAAGAATAATGAAGCTGTCTCCGTTATTAATCCATTCACCTTCATAGAAGCGGATAGAAACGCCTTTGTGAAAGGCATGCAAAATAAGTTCATCACCAACTATTTCTTGAGCAAATAACAATTTAGAATACATTCCGTGCTTTTTTGCATTCTCATTGCCATATTTTGAATGACGGTTTCCTTTGTTACCTACTGCCACTGTATTACCTCTTACAAAGCGCCCTCGTTCGTCTCTTTGGCGTTGCATAGTATCACCTCATTCACGGTGTTCGTTCGGGAAAAAATCTGAGTAAAACAAAGTCACATCTTTACACAGAAAACGTTATCAAAAGCTATCATTTATAAAATGGAACCTTAGCATTTCTTAGCATCCTTAATACGAAAAAATGTTAGCAAAAGTTAGCATGGTTGCATTCTAGGTGCACATATTAATAAGCTTTACTGCTGTTAATGCACATACTTTTCATAGACTTTCTTACTGACTGACAAATCAAGTCGGAATTTCTCTTTTGCGATCATTAAATCAACTGTATCGGCTAAGATTGGCTCTCGTTCAATCAACATCTCAGGTGTCATTTGATTCTTCTTTAGAGATTTCACATGCCCATGACGACTTGATACAGCTTTGTTAGCAATTGTGTTTGCTTTTATAAAGCTCACCGTTGTTGGTTCTAGCAATGATTGTTGCAACTTAGCCATTGTTTCCTTTTGATGTACTTTGTCTAGCATCCTAAAGATTTGAAAACCTTCTAAACCTGATGACTGACGGAGTTGTTTTAGAATTTTGTATACCCAAACTTCAAACTTTTCTGCTTCTGGTCTTTCTGACCGCATAATTGCTTTATAAATGCCAAGTTCAGATATAATTGACATGTTTTGTTCTCCACCAAGGGTGTTCATTAAGTGAGTATCCTTTTGTACTTTAGAAAGCATTCGGAGCATATTACTTGTCCTTGTGTATCCCAGCGCATCTGACACATCCTTGGCCACTGCCCACCATTCTTCTTTATACCAAACAAAACGTATTTCATAATCGAGCCATTTCTCTGTTTTGATGTCCACTATGTTTTCCTCCTCTCATTTTTCAAACATTGCAACCATCAAATGAAAAGGTTGCATCCTTTTTCTTGGATATGCACACTTTTGGATGCATACTTTTCGTTCTAATTCATGGGTTTTCTTGGGGTTTGTTTGTTTTGCAAAAGTATTTGTGTTTTGTTTTGGAACGTTCCAATCAACTATCAAAATAACGCTATGAAGTAGCTGTTTTTCTATGGTTATACAATTTTGTACTACAACGAAATGTTTGGAGTACTGCAATGGAGTACTCCGTAAAAATGTTAGGTTTTGCAAGGCTCTAACATCACAAATACCTTACGTTTTCTTACGGTCCTGTTCCGTTTGGGAAGTGAATAGAGTTGCGTTTTGGAACGTTGCAACCTTAACATTTCTCAACATATTAGTTGCACTTAAAATCGTATTTAATCTTAGTATTTGTAGCCTTTCAAAAGGAACATTGTTTGTTTCGTAACGTTACTATTTAAAACCAGTCACCAAGTCGTTGCATTTCTTCCAACTTCTCATAATCTCGATGTGCTAGTGAAACAGCCAATTTCAAATATTGTTCTTGATGTGCAACACTCGGAAAGTACTTGATTAATTCAGCACATCGGCAAACAGCTACATTGCCTATCCAATTTTCTTTTGCTGCTACTCTCCTAACAGTTTGATAAGGTACCTCAAAGATCTGGGAAACATCCTTTAACGATGTACGGCTATTTTTCTGAGAACGTGCGTAATATTCTCGCATCCAATCCCAATCATATTTAAGATTCACAATAGACACTCCTTCACTGAAAACGTATAAAATTACTTTCCTTGCTTTATGTGTACCCATTGAAATTGTAATTATTGCAATGTTTTGCAACCTTTGAGTGTATTACTACATTAAAAATACGCCCTTTTCACAGCCTAATTATCAACTGTGAGCTTTACTATCAAAGGAGAGATATAATTATGAACTCAATAATCACCGTTTCTATCGATAAAGCTGAAATAGAACGTCTTGTACAGAAAGAAATCAAGGCACAGATTCAAGAAATTAATTCAGATTTAATCTTCTGGGACTTAAAGGAGCTATGTCGTCGAACATGTATGAGCAGATCATTCATTCTCGAGCAGTTCTTTTATCATCCAGATTTCCCAAAATATAAAGTCGGTACAAAGTGGCTTATGCCATCTAAAGAAACTGAAGAATATCTAAACACTTGGCTGAAACAACAACCTCGGTCTTAGATAGTCGCTTCCCTTTTTAAGGTGTCTGATTTGTCCGATTACTACCTTTTTAGGAGATTTAAATTTTTTCAGAACTAAACTTTCTATCCTTTCAACGCTGCTCGAACATGATAATAAAGATGGTTGTATATCCAGTTGCCACTTAATTGCCTATCATTCAAAAAGGTTGTGGAGAAGCTGTAACGTGCTTCAAATGTTTTGATTCGCGCGAGTAATGCTTTCGAATTGTATTGGCTTCTGTAGTTACCATTCACTAAGTCGGAGTAACTACCTTCAATCAAAAGCGTAAAGTTTGATTTTTGAGATCGTATCAGCTCATGTTCAAACCGTTCCTCTTTGATGCTGCTGGCTAATTCATCGATGCTGTTTTTCCGTTCCACAGTGAACGGAAAGTAGGTATCTCTGTATATACCCAGTTCAAAATTCTGAGGAAGCATTGCGCTGTAATCCCCTGTATCTAGCTTTATAGCTGTATATGGGATATTATGAAGTTGAAAATAGTTTATAATGTGCTGGTTAACCTGTTCTCTTGTGTCTACCAGCACAATCATAGAAGCTAATAGCTTTTTCAATTCAGTATCAGTATATTTGAATGTTGCTAACAACTTATCACCCCTTTACTAGACGCAAGTGGTCCGACTTGCTCGTTTTTATTTTTTGTGGCTTTCCATGTCGCACATAATAAGCCTGTCCTTTACTGTTTTTGAAAGTGTTGGGCGTGTCTTTCCCTTGTTGTGCCATAAACTCTTCAAACAGTCCTAAATGACCGTCAAAACGTCTCATAGCGCTTATAGCTCCCATTGATTCTACGGTGAAGAAATTTATATCCCAGTTTTGATACTCCCAAAGCAATTCTGAAATATTTTGTCCAATCGGTTCATCCTGTGGTAGCTCGTCCATATATTTGCGAGTGTAAAAGTAATCTTTCACCTCATATTTTTCACCATCATATTTCTTTTCGATGGGGAATAATTGCTCGAATTGCTTAGGTCTTAACGTAGAAAGGCATCCTTGAATAATTTCGATGAATTCAAATTGTTTCACCGCTTCTTCTCTCGTTCTGGCATCTGGTTGTGAGCCTACTATCTTCACACCAAGCCATGCCATCTTCACAAGATAAGTACCTTGATTTTGTGATTGGCCAGCTCTGTATTTATTTAATAATCTCATGTAAGCACGCTCATACAATTCATACTTTTCAGGTCTACGTTTTCTCATATCACGCTCAACTCCCTTACTATTTTTTGCAATCCCTGTTTCAAACATCCAATTTAAGCTATTTAATAAGCCATAGAAGCGATTTTAACTATCAACCTTATAAAATTTCATCGAATTTATAATAAAAACACAGCTATAGGCTTTCTGTCCTAACATGGTTATTCGTTGAAACTTCTAGTAGATTATGCTGTCTGTTCCTGTCTTTCTAGCAATTGCTCATAAGTGCTAATACCTTGATTCTTCCAATCTGCTAACATAGTCAAAATATGACTACTTAGCTTACTAGGCGGATCTTCTAATTGAGCTGTTACTTTTATTGCTTCTTTTACTAATTCGTAACTATGCATCATAAGCCATCCCTGTATTTCTTTATAAACTTGTTCGTCAGCGTTATCGAAAGTAAAACGAATAGACTTTTCGATACTAGCTATTTGTTCTGAACGATTAAGGTTACTTACAAACTTTTTATTCTCAAAAGAATCATCGAGTGAAGGAACAGACCGACCGACGACTGTTTTTTCTTTTGTCTCTTCTACCGTCTCTCTATCTACGCTATTAGTAATACTAGAGGCGGGGAAAGAGTCTTTAAGATCTTTGTCTGTCGGTCTTTCTCTTTTATTAGCATTATTTTCATAGTTAACATTGTTGTCGTTGTTATTATTATTTGAATTATTATCATGGTTAACATTATTAAAATTATTGTTTGTGTTCATCTGTTGTTCATCTGCTGTTCGTTTGTTGTCCAGTTGCTGTCCACTTGCTGTTCTACTGCTGTTCATCTGTTGTTCATCTGCTGTCCACTTGCTGTTCATTTGTTGTTCAATCCCTTGATATTCACACCAGTTAACCACAGTAACAACGCTATATTTCGTTGTTTTTTTGATGTTCAACATTTGCAACTGTTCAAATAATAACAACCATCTCCACAATGTACTTTCTGAAATAATATGGGTATCTTTAGCGCCTTTGTTAAACTCATTTGCGAGCGCTTTTCTACCTGTTATGAATTGCCCGACTTCTAAATTAACTACCTGATTTCCCACTAGTTGATTTCGTTCTTTATGGGATGCCTTGAGTAAACAATGGATCCATAATTTCAACATATAAGGATCGGCATATATTTCATGTTCTTGTAATTTCCTGTGCAAACTAATCCAACCAAGCATCCATTAATACACCTCCCTTCCCTTTTCATAATGTTGAAGCTAAAATATTGCTTCTGCAGCTCCCCTCATGGCTTCAATGATTTTCTTATGAGTGGCTATATATAGTTCCTTGTCATGTAAATAGGATGCAAGCTCGTCCTTATTTCGTGCTAACCAGTAGCCTGAATGACTGCCGCTCTTAATACTTACAATAGGTACTCCTTTCAGCCGTAATTCAAAAATTAGCTGGTGAAAAAAACGACGATCCTTAATAATTAATCGCTCCATAATTTGTGAACCTGTTAAACTCTCAGTATCTCCTAACCCCTCTAAAATGCGATATACACGTAATTCATCGTTTGTTAGATTTTCATACATTCTATTTGCCCTCCGTTCCCCTATACTTATTTCCATACACACGCCGCCAGCGTTTGATTTACCAATCTGATGTGATTTCGTTTATTACCTCAAAAGCCTGTTGCGCCAAATACCAACGCTTACGATTCTTTTTACGTTCAATAGCCCTCATACGTGGATCACAAAGTATTTCATCCTCTAACCAGCGTTTAGACATGTCAGTTAGTTGTGCAAGACGTTCCACTGATACAAGCCATAACTGAGATTGAATAGCATTATCTAATTGCTTTTCTATGTGCTGCTGGATTGCCTTTTTATCAAGATTGACTTCAATTTGCGATGGAATCATTACATTCACCTTCTTTCTTTATGCTGTTGGTGTAGCAAGCCATATTTCAATTGTTTCTCTATGAAAAACTATTTTGCCACGTAACTTCTTGTAGGGTATTTCGTTGTTACGAACCATTGAGTAAATAGTTGCTGTACTTAAATTAAGTAATTTTGCAATTTCTGGAACTGTAAAAATAAGCTTTTCCATTTGTACCCTCCTCTTAATACTAAAAGTATTAATACTATTAGTATTAAAGTAAACCACATTCAAAAATATTGCAAGCAAATTATGTCTTTTAGTATTAAATTCGGTTATATTATAAACAGGAGGTATGTACGATGAATGAATTAGGGCTTATTTTGAGAGATGCCCGCAAGCGTCTCTCTT
The DNA here is from genome assembly GCF_029916965.1 of Lysinibacillus sp. 1 U-2021. NCBI lineage: Bacteria > Bacillati > Bacillota > Bacilli > Caryophanales > Bacillaceae > Lysinibacillus > Lysinibacillus sp. 1 U-2021. The sequence goes on from NZ_CP123966.1 coordinate 4,778,178, forward strand.
TAACCACATCACAAGTAGCTGAAATGACAGAACTATCACAGGGCTATATTTCGCATATAGAAAATGGTAGAAAAATCCCTGCCCATGATGTTCTTCAAAAACTTTCTAAAATACTCGAAGTTCCTTTAATGGACTTATTAATTAAAGCTGGGCACATTAAAACATTAGGGCAAACTATTAAAGAGCTGAGAGAAGATAAAGGATGGACTTTAGAGGAATTGGAAAGAGAAACTTTAAATTTCGAATACGGTGAGCCTATATTTATCAACAAAAATACATTATCGAAATTAGAAAACGATGAATATAAAACCCCCTCAGTTTTTGAAATATACTTATTGGCCAAGGCTTTCGGTGTTTATCCATGGACTTTCTCAACACTTGACCTACAAACACCAAAAGCGGATTTAGTTGATTTTTTAGATAGCACTAATAAACCTGACCCAATTAGCCTAATGGATAACGTAATAAGTATGCTTTTTGAAAGATTAGATTCTAAAGAGGATGTGTGGGAAGATAAAAATGAAATACTCTCACAAATACAAGATATAGAAAATAATAAGAAAAGATATGTTCGTCAATTAAATAATTTAAGTGCTTCAGGTAAAAGTTTCATTAATGAAACTGAAGCTCGAATAGTAAATGCTGAGGGAAGTAATAAATATGAACTACAGCAAGATGACGAATATCGATTTTCTTTTACTACCCCTTCAAAAAAACGAGATTTAAACGGGAAAATATATTATGCACCAACTTCACGTAAAGAATTAGAGCTATCATTCTTTGATGTGGAAAATTTGTTGTACCTAGACAAAAAAGTGAACTATAAAGGTGCAATCTTAAGTAAAGAACAAAAGAAACTCATTCTTTCTAAAGTAGCTGAAATCATGAATCACCAAAAAGAAAACTAACGCTTACCTACTCACCTATTCCTGTACACACGCCGCCAAGCATGAAAGGAATGGACAAGGTGAAACTATATAAATCAGCAAAAGAACCTGAAATATATCACTATTTCAATGCGAATAAAGAAAAACTATGGATGTTTCGACATAAGTATTATGATGCCTCTGGAAAGCGTCGTGAGAAGAAGAAAAGTGGGTTTAAAACAGAAAAAGCAGCATTGAAAGCCCTACTGGAAGTGAAGGCTGCAACGCTGCGTGGTGAAACAAAACATATAGAACATGATAACTTAACTGTCTCTCAATGGCTAGACATGTGGTTTGACATGAATAAAGGTAAATGGAAACCTTCTACTGTTACTCAACGTGAGGGCTTTATAAAGCTTTATTTTAAGCCCCTTCTTGGCTCCTACAAGTTGCAGAAGCTCGATAAGGTTATTTATCAGATGTCGTTTATCAATGTGTTAGAGGACAAGCTAAAGCCCTCTACGATTCGTGCCTTGCATTCGATTTTTAGGATTGCTATGAATGCAGCTGTGGCGGAAGAAATCATAATTCGAAATAAGCTACATGGAGCCGCCCTTCCCTCTCTAAGAGATAAGGAAACAGAAAAGAACTATCTCACACCTGGCCAACTTAGTATATTACTGAATCATATTAAGCAGCATGGGGATATTGCCTACTACAGCTTATTTTTAACGATTGCTTATACAGGTATGCGTAAAGGCGAGGCATTGGGGCTTCAGTGGCGAAATATCGACTTTGCCAGTCAAACAATAACTATTGAGCGAACTAGAGGAAATAACGGTGTGGGCTCCACTAAAACAAAGAACAGTGAGCGTACCATAAAAGTAGATGATATAGTGTTGCAGCAGCTACAGAGCTATCAAACGGCTGTTAAAGCGTTGTTACTTTCACATGGTCGTAGACTGCATAGTGATGTAACCAAAGATGATTCATTTATCTTTTTATCACCTCACACAGCAGAGCCTTTTGTTTCCACAGGGTTAAACTCAATTTTTAACCGCTTTGTAGAATCGGCTGGGCTACCAGCAACAACGATACATGGTTTAAGGCACACACATGCCACCATACTTATGAATAACAGTATTCCTGTCAAGGCGATTGCCGAACGATTAGGAAATACTCCTGAAATGATCCATACCGTTTATGGCCACATTCTCCAAGAGATGGAGGCACAAACTGTATCCGTTTTTAGTGAGAGTTTAAGGGCAAGTGGGGCTAAAAGTGGGGCTAGCTCATAGCTAAACCCCACTCAAACCGCTTCATATCAACCTTTATAAATCCTTACTTATTTTACCCAGCCTAAAATCATTTCACGTAATAATTTTGAAGCTGTGTTTGCTGTCATTTCTGAAGAATCGTAGATCGGTGCTACTTCAACTAGGTCGAAACCTACTACATTTACACCACTTGCTGCAATAGCATGGATGGAAGCGAGTAATTCTTTCGAAGTAATACCACCACAGTCTACTGTACCAGTGCCTGGTGCGTGTGCTGGATCTAAAACATCGATATCAATTGTTACATACACATTGCGTCCAGCTAGTGTTGGTAGGACCTCTTTTAACGGTTCAAGTACTTCAAATTTTGAAATGTGCATGCCGTTTTCCTTTGCCCATTCAAATTCCTCTTTCATACCGGAACGAATTCCAAATGAATAGACATTTTTAGGTCCTATATGTTCCGCAATTTTACGGATTGGGGTAGAGTGCGAAAGTGGCTCTCCCTCATATTCCACACGTAAATCCGTATGTGCATCAAAGTGAATAATAGCAAGGTCATCATATTTAGCTGATACAGCCTTCATTACTGGCCAAGACACTAGATGCTCGCCACCCATGCCGACAGGAATCTTGCCATCCGCTAATAATTTCTCTATAAATTTCTCAATTTCATCTAAAGAACGCTGTGCATTACCGAATGGTAGTGGAATATCTCCTGCATCAAAGTACTTTACTTCCTCAAGCTCACGATCTAGATAGGGACTGTACTCTTCAAGACCAATGGATACCTCACGGATGCGCTGTGGACCGAAACGTGATCCTGGACGGTAACTTACTGTCCAATCCATTGGCATGCCATAAATTACTGCCTGTGCATCGTCATATGTAGGATGACTTTTTATAAAAACATTTCCTGAATAAGCTTCATCAAATCTCATTGCTAGCCCTCCATATAATTAATCATCATTTTTCGTCTTCTTCTATTATGGCTTACAGGATTGTAATGAAACCTGTATCCTTTTTTCCTCGTATACATTATTGGAACGTCTAGCAAATTTCGATTAAAATCTACAAGGTGCGATTTTTTGTCGAATGCCAGCATTTCAAGTAGTACAAAAAAAGTATAGATGTTTTTGAATAAAGTGCAATAGTTTTTAGTTAGAATTTCGATTAAAGATGAATGTTCGAACACATACTAAAGCTAAGTTCGAAGTTGTGAGAAAACGAGGTGAAGTCGGATGAAACGAAAAAGCTATCATCGAAAGCAACAACGTGTAAAGCGCACACGCAAAAGCCTTACGTTATTTGTGGCCTTTACATCTGCAATTGTCGTAGCGTTTGTCGCACTCCGCATCTATGTTCAAGTGGCTGGTGCACCGCCTTTAACCGTACCAAAGGCTTCTATTTTCTTAGATGAAAATGAGAACCAAATTGGGGATCACTTTACAAATCAACGACGATATTGGGTCGGTCTCGATGAGATGTCACCTTACTTAAAGGAAGCAGTTGTTGCTGTTGAAGATAAAGATTTCTATCAACATGGCGGTTTCGACTATTCACGTATTGCTGGTGCCATTTTAGTGGACATTAAGGCTGGCGGCAAGGTTCAAGGCGCTAGTACCATTACGCAACAATATGCTCGTAACCTTTATCTTTCCCATGAAAAGTCTTGGACACGTAAATTAAACGAAGCCCTATATGCTTATAGATTAGAAGTTTTTTATGACAAGGACGAAATACTAGAGGGCTATTTAAATACTGTGTATTACGGTCATGGCATGTATGGAGTAGAAGCTGCCAGTCGTTTTTATTTCGGAAAATCTGCCAGTGATTTAACGCTTGCTGAAGCAGCAATGCTAACAGGCGTACCAAAAGGACCAAGTATTTACTCACCAATTGCCAATTTAGATAAGGCTACCAATCGTCAACATGTTATTTTAAAACTTATGGCTGACCAAGGAGCCATTACACAAGAAGAAAAAACGCGCGCTGAAAATGAACAGCTCGTCTTAAAAAATGATAGCTGGGTTGCAACCAAATCTGTTGCCCCTTATTTCCTGGATGTGGCTTGGCAAGAAGCCAGTGAAATCTTAAAATCCAAAAACCTTGATATTAGTGAAGGTGGCTGGACGATTCAAACAACGCTTAATCTGGAGCATCAAAAAGCAGCTGAAGAAGCAGTAGCCAAAAATATGCCTGCCAATGATCTGCAATCTGCGTTTGTAAGTATGGAATCTAAAACAGGAGCTGTCACCGCGCTAGTCGGTGGTCGTGATTATTCAGTAAGCTCATTTAACCGAGTTACACAAGCTAAACGTCAACCAGGCTCTACAATTAAGCCGATCTTATATGCAGCGGCGCTAGAAAATGGTTACACGCCACTAACTTTTTTAGATGTTGGTGAAACAACTTTTACTTATGATAATGGACGTGGCACTTATGCACCTAAAAACGTCAACGGTCAATTTGCAGATCATGATATGACGATGGCACAAGCTATTGCTATCTCAGATAATATTTATGCAGTAAAAACCTTAGAGGACATTGGCTTCAAAGAGTTTCATGATATGGCAAACCGTTTTAATGTAGGAATTGGCGCGAAGGATAATTTATCAATTGCACTGGGAACGATTGAAACGACATTATACGAGATGACAAATGCATATAATATTTTGGCGTCGCAAGGACAGCAAACAACACCAACAACCATTGTATCCATTAAAAATGCACATGGAGATGTTATCTATGAAAACAAAGATGTAGCAAGCAAAGCTGAAACAGCCATTTCTAAAGAAAATGCATACATCTTAACAGAAATGATGACAGGTATTTTTGATCCGGTTTTCAGTGACTATTCACCCGCTACAGGAATCAGTATTCGTTCACGTATGACACACACATATGCTGCTAAATCAGGTTCTACGAATAGTGATCAATGGTTAATTGGTTTTACACCAAAACTAACTGCTGGTGTATGGAATGGCTATGATCAGGGTAAAAACCTTACCACGAAGGAAGATACTGCTGCCACAAAGCAAATCTGGATTGACTTTATGGAAACTGTCAACAAAGGTACAAAAAATGAGGATTTCAAAAAACCTAAAGGTGTAGAGGGCGTTGTCATTGATATTGAAACAGGTAAATTAGCGACTGACGCTTGTCCTAAACAGCGTCTAGTCTATGTAGAGTCGAAGGATGTACCAACTGAAAAATGTACAAACTTCGATATTCTCGACAGTAATACATGGGGAGAATTTTGGAATATGCTACCGTTCTCTATATTTAAGGACTAAAAAACAAAGTAATGTCGGAAACCTTTTTAAACCTAATACGTTTTAAGCAATGAAGGCTCTCGACAAAGTAACTGATATACGAAAAATAAGAAAAGCTTTCTCTTCCCCGGAGACGTGTCCGTGGGAACAGAAAGCTTTTCTTTTTTATGGTCCGCGAAGTATGAGCATCATGGGGCATTTGGCTTGGGTTTGGGTTGTTCAAATGCCGCATAGCGCTCATCACATTCGCGATACCAAGTGTCCTAGCTTACTAAAATGTAAGCTCTGCCTCAAGTGTACTTTGTTTCAAACACACTTTCAACCTAATATCGAAAGCGATTGCAAAATGTCACAGATTGTTCAATCATTACGAGTCTATTCGACAAATAAGTCTTGACGCAATTGCTCCTCACTACGTTCCCACAATTCTGGATTAAGTTGCTTAAGGAAAGAAGCTAACACTTTTTTAGAGGGTGCATCCATATGCTCTACAATAATATGACGTTTCATAGATTTATCCATTTTGTTTACATGGTCAGCTAAAATTTTATAACCACGACGCTTTTCGCGATTAACGACCATTTCACAAGCCGTTACACCTGCATAATATGGCCCATCCTCTTTATGATCGATAGTCACCCATACTAGCCAATACGGTTTTCCACCCTCTGAATCAGCACGGTCCATTGTAAATTTAATACCACGCTCTACGTCACTTCTTGCATGCATGGCACCAATTTCAACAGAAGCTGTCCCCTCTTCTACATCCACTATTACAGGCGATACATTCTCTAATGAAAGTGAACCGATACCAAATCCTTTATGTCCATCTGTTGGATCATTTTTTATAATGGTAAAACCCATTTTTTGTTTTGGTTTTTCTTCATTTGTCATACTTAAATATCCTCCATTCTGCTATTATAAAGGAAAGCATATCCACGCATATTTTGTCGAAACAATCACTATTTTCACCATTGCGTATATGCCTCAACGCAAGTAAGAAGTTTATACTTTCTTATAAACTAACTATACAACATTATTCTATAAAGGAGGCAATATTATGCCATACGTAACAGTGAAAATGCTTGAAGGTCGTACAGAGGAACAAAAACGTGCTCTTGTAAAAGAAGTAACAGAAGCAGTATCTCGCACAGTTAATGCACCTGCAGAAAATGTAACAGTTTTTATTGAAGAAATGTCTAAAAACCATTACGGCGTTGCAGGCGTTCGTTTTAGCGACAAATAATAGTAAGATGGGTAGAGCACAAGAGAGCGCTCTACCCTATTTTATAAGATTTCATGGGAGTAATATTGTCAGACACAACTTATTTTTCATCTTTACCTAACATCATTAGTATTTGCTGTTTGATCGTTGGATGTGAAGAATCGTCCTCTAAGAAATCTAATGGGAAATAGATTTTATGATCTCGTTTCATACGCCCTGAGATAGCATCCACAATAATGGATTCACGTGAAAGCTCCCGTAGCTCACCATTTTTCATTTCTAAAAAAATTGGTACACGCACTTCTTCCTCTCCTGGTCTGTAAAAATCATATGGCAGATCTGCTGTTGTATCATGTATAAGATAATAATCGGGGTCTAATCCTGCCTTTTTGAAAAGCTCTTGGAGTTTTTGATATTTATTGAGCTCTACTCCCGGGTCTAAATCAATGTATTGAAATAGCTTACGATTCACAAAGCGACGGCTTAGATCACTTAGAATGGCATCCTCCTCTTGCATCCATAACTGAAAATATGTAAAAAGTATACTCTCGTCTAACGCAAGATAATCCTCTAATGTAATAACATTTCGGAAAAATGCTAGGAAATGAGTAGGCTCATGCTTAAATGTATAGCCCGCTAAACTTAATTGTTTTACTCTTTTTAATATATTATTTAAAATTACCTCTGCACTTCGTGAAACAGGATGGAAATAAATTTGTAAGTACATTTGATAGCGACTCATTATATAGTCTTCCACCGCATGCATGCCTGTTGCTTTGATGACTACTTGGTTTTTTCTTGGACGCATTACTCTTAAAATCCGTTCCATATCAAAATGACCGTAGCTTACACCTGTAAAATAAGCATCACGTTGTAAGTAATCCATACGATCTGCATCAATTTGGCTCGAAATTAAACTAATTACTTGCTTATTTGGATATGTCTTTTCAATTACTTGGGATACCTTTTCAGGAAAATCAGCTGCCACTTTTTTTAAGATCGCATTTACTTCCGTATCTCCCAACAAAATTTGCCTTGTAAAATATTCATGATCAAGCTCAAATACATTTTCAAAGGCATGGGAAAATGGGCCATGACCTAAATCATGTAAAAGGGCTGCACATAACACTAATAATCTTTCACTTTCATCCCAATCTGGACGCCCTACAAAGATATCATCTACTATGCGACGTACAATTTCGTAAACCCCCAAAGAATGACTAAAGCGGCTATGTTCTGCTCCATGAAATACTAAAAATGTGGTACCTAGTTGACGAATTCTACGTAAACGCTGAAATTCTCTTGTACCCACTAAATCCCATATCACTTGATCTCGAACATGCACATAACGGTGTACTGGATCTTTAAATACCTTTTCTTCTTCTAATTTAGCGTTTGCATATGTCATTTTGATAGCACCCCCATTTTGTTATAGTTCTATTATATGCGATAAATCTTGGACTAGCATACTTATTGCCATTTTTCTATAGATATTAACAACCTATTTCAATTACCTTAATCATTATTTTTATATTTATATTGGTCTAATTTCTCAACATATAAAAAAGCAAAACAAAAACTATCCCCCAAGTAGAGATAGCTTTTAGTTTTACTTTTTTAATTTTGCTAAAACCTTTTCCATTAGTTCATCTTCTGTTAATGCAGCAACAGGTCGGCTATTTACAAAGGTAAAAGTCTTTTTGCGTCCTGGACCACAGTAAGAATGACAGCCAATTTCGATGGTTGCATCAGGATCGATTTCCTTTAATTTTGGAATTAACGTCTTTAAGTTAACGGCCTGACATTCATCGCAAACTTTAAATTCGTTTGCCATTTTGTCAACAACCCTTTCTATATAGTATTTTTCAAACATAATCTCGCTCTATTGCACACATGACCTTCACATATTTAAGTATGCAGCATGTGCACAAACCTACATCGGGTATTGTATCGTACTTTTCCCCTTCTATTCAAGCATAATTCCTTCTACATAGATGAATAAAAGGTTAAAAGATTGGTCATGCTAGTCTTAAATAACAAGTTCCAGATAAAGGTGGGAGGATTTTAATATGAGTAAAGTAAGACAAGATGCTTGGTTAAAAGAAAACGATGAATTACTAGCAGAGGCTGTAATCCGTCATGTAACAGAAGGAAGCACACAGCTTAATGCCTTTGAGGAAGCGGGCGATGCATTAAATCGTACTGCGGCAGCATGCGGTTTTCGTTGGAATGCCGTTGTTCGTAAAGAATACGAGGAACAATTAGCAGAAGCTAAAAAGGAAAGAAAAGAGAGAATGCGAGTGTTAGGAGCGCCAGCAAGACGCCGTGCTTCTAGTATGTTTACCGTAAATAATAGTGCTGCAGAAGGAAAATCAATTCCGCTATCTGCCCTTTCTCTTGATATTGTCATAGCTTATTTACTACGTTTACAGCATTCTGGTGAAGTAGGAAATGAATCTTCAAAATGGCGACAACTTGTACATGTAACATCTGAGAAAAATAAAAAACTAGAGAAAACCATTACAAAACTAGAAGAGGAAAATCGAGCGATTCGCAAAGATTACGAGCAATTTGTTCAAATTATGAATCGTGCTAGACGTCTTGTTACGCTTGATGAAGAGGAAGAGCGAATTGCACCTGTTTTTAAAATGGAGAAGAACGGAAATCTTGTCACTAGCAGTTCTATTTATCAACCAGAAAATGGCGATGCGCTAAATTAGCCGCATCGCTTTTTCTGTTTCATATAATCAACCAACTTACTTACGTTCAAGCATTTTGGTGTTGCGCTCAAAAACGCGCTGTAAATAAAAACCATACAACGTTAATTCTTCGTCATAAAAGGACTGTGGACGTACTTCCTCGGCCCACTGATTAAGTAGTTGCTGTAGACGAATAACAACTGCTTCTACTGTTAAATGAGGGTCTATAAGCTCTGATAGCGAAGCCATGACTTCAGGCACGATTTGAGGGTAAGCGAATTTTGTTTCCTCTTGTTGCAAGCTTGCTTCATAAAAGTCACGGATAAGTGCCGCGCGTTGCGAGCCACTCCCCTCAATACATAAATAAATTTGCACTGCCACCCCTTGACGTAAGCGTCTTTGTGAAATACCTGCAAATTTTTTCCCATCAATACTTAAATCATACGAACCTGGGCAATAAGAGCCCACTATTTCATAAGCCTCAATTTTTTCAGCTATTTCTGGGAACAACCCCTTCACAAGGTCCACCATTACATCATAGCCATCATTTATACTGAGCGACTCTTTTTGTTCAGACAATACAATGGAAATATTAAGAATCCCTTCATCTAGCACAACCGCTAGTCCACCAGAATTACGAACAATAGGATGATAGCCTCTAGATTCTAGTAATTCCATACCTTGCTGAACATAAGGTAAACGATGGTCTTGAATACCTAGCACAACAGATGCCTCATGAACCCATGTACGAATTGTTGGCGGGGACATCAATTGGCCGACTAATTGGCACAATGTATCGTCCGTCGCAAAAGATTCAAGCGGTGATCTTTGCTTCGCACTAATGGATTGATCATAATAACGCCAAATTGGCTGTTGTAAAATATGTTTCATATTGGTACTCCTCTTATTACATCTCTTCTCTTTAGAATACATGATCTTAAGATGGTGTCAAATTCGTGAATTACTATCATGAACTTAGGGATTTTGTACAAACTATGATAAACTATTTTTGAATGGTATTCACTTATAAAGGAGTGTTTTCAATAATGAATGAAGCAGCAATTACGTTAGATGGTTGGTACGCTTTACATGATTTCCGCTCAATTGATTGGGCATCTTGGAAACTTGTTTCTGCTGAGGAACGTCAAGCAGCAGTAGAGGAATTTATTGCTTATTTAGAAAAACTGAACGAAGCAGACGTAGCTAAAACAGGTGCTCATGCTTTCTATGCAATTGTTGGTCAAAAAGCTGACTTTATGATTATGACATTGCGTGAAACAATGGATGAGTTACAAGAGCTTGAAGCAGAATTCAATAAATTAGCTATTGCAGATTTTACAATTCCTACATATTCTTATGTATCTGTTGTAGAGCTTTCAAACTATTTAGCTGGCGAGTCAAATGAAGATCCTTACCAAAATCCGCATGTACGTGCGCGTCTATATCCTGAACTTCCGCGCGCTAAATATGTATGCTTCTATCCAATGGATAAACGCCGTCAAGGAAACGACAACTGGTACATGCTATCAATGGATGAGCGTAAATCATTAATGCGTTCACATGGAATGATTGGTCGCGGCTATGCTGGTAAAGTAAAACAAATTATCACTGGCTCTGTAGGCTTCGATGATCACGAATGGGGCGTAACTTTATTTGCTGATGACGTACTGCAATTCAAAAAATTAGTATATGAAATGCGCTTTGACGAAGTGTCAGCACGCTATGGCGAGTTCGGGGAATTTTTCGTCGGAAACCTTCTGGATAAAGATAAATTGGTTAAATTCTTAACTGTTTAAAATCTAATTAAAAATGCGAGTCCGTCAATACGGACTCGCATTTTTAAATTTCGTTTTCTTCTGCATTCTCGGATTCGAATATTAAAATAATAATATGAATAAAAATCCCAGTTAGAATCATAAGAAAAACTAAATACCAATTATATGGTTGATGATAATATTCTGCTATTCCAACTGCCAGAAAAGCGCTGATGATGATTGCTACAAACATACTAAAAATACGCATGGAAACGCTCCTTCATAAAAGCAAAAATAAAGTCATTTTTAGTATGTCACGCTATATTTTTAATATACTTACTAGGTAAGAATAATTATGTCTTATTGAATAGCAGCTAAAACAAGCATTGTAAAGTCATTTTTGCTAATGCTTTGCTTTCCATACTAGCAAATTTATACTCACAATATAAAAAAGTGCCATCTTTTAGCGATGACACTTTCTTCCCCCCTAACACGTTTCTTCTACATACTTCATTAAGAGCTCTCGTTCTTTACTTTTAAAATTAAGATGACCGTTTGAATAAAAAAACCAATCACTATTATAACAATAAAGAGATACCAATGGAGCGGCTGTCCATAAAACTCCCCTAATAAAAATGCCAGCACTGCACTTAATAAGATCCCAAACCAAACGCCAATTTCCATAAGCCATCACCTCACATGTATTAGATACACATGCAATTCATTGATCTCACGTTCCCCTAAATCTATTTTTTTCTATTTACCCTTTTTGCTATAAAAACTATCGGGACTTGCAGGATTTGAAGTATTTTCTACGTACTTGTCGTTATTACTACTATATGCATAGTAACTTTAATATGTGATTGTCTTTCTTAACAAAATTGAACATGACTACTATACCTTCATGCATATACTGTCTGCGAGGAGGTATGAAAATCGCTGTTATTAAGACGAATGATGCACAGACAGCCCTACTCGCAAGACTAATGCGTGCCGAAGCAGAAGGCGAAGGAGAGTTAGGCATGCTGATGGTTGGGAATGTTGGCGTTAATCGTGTAAGAGGTGATTGTTTAGATTTTGGTGATATTCGAACAATTGAACAAATGGTTTATCAGCGTCCGGGAGGCTTTGAGGCAACACAAAAGGGTTATTTTTATCAACGAGCACGTGATCAAGATATTCGACTAGCTAAAAGGGTGATTCAGGGTGAAAGATTTCATCCAGCTACCCGCTCTTTGTGGTTTTTCATGCCAGCAGGTGATTGTCCTGCACAATGGTATGGCCAATGGAATACTGGCAGGTTCAAATCCCATTGTTTTTTCTCGCCAACTGAACAAGATTGTCCTCAAATTTAAAAAGAAAGTAGGTTGATAATTGATGATGCCTTATTATTGGACACCAACAACGCAACAACAAATGACTCCTCCCCCAGTCACACTTCCGAGCGGACGACCACCCGGCCGTGAGGAGTCCTATATAGAAAATATTTTACGTTTGAACCGTGGAAAACCAGCTACCTTCCATTTTTCTTTTGAGCACGCAGTAGAGCAGGGAAAAAACACAAAAACTGTTCGAGGTGTGGTAGAAGCAGCTGGTCGAGATCATGTCATTATTCGTGAGCTTAAGTCTAATCATCGTTTTCTTTTCCCTATGATTTATTTCGATTTTGCAGAGTATGATGAGGAAATGGCTTACTTTAATCAAAATCCATAATTCTATCTCTAAGTAAAAATCCGCAATACACTCACTGACCAAAAGTCGATGGGCGTATGCGGATTTTTATCCTTCGCTATGTTCAATTTTCATTTAAATACGTTAAGGTTGCTTTACCTAAGGTTTTTGCTGCAATTAGCATAGCACGTTCATCAAAATCAAAGCGTGCATGATGATGCGGATAGGCCGTTTCCCATTCTGGCTTTTTAGCTCCTGTGAAGAAAAATGTGCCTGGTACTTTTTCTAAATAATACGCAAAATCTTCCCCAATCATAAATGGCGGACATGTTATTACTTGATCTACCCCTGGTACAGTCGACGCCAATTGTGCCAAAAACTCAGTTTCTCTCTGATGGTTATAAACAGGTGGATAACCCCTTGTGTAGCGATATTCGTAACTTGCCCCAAATGCCAGACAAGTCGCATTTAATACTGCTTCTAGCTCTTGCTCCATTTGTATGCGTACTTCTTCTTCAAATGTACGAATTGTCCCCGCTAAAACTACCCGATCAGCTATAACGTTAAACGGATTAATTGCCTCAAAATGACCGATTGTTAAAACAGCTGATTTCAATGGGTCAATTCGTCTTGAAACAAGCTGTTGAGCATTGACGACAAATTGGGAGGCTAGGGTAACTGCATCAATAGAATGATGAGGCTCTGCGCCATGACCACCCTTTCCTTGAACCGTTATTTCTACTTTATCCGCGGCAGCCATGATGGCTCCATCTTTCACTAATATTTCTCCTAATGGTGTAGGTGCCCATAAATGTGTACCAAAAATAACATCTACTCCTTCTAAACAACCATCCTCAATCATTGGCTTAGCTCCACCTGGCGCCACTTCCTCTGCATGCTGATGAATAAATACGATAGTGCCTTCAATTTGGTCCCTCATCGCATTCAATGCCTTAGCTAGCCCAAGCAATGTAGCTGTATGTCCATCATGTCCACATGCATGCATTTTTCCAGCTATTTTAGATTTGTAAGGTACATCATTTTCTTCATGTATCGCTAATGCATCAAAGTCAGCTCGTAATGCCACCGTTTTGCCAGGCTTTCTGCCACGTAATATCGCTACGACGCCACGTCCTCCCACTCCTTCTCGAACCACATGACCCAATTCTCTATGAAAAGTAGCTATATAGGATGGCGTTTCGACTTCTTCAAAGGATAATTCAGGGTATTCATGTAAATGGCGACGAATCCCTACCATCTCATTATAGTTAGCATCCAGTAATGTAAATAGTTTTTCCATACTACGTAACCTCACTTTTGGTATTTTCGAAATATTGCAAGTAATATTAGTAGTGTACTATAAATTCTTACAAAATGGATAGGATTTAAATCCCTATCTTTGAAAGATGACTCATAACAAAGAAAAACCCCCCTACAAATAATGTAAGAGAGTCAGCTTAAAATTAGCGAGCATGCTTGAGAGCAGTTAAAATAATAAGTAGCCATCCCGCTAAAAATAGTACGCCACCAATTGGTGTAATAGCTCCTAATACTTTAATACCACTTATCGCCAGAACATATAAGCTCCCAGAAAAGAAAACAATACCAAGGTTAAAGAAAATACCTGCTAAATTTAATTGTTTCACTTCACCTAATAGTTTAGAGCTCATTAACAGACCAATGATTAGTAATCCTGTAGCGTGAAACATTTGATATTGAACAGCCGTTTCCCAAATACCTCGACTATATTCATCTAAAATTTCCTTTAAAGCATGTGCACCAAATGCACCGAATGCTACTGCTAATAGGCCATGAAGAGCACCTGTCACGATAAATCTTTTCATTTTCGTTACCCTACCTTTAAAATGGATTAAAAATCAAAAATGGAATCACCATTTGCTCCATCTTCTTCAATCTTTGTTGTATATAAAGTGGATGGTTTTGACTCTGACACAAGCATTTGCGGTACATGCTTATGAGGAGTGATAGATGGTGCATCACTTGAAGAATCTAACACCACATCACATAATGCTCGAATGGCTGTAAGTGCCTCACGAATTTGCTGATCATTCCCCGCATTTGTTGCGTTAGATAATTGTTTTTCAAGTTGCTGTATAACGGCCTGATAAGAAATCATTACATTCTCCCGCTTTCTACTTTTGGTACGAATTTTAAACAATCTACACCCGAGGATTGCTTCACAACAACGGATGGTATTTGCTTTGTTTTAAAGCCATAAGCTGCACATGCGCGTGGGTTTTGAGGGTCCCAGGTTACTTTAAAAAATTGACACTTAAAACAATTCACCTTCATCAATGTCCCTCACTTTCTTCTATATTAAATGTAACATGATTGCTAAAGCGTATAAAGCAAACGATTTGTGCCAATCTATTCTAAACACCAATCAATCGGCTGCTTGCCCCACTCCACTAATTGTTGATTAATCTTTGAATAAGGTTTACTACCAAAGAATCCTCGATAAGCACTTAATGGACTTGGGTGTGGCGCTTCGAGTATGACATGTGGTGTTTTATATTTTCGGATTAATTGCTTTTTGCGTTGCGCTGGTTTGCCCCACAATACAAAAATTAGTGGTTCTTCCCTTGCAGCTAATAGATCGATAACAGCATCGGTAAATTGCTCCCACCCTTGTTCTTTATGGGAATTCGCTTGTCCTGCTCGAACTGTAAGCACCGTATTTAATAGCATAACACCCTGTTCAGCCCACTTTGTTAGCGTTCCATTTTGAGGAATTGGACAGCCTAAATCATCCTGTAGCTCTTGAAACATATTCCGTAAGCTAGGAGGATGTGGAATACCTGGTTTAACAGAAAAGCTTAGCCCATGCGCTTGATTAGGCCCATGATAAGGGTCTTGTCCCAAAATAACAACCTTCACATCATGATATGCTGTTGTATAAAATGCGTTCATCACATCATCCATTGGTGGATAAATAGTTTGTGTCGAATATTCATTTGCGACAAATTGACGTAGTTTTTGATAATATGGTTTTTCTAATTCTTCTTTGAGTACTTCTTGCCAATCATTCGGGAATACTTGTTTCATCGTTCTTTAAGCCCCTTTCTCTTCTTACAACGGTACAAAAAATGAAAGATGAATTCAAGCATCAGTTGAAACTGACCATATAAAAATATAGTATTCTGGCTATTTTTATAGAATCAGAATCGGACTATACTAGATGTTAATTTTATAACTCTTAACGATAAAGGAGATCCTTTACATGACTCTAAAAAAAACATTAACAATTGCAGGTTCAGATACATCAGGCGGTGCAGGAATGCAAGCTGACCTTAAAACATTCCAAGAGCACGGTACATATGGGATGGTGGCATTAACAGTTGTCGTAACAATGGACCCTAATGGCTGGACACATAACGTCACACCTTTGCCAACCGATTTACTACAAAAACAAATTGACACAGCTCTTTCCACAGGAATTGATGCCATTAAGACAGGGATGCTCTCCACAGAAGAAATTATTCGTATTGCTGGAAAGGCTATTGCAAATTCAGGGACTTCAAATATTGTCATCGATCCTGTTATGGTATGTAAAGGTGACGATGAAGTACTGAATCCAGGTAACACAGATGCCATGATTCAGCATCTTTTACCACTAGCAGCAGTAACAACACCAAACCTTTTTGAAGCTGGACAATTAGCTGGCACAGGTACACCCAAAAACATTGACGACATGAAGATTGCCGCTCGTAAAATCCATGAACTAGGGGCTAAAGCTGTTGTCATTAAAGGTGGAAAAGCTCTAGCTACTGAAAAAGCAATAGACTTATTCTTTGATGGTGAAACATTCTACTTATTAGAATCTGAAAAAGTTCCATCTACAAATAACCACGGTGCAGGCTGTACTTTTGCTGCCTCTGTCACAGCGAACCTTGCGAATGGTCTTACTATTAAAGATTCTGTTATTGAAGCAAAAGAGTTTGTATCCACAGCTATTGCACATGGCTGGGCGCTAAATGAATATGTAGGTCCTGTCATGCATGGTGCGAAATCTCGCTTTGGTGCTCCACACGTAACAGTAACAGAAATATAAGGATGAAAGGGATGTCTCAAAGTCATTTGAGACATCCCTTTTTTACATATAATTCTCCATCATTTCTAGCCGATAATCCCATGGATCATTCATAGATATAAATTGCGCTAACGCTTTACTTTCCTTTTTACGTTCTGCACGGGCCTTCGCTCGTTCTGAAGCTGTTTCATGCAATTTTGTCTCTTCTACTGTTTCAGGAATTACTCGTGGGACCAGTGCTGGTTTGTTATTTTCATCCAATGCCACGAAAGTTAATAATGCAGTCGCTGCCACCTTTCTCTCCCCAGTTTTCAAGTTTTCAGAAATGACTTTGACAAAAACCTCCATAGAAGATCTTCCCGTCCAAGCTACATACGATTCGAAATAAACCGAATCTGTTGGGCGAATGGGATGTAGGAAATCGACTGAATCAGTTGAGGCTGTAACACAATCTCTTCTGCTATGCTTTGCAGCTGAAATGGAAGCAACTTGATCAATATCGCTCATCAACCGTCCGCCAAATAATGTATTATGATTATTCACATCGTTTGGAAATACACGACTTGTACGCATCACTCTTGATTCCTTACAATATTTAAAGTCCTTATTCACTCCAGTTCCCCCTCTAAACATCTTGTTTATTCCTACTATAATGCTATATTTAAATGGAAAAATCAATGTAATTATTAGAAAATTACAAATACTAAACAATTATTTAATGATGAGTATTTATCCGATAAAGATTAAAATTGGACAAGATACGTTAATGCCTCATACCCCATATATTAGCTGTATGGGAGGGGAAAAAATGAAAAAAAACAAGGTAGAAGACTTAACGGAAGAATCAGGTTTACTAGCTGGAGAAATCACCTCTTCAAAAGTTGAAGTAATTGCCTCCATCATATTAACACTTGGTTACTCATTATCCACCCTTGCCACAATATTGGCTCTGCAGGAGGAGGAAGAATTGGCACAAGCCAAAACTACTGAAACCCAAGATCAAAATCTTTATATGAAGCAAATGTTTAAACAATTACAAAATGTTAATAATCGTTTAGATACAATAGAACGAAAGCTCAATCGATACTAACAAATACATAGCCTACATTAATTTTCAATAAAAAACCGCGACTCTCCGTCATAAAGAGAGTCGCGGTTTTTATTATACTATGATAATGAGCTTCATTTTTCTTCCCTTTTTCACAGCTACCTTGCATCACCTGTTCAAGGAACGTCATCTATTGTACCAAGATAGAATTCATTATTTCCGAAATAATACTACTTCAACAGGTGGAGCTGTTTACACACACGAATTAGGAAGAAGTCATGGTTGCAATATCTTTTTATATGTGAAAACGGATACAATGCGAAACGACACAGTTTGTACATATTTATTTTCACACTCCCTATATTGATACATTACAATAATTTTTTCAAGAATATTGCTTAAGGACTTGTCATAGATTTAGAGATGATGATTTATTTCCCCTGGATGCTAACACTTTCAAAAAATTTGGACCAAATGGCGCTAAGGTTTGTAAATATAAATCATCAATTTTTTTATCAAAGCAATCAATTTCCCTTTGCGAATTTTTTTTACTATACTTAAAGGAGAAATGATCGAGAGGAGTGTTAAGATGCAAGAAGTACAAGTAGAGACGTTGCAAAAATTGCTGAATTCTTTCGCCAACAAAGACGTTTATATTCATCTTGAGACGACAAACGGATCTTATGCAGCACACTATGATGAACAGTTTTTTAATGCAGGTGCTTTTATTCGCAATGCTAAAATTAACTATGAGCTTGCTAAGGTTGTAGATAATGCACCTCATCGTGTGGGTTTAAAATTACCTCATGGCTGGGTTTATGCTCAAGGCATTACACATTTTGAATTAGATGATTTAGGCCGTTTATTAATGGCTGGACTAGACTACTCTGGAAAATTGGCGATTGCGCTTGAAATTAGTGAAACGCCATTTACTTACTAAGGGGGACGACTATTTGAATTTACAACCACAACGTCATATTTTAATTGTGTACCCTCACCCAGATGATGAGGCTTTCTCAGTTGCGGGAACCATCGCCTACTATACAAAGAAAATGAATACACCTGTTACATATGCCTGTTTAACATTAGGCGAAATGGGACGTAATTTAGGTAATCCACCCTTTGCTACACGCGAGTCTTTACCTGAAATCCGTCGTAAGGAATTGGTTGCAGCGGCAGAGGCAATGGGTATTCAAGATTTACGCATGCTTGGTCTACGTGATAAAACAATAGAATTTGAAGATGATGAGAAAATGGTAAAATTAATGGAAGGGCTAATCGAAGAACTAATGCCTTCTTTAATTTTCACATTTTTACCTGGCTTTGCTGTTCACCCAGACCATGAAGCAACAGCACGGGCTGTAGTTGAAGCTGTACGTCGTATGCCAAAGGCTGCTCGTCCACAAATATTCGGTTGTGCCTTCGCCAATGATACGATTGAAAAAAATGGTGAACCACATGTGGTCTATGATATTCGGGAAATGCGAATGGACAAATTAAAAGCATTACAAGCCCATGCGTCTCAGACTGGTTGGATGATGCAGGAGACTGAAAAACGTATTGATGACGGCGAACCAATGAGCGAGAGCTGGCTTAATGTTGAAAAGTTCTATATTGTTGACCCAGATAAATATGTAAAATAAGTAAAGTACTGTTCTCATTTTGGAGAACAGTACTTTTTAATTAGGCAGCTCTTACCCTCTTCATCATATGCACAATGATCGTGATGAAAAAAGCAATCACTAAGAAAAGAAAGAATAAATAATGAGGGATGTGGATATTGAAAACACTTACTAACATTTTTAAGCCGATGACACCTATAATTATGAAGGCTGTTGCTTCAAGCTCTGGTATTTTTTCAATGATGATTAAAAAAACACCTGCAATCGTCCTCATCATTAATATGCCTAACATCCCACCAATTAAAAGCACCCAGACCTGATCTGATATCGCAAACGCAGCAAAGATTGAGTCAATTGAAAAAGCAATATCCATTAGCTCAACAGAAATGACAGTTGCCCAAAACGTGCCGAAAAGACGCACCATCCATCCTGACCTCTTTACCTCTTTTACACTATCCTCATTCCCTATGTGAAGGAAATGAGCTACACAAAGCCAACCTAAATACAAAGCACCTAATACTTTAATAAACCAAAATTCTACTAGATAAACACCTATGCCAATAAATAAAAATCTAAAAAAATAGGCACCTAGCATACCATACATTAATGCCCGTTTTCGCTGTTTATCTGGTAAATGTTTCACTAGTACCGCTAATACCAGTGCATTATCTGCCGACAGCAAACCTTCTATAATAATTAATGAGGATATTAGTCCCCAGGAGACAGGGTCCATTAGTACTTCTTGCCACATCGCCAAATCAAAAAACTTCCAATATGTTGATAAAATCCCTTGAATGATTTCCACTACATACCCTCCTACTTGTCCTCAGCTAATCTAGTATATGCTTGACCATTTTTGTTATGAGAGTCGTATTTTTTAGATTTGAAACAACAGATTTTCTCCCCTTAAATTGAGCTAATTCTAGGTCTGAGACATTGCTTCTTTATAAAATAATTAGCTATATCAAGATAAAACGCTTACATCATAAAATAGACACGGAAAATTTAGAATTTACTAAAAATTAATCACAAAAAGCAAATAAAGTGTGCTATCATAGATAAATGTTTTAAACGTATAACGGAGGATGAATACTATGGAAGTTGCTGATACTAGAACCGTGCAAGTGGAGAATGTCCTGATTGCACATCATTTTTTAAAAGATGTAGTTGTGCACACACCACTACAAAAAAACGACTATTTATCCGAGAAATACGGAGCTAATATTTATATTAAACGCGAAGATTTACAGCATGTACGCTCATTCAAGCTTCGTGGTGCCTATTATAAAATTAAAAAAATCGAGGATGAAGCGCGCAATGCTGGGGTTGTCTGTGCAAGTGCAGGCAATCATGCACAAGGTGTAGCTTATGCCTGTGCCCAATTAAAAATTCAAGCAAGCATTTTTATGCCACAAACAACGCCGAAGCAAAAAATAGACCAAGTACGTATGTTTGGTCGTGAATATGTGGAAATTATTTTAGCAGGAGATACATTCGATGATTCTGCTGAAAGCGCGTTGAGCTATTGTGAAGAGCATGGTAAAATCTTCATTCATCCATTTGATGATTTTGATGTCATTGCTGGTCAAGGAACGGTAGCGGTAGAAATTATGAATGATATGGAGGAGCCAATCGACTACGTATTCGGAAGTATTGGCGGTGGTGGCTTAATGTCAGGCGTGTCTGCCTACATTAAAAATCTCTCTCCTACTAGTAAAATTATTGGTGTGGAGCCTGCTGGTGCTGGTAGTATGAAGGCTGCCTTTGCTGAAGGTGGCGCAGTTGCTCTTGATTGGATTGATAAATTCGTTGATGGTGCTGCAGTAAAATGCGTCGGTCATCATACTTATGATGTTTGCCGTCGCTATTTAGATGATATTGTTCTTGTACCTGAAGGCAAGGTATGTACGACCATTCTAGATCTATATAATAAACATGCGATTATCGCTGAGCCTGCAGGAGCATTATCAGTGGCAGCTCTTGATTTTTATAAAGAAGAAATTAAAGGTAAGTCAGTCGTTGTCATCATCAGTGGTGGGAATAATGACATTGGACGAATGCAGGAGATTAAAGAAAAGTCACTTATACACGAAGGCTTACTTTACTACTTCATCGTCAGCTTCCCTCAGCGTGCCGGAGCATTACGTCAATTCCTCACTAGTGTACTTGGACCAAACGATGACATTACTACCTTTGAATATACCAAGAAAAATAATAAAGAAAGTGGCCCTGCACTAGTCGGCATTGAGTTAGGTGATCGTGCTGAATATGAAGGACTACTTGCCCGAATGGATGAATTCGGCTTCAAATACAAAGAAGTAAACAACGATATTCAACTATTTGGCTTACTCGTTTAAAATCAAGAGCCTCACTTCTCTGAAAGTGAGGCTTTTTTATGTGATAAAATTTATCAATCGTTTTATTTCCCTAAATAAAAATTATTAAAACTAGTTGATGTTGAAAAAACAATATCGTCTGCGGAAAGAGACATTCTGGCAAGGCGAGGGATCGATATCTGTTCCGCCAGCGTCCAGGTGGCATCTGATGAGCCGCTAAATCCCCTAAGAGCTGACTCCTCTCCAATCAACCCATTTGAAACTGTGTCCTTTCATTTTCTATCATACTAACAATGTGGAAAAACGATGTGTGACAACGCCCCTCCATAAAGAGTAGTGAGGACCTTTGCTAAATTGATGAGCTGGATTGGAGGGCTACTTGACTCCCATGAGATAGATCGGAATCCCACTTAAGAAATCAAGTATTTTCACCATTCATAAAAATACTTTTCTAACACTATAAAAAAACGCCCATACAAGTGTATGAGCGTTTCGATATTAACCTAATAGAGCACGGTCTGAATTCATTTTTTCCCCACGAATACGTTCAAACTCGGACATTAAATCAGGAATTGTTAATTCATGTTTGCGATCTTCACCAACTTCTAAAATGATTTGGCCTTTATCCATCATAATAAGACGATTCCCTAAGTCTAATGCTTGCTGCATATTGTGCGTTACCATTAATGTGGTTAAATTATCTTTTTCCACTAAGTATTTCGTAATACGGGTAATTAATTCTGCACGTGATGGATCAAGTGCAGCTGTATGCTCATCTAGCAATAAAATAGATGGCTTTGTGAAGGTAGCCATTAAGAGCGACAAAGCTTGACGTTCCCCACCTGAAAGTAAACCTACCTTAGCAGAAAGACGATTCTCAAGATTCAAACCAAGCATCGCTAGCGATTCTTTAAAAAATTCACGACGCTTTTTGTCCACACCATTGCGTAGCCCTCTATGTTTATTTCGAGAGTATGCTAATGCTAGATTTTCTTCAATTGTCATCGTAGGTGCAGTTCCTGCCATTGGGTCCTGGAAGACACGCCCAATGTATTGAGAGCGTTTATATTCAGGCAAACTTGTCACATCATTACCATCAATCAATACTGTACCGAAATCGGGTGTTAAAGCACCTGAAATCATATTCATCATCGTTGATTTACCTGCACCATTACTACCTATAATTGTCACAAAATCACCGGGCTTTAAATGTAGGTTGATCTCCGCAAGTGCAATCTTCTCATCAGGTGTTCCTTCATTAAATACCTTATTAATACCATGTAATTTAAGCAAGGCCGTTACCTCCCTGCTCTACTTTTTTTACTTGTGAAAGTTCTGCAGCACGTTTAGCTTTACGTTTACGTTCTTTACTCTTATTAATAAATTGCGGTAAGATCAGCGCCAAAATAACGATGATCGCTGTAATTAATTTCATGTCTCCTGAATCAAGGAAATCTACACGTAATGCTAAAGCTAATATAATACGATAAATGATGGCTCCTGCAATAACGGCAAACGTTGTACGGATAATAGTTTTAGTCCCAAAAATAGCTTCACCAATAATAACGGATGCGAGACCGATCACAATCATACCAATCCCCATACTAACATCAGAGAACTTCGAATATTGTGCGATTAAAGCTCCAGAAAATGCGACAAGCGCATTGGAAAGACCTAGCCCCAAAATGATAAGTGTATCTGTATTTGCAGAGAAGCTGCGAATCATTCGTTTATTATCACCAGTTGCTCGGATTGCTAGCCCAACTTCTGTCTTTAAGAACCAGTCTGCTATTAACTTAATTAAAATCGTGATGATTAATACAACAATCAGCACACTCCATGTACCTGGTACATGCTGAAAGCCTATGCTTTTTAATAGGTTATTGATAGCATCATCGATCCCTAAATTACTCCAAAAAGATTGAAACTTTGAAAAGATTGTTTCAGAGTTTAGTAGTGGAATATTCGGGCGACCTATCGTATTTTCTGCAGTTAACCCCATGATACGTAGATTAATTGAATATAAAGCAATCATCATTAAAATTCCTGATAAAAGCGGATTAATCTTTCCTTTCGTGTGAAGAATTCCTGTCATACATCCAGCAATAAATCCAGCAACAATTGCCACTAAAGTCGCTAAGATTGGGTGGTAGCCAAGCAAAACCATTGTTGCTGCAGTTGCCGCCCCTGTTACAAAGCTTCCATCAACCGTTAAATCCGGAAAATCTAACACCCGAAATGTTAAATATACACCAAGTGCCATAATTGCATAGATGATTCCTTGCTCCACTGCGCCAAATAATGCTAAAAACATCGTTGAATCATCTCCTAAATCTCTTTATTATTTATATCGCTTGTAAAATGAAGATAAAGCGGGGATAGTTCTCCCCCGCTTCGTTTTACTGTTCTAGAATTTCTGCACCCCAAGAATCTTTCATTTCGATGCCTAAATCATCTGCTACTTTTTTATTGATTAATAGTTTCAGATTTTGAGGATATTGTGCTGGTGTATCAGCAGGTGTTGCTTCACCTTTTAAAATTTTCACAGCCATTTGACCTGCTTCATAACCGATATCGAAATATTCAAATCCATAAGCCGCTAAACCACCACGTGCCACAGAATCTAATTCTCCTACGATTAATGGTAATTTATTCGTATTGGCAACATCAATTACCGATTCTAAAGCAGAAACTACTGTGTTATCAGTAATAATATAGAAAGCATCTACTTTACCAATTAGAGATTCTGTCGCTTGCTTTACATCTGCTGAAGTGGATGCTGATGCTTCTACCACCGTTAAACCTTGTTCATCCATAACCTTTTTCACTTCTGAAACTTGGGCAACTGAGTTTTGCTCACCCGCATTGTAGACCATCCCTACTTTTTTCGCACCAAGGTCTTTTAAGAATGCTACTGTTTTAGAAATCGTTTCAGGATGTAGATCAATTGTGCCTGTAATATTTTTCCCTGGCTTCTCCATTGAGTCGATTAACTGTGCACCAACAGCATCTGTAACCGATGTAAAAATAATTGGAATATCACTTGTTGCTGTTGCAGCTGCTTGTGCAGAAGGTGTAGAGTTAGCAAAAATTAAATCTACGTTTGCACTCACTAGATTGTTAGCAATCGTTGTGTTAAGGCTGTTATCTCCTTGCGCAATTTGTGGATCGTAGTCAACTTTTAAGCCAGCATCTTCAATTGCTTTTTTAAAGCCTTCCGTTGCTGCGTTTAACGATGGATGCTCAACAATTTGAGTAATCCCGATTTTATATGTTTTATCGTCTGCATTTCCGCTCTCACTTGCATTGTTTTTTTCATTTCCTTTTGAATCTGCTGTACCTGAGCCACCGCTACCACAAGCAGCAAGAAGCAACACTAATCCAAAAAGAAGGAATGACAACTTCTTTACATTGCTTTTCACAAATAATCCCCCCGATTATATTCTCGAATATCTATCGCACTTTATCCAAACAAAGTGTGAATGTATCGCTATATTATCGTTATTATCGAGCTCCGTCAACAACATTATGAATGTTCTGACTTTTAAAAGTGACAAAATATTTTAGTTTTTCATTTAATTTGGCGCTTTAAACCGCTAAACTACGCTGTTTTAGTTAATCGATTTCTTTTTTCAACATAGTAAAAAATATTTATGACAATTTTGCGACGATAGGACATTATAGACAAAGTCTGACATTTGACTTCTACTAGATATCTATAATAGAATATTTACTTGTGTGAAAGCACCGTGGTTCGTAACCATCCCACGAAAAAAAACTAAGGAGAAATGAATATGAAAATAAAATTTTTAGCAGCAAGTGGTATCATTGCAGCTCTATATATAGCTGTAACCATGCTTGTTGCCCCATTTGGTTTTACAGAGGTACAGTTCCGAGTATCTGAGATGTTTAACCATTTAGTGGCCTTTAATCCACGCTTTGCCGTAGGGATTATTATTGGTGTATTGATTTCTAATCTCTTTTCACCACTTGGCATTTACGATTTAGTGTTTGGTGTAGGTCATTCAATGATTACTCTTGGCCTGTTTATTTTAATCTGTAAATTTGTCAAAAATATTTGGGCACGTTTAATTATTAATACATTGCTCTTTACATGTACTATGTTTATCATTGCCTTTGAGCTGAACTTGGCTTTAGAGTTGCCATTTTTCTGGACTTGGCTAACCGTCGCGGCGGGTGAATTTGTTGTATTAGCTGTAGGTGCACCGATTATGTATGTATTAAACAAACGCCTTGACTTTAAAAATTTGATTTAACTGACGGATCTTTTTAGATTCGTCTTTTTTCTTGACACTATTCTGAAAATACTCTACAATTCTTTCTAATAAATGCAAGGAAGAAGAGTAGTAGCAAGCATTGTTACTTTTAGAGAGCTGGTGGTTGGTGCAAACCAGTAGTACAGACTTGTGAATGGACTTCAGAGCAGCCTTATCAAATGTAAGGCCGTTTCGCTCCCCGTTACCGGAGCAGGAAAGCGCGCAAAAATTGCGAATGAAGGTGGCACCACGGTTACTCGTCCTTTTTATGAGGGATTGGAGTGGCTTTTTTTTTGGAAAAATTAGCATAGAGGAGTCGAGTTAAGATGAGTACAGTAGTAGAAAAAAAGGGATATTTCGGTGAATTTGGTGGAAGCTTTGTTCCAAAGGAGCTTCAAAATGTTTTAAATAGACTAGATGAGAATTTTCAAAAGTATAAAGAGGATGATGATTTTAAGCAAGAATTAGATTACTATTTCCGTGAATATGTCGGTCGTAAATCCCCTCTTTATTTTGCAGAGAATTTAACAAAGCAATTAGGTGGCGCAAAAATCTATTTAAAACGTGAAGACCTTAACCACACAGGCTCCCATAAAATCAATAATGTATTAGGACAAATTTTACTAGCTAAACGTATGGGAGCAAATCGCGTGATTGCCGAAACAGGGGCAGGTCAACATGGTGTAGCAACAGCTACAGCGTGTGCCATGTTTGGAATGGATTGCACGATTTATATGGGCTTGGAAGATACAAAACGTCAGGCATTGAACGTATTTCGCATGGAACTTCTCGGCGCGAAAGTTGTAGCTGTCGATAAAGGGCAAGGCCGCTTAAAGGATGCAGTAGATGAGGCATTCGCTGACTTAGTAGAAAACTATGAAACAACCTTCTATTTATTAGGCTCAGCAGTTGGACCACATCCCTTCCCATCAATGGTTAAACATTTTCAATCAGTGATTAGCCGCGAAAGTCGTGAACAGATATTAGAAAAGGAAGGAAAGCTGCCGACAGCTGTTCTTGCCTGTGTAGGAGGCGGTAGTAATGCCATTGGGGCATTTGCTGATTATATTGCAGACGAAGATGTTCGTCTTATTGGAATAGAGCCAGACAAAGCTGCTACCTTAAACGAAGGAACACCAGGAGAGCTACACGGCTTCAAATGTTTAGTACTTCAGGACGCAGAAGGTAACCCACTCCCTACCTATTCAATAGCAGCTGGTTTAGATTATCCAGGTGCGGGACCTGAGCATAGCCATTTGAAAACAATCGGCCGTGCTGAGTATGTGACCGTGACAAATGAAGAAGTTTTAGATGCCTTCCAAGTACTTTCTAAGGTTGAAGGTATTATTCCTGCTCTTGAAAGCTCACATGCAGTCGCACATGCTCTAAAATTAGCACCAACTTTATCATCTGGGGAAAGCATTATTATTAATATCTCTGGTCGTGGCGATAAAGACGTTGAACAAGTCTTCCATATGCTAACTAAATAACTCAAAAAAGAGCGACTTCCATTTACGGAAATCGCTCTTTTACCTATACCAATGATTTAGGATAAATTTCTGCTACATTATCTCGCAGCTTCGCTTTCAGGAATTTTCCGACAGATGTCTTTGGAATTTCTTCTAGAAAGACGACTGCATCTGGTACCCACCACTTGGCAAATTGATTTTCTAAAAAAGCAAGAAGCTCTGGTTCAGTTACTGATTGTCCCTCTTTCAATACAACGCAAGCTAATGGACGCTCCTGCCATTTAGCATGGGGCATGGCAATGACAGCCGCTTCTAAAACGGCATCATGAGTCATCAGCGCATTTTCCAAATCAACAGAGGAAATCCATTCCCCACCTGATTTAATAAGATCCTTCGTACGGTCCGTAATTTTAATAAAGCCATCTGCTGTTCGTACAGCAATATCACCAGTATATAACCAACCATCTCGATAGGCATCTGCTGTTCGCTCATCACGATAGTATTCGTTGGAAATCCATGGGCCTTTTAAACGTAATTCCCCCATTGTTTCGCCATCCCAAGGTACCTCCCCCGCCTCATTAATAATACTAGATTCGATACCTGCCATTGTCATCCCTTGCATCGCTCGAGCTTCAATACGCTTTTCAATCGGCCAATCTTCCATCCATGACATATAATTAGACAATGCCACGATTGGTGTAGTTTCCGTCATGCCGTAGACAACAATATAAGGAATCCCATATTTTTCTTCAAATGTCCGAATGAGTCGAGTTGGTGAAGCCGATCCACCACAGCATATCGCTCTTAAAGAACTAATATCTCGTTCTTTCTTTTCCTGCTCCTGTAGGGCACCTATCCAAATGGTTGGAACACCAGCAGTTAATGTAACCTTTTCTTGTTCGATTAAATCCATTATTAATGCTGAAGTAAATTGTGGACCTGGTAGAACTTGTGTAGCACCCACATTGACACTAGCAAAAGGCAAGCCCCATGCATTTGCATGAAACATGGGTACAATCGGCATCACGACATCTCTTTCCGCAATTCCCATAGAGTCAGACATACTCAGCATGATACTGTGTAATACTAAACCCCGATGGGAATAGACAACCCCCTTTGGATTCCCTGTTGTGGCGCTTGTATAGCACATACCGGCAGGTGCTTCTTCATCAATATCCTCTGGAAATTGAAATTCTTCATCAGCAGTAGCTATTATGTCCTCATAGGATAAAACATTTTGTAATGTAGTCTTTGGCAAAGCTGGTTCATCCGTCATAATGATATAATGTTTCACTGTATCAAGTTTTGGCGCAATATTTTCAATGATCGGTAATAAATCTACATCTACCATTAAAATCTCATCTTCTGCATGATTAATAATATAGATCAAATGCTCTTCTGATAAACGAATATTTACCATGTGTAAGATTGCCCCTGAGCAAGGCACAGCAAAATAAGCTTCTAAATGTCGATGCTGATTCCACGCAAAGGAGCCGACTTTTGTTCCTCTTGTCATCCCAAGCTTCGTAAGGGCATCTGCTAAACGACGCGTTCTTTTTGCCCACTGCCCATATGTTAAACGATGTATTTTGTGTGGGCTTGTCCGTGAAATAATTGATTTTCTTGCAAAATAGCTCTCTGCTCGTTTAAAAAAACTAGTTAAAACTAATGGTGCTTGCATCATAAACCCCATCATCCCTTCATTTGTGAATTTCCCCTTGTGAAATTATCATAGTATCAATTTAACTGAATACTATTAATATTCCGAATATTATTATATTTTAATTTCATAATTTAATCTATATATTCCAATAATTTTCTTTTATATATAAAAAAACGGATGAAGTCTAGTCTTCACCCGTTGCCTATCTATTATGAAATTGCTTTTTTATGCAGTTTAATTTTCAATTTTTCTAACATATCTACCGTCATTTTAGCTAAATCATATTCTGCTTTGAAGCCCCATTCTTTTTGAGCCGCTTCAATATTTAAAGAGTTTGGCCAGCTATCTGCAATGGCCTGACGAACAGGATCTACCTGATAGCTCATTGTAAAATTTGGTAAGTGTTTCTTGATTTCAGCCGCGATTTGCGAAGGTTCGAAGCTCATGGCTGTAATATTAAAAGCATTGCGATGAACAAGCTTACTACCGTCTGCTTCCATTAAATCTACAATAGCTTGTAAGGCATCTGGCATGTACATCATATCCATAAATGTACCTTCCTGAATATACGATGTATATTTGCCTTGTTCGATGGCTTCATAGAAAATTTCTACTGCATAATCTGTTGTACCACCACCTGGAGGTGTTACATAAGAAATTAGCCCTGGGAAGCGTACTCCGCGTGTATCAACACCAAAACGATTGAAGTAATAATCGCATAATAACTCACCCGCTACCTTATTTACCCCATACATAGTTGTTGGTCTTTGCAAAGTATCCTGTGGTGTATCTTCCTTAGGTGTAGACGGACCAAACGCACCAATTGAGCTTGGCGTGAAAAATTGCATATTTAACTCACGTGAAACTTCTAACGCATTCATTAATCCACCCATATTTAAATTCCAAGCTAACAATGGATTTCTCTCTGCTGTAGCTGATAATAATGCTGCTAAATGCATCATCGTATCTGCACCGAAGTCCTTTGCTAAATCATGCATTCTTTGTCCATCTGTCACGTCCAATATTTCAAATGGGCCCTTAGTATGTTCAAGCTTTCTAATGTCTGTAGCAAGTATATTGTCCTCTCCATAAATACCACGAAGTTTTTCTACTAGCTCAGAACCAATTTGACCAAGTGCTCCAGTAACAATAATCTTTTTCATTTCCCAAAACCTCCACATGTGAACAATTGTACTTTCTGAAAGTACAAAAATATATTAATAAACATTGATTTAATAACACTTTCAATGAAATTCATTATAATGTGTTCGTTTTGAAAATACAACAATTATATTAACAATATTCCTTACAAAGAACATACAATCCCTTATCCACAGTATATGAGGTCATGAAAAATATTGTGCTACAAAAATATATAAAACACATTTGTACACCTCAAAAACACAAAACTTTTGCACTTTCATAAGCTAGTTTTGTAACCATGCAAAAAAAGAATCTTCTTTGCTATTTTTTGCAAAGAAGACCCTTTTCGAATATTATTCTTTAATATTAAATTATATCGAAAAACGTTTGACAGCTATTTGCAAAACTTTTGATACTTTGCGCAATTCCTTAATATAATTATGGAACTGTTGCTGAGCTGTTAATTGATCAGCTGTTAACGTAGCTACATGCTTAGTAGACACGGCATTCGTATCAGATAAGGCTGTCAGCATACCTGCATCCTCACTTACCTTCTTCGTGTGATTGGCAATCTCTTGAACCGTAGCAGATACTTCCATAATATAAGGCTTAATAGTATGTACTTTTTCTAAAATTTGATCAAAACTTGACGCAGTTTGTCCTGTAACAGCTACACCTTTTTCAGTCGCCACTAAAACGCCTTCCATCATTTGTACCGCATAACTCGAATCTAAATGGATGTTCTGTACAATGGATGTAATCGTTTGTGTCGATTGAACAGTTTGCTCTGCAAGCTTACGAACCTCATTAGCCACTACTGCAAAGCCTTTACCATGCTCTCCTGCTCTAGCGGCTTCAATTGACGCGTTTAAAGCTAATAAATTTGTTTGCGCTGTTATTCTTTCTATTACTTCAATCATTTGATCTATCGATGCAGCTCGCTCTACTAAATTAAAGATAGCTGTATTAGATTTTTCAACCGCCTGCTTAATAGCTTGCATTTGCGTTAAATTAGCCTGTACAATTTCAGTTCCGCTTTCTGCATCTCTGGCCGTTTTTTGTGCAAAACTTTCTACAACCTGAACCTTTTCTAAAATAACCTGTACATCATTTAAAACTTCCTCTAAGGAAGCCGTATTCGAAGCTAATTTACTAGAAGAAGCAGACGTTGACTCTGAAATAGATTGTACATCCTTCGCTATTTTTAATGTCGTTGTTGATGATTGCTCAGAGGATTTCTGCAATTTCCCAGTCATTTCTTCTACTTCATAGGCACTGTCTGTCACAGTATGGAGTAGTCGTTTCACCTCTGTTACCATTTGATTGTAAGACAGAACTACTTCACCAAGCTCATCATGAGCTACATAACTTGCATTGGCAGTGAAATCACCTTGTTCTGCACGTTTTAATAACGACTTTAGTTGACGGGTTGGCACATTGACTGCCTTCGTTGCGATAAAACCGATAAGGATAACAAGCAAGACAACCGCTAAGCATACACCACCTAGTAACCAGTAGCCAAATTGCACATCTTTCTGATAAGCCTGCTGTTGATCTTTTGCTCGTTGAACCAAATAATTTTGCGTATCTTCTAATAATGCATGACTCTCCTGACTAATTGGTAAAAATGTTTGCACATAAAACTGATCTAGCTCACCATGGTTCAATTGCTTAAAATTCTCAATGGCTTCTTCCTGCTTCTTAAGCAATGACTTATACTTCTTAATTTGATGACTCATCTTTTTATCAATTTCTTGGCTATCTAGATGCTCTAAAGGCTGGGCCATGTTTTGTAAAATGGCTGTCATTTCTTTATCGTCACCCTTCGAATCTACTATAAAATCCAATCGACGCTGTGATTCTTCTAGCTCATTTAGCCATCCAATTGGGACAAGTCCCTGTGTGTAACTCTCACTTGCATGCCACGACATTTTCCTTAAATAATCTACACTGAATACACCTAGCAATACATTCGATAATACACAAACAATCATGAGTACAAGTAACTTGTCCTTCACCTTAATGAAACGGAAAAAATGCATGATCCTTGGCTCCTCCTCCAACTCTTACCAATAATGATAGTATAGAGATATAAAGCCAGTGTTATATTTTTGTAAATTTTAATCGAAATATTAAGAATTTATACCCATCATTTAGTTTTATTTAGGTAATTTAACTCGCTAAATTAGCCAGATTGTTGCTACTTATTCATACTACTTTTAGGAAAACATTCGCAACCTTCCATACATTGTCAGCGTTCCTAATAGAGAATGGAGGTGTTACATTTGACGCAATTCAAGAAGTTAGATTGGAGTTTAGTAATAAGTCTTCTTTTACTCGGCGCTATTAGTTGCCTTTTTGTCCATTCTAGTAGTGTAAATTTTGAACAGTATTCAAGTTCCTTTATTATCAAACAGTTTTTATTTTATGTCATCGGATTCACCATCATGTTTGGAATTTCCTTGCTTGATATTGAACAATTGAAAAAGATTGGATGGCCATTTTACTTCCTAATAGTTGCTTTAACGGCTGGTCTTATTGTTGCACCTGAAAGCATTGCTCGAACGATCAATCAGGCAAAATCATGGTATCAGATCCCGTTTTTAGGTTCTCTCCAACCATCGGAATTTTTAAAATTCGCTTTTTTAATAGTTGTGAGTAAGGTCATTATTGCTCATCAAGAGAAAAATGTTCGCCCCTCTTATCTAGCAGATTTTTGGTTACTTATAAAAATCGGGCTAATTGTCCTTCCTCCTACGCTACTTGTTTATAGACAACCCGATACAGGTATGGTCATGCTGTATATGGCAATGATTTTACCAATGATTTTCTTTTCAGGTATTCATAGAAAGCTTCTTGCCATATTTACGGCCGTTCCTCTAGTTATCATCAGTACGATGGTAGTGCTCTATGTCAGATTTAATGAATTTTTTACAGAGAAGGTTTTAGGTGCTCTCTCAGGACATCAGATTTCTAGAATTTATGGATGGCTTCAGCCTTATGAATATACAGATTCTTCTTTTCAAGTACGCCAAGGCTTTATGGCTATCGGATCAGGAGAATTTGTGGGCAAGGGCTATCTACATAACAATGTCTATGTACCAGAAAAACATACCGATTTTATATTCTCTACTATTGCAGAAGAGCTAGGTTTTATTGGAGGAGCATTTGTAATAGCACTACTATTTTTTGTTATCTATCGTATTGTTGTTATTACGGTAGTAGCGCGAGACCCCTTTATGACTTTAATGGGGGCAGGTATTTCAAGCTTACTAGCCTTTCAAATTACTCAAAATATAGGCATGACCATTGGACTTTTACCTGTCACAGGTGTCACCCTACCCTTTTTAAGCTATGGCGGAAGTTCGTTATTATCCAATTTTATGCTTATCGGAATCGTCATGATCATTCATAATTCATATAAGGGGTATATGTTTAAAGTAGGAGACTGACAAAATGCAAGTAGAGACATGTACATGCTTTTCTCTACTTGCAAAGTTAAGGGGTATTAACTCGTTAAAAACTTCTTCATACTTGCATTATATTGATCAATAAATAGCTTTGCTTCATTATATGGTAATTTTAAAGCAGCTAAAGCGGCACCACCTACCGGTAAGCTATAAGCACCCACGAAGTGATACTGATTACTACTCTTTTTATCTATAGCGATTAATTTTTTAGTAAATAGCTCCAATTCATTAAAAACGCCACCAGCTAGCACTACTTTGACTTGCTTATGTGCAAACGGGTTTTTATTGTAACAAGCGTCTATACTTTGATAAAAAACATGGCACACTTGATCAATAATCGTATTGGCTTCTCCATCACCACGTTTAGCACATTCAATTGCAACCTTACTTAAAGGAGATATGGTATCCCTCGGATGTCCTTCACCATATACCACTTCAATTATCTGCGGAACGGATTGTAATCGAAAATATTCTAATACCGCTGCTGTTAGAAGCGTTTCAGGACCTCTTTTATCGAATGCTTTAAATACCGCTTTTAATGTGCGAATGCCAATATCATAGCCACTGCCCTCATCATCAAAAATATAACCCCATCCTGCTGTACGTTCAATTCTTCCAGATGCATCTATACTGAGTGTAATCGCACCCGTACCAGAAATTTGTACAATGCCTGGCTGCCCCAAGGTTCCCGCATACAGCGCGTTCATTCCATCATTCGATAGTGATAGTTGACAGCCTTTCGGTAAAAGCGAGGTTAATAATGCATAGGTAATTTTCTCATTATTATTTTCTGTTACACCAGACAGGCCCGCATGGCACTTTGTAATGTGTTGAAATTCGTGAGGCTGTTGTCTTTTTAAATCATTTATTAATTCTGTTATCGTCTCTGTAAAATGCTCGAAGCTCATGGATGTGGGATTACTTTTGCCTGTTTCAGCTAGCGCCATAATTTGCCCATGACATGTTGAGATTGTTGCAATCGTTTTCGTTCCACCACCGTCTATTGCCAAAACATGCAAGTGCCTTCACCTCTATACAATTTTAATTGTAGATACAATTTCTCCTACCTCTATCCCTGCATCATTATGCACAAATGCAGGAGACAATGCTTTAATACGCTCAATTGTTTCTTGATTTTTATACTGCATTTGTTCCAATACAGAAGCAATTACATTCGGCCATGGACTTTCTGAACCATTCATAATTTTCAAGGCGAAACTTACTCCTTCATTTCTAAGAGCAAAACAGTATACGCCCTGTGCTCCGCCCTTCGCCACAATATTAGAGTCCTTTAATAATGCCGTACAAATAAAGTTTTGTGCTGCAATGATATGATTCTCTTGATTCATCACCGACGTAAGCTTGATTACTGCTTCACGAATTAGTTCATCATCAATCAATTCTGGTCGTGCTAACTTTAAATAGGCAATGGCCATGTTTTTTAACGGAATTGCAAAGACGGGCGCGCCACAGCCATCAATCCCTGTACGAATTCTCTCTATCTCATATTCACTTAAATAAGCAATATATTTTTTTATCATCTGTTGCAGTGGATGTTCTGGATGACAATATTGCTTGACATCATAGCCATTTGCTAAACATGCAGTTAAAAATCCTAAATGCTTGCCCGCGCAATTATGAAAGAGTTTCCTCTTTTCAAATCCCTGTTGAATATACTGTGTTTTAGGTTCCTCATTTAATGGATAGGATGCTGCACAAATTAATTCACTTTCATTAATAGGGAGTTTTTCCAGCAGAGAGACTAATGCCTCTTGATGATAAATTTCGCCTCTTTGTGAAGCCAAAAATAATGCACTTTCATTTGAAGTAATCCCGTATTTTTCTATAAAATCAGTCATAAAAATGGGAATGGCTTGAAATGGTTTTGCTGCAGAACGAAAATACACAGGCTCATAGTCTTGACCTACAGAGACGAATTCTTCCTTCGTTAGATTCACAGCACTCATTTGTCCATAATGCACATTTTCCATTAATCCTGAACGATACTCCTTTAAAAATTCTGAGTAAGCCACGAATCAACCAACCTTTCTTTAAACAGACAGCAACTGCTTTTGTGCTTGTAATGCCGCTCCTTTAACAACCCCTTCTTTTAATTGATTGGAAAACTGTAAATCAAAGTAGGGTTGTAATTCCTTCCATATATACTGTTTACACTTTTCACTAAGTAGTTTTTGAAATGTCACATTGTGCTCAATAATTTCTCCACTGACGATGACAGCCTCTGGTTCGTATAAACAAACTAGATTATTGATGGCTATAGCTAGAAAAGTAGCTACATCTTGTTGAATATCGATCGCCCATTGCTCACCTTGATCAACACACTGCAAAATCTCTTCTATTGATTGAATATTAAGATTTTTAGGTGTTCTTTTTAACAGCGTAACTTCAGAAACATACATCGATAAGCATCCTCTTTTACCACAGTGACACATTTCACCAAAGGGATTAATCGTTATATGACTTATTTCTCCAGCTTTATTTTGAATGCCACGATACACTTCTCCATTTAATAATATGGATGCTCCTATTCCCGTTCCAATTCCGACTAAAATACAATTTGAATACTGTGGCGTATAGATATCACCAATTTCAGCAATGATTTGCATTTTTAATTCATTATCTATGATGACTTCACAACCAAAAACACCATTCAAATCTTCTCTTATAGGGCAGTTTTCCCACTTCAATTGCTCAGAGGAAACGATAATTCCTTCCTCGTTATTGATTACTCCTGGAATTCCTATCCCAATGCCTAGTAATTTATCCTGAGCAATCTGATATTCTGTCATGATATTTTCTATAGATCGTTTAAGTAGATATATAGCTTCTTCGTATTGATGCTTGATGCTACATTTGACTTCCTGAAAGGCAATAAGCTTCCCTAAGAAATCTAGTATACCTATTCGAATAGTAAAACAGTCAATTTCTATCCCAATCGTATATAAAGCATCTTCTCGCATATGAATTAACGTAGGACGTCTACCAATGGCTGTTTCTTCCGATACCCCTTCAAGAATAAAGCCTTCCGCTTCTAGCTCCTGCACAATACGAGTAATGGTCGTAGGGCTCATTTTTGTATATTTTGATAATTGAATTCTTGAAATTGGCGCCATCTGCCTTATTGCGTCAAGCACAATATATTTATTTTGTCTTCGCATTTGTACTTGATCTTGCTTTTTCAAATTAGATTCAACCCCTATTTAAACTTTTCTATGAATTGTACAGCTTCTTTGATGTCTTTTTCGGGATTTGATCTCACTTCTCGTTCAATAGTTAAATAGCCATTGTATCCGATTTCTTGTAAAGCTGAAAAATAAAGCTCGAAATTGACATCTCCATGACCTAATGGAAGTTCTCTAAAAAACTCTCCATTTTCCACCATTTCTTCTATTTTATCATGAGATGTTCCAGAATCGTATCCTAAGTACCCGTACACATCTTTAGGATTCGTTGACTGCAGTTGAATACCATCCTTTACATGTGTATGTACAATATATTTCTTTAATAGTTTGACTCCAGCTACAGGATCATCTTTTGTTACCATCACCATATTGGCTGGATCAAAATTAACCGATACACCGTTCGTTGATAGCTTATCTAAAAACTCTTTTAATGTTTTACTCGTTTCTGGCCCTGTTTCAATCGCAAAATAAGCATCTAATGATGTAGCATATTGTCCTAATTCTTCACAAGCTTCCAGCATTGTTTGATAGATTGGGTCATTTTCATCTTCAGGAATAATACCGATATGGGTTGTAACAATGGATGTTCCTAGGTCCTTGGCTAATTGCAGTATTTCTTTCGATTTCTTGATTTTCCAGGCATTTTCTGCTTTATCTTGGAAGCCATGTCCTCCTAAATCTCCACATAAGGCGGAGATTTCTAGACCTAACCCTAAAATATACGCCTTCAATTCTGCTCTTTGTTCAGCATTTAGGTTATCGGGGTCCAGCTCACCTGAAACGGCATACATTTGTACCCCCTGTGCCCCAACTTCTTTCGCCTTTAATAAACCTTCACGAATAGGTAAACGAAAGCTGTCTACTATCACACCGATTTTATTATCCAATTTTACCATTTTAATAAACAACCTCCTTTCCTTCAGTTGCAGAAATATAAATACCTTCTAAGATTTTCATAATTTCTACCCCATCCTCCACAGGTGCAACTGAATCATAATGATGAAGGCAACAATCAACAAATGAATTAATTTCATTTTGAAAGGCTGTCGCAAAATCAAAAGTTAGATCGTTAATTTGAGGATGAATATTTAAAATTGTATTA
The DNA here is from genome assembly GCF_029916965.1 of Lysinibacillus sp. 1 U-2021. Taxonomy (NCBI): domain Bacteria; kingdom Bacillati; phylum Bacillota; class Bacilli; order Caryophanales; family Bacillaceae; genus Lysinibacillus; species Lysinibacillus sp. 1 U-2021. The sequence continues at coordinate 4,816,329 of NZ_CP123966.1, forward strand.
TGCTCTTCACTTACAATTTTTAATTCAGGCTCTAGCTCTGCTCCACCGTTCGTGCCATATAGCTTAATACTTATTTCATCTTTTAAAGCATGTAGTGTATAGGAAACGTCTACCATTAGCGATGCTCCATTCTCAAATGTAATGAGGGCATTTGCTAAGTCTTCTACTGTGTTTTTAGTTGCATCATAGTCTGCAGCCTTGTAGAAGGATAAATTTTCTATATGATTTCGATTTCCTAATTGATTGTAAGTATGACCTGTTATACGTTTCACTTTTGGTCTACCCATTAAGTACCAGCATATATCAATTACATGTACCCCTAGATCAATTAAAGGTCCGCCGCCAGACTTATCAATTTCGGCAAACCAGCCTCCTGGATTCCCTAATCTTCTTAGGCAGGAAGCTTTGGCATAATAAATATCGCCCAATTTGTTATCGTCGATGAAGCTTTTCAGTACTTTGGTATTTGTTGCAAATCGTCTTACATAGCCCACTTGAAATACTTTCTGATGCTTTTCTGCAACCTTTTGGATATTTAGAGCCTCTGCATAAGTCATAGATAGCGGCTTTTCTATTAGAACATGTAAGTCATTTTCCAAAGCAAGAATCGCCAATTCAGCATGCGTATTATTCCATGTACAAATACTGACAGCATCCACATTTTTATCTGCGAATAGCTCTTCTTTTGAAGAAAAAACATGTGTTGCTCCAAATTGGGCTGCTTTTGCTTTGCCTCGTTCAATGGAAGCATCATACACGCCATATAATTCAACGTATGGATTATTCGTATAGGAACCTAAGTGAAAATCTGAAATAGAACCTGTGCCAATGACACAAACTTTTAATTTATCCATGTGCTTTCCTCCTTTAGAGCTTGCATTCATTCCATAAACGACGTACATTATCCATCCCTATTTTTGAACCTACTTGGCAATCTTCCATTCCTTCAAACTCAATAGTAAGATAGCCATCATATCCACTGCCTTTTACGAGTTTAATAATTTCTCGAATATTTATATCACCATGCCCGACAATAGCACCTCTGATGTAGTTGTTATGAACTGTACGGAACCACTCGCCCTCACCTGGATTTTCATAATAAGGACGAATATAAAAATCTTTGAAATGCACTGTAGCAGCATAAGGAATGTTTTTCATAACACCAATGAGAGGCTCTTCATCAATACATAAAAAATTACCGATATCTAAAGTTGTTTTAAAGTTGTCTCTGTTTACCGCATGAATTAATTGTTGTACACGATCACTTGTTTGAACATTAAAGCCATGATTTTCAATCGTTGTCGTAATATTAAATTGTTTCGCGTAATCTGCAATTAACTGACAGCCTCTAACCATTTCTTCAAAATGCTCGTTGTAATAATGAATGGATGTTTGCTCCTTTGGTAAGGTAAAGAGAGTAACGTCATGGCGCATAATGTGAATACCCATATGATGTACTACATCAATATGTTTCTTTAAACGTTCAACTTCTTCTAAAAAAGCTTCCTCCGTATCCTGAATAAAGTTAGCTGGTAACGAATAGGCGGATAACTCTAATCCTAGCTCTGCTGCTTTATCTTTAATTTCAGTTGCAAGTTCATAGTTATCTACAACCGTAAATTCATAGGGCACTAATTCTACATGCTGACCACCGTTGTCTGCTACCCATTGTAAAACATCTAGAACATCCATCTCTCCCTGTCTCATTTTTTTAACCATGCTGTATGTGCTTAACCCTATTTTCATTTATAAACATCCTCTCCATTAGTTAACAAAGTGACATGCAACACTTTGCTCTTCGTTAATTTTCCTCATTTCTGGTATAGCTTGCTTACATATATCTGATGCAAAGGGGCACCTTGTGTGGAAGGTACAACCACTCGGCGGATTTTTAGGATTTGGAATATCACCAGTTAAAACGATCTTCTTTTTTCGTAATGTTGGGTCTGCAATCGGTACGGAAGCAATGAGCGCTTGTGTATAGGGATGCTTTGGTTCATTAAATATGGTTTCTTTACGCCCAATTTCTACAATGGATCCTAAATACATAACCCCAATATAATGGCTAATATGTTCTACAACACTTAAATCGTGAGAAATAAAGAGATAAGATATTTTATATTCTTGCTGCAATTGCTTTAATAGATTCAATATTTGCGATTGTATAGATACATCCAACGCAGACACAGGCTCATCAGCAATGATTAATTTTGGCTTTGTAATTAAAGCACGAGCAATACCCAAACGCTGTCTTTGTCCACCACTGAACTCATGTGCATAGCGATCAGCATGTTCAGCATTTAATCCAACGACTTCCAGCATTTCAAGCACTAGTTTTTCACGCTCTGCTTTCGAAAGCTTTGTATGAATTTCTAAAGGCTCTCCAACAAGCTCCTTGACCTTCATTCTTGGATTCAATGAGGCATATGGGTCTTGAAAAATCATTTGAACAGTTTGCCTTAAGTGCCTTAATTCGGACGGCTTTGCAGTAGCTACTTCCTTCCCATCCACCACGATACTTCCATTCGTTGGTGCTAGTAATCTAGTAATTAATCTGCCCGTAGTAGATTTCCCACAACCACTTTCCCCAACTAAACTAAATGTCGTACCTTCTTCTATTTCAAAGGAGACATCTATAACTGCGTTAACATATTGCTTTTTTTGAAATAACCCTCCGGCTATTTGAAAGCTCTTTTTTAAATTCTCCACTTTTAATATACTGTTAGGCATTTACTTCCACATCCTTTTTCACATATAGCCAGCAGCTACATTGGCGTGTAGCCGAAATTTTTACTGTCGGTGGACTCTCCTGATGGCATATAGACATCGCTTGATTACAACGTGGAGCAAATTTACAACCATTCGGCATATTTTGTGGGGATGGTACTTGACCATTGATAGAATCTAATACCTCTTTGTTATCACCAATTTTCGGTACAGATGCAATTAAACCTTTTGTATAGGGATGCTTGGGGCTAGCAAATAATTCAAAGACATCTGCTTCCTCTACAACCTGCCCTGCATACATGACCACTACCCTATCGCACATTTCCGCCACAACACCTAAATCATGTGTAATTAATAAAATAGCTGTCTCATTTTCTTCTTTTAGCTTTTTCATTAGCTCTAAAATTTGAGCTTGTATCGTGACATCAAGCGCAGTGGTTGGTTCGTCGGCAATAAGTAAATTAGGGTGGCAGGCCATAGCCATTGCAATCATTACCCGTTGGCGCATTCCTCCTGAGAGCTGATGTGGATATTCATAAATGATTTCCTCGGCTCTTCCTATGCCCACGCTTTTTAACATTTGGATTGCATGATGCTTACTTTCGTTTTTCGGCAGCTTCAAATGCATCTCAATTGCTTCCCTTAACTGCTTGCCTATTTTTAAGACAGGATTTAAAGAAGTCATGGGCTCTTGAAAAATCATGGCCATTTGCTTGCCACGAATCTTCCGAATTTCTGATTCGGATATTTTCGTCAAGTCATGTCCATTAAAATGTATAGAGCCATTGACGATTTTGCCTGTAGTACCGTGAAATAATTGCATGATGGATAACGATGTTAAGCTTTTTCCACTGCCCGATTCTCCCACTAAGCCTACTATCTCCCCTTTACGGATGGAAAAATTGACACCTCTTAAAATTTTGATTTCCTTATTATCACGCGTAAAGGACGTTTCTAAGTCACTTACTCGCAATACATGTTCTGGCATAGGCATTCTCCTTAATTATTTTTTATTTTTGGATCTAACACATCTCGTAATCCATCACCTATTAAGTTAAATGCTAGTACGGTTAAAAATATGGCAATACCTGGCATGATGACTACATGCGAAGATGTCCCTAAATAGTCACGCCCACTACTTAGCATTACTCCCCACTCAGGCATTTCAGGGCTTGCACCTAAGCCTAAAAAACTTAAACCAGAAGCTGCTAAAATGGCTGTCCCTATACGCATTGTGACAAAAATGATTAACTCACTAATTGTTTCAGGGAAAATATGTTTCCACAGCACTCTAACATGCGATGCTCCCATAGATTGTGCTGCTTCTACATAGACATTCTCCTTCGCATTCAATGTAGCACCTCTGACTAAACGAGCAAAAGATGGCACACTAAAGATCATCACAGCAATGATGACATTATTAATACCAGGGCCCAATAAGGCTACAATGGCAATCGCTAATAATAAATCAGGAAATGAAAACAACACATCACAGCTACGCATGATGATTTTGTCAACCCACCCACCGAAGTAACCGCTAATTAAACCTAAAATAGTTCCTAGTATTAAGCCTAAAAATACGGCACTGAAACTCACCATTAAGGATATTTTTGCGCCTACTATTAAACGACTAAAAATATCTCGACCATACTCGTCCGTTCCTGCCAAATGACTTGCACTTGGTCCCTCTAATAAAGCATTATAATTCGGTTCAAAAGGATCGTAAGGTGCGATATAAGGGCCAATAATAGCGACTACAATTAACAATCCTATAAAGATACTTGCTACCAAAGCAGCCTTTTGTTTTTTAAAAGACTTCCAAAATTCTTTAAGAGGAGAGTATTTTCTTTGTGTATTTTGCACTTGGCTATTTTGCACAGTAGTTGGTGAAGTCATTTTGTTCCCTCCCTTAAGAATTTAATTGGATTTTTGGATTTAACACGGTATAAAGCACATCAACTATTAAATTGACTAAAATAAATTCAAATGCAAATAACAGCAGTGCAGACTGAATGACGGGATAATCTCGAAAGGCAATCGAATCAATTAAAAGTCGTCCCATTCCTGGAAAACTAAAGACTGTCTCCACTACCACCGATCCTCCTAAGAGAAATCCGAATTGCAGACCTGCTACTGTTACCACAGAAATCAAGGAATTTCTTAAAGCATGGGTCACAATAACGGAGTGTTCTTTCAATCCTTTTGCTCTCCCTGTTCTTATAAAATCAGCTTGTAACGTTTCAAGCATGGAAGAACGAGTAAATCGCGCAATCATTGACATAATGCCAGCCCCTAAGGTCAAGGAGGGCAAAATATAACTAGAAAAGCCATCTAATCCACCTGTCGGAAATAACCCTAGCTGCACTGAAAATAATTGAATTAATAATAAGCCCAACCAAAATCCTGGAATTGAGATGCCAGAAACAGCCGTTACCATACCAAAATAATCAGGCCATTTGTTTTTATTGATGGCAGAAAAAACACCAATCACCAAACCCATTAATGTAGCCCAAAACATGGAAAGGAAAGTAAGATGAAGAGAAGGCATAAACCTTGTTTTAAACATATCTATGACAGGTAGTCCTGTTGTTAAAGATGTTCCTAGCTCACCCGTCACAAGATTTTTCATATAATCCATGTATTGTTTAAGAATAGGTTTATCTAAACCTAACTCATGGCGTACATTTTCAACATCTTCTAGCGTGGCATCCTTACCAGCTACTAATCTTGCAGGGTCACCTGGTATGAAATGAATAAATAAGAATGTTAATATGGAAATGACAATTAATATCGGTATCATTTCAATCGTTCTTCTTGCTATATACTTCCACATGTGGCCTTCCTCCTTTCTATTTTTGTAGAAAAGGAATTGACGAGCATCAATTCCTTTAACTGTTCATTACTCCACTTTGGCATTCTTCACATCAAGTCCACCTGTAGGGTTGACTAGCACACCGCTCACATTTGAACGTACACCGTAAACAACCTCATCTACCCCTAAGAAAATCCAAGGTGTATCTTGATAAACGATTTCCTGTAATTTTTCATATAGTTCAGCTTGGCGATCTACATCTGAAATGGAGTTAGCTTCATCCATTAATTGATCTGCCTCCGTGTTATGATAGTAAGCTGTATTTGCACCATTCGGTGGGAATGATACGCTATGGAAAAGAGGCTTTGTTGCATTCGTTATATCCGAAGCATACGCTGACCAACTCACATACCACATTTGTAATTTCGCATCATCTGGTGTTTGTGCACCATAGATTTCGTCTGATAAAGTTCCTTCTTCCATTGATTTAATTTCTACTTTTACACCGATTTGACCTAACTGTTGTTGAATAAACTGCATACCCTTCATCGTATCCGAGTTTGTGTTCCCCCAGATTTCAATATCGAAGCCATCTGGATAGCCTGCCTCAGCCAATAATTCTTTTGCCTTTTCAATATTGTGTTCATACATTTTTTGCTGCTTATAATAAACGGTTTTGGAAGGAATAATTGAGTCTAATGGTAAACCCAGCCCTGCATTCACCACTTTTAAATAAGCATCCTTGTCCACTGCGTAGTTAAAGGCTTGTCGAACTTTAATATCATCCAAAGGTTTTTTATAGGTATTTAATGAAACGTAATGTGCAATTGTAGAAGGAACCTTATTTACCTCTACATCTTTACTATTAGAAAGCTCATCAATATTTTGTGCTGGCACTGGATAGATAACCTGAGCATCGCCCGCTTTTAGCATCGCTACGCGCGAGCCGTTTTCTGGCACTGGTTTATAGGTGATTTTAGCAACACGTTCTCCCCCATCCCAATAGCCATCAAAGTTTTCAATTGTTAAATGGTCTCCTTGTACCCATTCAACAAATTTATATGGTCCTGTACCAACAGGTTTTTTAGGTATGTCTGCTGAATTTTCTTTAATCATTTTTGGACTAATCATTTTGGCAACGCCGAATCGCGTAATCATTGGTCCATATGGTTCTTTTAAAGTAACTTTAATTTCATAGTCACCTAGAATTTCAACATTGCTGATTAAGCTAAAACCACGAGAATATAAACGTAAGCTTTCATCATTCATGATTCGTTCAATGTTGACCTTTACAGCTTCAGCATTAAACTGCTCCCCGTCATGGAAAGTAACCCCTTCTTTAAGTTTGAACGTATAGACTAGCGCGTCTTCACTAATTGAGTAGTCATCTGCTAAAACCTTAATAATTTGACCATCTGCATTAAAGCCTAACAATCCTTCTAGCATTGTCTCCTGTACAGAACTCGAATTCGTATCCCCTGTGTTATGCGGATCCATTGAAATAAAGTTTTCATTTACAGCGATAACAAGTTCATTTTTTGAACTAGCTGTACCTGAATCTGTAGTAGACTTGTCCCCAGTATTTGATGCGTTAGAATTCTCTTTCTCTGCGCATGCCGCTAAAAGCAACGTACATAGAATTACAAAAACCAATTTTTTAACATAATTCATCTCATCTACTCCCTTTGTAAAAATATATAAAAATATTTCTTATAACTTAAATTAAGAAATATAATTACCAAAAAACAGTTATTTTCTCCACTGATGAAAATAAGTAGGCAAAAAATAAACTATATTTTCTTACGATTAGACAATTCATTTCAGGAAAAATTGCTCCCTCAACTATCACAATTGCATTTAATCAGAAAGTATAGTTCAACATACAAGGTATATTTATTCCATCGCTGAAAATAAATGATTAAAAAAATATTCCCTCTTAGGATATTTCTTATTATCAGAAAATTAATTATTTTTTAACAACTATAAACTACGAAATCTAATATTTCCACTATTTTTTAAATAAATTTCAGAATTTTATAATTATTTTTATAGAACTATAATAATTATCCCTAGAATTTTTTCTTGCCCCAAAGTCCAATATAAAAGTTCTAAAAGCCCTTATTACATGGCTTTTAGAACCTACATGAATAGTTGCTATAGCGTATTTATACTATTCACAACCACATTTAGTATGCGGTCAAGATCTTCTTGTGCAATATTAAGTGGTGGTGATAACGTTAAGACGTTATTAAATCCTGCTACAGTAGCTCCATTTTTCCCAATGATGACCCCTTGCCCTTTACATGCTGCAATGACAGCATTCACTTTCTCTACAGGTAAAGGTTCTTTCGAAACTTTATCTACCACTAATTCAATTCCAATCAATAAGCCTTTGCCTCGTACATCTCCTACATTTGGGTGATGCTGTAATTCTTGTTGCAGTGTTTTTAGTGCTGCTGCACCAATCTCCTTGGAACGGTCAAATAAAGCCTCTTGCTCAAGAATCTCAATATTTTTTAATGCGACTGCACATGCCACCGGTGAGCCACCGAATGTATTTACATGGCGGAAATAGCCGTATGCATCTGATCCAGTAAACGCCTCATATATTTCACGCTTTACCGCTGTAGCTGATAATGGTAAATAGGCACTTGTAATTCCTTTGGCCATTGTAATAATATCAGGCTTTACACCATAATTCATAAATCCAAATGGCTTCCCTGTACGACCAAAGCCACAAATAACCTCATCCACAATCATTAAAGCGCCGTGTTTTTTGCATACTTCTTCAATACCTTTTAAATAGTTTTCTGGAGGCATAATGACACCACCACCTGTAATAATAGGCTCTAAGATCATTGCTGCAATTGTATCGCCCAGCTCCCAGGTCATCGTTTTGTCTACGGCCTTTACACTCGCTAAATCTAATGGTGCAATAGTCTCACTTTCATGCTCACGATATTGATCAGGTGGTGCAACATGGATAAAGCCAGGTGATAGAGGCTCATATTTATATTTACGCTCCGCCTGCCCTGTTGCCGCTAATGCACCGAATGAGTTCCCATGATAAGCACGGTAGCGAGAGACGATTTTATAGCGCGAGCTTTGTCCTTTTTGCTGGTGGTATTGTCGAGCTATTTTAAAAGCTGTTTCATTCGCCTCTGAACCACTGTTAGAGAAGAAAATAACATAATCTCCACCAAGCATTTCATTAAGTTTTTCGGCTAATTCGACTGCTGGTAAATGTCCCTGAGATAAAGGTGCATAAGCATTTTTCATCATTTGTTCATGTGCTGCATCCGCTAATTCTTTACGACCATAGCCAACATTGACACACCATAGCCCAGCCATCGCATCAATATATTCCGTACCATTTGTATCAGTGATTCTTGCGCCATCAGATTTCTCTACTACATACGTGGCTTGCGGATTATAGGGTTTCATCGAATGCCAAACATATTGCTCATCCTTTGCTAAAACATCGCTTTTAAGATTGATCTGCGTCATCGCCAAACACCCCTTATTATTATTTTAGTTTTTCGCATCGTTATTACTTGGGAACGCAAAGGAGCTTGTTGTATCCTCTGTCTCGTCGGGCCAACGTTCAGAAATCGTTTTTGCCTTTGTAAAGAACCTCGCCTGATCTGGACCAAACATATGCCCTTCACCAAACTTAGATCGTTTCCACCCACCAAAGTTATGATAGCCAACTGGGATTGGGATTGGCACATTTACCCCTACCATGCCCACCTCAATTTCTTCTTGGAATTTACGCGCTGCCGCTCCACTGCTTGTAAACATTGTGACACCATTGCCAAGCTCATGATCATTTATTAAATCAATAGCCTCTTGTAGTGAATCAACCCCTACTACAATACGTGCTGGACCAAAGACCTCCTCTTTGAAGATCGTCATTTCTGGTGTGACATGATTAAGTAAAGTAGGACCAAGATAAAAACCATTTGACGATTCACATACTTTTGGATTTCTTCCGTCAATGACAAGATTCGCTCCTTCACTGACTGCGCCATCGATATAACGTATAATCGTTTCCTTTGATTGTTTAGTGATAACAGGACCAAAATCGACGTCTTGCTCTGTATAAGGCCCTACCTTTAGTTCGGAAATTTTATTTTTCAATATTTCCGTAAATCGTTGCTCCGTATCCTTCCCTACAACGAGTGCACCAGAAATAGCCATGCAACGCTGAGATGCTGCGCCATATGCTGCTCCTAAAAAGGCATTTGCTGTCTGTTCTAAATTGGCATCAGGCATAACAATCATAAAGTTCTTTCCACCACCAAATGCAGCGACACGTTTATTGTGCTTTGTCCCAGTTTGATAGATATATTCAGCAACAGGCGTTGAGCCAACAAATGAAATGGCTTGAATCTCTTTATTTTCTAATAGTTCATCGACTGCTTCTTTATCTCCATTAACCACTGTCCAAATACCGTCTGGTAGACCTGCCTCTTTCCATAATTGGCTCAAATATAATGCTGAAATAGGTACACGTTCAGATGGCTTTAGAATAACGGCATTTCCTACCGCAACAGCCATACTTGTAATAGCCAGTGGTACCATAACAGGGAAATTAAATGGTGCAATGGTTGCTACTACACCAAGAGGCGATTTGGCAGAAAAAGCATTAATATTTCCACCTACATTGACGGAATACTCTCCTTTTAGCAGTTGTGGGGCACTGATCGCCATATCCACAGATTCAATCCCACGGACAATTTCACCTTTCGCATCTTCCTTAGTTTTTCCACTTTCCTGGCAAATCACATTGATAAGTTCTTCCTGTCTTTCTACTAACAGCTGACGGAAACGATGTAGCACTTCTACCCGCTTCCCAATTGATGTTTTTTTCCATGCTGGAAAGGCTTCCTTAGCTAACTGAATAGCATGCTTTACCTCGGCTCTTGAAGCAAGGGGTACTCTTGCAATAACCTCACCTGTTGACGGATTATATACTTCAGAGAATCTGTTACTTGTGCCTGTGACCTCTTCTCCTTGGATAAAATGTGTTAGCGTTTTCATTTCTTGTTGAACTGTCATAATGGACCACTCCTTTTTTCGTCTTATTGTTCAAAATCAAACTCGTCTTTTGTGAAAAGAGAACTTGATTCTTCGGCTTGTTTGATCACCTTTTTCTTTTGAGTCAGCATATAGAAAATCATCACAATGGCCACAATAACGCATGTAAATAATATTTGTGAGCGCATAGACTCTATAAAGAACATCGCAATGAGTAATGCTGTTGTTGCTACTATTGTTAAATATGTTAAATATGGAAATAGCCACATTTTCACCTTTAATAGCTCTGGATTTTCTTGCTCAATCTTCCGTCGCATTCTTAATTGTGAAAAGGCAATGATTAAATAAAGAATCAACGTAATAGCACTACAAGAACTTAATAAAAACATAAATACTTTATCTGGCGACACATAGTTCATAATGACCGCAATATATGAGAAAAATGTTGCGGCAAGTATGGCATTGACAGGTGCACCATTTTTGTTTAATTTTAAAAATGCTTTTGGTGCTTCTCCTTTTTCCGCTAAAGAAAATACCATTCTTGATGTAGCATAAAGTGCAGAATTTAGGCACGATAATACTGCAGTTAAAACAACAAAATTCATAATTTGTGCAGCTGCAGGAATACCAATATAATCAAGTACCGCTACATAAGGACTTGTTAAAATATCTGAGGAATGCCAAGGCAATAGCGTCACTACAACTGCAATAGAGCCTACATAGAAAATTAAAATACGCCAAGTAATAGAATTGGTAGCTTTTGTGACAGCGGCTAACGGTTCATCCGATTCACCAGCAGCAATCGCAACGATTTCTGTCCCCATAAATGAAAAAATAACGATAACGACACCCATTAGAACAGCACCAAAACCATTTGGTAAAAAACCACCCTGCTCAACTAAGTTGGTCATACCAACAGCAGTAAAGTTTGGAGCAATACCAAAGATAATAAATGCACCAAGACCTAGAAAAACGACTATACTTGCAACCTTAATAAGAGAGAACCAATACTCAAACTCACCAAAAGCTTTGACAGAAAGAACATTTGTTAATGTAAGTGCTACAGTTAATAACAGACTTAATAGCCATAAAGGAATCCCATCATACCAATATTGAATAATGGCAGCTGCTGCTGTTGCCTCTAAAGCAATGGCAATCACCCAGAAAAACCAGTACAACCATCCAATCATAAAACCTGCCCACGGACCAATGGCTTCATGTGCATAGTGAGCAAACGAGCCACTCGTTGGATTGACTGCCGCCATCTCACCTAGCATACGCATAACTAATACAACGATAATTCCTGCAAATATATACGATAAAATTGCCCCTGGACCAGCTAGGTTAATGACCGAGCCACTCCCCATAAATAGTCCAGCACCGATTACACCGGCAATCGCAATCATCGTCATATGCCGCTTCTTTAATCCTCTTTGTAAATGCGTTTGTTGCCCCATATCTGTCACCTCTTTTAGTAGATTGCTTGATCGCTTACAAAAATCTTACATCTTTCATAACGTTGAAGTAATAGACAAACTGTAAAATTCTATACTTTTGTTTTATACATAATGTAAAATAGACTAAATATTCTTAAAATAATTTTTAAACGATTTTATGAGTAAATTTTTATCACCAAGCAGAAATTATTGAATTCTAACCACAGACACGCATGTCAAAAGGAGGGGCAAAAATGAGCCCATTTCAACTAAAAGTACTAGACGTTTTACAGAATAAATATTTTCAAAATGCAGAGGTAGTTGCAGGTCATGAGGGATTAACAAGGAGCGTTAAATGGGCACATGTACTAGAAATCATACATGTTGATAATTTTTTAGTTGGTGAAGAGTTAGTATTAACTACAGGGCTTAGTCTCCAACATAGTATTGAGGACTTTGTATCCTTTATAGAAGCCATCATTCAAAAAAATTGTGCTGCCCTTTGTATTGAATATGGCACCTCTATTCAAGCAGTTCCTGAAGCGATTTTAACACTTGCCAACCGTCACCAGTTTCCTATTATTGTTTTCCATGAAGCAGTTCCTTTTGTTCGTATTACACAGGATTTACATAGCCAAATTATCAATCAGCAATATCTATTGATTTCTTCACTAGAAGCTTACTCACAAACATTGAACAAAAATGCAGTATTGGGACAAAACACGGATGACATTTTACAAAATATGTATAATGAATTAAAAATACAAATTATGTTCTCCATTAAGGGAAGAGAACCTGTCTTTTTCCCAAATATGGCTCATAAAAAGCGGCAGCAATTCCTAACATTGAATACATCGACTCAGCAGTTTAAACATGAGCCTATTTTTCTATTTGATCAACATTATGCCGATTTATCAATTTATCGAGAAGATGGGCTTTTCTCCGAATTTGAATTATTAATATTAGATCGCACAGCAACAGCATTGGCACAGCTTTTAATGCGAGAGTTTTATATTGAGGAAAAAAAGAATATTGAGGATGCTTCGATTTTAGCTGATTGGATTGATCAAAAACTGTCTAAGGAGGAAATTTATAAATTTATCGTTACACATTATACTAACTATACACATTCTAGTGGCACTGTCTTTATTTTGGCTTCTCCTAATACGTTGACAAAGGCACAGGAGGATGTAGTCTATAGTAAGCTTTATTATCGTAATCTCTTTGAGCAACATGGCTTTATTCCATTTTTATTTGAAAGAAAAAGCTATGTTATTTTTATTTTACTGCATACAAAAGATAGTAAAGCCATTCGTGATATGCTAAACAACATGTTTTCCTCTTTGGTCAAAACTGAATTCTATAAAAAGCAGCAGGCACAAGGTTATCAGATAGCTATTGGGAAGGTCGTTTGTGATGTAGATGAAATTCCTAAAAGCTATCAAACTGCACTAGAAACCTTATATATTTGTCGAAAAGTACAAACGTCCTCGTTCTTTTATGATGATCTGCATTTATATCATTTAATCTATAAATTACAAATGCAGGTGGATTTACAGGAAGTGATTTACGACTATTTACAGCCCGTTATTGAATACGATAAAAAATATAATAGTAAGCTTCTCGAAACATTGCAGGTGTATTTACAAACAAATGGCTCTAAACAGCAAACAGCGAATCAATTATTTATTGTTCGTCAAACACTCTATCACCGCTTAAAAAAGCTTGAAAGTTTACTAGGCAAAAATTTTATGAATGGGCATAACCGCATTACACTTGAATTTATGCTACTAGCCAATTCATTGATCGAGGATAAGAGCTAGAAAAAAGTTGGCACGCTTAAAAGGCTATCTCCCCTCATAAGCGTGCCCTTTATTACCCTTTCACAACTACATCCTGATACAGTCCAGGTCTGCGATCATCGTAAACAGGGATTCTTCCACGTACTTCATCAACAATAGAAAAGTCTACATCGATCACCGCTACTTCCTCGTCCTCAGCACCAACCCAAAGTACCTCTCCCCAAGGCTGAATAATCATGGATTGCCCATTAAAGTTTTCTATCTTTTTTGCAATACGATTAACGGCTATGACAAAACATTGATTTTCAATTGCCCGAGCCTGTAGCAATGTTTTCCAATGGTCAATCCTTGGAGTTGGCCACTGCGCTGGTACAAATAATACCTTTGCTCCTTGTAATGCATGGGCTCGTAACCATTCTGGGAAGCGAATATCATAGCAAATAACACCAGCAGCTTCAATGTCACCTAGAGCAAAACGATTCATTTCATTCCCTGCCTCTAAGTAAAGATGCTCGTCCATTAAACGGAAAAGATGTGCCTTGCTATATTCCCCTACAAGCTCTCCATTACGATCAAAGGTATACATCGTATTATAAAATTTGTCGCCTTTCTTTGTTGAAACAGAGCCACCTACAATATGTACATCTAGTTCCTTAGCTAGTTTAGCTAAAAAGGCTTGTGTCCGCTCACCATCGATATCTGCTAGCTCAGGTAGTTTTTCCAAAGCATAGCCTGTATTCCACATTTCAGGTAACACAATAATTTCTGCCCCTTGTTTTGCAGCTTCTCGAATCTTCTCTTCAGCACGTGCAAAATTTTCTTCCACTTTGCCAAAGCCAACATTTAATTGAATACAACCGATTTTCATCTCTATTCCTCCTCTAGACAATTAACAGAAAAAGTAATACTATTTGCTTCATATTCTTCAATAATAATTATTATATTCTGAAAAAGGTGATTATGCATGGAATTCTCTAAAAAACTACAGCAACTACCCACTCAATTTTTTGCAGCACTCGTTCAAAAAGTAAACTTGGCCCTAGAAGAAGGGCGTGATGTCATTAACCTTGGGCAAGGAAATCCCGATCAGCCAACGCCTACTCACATCATTCAAGCATTACAGGAAGCGGCTGAAAATCCTCAAAACCACAAATATTCACCATTTAGAGGTCTCGCTGAATTACGCCAAGCGGCGGCCGACTTTTATCAACGTGAATATCAGGTAGAACTAGATCCTGATACAGAGGTAGCGATTCTTGGTGGAACAAAAATTGGTCTAGTAGAGCTACCTTTAGCTGTGTTAAACCCTGGTGACACGATGCTCTTACCAGACCCTGGCTATCCAGATTACCTATCAGGTGTCGTACTAGGAGACGTCAATTTTGAAGTAATGCCCCTTTTTGCTGAAAATGATTTCTTACCTGATTATCATGCATTACCTGATGAAGTGAAAGAAAAGGCAAAGCTTCTTTACTTAAATTACCCAAACAACCCTACAGGTGGTACAGCATCACTTGCGTTTTTTGAAGAGACCGTTCGCTTTGCGAAGGAACACAATATTATCGTATCACATGATTTTGCTTATGGGGCAATAGGATTTGACGGTAATAAACCAGTTAGCTTCCTTCAAGCAAATGGTGCAAAAGAAGTAGGAGTTGAAATGTATACATTATCGAAAACCTATAATATGGCTGGCTGGCGTATAGGCTTCGCTGTAGGGAATGCCGAGATTATTGCTGCTATTAATCTTATTCAGGATCATCTGTTTTGTAGTCAGTTCCCTGCCATTCAACAAGCTGCAGCAGTAGCACTGACAGCTTCCCAGCAATGTGCGGATGAACTACGAGCTACTTATGAGCGTCGCCGAAATGTACTCATTGAAGAAGCTAGAAGAATTGGCTGGCATGTTACGGCTCCAAAAGGCTCCTTCTTCGCATGGCTCCCTGTACCACTAGGCTATACAAGTGAACAGTTTGCTGATCTATTGCTCGAAAAAGCTGATATCGCTGTAGCAGCAGGTAATGGCTTCGGTCAATATGGTGAAGGCTATGTGCGCGTAGGGTTGCTAGTTAGTGAGGAGCGCTTACGTGAAGCAATCCATAGAATCGAGCAATTACAATTGTTTAATAGATAATGTGCCTTATCCTGTAGCTATCTCTAGCTACAGGATTATTACTATTTTTCAATTTTCCTTGGTTGCCCTAAACCATCTTCTAATGGATAAAATTGAACATGACCTGTTTCATCATCCCATTTTCGAATATGTTGAATACCTTGTACCTCTGCCAACACGATGTCAGCAGTTATAACAGGATTTCCCCCTTTTATTAAATGCCCACCCGATACTACACCACATTGATCACTCATAGAACCATGGAAATGTGTCTCATATCCACCATCTCGCTTACACACCACACCTGAACCTTGAATAAATTCTA
Source organism: Lysinibacillus sp. 1 U-2021 (assembly GCF_029916965.1). Taxonomy (NCBI): domain Bacteria; kingdom Bacillati; phylum Bacillota; class Bacilli; order Caryophanales; family Bacillaceae; genus Lysinibacillus; species Lysinibacillus sp. 1 U-2021. Next base: position 4,832,584 of record NZ_CP123966.1, read on the forward strand.
GTGGTCCCTCTTTTTCAATCACATTACTAAAACGAACATGAATTTGAGCTGTTGCATCTGGCACTAAATAAACAAAGCTACTTTTTTGAAAGCTGCCAATACAGCTTACAATTGTTGCTGACTCTATATTATTCTCTTCGCAAAGCGCTTCAATCCCTTCAATGATATCTGTTCCCGTTAGAAAACGAGCACTAATAACCTTACCAAATGAACCTATACCATAATTAACTCTTACAGACATTGTTATCCCTCTTTTGTGTCGAAATATTATAATTATATAAAAAATTTAAAAATTATTTATTGACTTACTATACCCTATAAATTATATTAGTTCTATCGGAATTACAAAAAAATATTATAAATCTCTTATCAAGAGTAGCTGAGGGACTGGCCCTATGAAGCTCGGCAACCTCCTTTTTAAAGGAAGGTGCTAAATCCTGCAAACGATCTTCGTTTGATAGATAAGAGAGGACATCTTTTCATGAGCCTCTCTTAATTTGTAAGAGAGTTTTTTTATTTTCAAAAAACCGATAAAAACAATCTTGGAGGTATTTTCATGAAAAAGAAAAATAAATTTTTAGTAGGTTTAGCAAGTTTAACATTAGTAGCAGCTTTAGCAGGCTGTGGCTCTAAAGAAGATAGTAAAAGCCAAGCTGAAGGAATTGATGAAAAGAAAATCGTTGTAGGCGTCACTTCTGGTCCACACGAACAAATTGCAGAAGTAGCTGCTAAAGTAGCAAAAGAAAACGGGCTAGAAGTAGAGCTAAAATCATTTTCTGACTATGTTTTACCTAATACATCCTTAGCTGAAGGTGATCTTGATGCGAACAGCTATCAACACGAGCCTTTCCTGGATACATTTAATAAAGATCATGATACAGAGTTAGTACCAGTGGGCAAAACGATTTTAAATCCAATGGGTATCTACTCAGAAAAATATAAATCCTTTGATGACATTCCTGACGGAGCAACGTTTGGCTTACCAAATGATCCAACGAATGGAGCCCGTGCCCTCTTTGTTTTACAGGAAGCTGGCTATATTAAGTTAAAAGAGGGCGCAGACTTAACAGCCTCGATCCGTGATGTAGAAGAAAACAAAAAGAATTTAAAATTCATTGAATTAGAGGCCGCTCAAATTCCTAAACAACTTAGTGAAGTAGATGTAGCAGCTATTAATACAAACTTTGCATTAGAAGCTGGCATTAACCCTAAAGATGACTCTATTTTATTGGAATCTACTGATTCTCCATACGTAAACTATATTGTCGTGCGTGCTGAAAATGAAAATGATCCAACAATTAAAAAGTTCGTTGAGGCCTACCAATCTGATGAAGTACGTCAATTCATCGAAGAGGAATTCAAAGGTTCAGTAATCCCTAGTTGGTAATACATTCAGGAAGCTTCTATAAGCCGAAGAATCTGCCGAAATTCCTCTATAGGAAAACGAGCAGATTCTTGCTTTTTAGAAGGTAGAGAAAGGAGCATACAATCGCATGATTCAATTACAAAATATCTCAAAAGAATTCAAGTCGAAAAAAGGCATCATAAAAGCTGTGGATGGCATCAATCTTCACGTAAAAAAGGGACAAATTCATGGTGTAATCGGCTATAGTGGTGCTGGTAAAAGTACACTCATTCGTTGCGTTAATCTACTAGAACGTCCTACAGCAGGAAAAGTAGTGATAGACAATGTAGACATTACGACCCTTTCTCTTCACGAATTACGTCAAACACGCCAAAAAATCGGGATGATCTTCCAGCACTTTAATCTATTAAAAACAGCAACAGTTTACAATAATATTGCAGTTCCCTTAAAGCTACTAGGCTATAAAGAGGCGGAAGTAAAAAGCCGAGTAGCTAAGTATGCTGAAATTGTCGGTTTAACAGATAAACTAGACAGTTACCCCAATCAACTTTCAGGTGGTCAAAAACAGCGTGTGGCTATTGCGCGTGCCTTAGCACAGGAACCAGAAATTTTACTTAGTGACGAAGCAACAAGTGCACTTGATCCTGAAACAACGGAAGCCATTCTTGAATTGTTGTTAAAGATTAACCGTGAATTAGGAATTACAATTCTGCTCATTACACATGAAATGAATGTCATTCAAAAAATTTGTGATGAGGTTTCTGTTCTAGAATCTGGGAAAGTTGTAGAATTCGGCACAGCGATTGAACTTTTTGCAAAACCAAAGCACCCTACAACGCGAAAGTTTTTGAATACAATTTCACAACGTAATTTATCCCCTTCTCTTATTGAGCAATTAAATGTTTCAGGAAGTGTAATCCGTTTAACATTCCTTGGTGAAAGTACTGGTAAGCCATTATTAGCAGAAGTCACTAAGGTATACGATGTGCAACCAAATATTTTAACAGCTAATATTATTGAATTAAAAAACGGTATTGTCGGCAATATTGTGGTGCATTTACATGGCGAGACGCAGATTGTCCAAAAAGCGTTAACGTATTTTTCAGAAAATGGCGTGGCAGTGGAAGAATTAGGAGGTGCGTTCAATGAGTAGTATCCAAAGTTTCTTTACAGATTGGTCAGATGTTATTGGCAAAGCAATTATCGAAACATTTCAAATGGTCGGAATTTCATTATTGTTCTCCATTCTGATTGGCATTCCATTAGGGCTATTAATCGTTTTAACACGACCAGGACAATCCTTTGAAAATAAATTTTTCTATCAGTTTTTTAATCTATTTATCAATATTGTTCGCTCTGTTCCATTTATCATTTTATTATTCTTCATCTTACCTTTTACTAAGTTAATTGTAGGTACAACAATTGGTGTTAAAGGTGTAATCGTTCCGCTAGTTGTTTACACAGCTCCTTATATTGCACGACTGATGGAATCTGCGCTTTTAGAAGTGGATTCAGGAGTGGTAGAAGCCTACACAGCCATGGGTATTAAACGTCGCCATATCATTTGGCATGTCCTATTACGTGAAGCTCGACCATCTATTATTTTAGGCTTAACAATTGCCACAATAGGATTAATTGGTGCAACAGCAATGGCAGGAATGGTTGGTGCTGGTGGTTTAGGTGACCTTGCCTATCGTTATGGTCATTTACGCTATGAGGTTGATGTGATGTATGCAACTGTCTTTATCTTAATCATCCTTGTACAGAGCATTCAATCCATTGGTAACCGCTTCGCCGCGAAGTTGAAAAAAGATTAAGAGGAGAATGAAGATGACAAAGGAAATTTATGTAGAGAAAAATGGCTATATTGCAACGTTAGTATTAAACCGCCCAGATAAACGAAATTCTTTATCAGGGGCAATGTTTCAAGCCATAGTAGACCAACTAGAGCTACTCCGTGTAGATTCTTCCATCAAACTTTTAATTGTTCGCGGTGTCAATGAAGTAGCCTTTTCATCTGGGGCAGATATTAGCGAATTTTTAGATGTTCGTTATGCTACAGACAATGCCAAAGCCTATAATGAATTGGCTCTAAAGGCGATCGATGCTCTCTATAAATTTCCGCACCCGACAATTGCTATGATTCAGGGCTTAGCAATTGGTGGTGGCTTAGAGTTAGCAAACGCTTGTGATTTTAGAATAGCAACACCTAAGAGTAAGCTAGGCATCACCGCTGCAAACATAGGTATTGTCTATAATTTAGAAAGCACGAAACGTCTCATCAATATTGTTGGTGTCGCTAAGGCAAAGGAAATTTTGTACACAGCTACTATTTTTACAGCTAAAGAAGGAAAAAATATTGGTTTAATCACGGCCCTCCACGAACCAGAGGATATTAATGAGGCGACATTGCAATTCGCTGAACATTTATTAAGTAAATCATCCATTGCAAACGCAGGCATCAAAAAAATTATCCAAGCAATTGTTGATGGTGAAAATGAAGAAAACGATGAGCTGGCACAGTTAGTTTTGGATTCATTTAGTTCAGACGATTATAACGAAGGTATACAAGCCTTTTTAAATAAAAGAAAGCCTATTTTCAATAAATAAGTGAGGTAGTAATGATGACAAACATAACTGATGGCGATCTACTCTTAAAAAATATCACTGCACAAGCCCCCTTTCCCATTTGCTTTGCAGATTTAGAAAAGGCCGTAGCGAAAAAAATCGAAGCTGGCCCTTTTGGCTACATCCGTTCAGGTGCTGGCGGTGAACAAACACTGCGCAATAATCGTGCAGCTTTTGAGAAGTATTCCATTGTTCCCCGATTTTTAAATGATGTGTCAAACGTTGATACATCGGTTCATTTGTTTGGTAAAACATATCCAACTCCTTTGCTTTTTGCTCCTGTAGGCATGAATGGAATGGTTCACGATGAAGGTGAGCTTGCCGTTGCACGTGCTGCCCAGTTTTTAAATATCCCTTATATACAAAGCACTGTTTCCACTTTTGCTCTTGAAGAAGTTGCTCAGGCTGCCCCTTCCGCAACAAAATGGTTTCAATTATATTGGTCTACTAATGAAGAAATTGCTTTTAGTATGGCTGCACGTGCGGAGAAAGCTGGATTTGAAGCGATCGTTTTAACTGTCGATACCGTAATGCTTGGCTGGCGTGAAGAAGATGTACGCAATCAATTTTCACCATTGAAGCTAGGCTATGCAAGAGGTAATTATATGAATGATCCTGTTTTTACAGCCGCTTTACCTGATGATTCATTCGAGTCCTATGTACAAGGTGTCTTGCAAAATGTCTTCCACCCAACGCTTAATTGGGAGCATGTTCGAGCGTTAAAAAAACGTACTAACCTTCCTATTTTATTGAAGGGAATTCTACATCCTGAAGATGCAAAGCTTGCTATCGACAATGGTATTGATGGCATTATTGTATCAAACCATGGTGGCCGTCAATTAGATGGCGTAATTGGTTCACTTGATGCCCTTCCTGCTATTGCGAAAGTTGTGAATGGACAAATTCCTATTATATTAGATAGTGGTGTGTATCGTGGTATGGATGCCTTAAAAGCACTTGCTTTAGGAGCAGATGCCATTGCAATTGGACGTCCTTTCGTCTATGGGTTAGCCCTTGAAGGACAACAAGGCGTCGAAAAGGTGATGACCAATCTTTATGATGAATTAAAGGTTTCCATCGCATTAGCAGGTTCCACCTCTGTCAAAGGATTACGTAATATCACATTAGTCAAACAGGATGGGACTGAGGTTAAATGAAACAAGCATTACAAGGATTAAAGGTTATCGATTTATCACAAGTCTTAGCAGGTCCTTATTGCACCATGGTATTAGCAGATATGGGTGCAGAAGTTATCAAAATTGAAAAATACCCAAATGGAGACGATACCCGTACAATGGGTCCATTCGTTAATGAAGAAAGTCATATGTATATGATGGTTAATCGTAATAAAAAGGGTGTCTGCATCAATTTAAAAACGACTGAGGGACTGGCTTTATTTAAAGAATTGATCCAATCTGTTGATGTACTTGTGGAAAATTATCGACCAGGTGTCACGAAAAAGCTTGGTATTGATTATGATACATTAAAAGCCATCAATCCTGGCCTAATTTACTGCTCTATTTCCGGTTATGGTCAAACAGGTCCTTATAGTCAAAAGGGTGGCTATGATATTATGGCCCAGGGTCTGAGTGGCTTAATGCATATGACAGGTGAAGCAGATGGACGACCTGTAAAAGTTGGCTTTGCGGTGAATGATATTGCTGCTGCACAAACAGCCTTACAATCGATTTTAATGGCCTATATTTATAAGCTTCGTAGTGGTGAAGGTCAATATATTGATGTGTCCTTAGTGGAGTCAGGTCTTGCGTGGACTGTTTGGGAGGCCGCTGCTTACTTCGGAAGGGGTGAGTTACCTGATCGAACAGGAACCGCCCATCGTGTGTCTGCGCCCTATCAAGGTTTCAAAACACAGGATGACTATATTCTAGTAGGTGCTGGCAATCAAAAGCTATGGGAGATTTTTGCGGTAAAGGTTGTCAATCGACCTGATTGGTTAGACAATCCTCTCTTTACTACCAACTATTCACGTGCCCAACATGTGAGGGAGCTAGAAGCAGAAATTGAAAGCGAGCTAATCAAGCATAAGGCTATCTACTGGCTCGAACTGTTGGATAAGCACGGTGTACCATCTAGTCCAATCTATTCTTATGACCAAACATTAAATGACCCCCATATACTAGAGCGTGGCATGGTACTGTCCTATGAACACCCTACTGCCGGACCAATGAGAACATTGGGATTCCCAGCAAAGTTTTCACAAACACCTGGACAACTAACAAGTGCAGCACCTACATTAGGACAACATAATGAAGAAGTTTTACAGGCATTAAATATTTCTGATCAAGCTATTCAACAGCTCAAGGCAGGCAAAATAATTGGGGCAAAATAAAGAGATTACCTATTTTTAGATCGCTATCCATTAGATTTAGGCTTCTATCGGTCACTTTTTTGATTCTATCCTTCACTTTTTTCTTTCTATCATGCAAAAAAGGCTTCCCCATCCATGAGGAAGCCTTTTTCTTATTGAATAACGCCTAATTCACGACCAACCTTCTCATAAATCGCAATTGCATCATCAAGCATTTCTTTTGTATGTGCTGCTGTTGGCATATTTCGAACGCGTCCTGTACCTTTTGGAACTGTTGGGAAGACAATTGATTTTGCATAAACGCCTTCTTCAAATAAACGTTTTGAAAATTCCTGTGTTAATTTTTCATCCCCAATGATGCATGGTGTAATTGGTGTCTCAGACGCACCAATATTAAAGCCAAGCTTCTCAAGCCCCGCTTTTAAATAATTACCATTATCCCACAGTTTATCGTGTAGCTCTGTTGAATCAATCAGCATTTGCACGGCTGCTGTAATAGCGGCTACATCACCTGGTGGTAATGCTGTTGAGAATAGAAATGGGCGTGAGCGAACTTTTAGCCAATCAATTAAATTTTTCTTACCTGCTACATAGCCACCTACTACACCAATGGCTTTTGATAATGTACCAATTTGGAAATCAATTTCTTTTTCTAATCCAAAATGCTTCACAGTTCCTTTTCCTTTACCTGTTACACCCGAACCATGTGCATCATCCACATACGTGATTAAATCAAACTCTTTAGCTATTTCCACAATTTCAGGTAATTTAGCAATATCACCATCCATTGAGAAGACACCATCTGTGATAACCATGATTTTATTGTATAAACCTGATTCCTTTGCCGCTTTTGCCTTTGCACGTAAATCCCCCATATCAGAGTGATTAAACGCGATGATTTTTGCCTTCGATAAGCGACATCCATCAATAATAGATGCATGGTTTAATTGATCTGATAGAATGGCATCATTTTTATCCATTACAGCTGAAATAGCTGCCATATTACAATTAAATCCAGATTGATAAGAAATAGCCGCTTCTGTTCCTTTAAATTCAGCAAGCTTTTCTTCTAATTTTACGTGCAAGTCAAGTGTCCCGTTGATTGTACGAACAGCACCTGCTCCAACACCGTATTTATCAATTGTCTCTTTGGCAATACGCTTTAATTCTTCATTTGTTGCTAAACCAAGATAGTTGTTAGAGGATAAGTTAACAAGATTTTTGCCACGGACCTGAATAATTGGGCCATTTGCTCCCTCTACTGGATCGATTTCATTGTATAAGCCTTGTTCATGTAGGGCTTGTAGGTTTTCATCTAAAAATGCATTCAATACTTTTGACAAGCGTATCATCCTTTCCTAGGAAAACTGTTCTCGCTCCTAGTTTAGCACATGCAAGCCATTAGCTACATTACTTTGTTAATCTTTCGAATAGTGGCGCTGTTTTTTCGCGCCATAAAGAAGCCGATAGACAATTATCTAATAAACGACGAACGGTATATTCAGCTTCTGCATATCGTTTGGAATGGCCCATCGCATCCTGTATAGCTTCTTTGTATTGTGCTCGCACTGCCTCGATCGCCGTTTCTGCTTCCTCTGACAGCGCACAATGTTGACCAATATCAAATATCTTATCCCCTAACCTACCATCCTCTGGATCAAAGATATGAGGCTCTGTGCTATCAAAAATACAGAAATTAAGCTCTGGGATAATGACCATATCTACAGATCCCGCATCTAAGCCACACCAAACAATTTGTGCATCAAGCCCTCTTGCATTTGCTTCATCGGCTAAGCTTTTCATTAGTGAAGATTTGCCTGTACCTGGCTTACCTTTAATCATGAAGCGAGTCGTGATACTTTTGGTGATACTATCCACTGTATTTTCCGCACCTCTAGGAGTTAGCGTTCCCAGTAAACGATGTGTCCGCATACCTGTTTTATTCAGAATAATAGATTGGAACACTTCCGACTTTAAATTTTCCACCTGTTCATTTAATGCCTGCCAGTTCATACAGCTTTGTGTGACAACCTCCCAGTCATCATGTAGCTTGATTGCTCGATCCAGTTTCGCTATGCATTTTTCACGCCATGTTGCACGCTCTTGCATCGCCTCTGCAAGCTGTTCTCCAACCTTTTTAAGCTGTATGTCTTCTAAGCATTCATAGAAAGACATGACACGATGCTTTGTACCGAGTAAAGTTGGCTCGATATTCCACTCAGATGCCCATACAAAAAGTCTGTTACAGCCTTTTATATAAACGGCCTCAACAACCTCCTCTAATAAAGCATGCTTAAACCACTCGACAGCAAAGCCCTGTTTCACATAGAAGTATCCTAGTTCTTTTAACAGTTCTGAACCTTTAAATGTGGCAGGCCCTTGCAAAAAATAAACGAGAGACGCCTCTTCCATCATTTCTTTATATAAATGCTTCACACCTTGGCCAGTCAATGCGTGTCCAAAATAATACGTTACATTTCCGTTCAAATGTCGTTCCTCCTTTAGCTTATGCCATGCATTATATGAAAGAACCCTAAAAAAAATGAGAAGCTACTTCTATCCTTTACAGATCTAAGTAGCTTCATGGTTTAATAGAATGGCTTCATGCCCTCCATATTTCCAATACATTTCATCAATATTTTACGACAATACGGTAATGAATATTGCACAATATAGCCTGAAGTTAAGGCAATCAATACCGTCCCTACTCCAACTGGTCCTCCTAGAAGCCAGCCAATAATGGTTACAAGTACTTCAATTCCCATTCTTGCTGTTTTAATAGATCCACCAAACTTTTCGACAAGTATCATCATTAAGGTATCCCTCGGTCCTGCGCCCATATTCGGTGCGATATACATTCCACAGCCAAAGCTCAAAACAAATAAGCCAATAATAAAATATGTAATTTGTAAGCCAAATACATCCGTTGAGGGCAACATCCAGTTAAATACATCAATGAACGAGCCAATTAACAGCATATTGAGCCAAGTACCTATCTTTGGCCATTGACGCAAAACAATGGATGTTGAAGCAACTATAAAGAGTCCTGTTACAATAGACCATGTGCCAATACTTAACCCAAAATTTTGAAATAGACCTACATGTAAAACATCCCATGGGCTTGTGCCAACAATTTTCCCCTTTATCGACATCGTGATGCCAAGTGACATCACCACTAAGCCACCAATAAAAAAGGTCCAACGCCACCCCATTATTCTACGCATTCCTTATCCTTCTCTCTATGAATAATATTGCTATTACTGTATCATACTTTCAACCAAAATTAAGCTATAGTGCTTGAACTAAACCGTTTATCTTACCGCGTAAAAAAACTACCCATTCTCTCACTCATGGGTAGTTGTAATTGAGGCAAGTTGTGCCTTTGTTATATTCTTCAGATCTTCTAATTGTACATGAATTTGCATACCAATTTTCCCTGCACTAACGATTATACTACCTTGTTCTTGAGCAGATGCATCGATGACCGTTGGATATAACTTCTTCATCCCTACTGGTGAACATCCACCACGAACATAACCAGTATGGCTAAGTAGATCTTTTACCGCTAACATTTCAATTTTCTTTTCCCCAACTACCTTCGCGGCTGCTTTTAAGTCAAGCTCATCAGCTACTGGAATAACAAATACAAATAACTTTTGGGCACTTGCTTTTGCTACTAATGTTTTAAATACCCGAGCAACAGGCTGTCCTATCTTCTCAGCTACAGAAACACCATCTACTTGACCGTCCCCTGTTTCATATTCCATCACATCAAAATGAATTTTTTGTTGTTCTAATAAACGAATCGCATTCGTTTTCGCATGCTTTGCCTTTGCCATGTCAACAATCTCCTATCTACAGCATCAGGCTATCAAAGAGAACATAGAATCTTTGTCTGGACGATAGCCATTTTTCGCCATTTGAACGTGAGCCGCATATCTTTCTGATACCTGTTTAAATGCTCTTAACTTGAATGCAGTCTCATAGTTCTTACCGAAAATTGTATCTGCAAATGGGTCCAATTTCAATTCCTTCGAGTAACGTTCAGGAACCTTCACTTCAATGATGTCACGCACAAAAGATGGTTCACTTTCATTTGTGGCAACCTCATCAAAATTTGAATTATTTAACATATGCTGTATTTGAGCATCAATGCTTTGCGCCACACGTAAATCTTGAGTAGAAGGCTCTGCTGATGACAATGCTGCATTACGTACCTGCTCTAAAATGTGCATTGTGTTACCTAGTTCTGAATCGGATATATGCGAGAGATCAGCGTTATCATTCATTCCTACTTTATAGCTTTGCTCATGGGCCCTTACATTCTTTTCTGTTTGCTGTAAACCTTCCATTATGGCTTTCTGCTGAGGAGTTACTTCTTTTGACTCTTCTTGCTGCTGGTCATACAAATCTTGGTCAGTACGCCCTAATAATAAATTTTCAAGTTCAATCAATAATGGATTTTTCTTTGGCTGAAAATACATCGCATTTTTTCTATAGGCATCTCCTGCCTCTTTACGCTGAAGTATTTTTTTACGATTATGCTGGGATGAAATTCTTTCTTGTTCCATTAAATTTGATATTTTCATAGTTTTCACCTCACCCTTCTATCTTCATATGCGAATAAGTTAATAGATATGAACATTCTTTCTCACACTCTATCTATACCATTTAAATAGTTTCTGTACACTCATTATCGGAATTTTCACTATTAAATTCAAGCACTAATTACTACTAACCTCCTAAAGAGATACTAATCATTTCCGAAAATAGGTATAAAGAACCTTATCTATCTAATATTTTCATATTCATTTATTAGCTACATGCCCTTTTCAATAAATTTATTACTATATACACTAAATAAATGGTGTTAATCAACATAAAAAAACAGCCCCTTCATACTGGACTGCTTTTCTCATTTTTTGGGTCTAATCAATATACCTTTATAGGCTAAGTAACCAAGCCATGCACCAATCGTATTTAAAATTAAATCATCAATATCCGCAGAACCAACGGTAAAAATAAATTGTACGGTTTCGACAGCAAGACTAGAAATAAAGCCTAAACAAATAATAACCCACGCTTTTCGGAATTTCTTCGATAGTAATGGCAGTAAAAAGCCCATTGGAGTAAAAATTAATAAGTTGCCAAGTAAGTTAACGATTATAATTTCCCAATTAAAATATTGAGAGTAGTTTATATAACGGAGAATCGTTTCGAAGGGAATAAAATTAGTAGTTAATCGCCAGCTACTATAATCAAACAATCCTAAGTCACCTATAGAGTAATCTCCCTTAAATAAAATGACGACTACATCTACTAAGCGATCAATAACCAATTTATAAAAAGCCATAAATGAATAGATACTAAATAAAATCCAACCTGCAACCTTTAGCGGTAAATAATATGTATCAATGACATCCCGATATGGTAATGGGAGCTTGGCATTATTTTGAACATCCGCTATGTTGTTTTTAGACAAGCTTAACACCCACTTCCCTTTTATTCCTTCCCATATTTTAATATGCTCAACTATAGCTTGCAAGTAGCTGAAAAAATTATCATCCAAAAAGGCTGTCTCCTACCAGCAGAGACAGCCTTCTAATAAGTATGTTTAAACTGGATTTACCCCATGCTTACGTTGTGAGAATAATAAGTATTTTGACATATAAAGTTCTAAGCGATTTTCTAGTACCTTACGCAGCTCATTAGGCTCAATCACATCATCAATGATAAGCTCTGAAGCTAAGCGATACACATCAATTTCCTCTTGATATTCTTTACGTTTCTCAGCAATGAAGCTTGCTTGCTCTTCCTTTGGAAGTTCTGCAATTTTATTGGCATAGACGGCATTGACAGCAGCCTCTGGTCCCATTACGGCAATTTGTGCATTTGATAAAGCAATACAGCAGTCTGGTTCAAACGCAGGGCCAGCCATTGCATATAATCCTGCACCATACGCTTTACGCACAATGACCGTTAGCTTAGGAACAGTGGCCTCACTCATGGCAAAAATCATTTTAGCACCATGACGGATGATTCCTGCTTTTTCTACCTGAGTACCAATCATAAAGCCTGGAACGTCTGCTAGGAATAACAGTGGGATATTGAATGCATCACAAAGTGAAATAAATTTCGCCGCTTTATCAGCAGAATCATGGAATAGCACGCCTCCCTTAACGCGTGGTTGGTTAGCGATGATCCCAACGGATTGTCCATTAATTCGTGCAAGGCCTGTAATTAATTCTGGTGCAAATAATTTCTTCACCTCACAAAACGAATCTTCATCAATAATACGATCAATTAGCTTATACATATCAAATGGTACATTTTGATTTTGAGGAATTAATTCTTCAATAGATTTATCAAATGAAGCTGGTGGTTTAGGAGCCTCTACCTTGCTACGCTCTGCATAATTATTCGGGAAGTATCCTAAATATTTGCGCGCATAAGTAATAGCCTCCTGTTCGGATTTAACAAGCACATCTCCACAACCCGAAACGGAACAGTGCATTTTTGCGCCACCCATTGTTTCTAAATCTACTTTCTCACCGATAACCATTTCAGCCATACGAGGAGAACCTAAATACATAGAAGCATTCCCTTCTACCATCACCACGATATCGCAAAATGCAGGAATATAGGCACCACCCGCTGCGGAAGGACCAAATAATAAACAAATTTGCGGAACTTTTCCTGACAGTTTGACTTGATTGTAGAAAATGCGTCCTGCGCCTCGGCGTCCTGGGAACATTTCAAGCTGATCTGTAATACGCGCACCCGCTGAATCCACTAAATAAAGTAATGGACAATTCAACTTTTCAGCGGTTTCTTGAATGCGAATCATTTTTTCAACTGTACGTTTTCCCCAAGAACCAGCTTTAATCGTTGAATCGTTAGCTAGCACACAAACCGTACGACCATGGATTTTGCCAATACCAGTGATGACGCCATCTGCTGGTAAATCCCCTGCTAAACAGTTCGCATAGAGCCCATCCTCTGATTGAAGACCATCATCGAGTAATAGTTCAAGACGCTCACGTACAAATAGCTTGCCTTGCTGTGCATTTTTGTCATGATATTTTGGTAATCCACCTGCTAAAATTTTATCTTTCATTGTAGGTGGTGTATTTTCTGTCGAGATATTGCTCATGTTTATTTCCTCCCTTTGCCCAATCGATTACACCAAAGTTATTTCTTTGCGTTTTATTTCCCTGAATATTGTGGCGCCCGCTTCTCTTGGAAGGCAAGTAAGCCCTCTAACCGGTCTTCTGTTGGGATCAGTGCACTATATGCAAGTGATTCAATTTTTAACCCGGTAGCTAAATCTACCTCAACACCTTGATTGATCGCAACTTTGGCTTGCACTAAAGAGAGTGGTGCATTTTTTGCCATTTCCAGTGCAAGCTGTTGTGCCTTATCTAATACCTCATGTCCTTCATAAACATACTCAATAATGCCATAATTTTCAGCTTCTTCGGCATTCAGCCTACGTGCTGTATAAATTAATTCCTTTGCTTTACCAAGACCAATTAGACGTGGAAGCCGCTGTGTTCCCCCAGCTCCTGGAATAATTCCGAGCGATGTTTCTGTTAAGCCAAGCTTTACATGTGTAGCCGCAATTCGTAAATCACAAGCTAGTGCCAGCTCTAAGCCCCCACCAAAGGCTACACCATTTAGGACAGCAATGACAGGCTGTGCAAGCGTTTCAACTTTTGCCACAGTGGCACCAATCAGCTGCACGATCTGCTTCACTTGTCGATCAGACATTCCTTTACGTTCCTTTAAATCAGCACCTGCACAAAATGCCTTTTCGCCTGCACCTGTTAGAAGGACTACACGCACTGCTGGATCTCCATTGATTTGATCAAGTGTGTCAGACAGCTCATGCAGTAATTGAATCGACATAGCGTTAGCAGCTTCTGGTCTTGAAAGAGTAATAAGTCCAATACTACCCTCTAGTAATTCAAATCGAATGAGTTGTGTCATCCTTGATTTGCACTCCTTTCATTGCGGACAATAGCCATTTGCTTTGATGCAACCGCTTTGCCTAACTTCTCTTCAATAAAGAGTGCTGCCTCTAGCACCTTTTGTCGATCTACGCCTGTTTCAATGCCCATCTCATCGAATAAATACAATAAATCTTCTGTGGCTACATTACCTGAGGCACCCTTTGCATATGGGCAGCCCCCTAGCCCACCAAGCGCACTATCAAACTTGGTAATACCCATCTCTAAGGATTTCATAATATTGGCTAATGCTGTCCCACGTGTATCATGAAAATGCATGGCAAATTTTTCAGCAGGATACCTTTTTAGCAATTCCTCTAAAAGAAACTCAACCTGTGTCGGTACACCAACACCAATTGTGTCACCAAGCGATATTTCCGTCACACCCATCTCCAATAATTTTTCCGTTACTCGTAATACCTTGTCAGGGTGTATATATCCCTCATAAGGACAACCAATAACCGTTGAGATATAACCTCGAACCTGTTTCTTTACAGCCTGAGCTCCTACTACAACTTCCTCTAATATGGGAAATGTATCTTCTATGGTTTTATTAATATTACTTTGGTTATGGCTTTCACTAGCAGACATAAAAATACTTACTTCATCTACTTCAGCCTGCAATGCACGTTCTAAGCCCCGCATATTGGGTACAAGTGCCGCATAGGTAATATCCTTATGTCTTTTAATGGCTTGCAGAACCTCAACTGCATCTGCCAATTGAGGAATCCATTTGGGATGCACAAAAGATGTCACTTCAATATAATTTAATCCTGTTTGACCTAATAAATTTACTAATTGCACTTTATCAGCTGTTGAAATATGCGTTTTTTCATTTTGTAAGCCATCACGGGGACCAACTTCTTTGATTGCGACTTGCTTAGGTAGCTGCATAAACAAGCCTCCTCTTATTCAATTTCTAAAATATCATCATCAACGTTAATAAAGTCTCCCTCATTGGCAATGATTTTCGTCACTACGCCATCCTCTTCTGCTGCAATTGGAATTTCCATTTTCATCGATTCTAAAATGGCTACATCTTGACCTGCTGTCACTTTCTCGCCCTCTGTTACGACGATTTTCCATACTGTTCCTGCCATGCTTGCTTTTACTGTTGCCATAATCATTCACTCCTAATTTTTTAATCATGTATTCGTCCCTCTATGGAAGCACGAATACATGATAATTGTTATTTTGTTTCTGCTAATTGCGGTAAATAATATTGCTCTACAAATTTTGTTGTCGTATAGCCTTTTAAAAATTGTTCATGTGTGACGGTTTTTAACAGCATCGGGATATTCGTTTGAATCCCCTCCACTTTATACGTCTTTAGCGCTTGTGCTAATCTTTCACAGGCAATTTCTCTTGTTTCCCCCCACACCACCAATTTACTAATCATTGGATCATAGAATGGTGTTACCACTGAACCAGACTCTACACCACACTCATGTCGAATCCCTTCACCTGTCGGTAATTCAAGAGTCGTAATGGTACCTGGAGACGGGAAAAACGTCGAAGGATTTTCAGCGTATATGCGCACTTCAATCGCGTGCCCTTCTTTAGTCATACTTTCTCTAGTGAACGTAAGAGGTTGTTTTGCAGCAATTTTTAATTGCTCCTCTACTAAATCAAGCTTCGTAATTTCCTCCGTAACGGGATGCTCTACCTGTAGTCTTGTATTCATTTCTAAAAAATAAAAGTTTTGATCTTCATCAACCAAGTATTCGATTGTTCCAGCATTGACATAACCAATATGCTTCGCCGCCTTAACTGACGCTTCTAGCATTTTTTCTCTTGTCTCTTGTGAGATAAACGGTGATGGTGCTTCTTCTACTACTTTTTGATTTCTTCGTTGAATAGAGCATTCTCGTTCAAATAATGGAACGACATTACCTTGATGATCAGCAATAATTTGCACCTCGACATGGTGAGGGTTAGCAATGAATCGCTCCATATACATCGTGCCATCACCAAAGAATGATTGTGCACGCTTTTGATTTCCCTCAAAAGCTTTAGCTAGTTCCTCGGCATTTTCAACTAGTTGCATACCGATACCGCCACCACCTGCTGATGCCTTTAACATAATCGGATAGCCTAAACGTTCCGCTATGTCAGTGGCTTCTTCTACATCCTTCACAGGCGCTTCTACACCCTCTACAATCGGTACACCAGCAGCTTTCATTGTTTTACGTGCCTCTAATTTACTGCCCATTGAAGCAATCACATCAGCACTTGGCCCGATAAACACTAAACCTGCGTCTGTACAACGTTTTGCAAAATTTGCATTCTCTGATAGTAAACCATAGCCAGGATGAACAGCCTCTGCACCACTTTCTAGTGCAATTTCAAGAATGCGGTCGATATTTAAATAGCTCTGTGCAACCGGTGGCTTCCCAACACAGAAAGCCTCATCTGCATCTTTCACATGTAAGCTTTTAGCATCTGCCTCTGAATAGATTGCAACCGTATGAATATTTAGGCGCTTGCATGTTCTGATCACTCGTCTAGCAATCTCCCCACGATTTGCAATTAATACCTTATTGAACATAGTCACTGCCCCTCCTTACTTTACGGTCATAACGAAATCTTCTCGTAATTTATATTTTTGAACTTTTCCAGATGCAGTCATTGGATAGTTATCAATAAAGAAAATATGTCGCGGAATTTTATGTCTAGAAATTTTATCCCGACAATAATCTCGGATTTCAACCGCTGTAGCCTGCTCCCCTTCTTTTAAAACAATCCAAGCTGCCGCCTCCTCGCCATAAACAGGGTCAGGGACACCTGCAACCTGAACATCTGAAATTTTCGGATGTGTATAAAGGAACTCCTCAATTTCACGAGGATATAGGTTTTCGCCACCACGGATAATCATATCCTTTAAACGACCTGTTACACGGACATAACCTGCTTCATCCATTGTTGCTAAATCACCTGTGTGCAACCAACCATCCTCGTCAATCGCAAGATCTGTTTCCTCCTGGTTTTTATAATAGCCCTTCATCACATGATAGCCCCTCGTACATAGCTCTCCCTGTTCATTTGTCGGAGCTTCCTCGGTAGTTCCAGGAACAACAATCTTTACTTCTAGGTTAGGTAAAGCGCGGCCAACTGTCTCCACCTTTAACACTAGCGGGTCATCCGTTCTTGTCTGTGTAATAACAGGTGATGATTCTGTTTGACCGTAGCATATTGTTATATCTTTCATGCCCATCTTCTCAATGACCGCTTTCATAACTTCAATTGGACAGTTTGATCCTGCCATGACTCCTGTACGTAAAGTTGAAAGATCGAAAGATGCAAAATTCGATAAATTCAGTTCACTAATGAACATCGTTGGCACGCCATGTAATGCAGTGCATTTCTCTTGTTGAACGGTTCTTAGTACCTCTTCAGGTGAGAACTCCTGTACTGGTACCATGGTTCCACCACTCGTTGTAATGGCTAATGTTCCTATGACACAACCAAAGCAATGGAAGAATGGGACTGGGATACATAGACGATCCTCTGCCGTTAAACGCATACATTCAGCAATATTGACAGCATTATTGACCAAGTTAAAGTGCGTTAGCATTACTCCCTTAGGAAAGCCTGTTGTACCAGAAGTATATTGAATATTAATGACATCATCATAATGGAGAGATTGCTCTCTTCGATCTAGCTGTTCTTCTGTTACTTGCTCGGCAGCAGTTAAAACGTCTGACCAATTAAGTACGCCGGGGTATTTGGTTTCACCGATTAAAATAACATTTTTTAATAAAGGTAGTCGCTTTGATTGCAAATTACCTGGTTCACAATGTTCAAGCTCTGGACATAACTCTTGCAGTGTATTAATAAAAGAATGGTCTCGATAATTTTCAATTAAAAAAATCGTTTTAGCATCAGATTGCTTCAATAAGTACTCCAACTCACTTGCACGGTAATTCGTATTTACCGTTACAATTGGAGCACCCATCTTCCCTGTACCAAATTGAAGCTGTACCCACTCTGGAACATTTGTCGTCCATACTGCGATATGGTCTCCCTTTTCAATTCCAAGAGCCATTAAACCTCTTGCTACGTATCGAGCTTGACGATTTAGCTGCTCATAAGTCATGCGTAAATTTCTGTCAGCATAGACCAATGCTTCATTCTGCGGGTACTTTTTTGATTGTTCATCTAGCAATTGACCAATTGTTTGATACACAAGTTCTGCCATGAAGATCCCCCTCATTTATGCTATTTAATTTAACTGATGATGATTAACAGCCAATTAGACGAGAAATAACAAGACGTTGAATTTCAGATGTTCCTTCACCGATTTCCATTAATTTAATATCACGTAAATGACGTTCTACATCGTATTCTTTCATATATCCAGAACCACCATGAATTTGGATTGCCTGATTACATGTACGGAAGCCCATTTCAGAAGCAAATAGTTTAGCCATCGCAGCTTCTTTGCCAAATGGTTTCTTTTGATCTTTTAACCATGCTGCTTTATGTACTAACGTACGAGCAAGCTCTATTTCCATTGCCATATCAGCTAACTTAAATTGGATCGCCTGTAGCTTCGAAATAGGTGCACCAAATTGCTCACGTTCCTTCGCGAATTTTAGTGCCTTTTCATAAGCAGCCTGGGCAATTCCAACAGAAAGAGCAGCGATGGAAATACGACCACCATCCAATGTATTTAAAAACTGGCTAAAGCCACGTTTTTCATCCCCTAATAGATTCCTTCTTGGGACACGGACATTTTCTAACACAATTTCACATGTATTGGAGCCACGTACACCCATTTTGTCATAATTACAGTTGATTGTTACGCCTGGTGTGTTTGTTGGCACAATAATAGAAGAAATAATCTTTTTACCATCTTCACGTTTACCTGTTACCGCCGTTACAATAATTTGTCGAGCATATCCTGCATTGGTGATCCAGCATTTCTCTCCGTTAATAATGTAGTCATCACCATCGATAACAGCTGTAGTACGTGTGCCCCCTGCATCTGAACCTGCATTTGGCTCTGTTAAACCGAATGATCCTAATGTCTCACCCTTAGCTAATGGAACTAGCCACTCTTGCTTTTGTTCCTCTGTGCCGAAGTTGTAAATTGGAGAGGCTCCTAAGCTAACAGCAGCTGCATAGCTTAACCCTGTGCCCCCACATGCTCGACCAATCTCCTCTACAGCTAAAGCGTAGGACACCGTATCACCACCTGATCCACCATATTCCTCAGGAAACGGGATACCCAATAAGCCTAGTTCTGCCATCTTCTTAAAGCTCTCTATTCTCATTGTTGATGTCTCATCAACCTCACGAGCATACGGTTTAATCTCCTTCTCAGCAAAATCACGCACCATGTCTCGAATCATCTCTTGCTCTTTTGTTAATTCAAAATTCATCCCTAATCCCCCTAATGTCGAATTTGCCATAGTAATGTAGCTTAAGAACAATTACTTACAGTTAATACCGACTAGTCGGTTTGTAAAAACAAATAATAAAACCAGTGTTTCCTACTGGCTACCCCTTTATTATAAATTGCTTCGCTTCTTCCATGGCTTGTTCTGTCACAATTGCCCGTAATACCATATCGGTAAAAACATCTGTGATTTGCTCCATCGTTAATGGTCCTGATTGCTTAAACCATTTGTATGTCCAGTTAATCATCCCGACAATTGCCATTGTCACAATTGTACAAGGTAATTCGGTACGAAAAACCTTTGCTTCCTGACCCTCTGCTATCACTCTTTGTAAAATATCACGATAGTGATCTCGCTTTTTATGGATGATGTCACTATATTCATCTGAGAGTGAACGACTTTCTTCATAAAAAATCGTAATATGTGCTTGATACATATCAAATACTTGTGTCAGTGTTTGCAGCATGGCACACAAACGTGTGATGGGTGTATCGAATTTGTCATATGCAGCTTGCGATTGTTGAATGACATATGAAATAAAGACATCATGAATTTCATACAACAGTTCATCTTTTGATTTAAAATTATGATAAAATCCACCCTTTGATGCCCCAATGTATTCCACAATACGATCCACTGTTACATTGTGATAACCATCTTGTTGAAACAATTCAACTGAAGCGTCTACAATTCTTTGTTTTAACGTTTTCTTTACCATAGGCCCTATCATCCTTCATCTAGCTCTATACTTCATCACTCCTTATAATCAGGAAAAATCATTCAAACCCATAAAGTATTCTATTTTTTCCTAATTATAAAAATACTATGACAACATAAATATAGCATTCTCAAAATTTGGTGTCTAGCAACAAAATAGATTTTTCGCAAAATTACGAGCAAAAATTTTACATAGAACAGAAATTAAAAAGCTAAAATCACATATACACCATATGAAGCTTCTTTGCTTTTCATGACAAATTTTCTTCCCTTTCTTTTCTTTGTTTACTAAATGCATTTTACATTGCAGTAAAACTGCGAACCCACTCAACCTATGCTATATTTAAAACCATGGAACTATGAAAGGGTGTTAACAATGGCAAAGAGCGTAGTAATTGCTGAAAAACCTTCTGTAGCACGTGATATCGCACGTGTACTGAAGTGTAATAAAAAAGGAAATGGTTTCCTTGAGGGAGATAAATATTTTGTTACTTGGGCGCTTGGACATCTTGTAACTCTGGCTGACCCTGAAAGCTATGATGTGAAATATAAAACATGGAATCTAGAAGATCTACCCATGCTACCAGAACGTTTAAAATTAACGGTTATAAAGCAAACTGGAAAGCAATTTAATGCAGTCAAAAGTCAGCTTTCACGTAATGATGTTAATGAAATTATCATTGCTACAGATCCAGGTGTATCTCTATAAAAATAAAATGTACATAAATCCTAAAATGCATTTTTGGTTTATATTTAGGCATTATCCTTTGTTTTATAAATGCACATAATTTCATAATTACTTTTGTACATTATTCTATAGATTTTTGTTCTGCTGGAAAAAAACGGAGTGATAAATTATGGGGAAACGAAGACGTAAAAAAAAGATGAAAAAGTACAAAAAAAGTTTACAACCTTCCAAAAACAGTAAACATACGTCAGAAATAGTACATCCTAAAAATTACATATTTGTACAAGGTGTTGGAGCTACGGTAATGTGTATTGCTTTTATAGCATTAGGATTCTTAATTTCTTTGAGTCTAAAAGCAAATTTAGGCATATCATTACAATATCTCGACAATCAACCTACTGCGTATACATATATACTTTTTTCCCTTATTACAATTTTTTTGATTATTTTTCTGATTAAGAAAATATTTAAAAAGAGTTTAACTGATGATTTCAAATGGAATTTTTCAATATTTATACTAGGGGCATTAGGCTCTTGGAATGCATTATTGTACATTCTAAGTAAAGGATATAATATCAATATCCCGTATATGAATATTGATGGAACAACAGCTTTTATGGGAGTCTATTTTTTTGGATTTTACACTTTAATATATAATGCATATTTGGTTGATGTTTGGGAAAAAATATCAAGTAAACCTAAATTAGTATTTTATTTAATTTTAATGGAAATACCGAACTTTTTATCTTGGTGGTCATTAATATTATCTTCGCCTATTAATTTCATATCTAATGATACATCTATAGATGATTTAAAAGAATTTAATAATATTTATACACTTAATATAGGTTTAGCTTTCAGTCTATTTATTGTTACATGTTTAGTGACCATTAGAATTATAAAATATGTCCATAGAAATAAAAAATAGCCTTTACATCCATCTATCTAAAAAAGCAGCTTCTAATTTTCATTAGAAAAGCTGCTTTTAATTATTGTTGTTTCTAAAAATAATTCTGTATATTATACAAATTTATAGATCTACTATGGTGTCAAAGTTAAAGTCATCTAAAAATCTTGAAAGTTTTTTGGGATATCCATTCATCTTTTTTGACATTAATAAATAACAAGTTGTTTTTGCTCTAGTTAAACATACAAATAGTATCCTTTTCTCTTCTTCCATTTTCTTTTCATCCTGAAAATTGTAAAAATTGGGGATGCTACCATCTTCGACAAATGGGAGTATTATAACTTCATATTCTAAACCTTTTGAACTATGTCTTGTAAGTAAGGCTACTTTATTCCCTTGTATACCTGATACAGAAAATTCATCCATACTTAAATTTACATTATCACCTTTTTTCACAGACACATATAATGATTTAAATCCTTCGAAATTTTCACTATAACGTGGTGAACCTTGTAAAGATTTTTTAATTTCCAGATTTATATAAATATACTTTAACCAGTCTAATAGATTATTAGAAAGTTTTATCGATTCTATTAATATTCTATATAACTGTGTTTTTTCTTTGTTAATTTCATTAAAATGAGATGGCTTGTAACT
This sequence comes from Lysinibacillus sp. 1 U-2021, assembly GCF_029916965.1. NCBI lineage: Bacteria > Bacillati > Bacillota > Bacilli > Caryophanales > Bacillaceae > Lysinibacillus > Lysinibacillus sp. 1 U-2021. The sequence continues at coordinate 4,855,287 of NZ_CP123966.1, forward strand.
TTTAATTGATAACCATTGTTTAAAAATATCTTGAAAATGAATATTGCGGGTTTTAATTAGCCAAGCCATACAATCTTCTAACCAAATGATTAGTTGTGTTCTAGGGTACTCTTTGTTAGAAATATAATAGGGGATATTTTTAGAAATTAAGTGTTCCATGCAATTTTTTAATTTTTCTTTGCTAGATAATAAAATTGCAATTTCACCATAAGGAATACAATTTTTTATGCAATTTGGAATTAAATTATCCACTATATATTTATATTGATCTTCTTGATTCCTATTACACTTGATTAAATTTATTTCTGCAGTTTTGTTAACTTTCGCTTTGGAGATATATTTCTGTTGTAAGTTTAAGACTTTAGAAGATTCATCTAAAATTTTTTGTTCACTTCTATAATTATGTCTTAATTCTATGACATCAAAAGAGCTTTTCTTAACTAATTCCTCAAAAAAATCTGGTATTGCACCATTAAACCCATAAATAGATTGATCTGGATCACCAACAGCAATCATTTTAATTCGAGTATATTTAGTTAGGCATAATACCATTTCATGTAATGGCTTCCCTAAGTCCTGATATTCATCAATTAATATCCAAGGAAAACGTGCTTCTAAGCATTTTCTTATATATGATTCATTTTGTATCATTTGGGTAGAGATTTTTACAATTGAGATGAAATCAACCAAATTATTTTTTATCAAATGTTTTTCATAAGCTACAGCAACTTTTAAGGCTAAATCATAATTTTCAATCTGAATTTGACTTAAACCGCTAATAAGGTAAGTTCGTTCTTTATCCATTTCTGTTAAGGTTACTTCTTTATCAGGAATACCTATTTGTTCTTTTATTTTTCTTACAATATCTTTCTTCTCAATATCAGAGATTATTCTAAAATCTTCTTTGATTCCATAGTTAAATAGTTTAACAAAAGGCTTTAAAATCTGTGATAAGCAAAATGAATGTATAGTGCTTATAAAATAATGCCTTTCATTTGGTTCAACTATATTTTTAACTTTTCTTTCTAAGCTACTCGTAGCTTCATTACTAAAAGTAATACATGCAACTTTTCTTGGAGAGTGAACTTTTTCTTTTAGTAGCCTTGCCAATTTAAGTGAAAGTACTGTTGATTTACCACTTCCTGGGCCAGCTTTAATAACTAATGAATTATTGTTCTGATAAGCAGCTAACTGGTAAGGATCCTGTTTTATATACTTAAGAATTTCTTCAAAGTTTTTCAATTAGAATCACTCTCAATTCGACTAACTAAATCTAATAGACCAATTTCTATATAGTCAGGAACTTTTAAATCTTTATAAGTCGACAATCTTTGTGCAAAGCGGCCTTTTCCTACTTTGTTAGAGCTATCTTCGATTCTAGCTAAACAATAATAATAGTCACCATTTTGTAGTTTAGATAAAAAATTTGATTTTTGAATTTTACCGCCAGTTGTTAACTTTGAAAAACTTTCATAAATGGCTTGCTCCATAGTTTTATCTTCTTCACTTGATATCATTAAGTCTACTTCTAAGGTATAGTCGCTGAAATAATACCCTTCCTTATGTAAATCTTTTTCGTCAATTTCATCAGAATCCTCAAATATACCGAGCTCTATGAGTGTATCTTTAGCTAAATCTATACCTAGATACCCATATTCTTCATGTTCATCTTCAGATAAAACATGGTAATTTTTATTACCTTGATCATCGATAAAATAATAGTCACCATCAGTAAAAATTACATATGGGATATTTAATTCCTTTAACAAGGATATATATGGTTTGAAATTAGTAGAGTTAATATTACAGCAGACTATCCCATAAAAGTCTAAATCAATCCCGCATTCTCTAGCCAATACCGGAATCAAATACTCTTCTGCAATTCCTTCGACTAAGATAACACCTTTACCAAAAAAGAGTTCACTTCTTTTAACATCTAGATATCTTTGTATATCCGCCAACTCTTTCCCCTTAATTGGAATGTTTGCACTTGAAGTTACTTCAGTTGCACCTCCGTCAGAACGTAAATGAACTATAGAATTAACTGGAGAAACTGAAACTATATCAGAAGAATGCGTAGTTAAAATTATAGAATTCTCATTAGACATTACATCACGATAAACAGAACGTTGTAATATAGGATGTAAATGTGCTTCAGGTTCTTCAATAACTAAAATAGTGTGACTTTGATTTATACTAAAATGTTCACTAAAGAATTTATAAAGCTCTTCCGTCACTTCTGTATTTTCTTTAAGTCTGTAATATCTATCTGTTATTTTTTCATAAAACACGTCTAATATATCTAAGGAATCTTTTGATTTAAGTTCATCAAAATCATTTAATTTGATAAGTGTCGGAATAGTATGGTCTTCGAGTGATAAGAGTACTAGTGTAATATATAAAATATTTGTTACACCTAGACTTGTATCAGAGACTGAACGTTGCTTATTGACGCCAATCATTAGTTTAAGTGTATTTAATATACGGTGAGGATTGATATCTATAGTTTCTAACTTTAATTTAGAATATGGTACATGATTGCCAACAATTTTCATTAGATTAGTATTAATTTTTTCACTGAGATCTGCTAACTCTTCTAATTCTAAAATTGCATTTCCTGTTTCTTTCATGTCTAAAGCGATATCATTTAATAAATCCTTATCGAATTCGTATGCTTTTAATAATTTATTAAATGGGGATTTCTTTGAGTTTTTTAAGTCATTGTTAGCATCTCTTAATCCATTGATTACTTTTAAATTTAAAAGTTTCCTATGATTATGAGTGAACTGAAGGTCTCGATTATCTCCTAGAAATATACTATATCCGTATTCTTTCTCATTGATTGGTGCAAACTCGTAAGAAATTTTTATTGTGGCTGGATTTGTACAGATAGTTCCGTCACAAAAAGCAGCGAGTAGAGCAGTATGTTTTTCAAATCCTTGTACCTCAATCGAAATCTCAATCTTTTGCTTGTTATCAAAAGGATTCTCAATAGTATCATTGAAATCTGACTCTTCTAATTCTCTATCTGAATCAGATAAATTAGGGTCCAATATTAATTGTAAAGCCCTAATAAAGTTGGTTTTTCCTACATTGTTTTCTCCTATAATTACTTGCTTTGAATTTAATTCAACTTCTGTATCAAAAAAGTTTCTAAAATTTTTAATCGTTACTTTTGAAATATAGGGTGTTTGAATTTTTATACCCATTTTACCATCACCTCTCATAAACTATTTTAACTCTTTAAATACAAATATTGTATAATTAATTATGGAGGTGTGTTATGACTAATTTATTTTCAGCTGGTTCCTCAGCTTTAGGTTACCTATTTCAGATAAGATATGCACTATATTTAATTCTTTCAGAGACAAATTTAGATAAGGATATACGCATCGAAAGCTTAGATGATGTTTCATTTGAAAAAAACGGAACACCTATAGAATTAATTCAGTTAAAGCACCATATTAACAAGTCTGCTACATTGACTAATGGCTGTAGCGATTTATGGAAAACAATAAGGGTTTGGAGCGAAACACTTTTTCATCAAGGGAATTTGTTTAACGAACAAATATTATTAACCTTGGTTACAACTGGAGTAGCACCAGAAAATGCTGCTACTAATTTTATGAAAAATGATGCAAATAGAGATTCTGAGAAAGCATTAGATTTATTATTAGAGTTCGCAGAAATATCCACTAATGATGCAAATAAAAAAAGTTATGAGATATTTAAAAAATTAAGTAGAGAGGACCAATTAAAATTAATAAAATCCATAATAATAATCGATCAGTCTCCGAACATCTTTGATATATCGGCTCAAATAAAATTGAAATTAGCTTTTGCTACTAGACGCAAAACGTTAAACGCTTTATACGAAAGAGTGGAAGGGTGGTGGCTAAGTAAAACTATCGAACATTTATTAGGAAACTCTCAAAGCTCTATTTCTGGTTTTGAAGTTCAAGATATTGTTCATGATTATGCAGAACAACTTCATCCTGAATCATTACCAATTGATTATTATGAGCTTTATCCAGACTGGGAATCAGAAATTTTGAAAGGTGATGTATTATTTATAGAACAACTAAAATTACTTGAATTAAATAAAAAGTCCATTGACTTTGCAGCTAGGGATTATTATAGGGCTTTTATTCAACGATCACGTTGGATAAAGGATGAATTACTTTATATTAGTGAACTAGAAAAATATGAAGATAAACTTTTTGATGAATGGGATAGAAATTTCACTAAGGCTACAAGATTTATTTCTAGTAGTTCAGATGAAAAAACTTTAATAGAAAAAGGCATAGAAATATTAGATTGGATGAATGATTCAAAAAATTATATTAGATCTGATTGTACTGAATCCTATGTTGTTCGAGGTAGTTATCATATTTTAGCAAATAATGCTTTATTAACCTTAGGTTGGCATCCGAATTTTAAAGAACTTTTAGCCCAAAATGAAACTTATCAGGAGAAAAGCTCATGAAAATATGGAGTAGTAGACCAGTAGAAGTTGCTAATTATTACAACCCAGCATACTTAGGAAGGATAATTTATTCAATAATAAAATCATTTCAATCTACTAAGCCTCAAGGCGTTCCTTATGATTTATTATTTATTTTAATGCCATTAATTCTTGTAAAGCCATATAGGGAATCACTTCCAACTAATACACGAACACATTTTCAAAATTGGATTCAAAATAATGAAGAACTAAAAATAGATTACGCCTTAGTTATAAAAGATATTATGCCTTATATTAAAGAAGCTTTAATTTTTTTACTGCAGCGTGATTTAATAATTCTTAATAATAATGGTTATTTAATTCTCGGCAATAAAAAACTTACTTCTATTTCAAAACAAGATTCTAAAGAAATTAAGACAAATATTAATAAAGCTATTTTTGTTGGGAAATGGTTTGCGAAAAATAGTGATAAAGAGCTTATATACATTCTTTTAGGAGTGAAACCATGAATTTACAAATTAAAGAATTAATTTTATATAATCGTAAGGGAGAAATTAGAAGACTTCCGTTTCAAGTCGGAAAAGTAAATATTATTACAGGTAAATCTGGTACCGGTAAATCAGCAATAATCCCTATCATAGATTATTGCCTAGGAAGATCCGATTTTGTTATCCCTGATGGGGTAATTCGTAATACAGTATCTTGGTTTGCACTTCATTTGATAACAGGTGAAAAAGAAATTTTTATAGCAAAGCCTACTCCAAATAAAAATGCAATGAGTCAGTCGCAAGCCTTTTTAAAAGTAGGTGAAAATATTTCAACGCCGGATATGAATGAATTGTTTTTTAACAGTAACGATGAAGGTATTAATAAGTATTTATCTAGCATTCTAAACATTTCCCCAAATAAACATACACCACCAGAACATCACTCAAGAGATGATTTAGAGGCTACTTTTACCCATACAAAGTTTTATTTATTTCAAAATCAAAGTTTAATTGCCAACGAGAACTTATTATTTTATAGACAATTAGAAGACTTTATACCTCAAACTATTAAAGATACCTTACCTTATTTTCTAGGTGCTGTCAGAGAAGATGATTTAAAATTAAAAAATGAGTTGAGAATCAAAAAAAGGGAAAAAAAATTACTGGAAAAAAGACTTTCAAATATAGATAGAAAAAGCGATGAGAGTAACAAAAAAATCGAAAACTTGTTAGAAGAAGCCATCACCGTATATTTGGTATCTCCTGAAGTCTTGTCTAAAAATCTACCAGAAAAACTTGAATATCTTAAAAGATTAATTTCTACTTGGTCTCCTAATGAAAATTTTACTTTAGAAAATGAAAATCTAAATGAAAAATATAAAGAACGTCAAAACTTATTAAATTCCTTGAAAAAAGTTTCAACTTCATTACAAAAGATTAAATCTTATAATTCTACAATTAATTCCTATTCAAACGAAGTAACCGATCAAACCGATTACTTAAAGTCGATTAATTTATATAAAGAAATCGAAAATGCGGATACTTGCCCGTTATGTTCTTCAGCATTAGATATTGCTCCACCATCTGTTCAAGCTATTAACAGTTCATTAAGTAAACTATCTAGTGAACTTGAAAATATAACTAATGATAGAAATAACTTATTGTTAAATGAAATAGAATTAGAGAATCAAAAAATTCATTTAAAAGAAGAGATAGAAAGGGTTAATAAAAAAATTCAATCAATTACTTCGACGTTAGATTCATTTGAAAGGGTTAAAGAAATAAATCACAAACAGGCTATTGTTATTGGTCGAATCAGTTTGTACTTGGAGAATTTTTCGTTCGAAAGTAATGTTCAAATTGAAGAATTAAACAATAGATTACGCATATTAGAAAGTGAGATTCAAAATTTAGAGAAAGATTTGCATGTAGAAAATAGCCAACTAATATTGAATTCTCTTCTTAATATAATTGGTACTAAAATGAGTGAATGGGCAAAAATCTTAAAATTAGAACACGCCAGTTTTCCATACAGATTAGACTTGAAAAATTTAACTGTCACTGTCGATACAGATGATCGCCCAATACCTATGAATAGAATGGGCAGCGGGGAAAACTGGTTAGGTTGTCATATCGCAGCATTATTGTCTTTGCATCGAATGTTTATCAAAAAATCGAGACCCGTTCCTAGCTTTTTAATTCTTGATCAGCCGACACAAGTATATTTCCCTCCGGAAATATATAGAAATTTAAAAGGAGATATAGATGAAATAAACGATGAGGATACTGTCGCTGTAAAACGATTGTATGACTTGTTATTTCAAATTTGTTCTGAATTAAACAATAAAATGCAAATCATAGTATTAGACCATGCCAATATAAGAGATCTAAAATTTCAAAGTTCTTTAGTTGAAGATCCTTGGAGAAATAATAATTCATTAATACCACCTTCATGGATTGAATCTAATTAGCATATAAAGGTTGAAATAAAATCGAGCTATAGTCATCCAAACGGATTAACAATATAGCTCGTTTTTTCAGATTACCTAGATTTAATCTAATTTTATATTTTTTAAAAGATCTGCGAATGCGTTGTTTAACGGCTCTGCCTCTTTTTCTTGCTGCTTCATATATTTTTGAACACTTCGCTTATCTACTTTACCGCCGCCTTCTTTTTTACGACGTGCTTCGAAAGCAGATAACTTTTCACGATGCCCACATTTACATACAAAAATTTGGCCATCACCTTCACCACGTAATTCTAATTTCTTCTTACATTGAGGACAACGAGCATTTGTTACACGTGCTACGTTTTTCTTATGACCACATTCACGGTCTTGGCAGACAAGCATCTTACCTCTTTTGCCATTTACTTCAAGCATTGGTTTTCCGCAATCTGGACATGATTTTGTTGACATATTGTCATGCTTATATTTCTTATCACTTGATTTGATTTCAGCAACAATTTTTTTCGTGTGTTGCTTCATTTCATTGATAAATACTTCTTTCTTTAATTTACCTTTTGCGATTAATTCTAACTTTTGTTCCCACTCAGCGGTTGTAGCAGGTGAGCGTAATTCTTCAGGAACTAAATCTAGTAGTTGTCGCCCTTTGGAAGTAATATAAATTTCTTTACCACTACGTTGTTCAATCATAAATGAGTTAAATAATTTATCGATAATATCTGCACGCGTAGCAACTGTTCCAAGTCCACCTGTGGATTTTAAAGTATCTGCAAGTTGCTTATCATTTGTTTCTAAATACTTAGTTGGATTTTCCATTGCTGATAGTAGAGTAGCTTCGTTAAAGCGTGCAGGTGGCTTTGTTTGACCTGATGTTTGTGCAATTAAACGAATTTCTAATGTTGAGCCATTTTCGATTCGAGGGAAAACCTGTTCCTTTAAATCGTCATTTGATTCTTCATCATCAAAGCGATTTTCATATACTTCTTTCCAACCTGGTACAGTGATTGTTTTACCCTTTGCAACAAAGTTTTCATCACCAATTTTTGCACGTAATGTTAGTTGTTCATACTCATGTGCTGGGAATAATACTGCTAAGAAACGTTTTACGACTAAATCATAAATTTTACGTTCTTTATCATTAAAGTTTGCGAAGTTTACGTATTCCTCCGTTGGGATAATTGCATGGTGATCAGACACCTTAGAATCGTCTACAAACGCTTTAGTTGCTTTTATAGGCTTAGATAACATTTTGTTAGCAAACGATCGGTATTCGCCAATTCCACATGCTTTTAGACGTTCTGGTAACGTTGCTACGATATCACTTGAAATATAGCGTGAATCAGTACGAGGATACGTTAGTACTTTATGTTGCTCATATAGCTTTTGCATAATATTTAAAGTTTCTTTTGCAGAGTAACCAAAAATTTTATTTGCATCACGTTGTAATTCTGTTAAATCATAAAGCCCTGGTGCAAATGATTTTTTAGGCTTGCGTTCTATTTCAATAACTTTTGCGTTTTTATTACCTAATTTTTTTACAATGTTATCGATTTTTTCTTTATCAAAGTTACGGCTATTGCCTTTTGCATCTTGCCAAGTAAGTTTTAAATTATCTTTTGTATTTGCTTCAATACCATAGTATGTTTGAGGCTTAAAGTTTTTAATTTCATCCTCACGTGCTGCGACCATTGCAACGACTGGTGTTTGCACACGCCCACAGTTCAGCTGTGCATTGAAGCGTGTTGTTAATGCACGGGTTGCATTTAAGCCGATATACCAATCTGCTTCACTACGGGCTACAGCAGCATGATATAGATTTTCATAATTTTTACCTGGTTTAAGATTTGCAAAGCCCTCTTTAATTGCTTTATCTGTAACAGATGAAATCCATAAGCGTTGGATAGGCTTCTTAAATTTAACTTTTTCTAAGATCCATCGAGCAACTAATTCACCTTCACGACCACTGTCTGTCCCGATAATACAGCTTGAAACATCTGATCTTTCTAATACATGTTTCACCGCATTGAATTGTTTACCTGTTTGTTTGATTACAGTAAGTTTTAATTTCTCAGGTAGCATAGGTAATGATTCTAAATCCCATGTTTTGTATTTAATATCGTAGCTTTCAGGATCAGCTAAAGTAACTAAATGACCTAAAGCCCAAGTTACGATATATTTATCTCCCTCAAGATAACCATTTCCTTTTTTATTACACTTCAATACTCGTGCAATATCTCTTGCAACGGAAGGTTTCTCCGCAAGTACCGCAATTTTAGACATATAAACACCCTTTCTTATGATGCAAATATAACATATATTTCATTCCTTAATAATGAATAGATTTTTATTATTAATTTTCGGTGTAGGATTTATTGCTTTTGGGTTTAGACACAATAAAAATAATCACTAAGAAGAAGGTTTTGGTCCAACTGATTCCATCATTCTGGGATTTATAACGATTTGGACAGATAAATTACCATATTGGTTTACAAAAGCAATGTATTTATTGATTGGGGTTGGATGTCTGATTGGTAGTTATCTCAATTATTTTTAAAGGAGATTGTGAAGGATCGTACTTAAACTAACGGGTAGCGATTGTTCTATAGAGCAGTCGTTTTTTTACTAACGATGCAGAATACTTTAATAAGATTTGAATGAAAAAGAGGTTACGGCTATGCGAAATAGAGGTTCGGTAGTAATAGTAGAAAATGATAAGGTTGGGTTAATTCAAAGAATTAGAGATAGCTCTGTTTATTATGTTTTTCCTGGTGGTGGAATAGAAAATGGGGAAACACCAGAAGAAGGAGCAAAAAGAGAAGCATTTGAGGAATTGGTAGTTTGAAACGATTGAATTTGTGCTTACGAAATGTATTCCTCATTCTGTATAAAATCCTGTATATTCTTAGTGTTATAATTCCGCATTTTTATGAAGAGATTCTCCTTTTGCTCCAAACTACTTTTAATTTACCTTAAATCGACCAAAAATCTCATTAGATACATTCAATAACATGCGAATATCATCTGCATCTTTATCTTCCAGTGTATTTATTAAAAGGCTTAAAATCTCATTTCTATTGTTCAGTGAATCACCCTGTACTCTTGCTTCGGGTATGAGCACACTCGCTGCATCGACCTGTAGAGCGTCTAATATTTTCGTTAAAGTTTGTAAAGTAATATTTCTTTCCCCACGTTCAACGTCTGATAAGTAGGGGGCTTGAAAATCGCACATCTCTGCCAATTCATCGATTGTTAGTTTTTGAGCCTTTCTTATTGCCCTAATGTTCATACCTACTCTTTTTGTTAAATTCATTTGAATCACCTCAATTAAAGCCTAATTGAGCTAGAAGAAACATAAAATACCACTTAAATATAAGATATTTAACTTATAAGTTATTTTTGGTTGCTTTATATTATCTTTTAGTATTAAGATGTGAATACCTAATTTAAATGTGCAAATAGCATGAGGTGACCATGTAAGGAGAGAAATTAAAAGATGGTTAATACAGATAATTTTAATAGAAAGTTCTCAGAGCTTTGTTCTGTAATGAGCAATGATGTATATAAGTATTACTTTTATGGATCAGATGAAGAAATGAATATTGTAATTGATTTTTTAAATCATGGAGATGTTGAATATGATATTAAGAGTGGAGAAATTTCAATCCGCCTAGTGAAGCATTATCAAAAATACGATAGTGAGCGATATGATTGGGATCAAAAGTTAGACGATTTAAGAAAAGGTGCGGTTATAGAAACACTTACATATAATGAATCATCAAAAATGACTTCGATAATAAAAGATCGGTTGGTGGTAATTGAATGTAACGGTGAAGAAATAGATACCAAAGTCTCTTTATACATCAAGTTTGAAAAATTCTTTAGTGATTTATTAATGTTCTTTTGTAAAGCAGGAATGTTGAGGTTAGGTTAAATATGGATAGAAGGGGACAGATTAACCAAAAGAGCCTTAGCTGTAAAAAATATTTTCAGCTAAGGCTCTTTTATAAATGGGCATTCGTAATAAGTAGTGGACTGCCCATTATTTTTCTTTTCTTACTAAACAATTTGTTCGAATTGTTAGTATTACTTCATTCGGTATATTTATTTTCGGTAATAGAATAGTGATAAATTTCAATATCTGAATCAATGAACCCTCTTCGTTTCGCTCCATGCAGTGTTTGATACATATTCTCTCTACCAACAGGGTTGTCCGTATGAATATATATTTTGTTTGCCCGTAACCCTTTTTCACAAATATATTTAGCTAAATCATAACCTGTTGGCAATAGATTACCTTGTAGATCTTCTCCTAAATCATGATCAAGAGAAAGGATATCTACTTCGTGATTTTCAAGTAAGTGAATTGCTTCTTGAAACGTTCTTGCCACGACAAAACCAATAGGACAATCTCTTAAATCATCCACATATACATTAATCAAAATATTAATTCCTTTCTTCACAATATCTTTCAAATGTATAATGAAATATAATTTTTAAAAATTAGTTTCCACTACTTGTTACGAATAGCCTTATAAATCAAATTCATCTTTTAAAAACTCCATAACGCTCTCTTTTTTCTTAATATCACTAAAAGTTAAATTTTCATTAGAACCAATTTTTTCATCTATCTCTAATGCAATTTTTTTAAATGTCATTTGATTGACTGTGTCTTCATTAATATTTACTAATTTCTCAGTAATATTAAATTCTGTTAGAATTGACGATTTAGAATATAAATGAGGATACAAACTTGAAGCGACAGTTTTGTTATATAAGTCCTCATAATAATTTGCTCTTTGAAGCTGTTCCTTAGCCTGGTGTTTATACTTAATAGCTTCTGCTTGGTATTTCATTAATTTTTTATTTTCTTCTTTTGAATTTTTTAATTCAAAATACAAAGTATCTATTAACTCTTCTAATGAATATAATTCTCTGATTAGACGTTCTTTATTATTCCCGTATTTTTCGAAAATCATTTCAATATTAGGCATAAATACTTCTATAGATTCGTCTAAAGGAATTGAACGTAATACAGGATTATTTAATTCTTCTATAAAACTTTTTATACGTCTACTCCAAGTGTTTCTACCAATACCAGTCTCTTTTTCTAAGAGGGTAGGGGTAATTTTTTTACCTTTACATTTATATTTAATATTAACAGCTAGCTCCCTTAGTTCTGCATCTGTATGCGTTTTAGGACGCCCAGGTTTTATATCGTCATTAGAATTCATGGTTTTTATCACTCTCCCATTATCTTCATATCTACTATAGCTTTTAGATCCATATAATTCACAAGGTTTCTAGAAGTAGTTTGGAGTGAATTTTGAGCTGCTCTATTGTTATTATTTATACTATTGGTAACAATATCTTTCATAAAATCAATTGCATTTTCAATTTTATCTTTCATGAAAGAGGAACCATTGATTAGCCATTCAAGACCTTCATCGTATTCTGAAATAATTGGCTTGAAATAGAATTTGGGGCAAAATCTACAGTCAGTAATACAGTGTTTAGGGAAAGCCTTTTTTAATTCTAAACAAACTCCATACTCAATTGGTCCAACTACTTCTTCTGTATTTAAATCTTTTATTGATATTGATTTTCCCTTATCATATACAAACTCTTTCCATCCAACTAATCCGTTTGAAAAGTTTTTAGAGAAAGCAAATTCTAAATTCTTTTGAGCCATTAAATATACATAAGAAGTTGCAAATTGTTTAGCATGAGAGAAATATTCATTCTGCGTATAAATACTTTTATGACCAGCCATATTTGCTACGGAAAGCATATTAAATCCTTGTAAACACATATTAATAATTGCAAAATGTCTAGTGTCCCCAAATCTAATTTTCTCGATTCTATTAATTTTATATAAACCTTCTACTACTACTTTATAAAAGTCGTTTAAAAGAGCGTAAAAATCCCGTCTATTTAAGCGTTCATTTGATTTTTTTCTATTATTTTTTCTAGTTTTGCCAAGGTAGTAAAAATCAATAGTAAACAGGTAAGGAGTATCATTTTTTAATCTCGTAGTAATCTTTTGCATATTACTTTTTATAAGATTGAAAGTTAGTTTATCGATTTCCAGAGAATCTATTGTGTTCTCCGATTTAATTCTATGAACCTTAATAAAATATTTATCTTCTCCATCTATTTGAGCAATTTCTAAACAGTCCTTTTGGAGTTTTAAAAATTCACTAGGTCTTTGTGGAATGATATTTGTAATTAACCACCAAAGCATAATTGGTAAATACCTGAAGGTTGTTTCAGAATCATGCGTTTTAAAATAATCATTCAAAATCTCATCAAATTTTAAAATATCTTGTAAATTAGGTAACTCCCTATTTAGGTGTTTTACAATAGGGAATTTTTCGCAAATTCTTTTTAGTTCCTCAACATTTTTGGGGTGAATAAAAGATAAAAATAGTTTCAAATCGCTAGCTAAGTTACCGCCATGATGTTTACTCTTTGTATATTCTTCGTACAAAAATAATTCTAGTTTTGTCTGTGATTTTAAGCCATCACTATTAATAATACATTTTTTGATGTTGTAAACTTCGTTATAGACGGTCAGAGGTTTTTTAGAACTCTGTAGTCTAAGTAATGTAAATTGTTTTAAGTACTTTACTAATAGTGTATATTTTTTTATTTCGAAGGAGATTTCTATTGGCATATCCTGTAATTCGTCGAATATGTTCCAAGTATTAGCTTTGTATTCCCCATATATTAGATCTATTCTTTTTAAATCATTAAACATATGTTTATAGTCAGTTTCTTTGAAAGTAGAAATATCAACTTTTTTTATTTTTTGCATTACTAAACTATCAGAGGGGCTTGAGATTTTCATTTTTAGTTCCAATTTTAATTCACCTCTAATCATTTTTTAGTAAGATCTTATGTGCGATATTTTCAATCATAGACTTTATATGTTCTTTTGGAAGATAGGCATTAGCAATTTCTTCTCCATAAGCTAAACGAGCCTCTTTCCATAAAAATAAATAATATTTAAGAAAATGGGAATGCTTTTTAAGTAGAAAGTAATTATTAGTTTTATTAATCAAATCTATGACTTTATCTATTTCTTGTTTAAGTTCTATTAAAACTAGATATTGTGGAATAAAATACTCGCATTTAAAACAATTTTTTGCTAAGGGATATTCGCATTTAGGATAGATTAAACATTGACCGAATTCATTTTTTGAAGGAAGTTCCCCCTTAGCTAATTTCAAAAGAGTATTCCTAATATCGTCTATTGAATATTTTTTTATTTTCTCTATAATGCTGTTAAATTTCGAATAAATATCAGATAAATTTTCAGAATTAATTTCTATGATTTCTGAACGACTTTCAAAATAGCTATCAATGTCTCCATTGGAGATAACATCTAAATACATTTGTGCAAGGTCTTCTGTCTGGTTTAGTGAATATTTACTCCTTAGTTCTTCAATTGCAGCCGTACGTTCTTCGATAGTGTGCTGTATTTCTTGGTGTTGAATCGCTGTTAAAATTAGATAGTTATATAACCACCCAAAATATCCTCTCCGGAATAAATTAATTGAAACACGATTAATATAACCATCTTTATTAGTTAACTGAATATATATAGCTGTAGAGTTTGAATCTTTATGTGACCTACTACCTTGCGTTAATGTTAATGCTAAATCGGCATTATCGGCATCTTCTTCCACAATACTAAAGAAAAGGTAGGTACCTACACTTCTATTCATTTTTTGACTATGAAATTTAAAGTCTGTTGGTAAAGAAGCATTAGTGAAGAACTCTCTATGTGATTGGTTTCCGCTTGTATAGACATGCTGATACATTGAATCACTTATAAAAGTGTTTAATAAATATACTTGGTTATTTTTTTGTCTATGCAATTCACTAATTACTAAGGCATGGGCTAATGGAACAACTAAGTCAGGTGAAACTATAAAAGTTAATAATTCTCCGGTTTTATTAGCTCTTTTATTTCTGAAATGAGTATAAAGTTGATTAATTATCAGATGGGACTCCTTCAAAATAAGATTATTTTGAGTGATATATTTAAAATTCCCTGACTTCATGAAATCCAAATTTATATTAGGCATTTTAAAGATTAAGTCTGCTCCCCGAATAAAATCGGTAAGCAATAAAATGGTGTAAGCCCACATATTTGCATAACTTTGATTTTCTATAGCATTTAACTTATGCTTAGATACGTCTTTTGAATAATTGTAAATTTGGTTGAATATAACTGGTGAATAAATTTGATTGTTTTGATTTTTATTAGATAAATCGATGACAATTTTTTCGGGACTGCTTATATCTTTGATTGCATAACAATAATTTAAAAATCTAGGTAAAAGCAGTTTTAATGATTTTACTTTAGCTTTTATTAAAAGTTGTTCTATATCGTTTACATGTAAAAGGTAGATTTCATCTGTAAGATTCTCTGTTAGATGAATAAATAACTTTTTGTAAGTGTTCTCCCTATCTCTAATATAAACAAGAGAACCATGCATTTTATTAAATTGGATTTTTAAAAAAGCTTTATAAAGCTTTAATGTTTCTTTGTGTTCAAAACTTTCATATTGATCGTTAACAAATATCAATAATTCTTTTAATGCAACGTTCTTATTATAAATATTAGTTTTACTTAAATAATTATGAATATCACTCGGAGGGACTTTCCATTTTCCCCAAATATCCTTAATTGCATTTGGAAAATATTTTCTAATGCGTTGTGATACAGCAGCGAAACTAGTATTTATTTTAGTAGCAGCATCCTTTAGATAAACATAGTCTTCATTATATTTTCTTTGCTCCTTTAGAAATAAGTCAAAATCTGCTTTAGGGACGTTATATTCACCATTAATTTTAAATATATTAGATGAAATGACTCCCGAGTTAATTAGTTTAGTAGCAGTAACTGTTTGTATTCCTAATAGTTCTGAAATGTCTTTACGTGTATAATATTTATCATTTGAATAGGTATCTAATACATTCTTAAATTCTTTTACATCTTTCATTGGTATTTTCCATAAACGATCAGTTTTCTGAGCATTAGGAAATATCTCGCCTTTTCTATGCCAATCCAATAGAGTTCTTGGATTCTTGCCTAAAATTTTTCCTGCTTCACTAAAAGTGACAAACTCGTTGTTCTTTGAATGCTCTAAAAACTCTTCTAAGTCTGCCTTGGATATTGTCCATTTCCCATTGATTTTTTGAGCAGTTTTAAACAAACCTTTATCTATCAAATTTCTAACACTAGTAGCACTTTTAAAACCTAGCAAATTTTTTACATCATCTAGGCTATAAATATCCATATCTAATCCTCTCTTTCAATTAAACTAGGTATATAAACTTCATGTAAATTTGAAAACTTTTGTTGTAATTTGTTATGAATTCTACTAGAACGTTGCAGATAGGCTAATGAAGAGGTAAGGTCACTATCTCCACGTGGTTGAGAAATATCATATGGATTTTCAGCAAATTCAGCGAGTAGATTTGAAAATGTTCCTCTGCCGATATGGGTAGACCATTTCATTTGATTTAAGTGCCTACCAAGTTGTCTTTGTTCAAAATCGGGACTATTAAGTAATAGATTTATAAATTCTCTTTTAGCCTTATCAAAATATTGTCTATAGCTTCTTGCGGACATTGCTCGACCAGCGTTATTAACAAAAAGAGGGTTGGTTTTGTCAGAAGACTTGTATAAAGTTAAATGATCTCTGATTAATGAACTTGTCCAAGTGTTTAATTTAAAAACTGTTTGATGACGTACCTTTTTAACACTACTATTTTCTTTTAAATCAGTTCTTAAATGTCTATTCATTAGCTTTAATGTAATACTGTGTTGGTCAACAGATTTAAGGATTTGATTTTTTGTTAAGTTAACTACTTCGCCTACACGTAAACCACCTAAAAACTGTAGATAAATACCTAAGGCTATAGGTTTTGCAACATGTATTGCAACTTCGAAGAACAAAGGGATATAGCTTGTAGGAAAGGCATGCTCTATATTTTTTGGTTGATTCTCTGGATAGATTGGCGAGAATGGTGAATCTATAAAATCTCCAAACCTTCCTTGTTTAAAAGTGATTATTGGTAAATCTGTTTTAAAGTTTTCTTGAAGCCATTTATAAAAATAAGCCAGCGTTTGTTCTGCATTTTTTATAGTTTCTTTTTTTAACCCTTCTTCAGTTAAGCTATTTAAATATAAATTCCCGTGTCTTAGCTGTAAATTATAGATTGAATTAAGTTTTAAGCTTTTGTAATTTCTCATTAAATAATTTAAAAATTTGACAATGTTATTTGAATGTTTCTTTTGAGTATTGAACTCTTTATTCTGCCAAAAATACATAATAAATTCTGTTAGAGGATGTATGGAGTGAATGTTTAATTCAGGGTTTTTAATACCTATTAAACAGACTTGTTTCTTTTCGATTTTCCCATCATTATAAAATACATAATCAATCCAAATGGGTACTGAAACAAATTTGACATCATCTTTCTTTAGAAATATTAGGTTCCCATCTTTCACAAAAACACCTCTTTTTCTGAATTTTACAAGAATTTAAGGTTAGCATATTTTAATATTATGTACAAAATATTAATGTGCATTCTTATAGAGATAAGCTGGACGTGAAGGTGAATTAGTAGCACGCTGGATACTGGATAAAGTGAAAATTAAAAAGCCTTTGAAACGCTTATGGATTTCCTCTGTTACAGATAAGGCAATTAAAGATGGGTTTGCCAATCTAAAGCCAGGTAATGCATATGATAATCTATATGCCTCTGCTGTAGCTCGCTCAGAGGCAGATTGGTATATCGGGCTTAATGCTACTCGTGCTCTAACTACCCGCTTTAACGCACAGTTGAATTGCGGACGTGTACAAACACCAACAGTAGCAATAATTGCTGCACGTGAAGATGAAATTAAAAACTTTAAGGCACAAACTTATTATGGTATTGAAGCGCAAACAACTGACAACTTAAAGCTCACATGGCAAGACCAAAATGGTAATAGTCGTAGCTTTGATAAAGATAAAATCGATACACTGGTGAAAAAAATAGGAAATAGCAATGCTATTGTTGCGGACATTGAAAAGAAACCTAAAAAATCATTTGCACCTGGACTTTATGATTTAACTGAATTGCAGCGGGATGCCAATAAAATCTTCGGCTACTCAGCGAAAGAAACATTGAATCTCATGCAAAAACTCTATGAGCAACATAAAGTGTTAACTTATCCACGTACGGATTCTCGCTTTATTTCACAGGATATCGTTGCCACACTACCAGAACGCTTAAAGGCCTGTGGTATTGGTGAATATCGCTCCATCGCCAATAAACTGCTTACTAAACCAATCAAGCCAACAAAGGCCTTTGTCGACGATAGTAAAGTATCAGATCATCATGCAATTATTCCAACAGAGGGCTATGTAAATTATTCAGCTTTCACAGATAAGGAACGTAAAATTTATGATCTTGTTGTAAAGCGTTTCCTAGCTGTTCTACTCCCTGCTTTTGAATATGAGCAACTAACACTTCGTGCAAAAATTGGCGATGAAAGCTTTATTGCTCGTGGAAAAACGATTTTATCATCTGGCTGGAAGGAAGTTTATGAGCATCGCTTTGATGATGAGGACACAGCAGATGACGTAAAGGAACAAATACTACCACGCATTGAGAAGGGCGATATGTTAAAAGTAAAGCTTCTTGCCCAAACTTCTGGTCAAACAAAGCCACCTGCTCGATTTAACGAAGCTACACTTTTATCAGCCATGGAAAACCCAACAAAATACATGGCAACGAATAATAAAAAATTAGCCGACACATTAAAATCTACGGGTGGTCTTGGCACAGTCGCAACACGTGCAGATATTATTGAAAAGCTTTTCAATTCCTTCTTAATAGAAAAGCGTGGTGGCAAAGATATTTACATTACCTCTAAAGGTCGTCAACTACTCGACCTAGTGCCAGAGGAATTGAAATCCCCTGCCCTGACAGCAGAATGGGAGCAAAAGCTTGAGCTTATTGCAAAGGGTAAGCTAAAAAAAGATGTATTTATTAGCGAGATGAAAAATTACACAAAGGAAATTGTTACAGAGATTAAGGGTAGTGACAAAAAGTATAAGCATGATAATATCTCTACCAAATCCTGTCCTGATTGCGGTAAACCGATGCTTGAAGTGAATGGCAAGAAAGGAAAAATGCTTGTCTGTCAAGATCGCGAATGTGGTCATCGTAAAAATGTCTCACGTACCACAAATGCACGTTGTCCACAATGTCATAAAAAATTAGAGCTTCGTGGAGAAGGCGATGGTCAAATTTTCGTTTGTAAATGTGGCTATCGCGAAAAATTATCAGCCTTTGAAGCAAGACGCAAAAAAGAAGGCGGAGGCAAGGTCGACAAGCGCTCCGTACAAAAGTACTTAAAGCAGCAAAACAACGAGGAGCCTGTGAACAATGCACTTGCTGAAGCATTGAAGGGGTTAAAGTTCGATTAATTAAAAAGAGCAAATTCACTCTATATGTGAATTTGCTCTTTTATTATGCATACTCATCCCTTCTAAACATATCTTGAATTGACTGAATATTCTATATCGAGGGAGGTTTTTAATGGAAGCAAAAGATTTTAGGCCACGTAATGTAATTTTTATGACGGTTGTTGTAGGTGTCTCTGTGTTAATTGGCCAAGCTATTTATGTCTTGTTTATTGATGTACCTTTTCCATAAGAAAGATTTATATCTTTAATTGACTAAGTAAATATTTCCCATTATTGATTATTTCCTGATGATTCGGTTTCCATTTTTGTGCCTCTAGATTATGCTGATAGGCATTTTCAAATAACCGTAACCCCCTGTATAAAAGGCTTAATTGTAAATGAGGAATCCATGTTGAATAAGCATGCTTTTGGATAGTCATTGTATCGGCAGGAGCTTGTTGCAAGGCTTGAGAGTACCAGTAAATAGCCTCTTTATGTTTTAATTGCTCCATAAAAAATTGGCCCATTCGGCAACATGCTTCTGGCTTTGGTCGATCATATAGGAAAGATTGCAAAACAGCTTGCTGTGCTTGTTGATCATCATGTAAACATCGATAGCATTCCCCTACTTGTAAACAAGCCTCAATGCGATTATCTGTAGTGCCTAAGTTGCTATCCAAAAATAGATTGTATTGATTAATAGCTTCTAGATAACGGTGATGTAATTTTAGTTCATTCGCATAATGAAATGTCTCAATTGCTGAAAGAGAATGTCCATTCTTTACTAATGCCTCATAAATATTTATATTGCGATGAATATCTTTCGTTAACGGTAAATGTGTGACAGCGATATCACTATGATAGAGCTGCCCTGACACCCTTAAATTCTCATGAACAGCACCCTCCCATTGAAAATGATTCGCCCTTTTTACTAAACGAAACTTTCGTTCACTACACTCCACTTCCCCATCACAATCAAGCGTCAAATAATAATCCATTGTTACAGCATCAATAGAAGGAAATAACGTTTGCTTTAGCTGGCTGAATTTGTGCTGATTTTCCTTTGTCATAACATCATCTGCATCAAGCCATAAAATATAGTCTTTTGTTGCCTGCTGAAAGGAAAAATTTCGTGCTTTGGCAAAATGATTACACCAGGAAAAGTCATAAATTCGAGAGGTAAAATTTTGTACAATCTCTTTTGTACGATCAGTTGAGCCAGTATCAATAATATTAATCTCATCCACGAGGTGCTGAACAGAATCTAAGCATCTTTCAATCGTACATTGTGCATTTCTAACAATCATACATAAACTAATCGTTAACATCTGTCCCCTCCTTAGCAATGGTTTAATTTATGCTAATGCAGTATTTTATCGAAAAAATTTTTCGATTATCACCTAACTTTGTAAATTTATAATGTAAAACAAAAAAACGAACGCGATTTACGTTCGTTTTTTTAGCAATTGAAATCCTATTGAATCAAGATAAATATTGCTCACGCCATGTTAATTGTTCTTCTTCTGTAAGCTGTTGCTCTAAATGATGATCCCATTGATTGAGTAATGTATTCCATACTCGTACAAATACGATATCCTGTTCCTTATCATAAAGAACAAACTCTAAACATGGGCTATCATTAATTTGTTGCGCCTCTGTTTGAACAATTTTTGCGATGACTTTCTGAGAGCTACCTTCCTCTTTTTCATCCGCTTCCTGTAAAGCTGCAATCACCATGGACTCCTCAAATTGTTCCTGTTGTTCTGCCTCTTTGTCAATATAACGATAAAGCTCTGGCAATTCATCATATTCATCATTACTTGTATCAATAGTGAGAAACGATTGATGGCAAGGACTAAAGTAAAGCGTGGAGGTTTCTTCCTCTAGTTCTTCTTCAAAAATACCTCGTTCTAGCTGCCTCTGACCTTTTTCAGTTAGCCTATAGAAATCATCTTCATTCCTCACAAGGTTTACTCGAATCATTAAAGAAACCAAGTCTTCAATAAATAACGGGTCTACAAGCAATAACTCGCTCAATTCCTGTGCGTTGCTAAAATCCGCCTCTTGGATACTAAGCAGAAGCATTGTCATTAAGACATCCATTGTTGAACGACGAACAGGCTCATAGGTCACATCAACTGTTCGAATGGGAATACACCATTCAGCCGTTTTGACAATTTTAATATTACGATTCTGCTGAAGCTCACGCATTAGTCGTTGTTGTAATTTTGACAATCTACATCACCAATCCTTCATGATTACGCAAGCCATCGTAGGATTTTACTGTTTTTAACAAATTCGCATACATCTCTCTTGTCTCTTGATGTTTTGCACGTTTTGCAAACATTTCTGCACTTCCAACAAGCAGTAGTAACTCACGGGCACGAGATAGCGCGACATTTAATCGACGATAATCTCTGGCAAAGCCAATATCCCCGCCTTTAGGTGTATTACGAACCATGCTCACTAAAATGACATCCATTTCCATCCCTTGGAATTTATCAACAGTCCCTGTTCTAAATTGCAGATGTGGTAGCTGTAATTCTTGCTGAAGAAGACGATTAATTTTCTTTACCTGCTCACCGTAGAAACTGATGACACCAACGCTTTTTTGAGCATCCTGCGGCATACGCCCTGCTTCTTTTGCTGCCTTCACAGCTTCATTGAGATCTAGTAAAATACGTCTAATTGTGAGCAATTCTCCTTCATTAAAACGACTCGTTCCCCCTTTTACTTGCTCCTCTAAATAAGGTTTTTCTGTTGGAATATCAATCCACAGTAAATGGTCATCACGTTTTATAAACTGCCCTTCTAAGCCATGATCTCTTGCTGCATCTGAATCTGGTAAGCCACATTGCAAGCCATTTTCTTCTTCCGCATAAAACGGTGTGATACTTTGCATGATTTTCTCATGCATGCGGTATTGCAATGCTAGCATTTGCTTATGTGTTGGTGGCAAATTATTAAATAAACGCTCAAATAATGATTCACGCAACAGATTTTTTAATTCCTGTGCGCCTTCAAAGTTTGGATTTTCTTCTAGCATTGCCTTTAATGTTTCCTCCAGCGTATCATCCCCAAGTAATGGTGGTAGCTGATGATGATCACCTACTAAAATTACTTTCTTCCCCTTTAGCATTGGTAAGAGCAATTCTGGTGGTGTTGCCTTTGAAACTTCATCAATAATAACCACATCAAAGGTCGGATAATTTTCCATAAACTCCTTACTGGCAGAAGCTACGCATGTTGTACCAATAACGTTCGCATGACGCACATACAATTTTCGAATTTCATCTAAATCATACTCTGTTGCGTTTTGTAATTTTTCACGCCATTGTTCTTGTAGTTTTTTGTGAAGAGGTAGCTGTTTTTCCTGATGTTGGAATGCTTCGATTGCTTGCTTTGCAGTTTGAATAGCTTCCTTCACCTCTTCAGCCGTTCGTTCTGGCATAGATTGTAAAAGCTTTGTATAGGTAGCTAGTTGCTTTTCTTTCTTCAATCCTGCTATATTAATATCTTTTATTTGTTCTTCTATAAGCGTTAGCTGCTGTTCTACTTCCTGCAAGTTTGTTTGGACAGTCTGTAAAGAGGCTTGTTTAGGAACGAGTTGTACTTTAGCCTGTTCCACTGCCTCCAGTTGCTGCTTTGCTTGTAGAAGAGACTCTCTAGCTTGTGAGGCAAGAATTTTTAAATAGTCTACAGATTCTTCTGGTTCTTCAGTAATTTGAAAGGCGTTTGCTAATTGTTGTAACCGCTCAGTATGCTGGATAAATGGTTGGAGCTGCCGCTGGTAACTTTGCACATCAAAGCTAGTTATTGCACATTCCTGATGAATTAAAGTTCCAAGATTTTTACGAAAAGTTTCGTATTCCTGATCTTTATGCTCTTGCTGTTGCTTTAGTGCTATACCCTTTTGCCAAACAAAATCACGACGCATATATAGCCCGAGCAAATAACTTTCAATAACATCACTTGCTGGTGCTTGACCATCTTGAAAAGCCGTGTTTAATTGTGCGAATACACCAGTAAGGTTTTGCAAAGAAAACGATTGTACCGGTTGTAGTCTACTTTTAGCAAGGGCACGCTCCTTGCCTTCATGCGTAACCAAAGCCTCAAGCTTCACAATTGCTTTTTGTAAACGCGCATTAATCGTTGACCATGCCTCTAAATCTTTCGCATCCTCTAAATGCTGCAAGCGATCAATTTGTTGCGAAAGTACATGAGAAGGGCGAATTTGATAATGCTGTAAAAAACGCTGGATAAGCTCAAATGAGGTTAAGGTGTATATATATTTTTGCGCTTCCTTCATGATTACTAGACGATTACTTTCGATTTCATATTTCTGCTGTATCTCTTCAAATTGCTGTGTTAACTGGTGCTTTTGTTCTTGTAGTTCTTTATATTGAGCAGCAGCCTCTAGATGATTCACTTTTTCAGTAGTTTCCTGAATCGTTCCCTGTAGTTGCTCGACTGAAGGGTAATCAGCAAGGGTCTGTTCAAGCTGCTGTACAATTGGCTCAATTTGTGCGAGCTGTTTTTCATAATGCTCTTTTTGAGTCTCACATGTTTGTTGCTCTGTTTTAGCAGCCTTCAATTCTTTTTTTAATGCTTGAATCTCCTGCTGTAAAATGGGTTCCTCAATAGCTGCCTGCTCTTTTGCAGCAATTTCCTGTGTTAATTGCTCTAGCCATTGCTCTAATTTCTCTAGCTCCTCTTTTGCTTTTACCAGATTTGCTTCTAGCTCTTGCTGACGTTCTGGAAATATTGTAATTGCTTCTTCAATCGCAGCAAGTGTCTGCTCACGCCACTGAAGCGCAACATTTTCCTCTATAAATTTTTTACCCTCTTCCTCAATACTTTCCGTTCTACCATAGCGTAAAATTCGAATTTCTTGATTGGACAGTAAGCGTCCTAATGCATTATCTACAGCTAAATTAGACTGTGAGGCAACAAGTGTTTTTAAGCCTGCTTTTACATTTTGCTGACAAATCTCTGAAATGACAGTTGTTTTCCCCGTACCAGGTGGACCCTGAATGACATACAAATCCTCAACTGATAGTGCACCTAAAACGGCTCGTCGTTGATATTCATTTAAATTATTATGAAACTCAATATCTTCGCGTAGCTTGGATGCGCGAACTGTAGGACGCCGCTCAAACAATATTGTTTCTAAATTAGGGTTTACTGCCTCACCCTTTTCTAGCTTTGTAAAACCATTACGTAGTCGTCGAATTTGGCTTAA
This sequence comes from Lysinibacillus sp. 1 U-2021, assembly GCF_029916965.1. Taxonomy (NCBI): domain Bacteria; kingdom Bacillati; phylum Bacillota; class Bacilli; order Caryophanales; family Bacillaceae; genus Lysinibacillus; species Lysinibacillus sp. 1 U-2021. The sequence continues at coordinate 4,879,919 of NZ_CP123966.1, forward strand.
TGTTGCAAAATTACTAAAGCTCGTTTGTTTTGAACGAAGATTCAGCTGGTCCTTGCGAGCCAAATCCTGTATAAAAGGCTTTACATCAATTTCTACCGTTTGCTTTCCTGCATTAGCCTTAATAACCTGTCCTATTTCGCCTCGAATTCCTTGAATGCTAACACTTAAACCATCTAACCTTTTCCATTCTTTACTCTTTATGTAGGGACATACAATGGTTAAGCGTGTAAAGTCTTCATTGAAATAGCTTTGCTTAAATTCTGTATGAATATCATCAATGGTTGCATCTCGTTCTTGTATTTTTAAATAGCCTTCCCAGCTGGCTATACGCTTTTTTACATACTCTGTACGTTCTTCTGCAATCGGTAACTGTCTTATTTTGGTGTGCAAATCAAGTGGAATACCTGCTCCATTATTAGGCTTCGTCACAAATTGTAATGCGGCTGCTAAGCGACGATTTGTGTTAATAGGTCCACGCATATGGACAAATCGAATATTGGTTGCCAGCAATCCTTCCACCTTTAGCACACAATCCATAATAACCGTTTTCTCAGCAAGAAGATCGCTTAATTTTTCATTGTCCTCCGCATTAAAATAGATGGATAAAAAGGTTTCACCAACTGTTTTTGCTTTTCGTTTTTCAATATAGACAGTAAAAGATCTTTGTAACGCAAAAAAGGCATGCTCGTTTGCTGAGCATTCCTCTACCGCTTCCTTCGCCTTATTGGTCAAAATAAGATTACAGCGTTGTTTTTCTAGTAAAGCGATGTCCTGCATGAGCAGCCCTCCTTCCTGTGTCACTAAAGTTTTATTTTATCACATCCTAAAACAATACTTACAAAGAAAAATCCCCTGCACAGTGATTTCTTACCACCGTACAAGGGCTATCTTAATGTTGGTCAATTGTTTCCTTCGGCAAGTTCTTGCTCATTTCACAGTATTGAACAAATACTCGAGCTAATTCACGTAAACGACTATGAACGTCTTCATCTACAATAGTATTATTTGCATCGAAATGTGATGTATGTGTATACACATAGTTTGGCGTAACAAGCGCTCGGAAGTAGTCTAAAATAGGTTTTAGCTGATTTTCGACTACAAGGTGATGCTGGTATGTGCCTCCATTTGCAACAATAGATACGGGCTTATAGCGCATTGTTTTAGGGTGTAAGAAATCAAAGGCATTTTTCAAAACACCTGGAATGGACGCTTGGAAAATAGGCGTTGCAATAATGTAAGCGTCTGCCTCTTCAAATTGTTGAATCATTTTTTTCATATCATCATTTAATGGAGAACCATCCACAATTTGATGCTTATATTGACTAAAATGCATCATTTCTAACTCGAAACTAGCATCTAATTCTTTAATATATTGCTCCACTTGCTCTAAAATAGCACCAGTTTTACGACCAAACATCGTGCCATCTACGAGTAAAATTTTCATCTTTACTTTGCCTCCACATTCATCTTCTACAATAATATTGTAACAAATGAAAAGTGGCTCGGAAAGGATTGTCATGACAATTGATATAAATTCAGTCTTTAGACGGAACGACGAATTTAATCCTAAAATTAATTATCCTGATCACGTTGTCGGAAATGGACTTCCTTATCAATGACCGTTTCCTCAAGCTTATATTTATCTCGATTAATGACAACCTCACGATTAACTTTCTCGCCTTCATTCAGCTTATCCCAATTAAATAATGTCTCTCTTGAAATGTCCTCTTCTGGTATTTCCGGATACTCTAATGTAGCTAACTCATCTGAAGGATAAATAGTGACTGGCTGTTGTTTACCATATAAGGCAATGATAATCATAGCCTTTGCCACTTGTGTAGCTTCAATTGCTCTAGAACGTTTTAAAGGTCCAATCAATAAAGGCTGTGCAAGCTTTAATAATTTTTCTCCTGCCTTTTCTCCTAATCGAAATTCATCACGGTTCCCTACTAAGAGTGATGGGCGAATAATGGAAAGCCTTTGTAAACCTAGTTCCTCTAAATCACGCTCAAGTTTACCTTTAACTCGATTATAGTAAAATGGAGAATTTTCATTAGCTCCCATTGCCGTAATCACAAGAAAATGAGGGATTCCCCGTTTTTTTGCTAAAGAGGCAATTGCTAACGGGTATTCAAAATCTACCTTTTCAAACATTTCACGAGAGCCTGCCTTTTTAATGGTTGTACCTAAGCAACAATACAATTCATGAGCAAATCCTATATCGTTTTCTTCTATTCTATCAAAATCACGAATTTTCACTTCTAACTTTGGATGCGTATAAGTTAGCTTTCTTCGTGCAATAACTGTTACTGAAATATACTCATCATTTTCACATAATTGTTCAACTAGAGCGGAGCCGGTTAAACCAGTCGCCCCTACAACAATCGCTGCACGCATACTCATTTTTTCTCCCGTCCTTCTACTTATTGATAGTATATCAATTACGCTTATCTTGACACATCGGAGTTAAACAAAGCATCCCATCATCTCCATTTGTAGAGGGATTTTTCGAACCAAGATAAAGAACTTCCAATTGTTATGTATATTCCTACAATTCGCCTTACTATATATATCGACCATTTTTTTAATGATTAAAACTGATTAAAGATAGCTATTTTAGAAGATTCCGCTAGAGACAATCATGATCAAATCCTAAATTTTACACATACTTGCCCTTTCTTCGCCATAATTTAAAGAGACAGAGGAAAGGATGGGATACATTTGCAAAACGAAACACACGCAATTGAACCAAAAAAAACGATTGTTTTCATTATTGAAAGCTGTATTGATAAAGGGCTGTATCCTTTTGAACGGGTTTCAACATTAGCTAAACTACTTTCGAATGAGAAGGTTTTTATCTTTGTAAAGACTCCTTCAAATGACGGTATTCAAATTTTAATGAATGAAGGAGTTACGCCTATTCTATTTGATCACTTTAACGAATTACCTAAGCAAATCAAAGGACTTCAACCTGATTTAATTGTTAGAGATGGGCGAAATTCTGAAAGCTGGCAAGTAGAGGAATTACGACCATTCTGCAAAACAATTATTCATTTTGATGATTTTGGTGAAGGTGGCCAAGCCTGTGATTGTGTACTACTAGCACTCTATCAAGAAGTGAAAGATTATTTACCAGCGCATTATATTGGTGGAAGCTTTGTTTTTGCCCTGCCAGATGCATATCAGCATTTCGATAATATACCTGATAGTAAAACACCTGAAAATCCGCCTCATATCGTTGTTGCTTTCGAGGATGGGGACGAGCATAATTTAACGTATCGAACACTTCGACACCTAACTCAGCTACAAATACCACTACAAATTACAGTTATGATTGACGACAGCTATCGCCATGCAACGGATGACTTGCAAATGATGGTACTTAGTCGTCGCAATACTGCTATTCTTCGAGATAAAGATGCACTCCTCAGACTACTACCTAAAGCAGATGTCATTATTTGTAATGCTAACTATACACCTTATAAAATTGCCTCTTATGGCGTGCCATGCATTACACTTGCGCAAACTGAAGCTGAGCTTTTACATGCTTTTCCTCGTGAGCATAATGGCTTTATCCATCTAGGACTTGGTCGTAAAATGAAGCAATCACAAATCCAAAATGCTGTCATGGAATTTCTTTTACACGAAGCTCGCAGTGAACGAGCAGTGAGAAAACAGCGACAACTCAATCTTGCTGGTAATAATGAAACACTTCAAGCTTTACTCTTAGATTTTGCTTACGATCGTCATAATATCGCTTCTACTTAGTGCTACTTCGAAGATGATTATGATACAATATATAAGAATTTTTCACTCCAACAGCTCTTACAGTAGTTGGGACATAAGTAAATTCAACAAGTACCCGATTGATTTTAAAGAATAAGCGGTGGGGGATTCTTAAAACCTCCATCGCTTTTACACGCATTCACTATAAAAATATTCTCAAAAGGAGTAGTCTTCATGCCAACAAAAAGTGATATTGAATACCAAATTAGAGAGTTAAAAATGGACTATATGAATTTACAAGGTGATATAGAAAAGTTGGAGTCTACTGGACACAACGATCAGGTAGCTAAGGCAGAGCAACGTCTTGCGAATATGGAAGCTCAATTAGCAGAACTTAACAAGCAGCTTGCAGAACTATAAAATGTAAACAAGAAAGATAGTTGGAGGAACAGATATGGCAATATTAACAGTAGAAAATTTAGGTCATTCTTTCGGTGATCGTACACTCTTTAAAGATGTATCGTTTCGCTTAGTGGAAGGTGATCATATTGGACTTGTAGGGGCTAATGGTGTCGGTAAGTCTACATTAATGGGTATCATTACAGGTCAAACGATCCACGATACAGGAAAAGTTGAGTGGCTGCCTGGTACACACTATGGTTATCTAGACCAACATACCGTACTAACGGCTGGTAGAACAATGCGTGAAGTGTTACGCGATGCCTTTTTACCATTATATAAAAAAGAAGAAGAACTGAATGAAATTACAGGCAAGATGGCAGACGCAACGCCTGAAGAATTAGAAGTACTTTTAGAACAAATGGCAGAAGTACAAGATGCATTAGATGCAGGAGATTTTTATTCATTAGATATGAAAATTGAAGAGGTGGCACGTGGACTTGGACTTGATGCCATTGGCTTAGAGCGTGATGTAGCTGCCCTTTCTGGTGGACAACGTACAAAGGTACTCCTCGCTAAGCTTTTATTAGAAAAACCAAAAGTACTTTTATTAGATGAGCCGACGAACTATCTTGATGAGGAACATATTACTTGGTTGAAAATTTATTTAAAGAATTATCCATATGCTTTCCTTCTAATCTCACATGATACAGAATTTATGAACGAAACAGTGGATGTCATCTTCCAATTGGAATTTTCTAAATTAACTCGTTATACTGCAACATACGAAAAATTCCTTGAACTTGCTGAAATCAATAAACGTCAGCATATTGAAGCCTATGAAAAGCAACAGGAGTTCATCAAGAAGCAAGAAGATTTTATAGCCAAAAACAAGGCTCGTTACTCCACTACTGGTCGTGCAAAATCACGCGCTAAGCAACTTGATCGTTTAGAGCGAATTGATCGCCCAGAAACAGCTGTAAAACCAGAATTCGGTTTTAAAGAAGCCCGTTCATCTAGCCGCTATGTTGTAGAGGCTGAGAACTTAGTGATTGGTTACGATAAAGAAAAGCCATTACTTCCTCCACTTTCTTTTGCGATTGAACGAGGTGAAAAAATTGCTTTAGTCGGTATGAATGGTGTTGGTAAATCCACATTATTAAAAACAATGTTAGGTAAAATTAATGCGCTTGGTGGGAAAGTAGTCCGTGGTGACTACCTATATCCTTCCTATTTTGAACAGGAAGTAAAAGCTGAGAAAATCACGCCTATTGATGATGTTTGGAATGCATTCCCTTCTATGGAACAAGCCCAAGTACGTGCAGCTTTAGCAAGAGCAGGCCTAAAAACTGACCATATTACACGTCCGCTTAATTCATTATCTGGTGGCGAGCAAGCTAAAGTGCGTTTATGTAAATTAATGATGGAGGAAGCTAACTGGCTTCTCTTCGACGAACCGACAAACCATTTAGATGTAGATGCAAAAAATGAATTAAAACGTGCCATGAAAGAATTTAAAGGTACCATTGTGCTAGTAAGTCACGAACCTGATTTCTATGAAGGACTCGTAACAAAAGTCTGGAATGTTCAAGATTGGTTTACTTCTGGACAACAAGGCCAAGACTAATTATTTCAAGGGCAGCTCCAACATGTTATGGGGCTGCTCTTTTAAATTTTTTAACTTCTATGTATAAATAGCCTCATTTAAACATACTATAATCAGTGGACTAACAATTTTACTCCTACTTCCAACTAACTCTCTCCTACGAGACAACATAGAATTCTAGTAGTCCCTATTCATTCAACATCGATTTTATAGCTTAAAAAGACATTTTCTATAGAGTTAACATAAACTTACATCATTGTAAGCTGAATAAACGAAACTTTTTACGCTTATCTTCGTATATTTTAATATAGCTGAAAAAATAATAATTCGATTGAGAAATTTTTTCAATTAACTATTGATTTATATATAGCTTACTAGTAAGATATATATATATAAACTATTAACTTACTAATAAGCTATTTGTAAAATATAATCTAAAAAAGAAAGCGAGGAATGAAGAATGACAGTTACAATTTACTCACAAGCGAGCTGTTCTTCATCCAGAAAAGCACTTAAATGGTTAAAAGATCACAACATAGAATATAAAGAAAAACGTATTACATCTCACCCACTTACACTTGCAGAATTCAAAGAAATTTTAAGTATGACTGAAGATGGCACGGATGAAATCATTGCAACAAACTCAAATGACTTTAAAAATTTAAATATCGACATCGACCAACTTTCTATTCAAGAGCTATTTGCTATTATTCAGGCACATCCAAGAATGTTGCGTAGTCCTATTATAATAGATGAAAAACGTATTCAAGTTGGTTACAATGAGATGGACATCCGTCGTTTTATCCCACGTAAAGTACGTGCTTACGAATTAAATGCGATGACAAGATTGGCACAAGAAAGTTAAAACAGTTTTGGAGATGACCTTCTATGGACCAAGAAAAACAAAAAGCCATTACCTCGTTGTTTGAAGTCGTTTCATCTATTGAGCGTAAGTGGGCAAACGAGTGGAATAATCATAATGTACTCGGCTTTTCAAAATCCCATATTTTAATTTTAGACTACTTATCGCAGGAGGGCCCAAAACGCCCTTCTGCTATTGCTGAGCGGTTAAAAGTAACTACTGGTGGTGTCACCGTTTTAACAACCAAGCTGATAAATGGTGGCTTTATTGAAAAAACACAGCATGCCACAGACCGCCGTGCTTCTCAACTAGTCATTACGGCTGACGGTGAAAACATATTAAAAGAATCTCGTCAACAAGTGAGTGAAATCATTAATAATATGTTTGGTATGCTAACAGCGGAGGAACTGCAAACCTTACGATCTATTTTTTCTAAATGTTTATTGGATGTGGAGACAAATCGACCAGATTAAAGCACAATAAAAAGATGCATTTGCAACTATTTGCGAATGCATCTTTTTTGATTAGTCGACCAAATACTTCCGTCTAAGTACTGTGATGTGCGACCAATCTGCTTTATTACGCTGGTAGCACAGATTCCACAATAGCTGTATCTGACATGAGCATTTCTTTTAATCGAGCCTTTGCACGGAATAAACGAGATTTCACAGTACCAATGGAAACTTTCATAATTGTAGAGATTTCTGCAAGTGAGTATTGGTCTATGTAGAAATACCATAAAGTCTTTCTATAAATCGCATCTAATTGCTCCATTTTATCCTGGACTAGTTTTGTCACAATGTCCTTTTCAATTTTTTCTTCTGTAGAAATATCGTTATTGGGAACCAAATCTAGAATCGGCACGTCTAATGTTTCAGGTTGGTTCATCATATATTTGCTACGTCGTACTTTTTTACGATAGCGATCTCTAAATGTATTCATTGTAATAGTTGTCAGCCAAGCTTTAATATGCTCTACTTCGGCCACGCTATCTTCATAGCGTACAACCTTAACCCAAACTTCTTGCATTAAATCTTCAGCTTCTATATTATTGCGAGTTAGTTTTAAACATAAATGATATATATAACGATTGTATTCCTCGTATACGCCTTCTAATTTTTCATTCATTGTGTATGCCTCCGCTTCTTGTTCTTGCTTCTATACACATTCTCGCAAAATAATGTATTACACTCTATCGCATTGGCTTTCAATTTCATTACAATCGTGTAAGCTTAATCGCTTTCACTTGTAATATTCGTAAAAATTGTTTTACTACTATACTGCTTTCCCTCCAAAAAAGCTTTTGATGACAATAGTTACCTATTAATTAAACTATATTTTCAATAGTATTTATTGTCAGAATATTAATTAGCATTTGAAGAAACAAAAAATGCACTCCTAATAGAAGTGCATTGGGTGTTTTAGCTTAACAGTCCTAGACGAAAGGCTGAGGCAACGACCTGTGTTCGATTCTTTGCTTTGAGCTTTGTCATAAGACTGCTTACATAATCCCTGACAGTATGCTCACTTAAAAATAATAAACCAGCAATTTTTTTATTATCATATCCTTCGGCAAGCAGGCCAAGTATCATCGATTCCCTTTCAGTTAAATGAAGCACTGTATTCTTTTCTACCTTCTCGCCCTTACGTGATAAAAATAAACCTAAACGCTTCCCTACTTCCTCAAGGAGTGTTAATTCTTCCTTTGTACAATCAAACTCCTCCCCTAGCTGATCAAATGTTAACCATCCAAATAATTGATCTTGACGCAAAATGGGAATAAAAATAATCGAGGATAAATTAAATAATTGGATATGCTCGTCTTTCAAGTAATTTTTAGGATTTTTTAAATAAATGGGTTTTCTTGAACTAAGTATTGTGTTTTCCCCAGTCAACTCCCCTTTCATGCTTTGCACCTTAGGAAGCTCTGCGCCAATAACTCCATAAAATTGATTGGACCATGGGACATATGCGTAAAATACACATCTTTTATAACTAAAATACTCTTCACATTTTTTTAAAATCAGCGCTAAATCCTGATAACCTGAGGAACTAATAAGCAATTTATCAAGCCTATCTAATAGCTGTAGATGCCTAATTTTCTGATTTTCGCTAGCGATGTTACTAGTTTGGTTATCTCCCTCACAGTCATAATAATAAAGCTCTACAAGTAACGTAAATGTCGATAATACATACATGAAGATGGCATTCGTTCGACTACTCTTCTGTTGAATCATAAAAGTAATCAATGATTTCTCGAAAATTAATTGGAATAAATTAAAGCTCTTCCTATCAATAATGGACAACTGTGATTGAAGCCATGTGTTAAAAAAATACTTATCATCATTATTTAATTCCTCGATATTTGCATGTGTCATTAAACGCAAAAATGAATCTAATAGCATTGCTGTTCTATTTCGATCTGCCCCAGTTATAGAAGGTTCTAGATTAAGGTAAATAATTGTATTCTCTTCAATTTGCTGATGATGGATTTTAATAAACAACACAAACTCTTGAAGTGTTACTTCTTCAATTGATTGAAATGGATGCGTCATAGGAAATTCTTCTCCTTCACACTAAAAATACCCCTATAAATGGAGGATATTCACTCACTATATTATACAGCATCTTATAGGATAGTATTTCAAATTGAAAGGAGTAAGATGAAGGTATCGCTAAACAATGCGAATACTTTTGAATCCTAAGGCAACCATATAACCAGAAATAATGAAAGGTGCGTGCTTGAAATGAGATTAGAAAACAAAGTGGCCATTATTACAGGTGGAGGTACAGGAATCGGGAAAGAAACTGCACTATTATTTGCTAAAGAGGGAGCAAAAATAGTTATTACTGATATAAATGAACAATCTGGGAACGATACAGTCCGTGATATTCAAACTATCGGCGGTGAGGCAGTATTTATCCGCCACGATGTTAGTAATGAAGAAGACTGGAAAAAGGTTGCAGATGAATCAATAAAAACATTTAAGAAAGTGGATATTCTTTTCAATAATGCAGGTATCTATATCATAAAACCCCTTGCAGAAATCGAGCTTTCTGACTGGAACCGCTTAATGTCCATCAATGTGACAGGTGTGTTCTTAGGCATGAAACATATTATGCCGCTTATGGCTAAACAACATAATGGTTCTGTTATTAATGCTTCCTCTATTGCAGGCTTAACAGGTGCTGCTGGTCACGTATTATACGGCGCTAGTAAAGGGGCTGTTCGCATTATGACAAAAGATGCTGCTATGGAGTATGCTCCATACGGCGTACGTGTCAACTCCATTCATCCTGGCTACATTGATACAGGTATGGCAGACTATGCATCAGCAACAACAGGAAGCTCAAAAGATGAATTAGGCAAAAACTTATTCCCATTAGGACGTTTAGGCTCTGTAAAGGAAGTAGCGCAAACTGTATTGTTTTTAGCTTCTGATGAATCTTCCTTTTCAACAGGTGCAGAATTCGTTATTGATGGCGGAGCAACAGCAAAATAACATTAAAGGTGGTCATTTATATGAAACTAAAAGATAAAGTAGCAATTGTTACAGGTGGGGCTAGTGGTATCGGTGAAGCCACAGTTCGTCTCTTTGTAGAAGAAGGCGCTAAAGTCGTTATTGCCGATTTTTCTGATCGTGGACAAAGCGTTTCTGAAGAATTAAATAACAATGGTTTTGATACACTCTTCGTAAAAACAGACGTAACTAATGAAACGGACATTCAAAACATGATAAAGGAGACCGTTGCTAAATACGGTAAACTTGATATTATGTATGCAAATGCAGGTGTAGCTGACGATGCACCAGCACACGAGCTTTCTTTTGAAAAATGGAAAAGAACAATTGATATTAATTTATCAGGTGTATTTCTTTCGGATAAATATGCCATTGAACAATTCCTTGCTCAAGGGACAGGTGGTGTCATTGTTAACGCTGGTTCAATTCATAGCTTCGTTGCCTTACCAAACCCTACAGCCTACTCATCTGCAAAAGGTGGCGTTAAATTATTAACACAAAACCTATGTACTGCTTACGCTAAACAGGGTATTCGTGTAAATGCGGTGTGTCCTGGCTATATCGACACTCCTCTATTAGCTGAGGTCGATGCTCAGAAGAAAGAATATTTAGCATCCCTTCACCCACAAGGTCGACTTGGTAAACCAGAAGAAATCGCTAAAGCTGTTCTCTTCTTAGCAAGCGATGACGCAAGCTTTGTTAATGGTACAACGCTTCTTGTTGATGGTGGTTATACTGCTCACTAATGGGGCTTTGAATAGACTTGCCTGAAAGCTAGTGCATTTAATGATGCCATTCTAGCCGTTAAAAGTGTGAAGCGATCTGGCTGTTGTATCTGAACCCTTCACTGAAAAATGACAAATTTATAATCCACTCAAGTAAGACTCAACCACAATTGCTATTTAGCTCTTGTGGTTTATTTTGTAGGTGCTATGTGTAATCTTTCAAGACAATTTAAGATTCCTAAAAGCAAATTGTGCTATACTATTTCTATTATCGAAATAGTAGAAAGAGGGATGCTTAATGACTAATTTACAGCAAATTGATGCTTATTTTGCAGAACACCGTGAGGCACATTTAAATGAATTGAATGAATTTTTACGAATTCCAAGTATCAGTTCTTTATCCGAGCATAAAGAGGATATTCAACATGCAGCTGAGTGGCTAGCCAGTGCGTTTGAAAAACTAAATCTTGAAAATATCTCCATTACACAAACAGCTGGGCACCCTGTTGTTTATGCAGACTGGCTACATGCAGAGGGTAAACCAACTATTTTATTTTATGGTCATTATGATGTTCAACCTGTTGATCCATTAAATTTATGGGACAGTGAGCCTTTTAATCCTACAATTCGAGACAATAAATTATTTGCTCGTGGTGCGAGTGATGATAAAGGACAAGTCTTTATGCACTTAAAAATGATTGAGGCATTGTTTGCTACAACAGGGACATTACCTGTCAATGTTAAGTTCATTTATGAAGGTGAAGAAGAAATTGGTAGTCCACATCTACCTGCCTATGTTGAACAATATAAAGAAAAACTAGCGGCAGATTTAATTTTAATTTCCGATACAGGTCTTTATGGTCCTGGGAAGCCTGCGGTATGCTATGGTTTACGGGGCTTAACGGGCATTCAAATTGATGTGCGTGGAGCTAAGGGAGATTTACACTCCGGTCTTTATGGTGGTGGCGTACAAAATGCTATTCACGCATTAGCTGAAATTTTAGCATCCTTCCGTGATGAGCATGGTACGATTCAAGTTGAAGGTTTCTACGACAAAGTGTTGCCATTAACAGAAGAGGAACGTGAGGCTTATCTTGCGCTTGGCTTCGATGAAGAGTCTGTTAAACAGGAAGTTGGCGTAAAAGAATTATTCGGTGAACAAGGGTATTCTTATTTAGAACGTACTTGGGCCCGCCCAACCCTAGAGGTTAACGGTGTATTTGGTGGTTTCTCAGGTGAAGGCATCAAAACAGTGCTGCCCGCTGAAGCTGGCGCTAAAATCACATGTCGTCTTGTACCAAATCAAGAGCCCGATGAAATTGTAGCACTTTTAAAAGCACATGTTGAAAAGCACAAACCTGCTGGTGTGGAAATCAACATTTCTGAATTTGATAAAGGCCGTCCATTCCTAACGCCTTTCGATCATCCATTTATTCAGGCTGCTGGACGCTCCTATGAAAAAGTGTATAATGTACCAACAGCATACACACGTGGCGGTGGATCCATCCCTATCGTCGCTGCGTTTGATGAAATTTTAGATTTACCTGTAGTGCTAATGGGCTTCGGTCTATCAAGTGAAAACTTCCATGCACCAAATGAACACTTCCATTTAGAAAACTTTGATAAAGGCTTGCGTGTTCTTAGTGATTATTTATATGAGGTTTCAGGATTACAAAAGTAAATATCGATTAATTAAAAAATCCCCTCACTGTCAAAGTGAAGGGATTTTTTTATTTGATTACTCACCAAAAATCGTAACGATATCAGCTGCTTGTTTGCGCTCTTTGCCTTTTGGCACTTCATCAAAATAACCAACTTGTAGCATAGCAATGACACGTTCACCTGGCTGTACCTTTAAAGCTTCACGGAATTTTGGATTATCTAGGAAGCCTGGTGTTTTCCAGCAAGAGCCTATGCCTCTATCCCATGCCAGTAACTGCATGTTTTGAATAAATGTACTTGCTGCTGCATAATCTTCTAAACGTTCTTTTTGACGCGCATCCTCTGGAACGATAACAAAGGCATAGCCACCTGGTAATGTAAATTTCAACATCTGCTTCGCTAAATCTTCGCTTGAAAGCTCCTGCCATTTAGGAATTGTTAAGTCACGTAATAGCTGGTGAAGATTTGTTAATTCCTTTCCACAGGCAACAACTAATTGCCACGGCTCACGATTACCATGATTGGGAGCCCATACTGCATCGTCAATAATAGCCATTAAATCCTCACGCTCTACAGGCTGGCCATTAAACTTTTTAATGGAACGACGTTGAATAATTGCATCTCTAACAGATAAAATTTGTTCGCTCATATATCAATTCTCCTTCTACCATAAGACAACATATTAGAGTTTATCTCTTCTATCTTTCACATTATCATATATTTGTATGCTTTAAAACTACCTGTTCCTAAGCAAAGCTGTCATCTATATGATAGAAAAAGTAGGTCATGCTTGGCGTATAGGCGGTGGAATCCTCGTAAAAATAAGGTCGATTAAGACTATCTGAGGTGTGGGCATTCACATAAGGAATACCATTTTGAATACTTGTAACAATAACGGAGTGGTCAATTCTACCATTCCCTTGAAAATCATAAAAAATGACATCTCCAAGCTCTAGTTCCTCTGCATATTGAACACGTCTACCCTTCAATCCTGTTGTAGATCCTTCTAAATACCATCGTAATGAATGGGCAACAGACCAGCTAAAGCTCCAATTCCCTTGCTGAATCCACCAGCCTTTCTCTCTACTTGGTGCACCTCGCATCGGTGCACCTCCTGCAAGTAAACACTGAGATATATAGTTCGTGCAATCTACATCAAAATTTGGAAAAGCAGGATTGCGTCTGTTCCACCACAAATTAGCATATTGAACTGCAGCCTGCCTATTATACATTTTTGCCATACATAACCTCCTCATGCCATCATATGTCTATTTAAGCATTTCTATTAGTTAGGTCCTTCCTCATAATTCTTATTGAAATCCATTATATTCAGCATGTTCCTTTCCAATTTCAAGAACATTTTTGCTACAATAAGGATTAAAGATATGTCAATTTTATTTTATGACCAGAAGGGATGTTGAATGTGAGGCAGCATGCTGAAAAAGAGATTTTACAGCCAACTCTTTTATGCGATAAAAAAGGTAATTTAAATCCAGCAGCCATCGGATTTGCACGCAAACCACTTATTAATAGCAATTTAAGCGGCCATCTCATGCGCAAAAAGAAATGGAACTATTGGTGTGTCTACGGTGATGAAATCTTGTTTTCAGCTACGATTAGTCATCTAGATTACGCAGCAGTCTGCTTCGTTTATTTCCTTGAATATGAAACACAGCGCTATTTTGAAAAAACGATCACAATCCCCTTCGGTGGTAAACTAAAAATGCCTTCACAGGTTTTAGAATCTGTTTCATTTAAAAATAGTGAAATGATGATTGATTTATTATATATACAAAATGAAACACATCTATCTGTTTCCATACCAAACTTTGACGGAGATGTTTTACGAGCGAAGCTTATCATTCAGCACCCACCAGCGGACGAAACCCTAAATGTAGTCATTCCTTGGAATCGCAAAACATTTCAGTTCACAGGCAAGCATCACATATTGCCAACATCAGGTGTTGTCACAATTGGTACTCGACGTTTTAATTTCTCAGCTGAGGAGAATTTTGCTGTGTTGGATTATGGACGAGGTGTATGGCCACGTGAAGCATTATGGAACTGGGGAATGGCCTCTCAACGAGTACGTGGACGACGCATCGGACTTAATTTAGGAGGTAAATGGACAGATGGCACAGGCATGACCGAAAATGCTGTTTTTGTTGATGGTAAAATGACAAAAATACATGAGGATTTATTATTTCAATATGATTCCGAAGATTATATGCAGCGTTGGAAAGTAAAAACAAAATTTTCTAATCAGGTCTCCTTAACCTTTTCACCCTTTTTTGAACGTATAGCCCAAACGAATGCCAAACTAGTTAAATCAGAGGTACATCAACTATTTGGCTATTACGACGGTTCTATTTTACTCGACAATGGTGAAACACTGGTTATTCAACAAATGCTCGGATGTATTGAGGAACATCGTGCAAAATGGTAAAAATCCTCTAGAAGACGTTGCTTTCCGTGGGTATTTTGAAAATGCAAATGATTCCACGGAAGCTTTTGTCTCCTAACTGTCCACTTTTGCTCTAACTAAGGGCTCTTAATATTTTTTCTGGATCATCTGTAAATATCGCCTGTACACCGAGCTGTTGTAAACTTCGAGCATCTCGTTGTTCATTGATGGTATACACACGTACAGTTGCACCTTCAGCGAGAGCTAGTTTAACTGATTTACGGAAGGAAGTTGGTAAACTTACATGCAACGCCTTAGCTGGTATAAGAGCAATGTAAGTTGGGAAATCCACCAGCACCTCTGCAAACAATGCTGCACTTTCTATATAAGGCGCTATTTTTGATATTGTTTGCAATGATTCATGATTGAAAGATGAAATGATCACCCGCTCTGTCATTTGCTGTGCTGCTACTTCTTTGAGCACGAGCGCTTCGATTCCTTCATATGCAATAATGTCTGTTTTCAGTTCAATGTTGATACGGTGATTGGTACCTGCAAATAACTCCAACACTTCCCCTAGCGTAGGAATTACTTCATCTCCGAACTCCCGTGAAAACCAGGAGCCAAAATCAAAAGTACGTAATTGCTGTAATGTAAAATCTTTTACATAGCCTGAGCCATTGGAGGTACGATCAATGGTCTCATCATGAATCACCACTACCTCTTTATCTGCGGTTAAATGAACGTCTAGCTCTACCCCTGCTATAGGAAGCTTTGATGCTGCTTGAAAGGCAGCCATCGTATTTTCTGGATAGTTTATCGAAACGCCTCTATGTGCAAATATGTCCAAATTCAATAACCTCCTCTATTATTATTCAAAGAAAAACCTTCCAGCCCCATGTAATAATAGCATAATTGACTTTTTAGCTTTCACTTGCTGGTAAATATTATATATAGTAGTATGATAATCTACTTTGAAATTGTAAGTACCTAGGAGGTGCTAAAAAATGACTGTACAACATCCAGATTTTCAGGCTGAAGTAGAGCGGTTAGCGTATACCCAAGGCTATATGCAACAAATATTAGACGAATCACAACGAGATTTAAAATCTGCTCAAGAAAATATCCGCAAATCTATGGCAGATCTTGATTACTTAGATTCGAGTTTAAGTTATTTAAATATCTTAACAAATGCCAGATTTTTTGAAATGGCACGTAATCAAAAAGAAGGTCTAGAGGCCGTTCGCAAGAAGCCCTATTTCGCTAGAATCCATTTCCAAAAAACCGGTGACCCAGAAGAATTCCTTTATATTGGGAAAACATCACTATTTCATCGTGAAACCCATGAGCCCATTATTGTTGACTGGCGCTCACCCGTAGCTAATGTTTATTATGATGGACGTCTTGGTGACATGGAATACGATGTCCGTGGTGAAGTTCATAAAGGACATCTCTTTGCTAAAAGGCAATACAAGATCGAAAATGGCGAATTACTCGATATACGAGATATTGATCTAACAACAAATGATGAACTACTACAAGAAGCATTAGCTGGAAAAGCTGATGTCCGTCTAACTGAAATTGTTTCAACAATTCAAAAGGAACAAAATGAAATTATTCGAGCACATCTTCGTCAACCAATTATTGTACAAGGTGCTGCTGGTAGTGGAAAAACAACCATTGCTCTACACAGAATATCCTATTTCCTTTATACAATGGGTGAACATTTTAATCCTGAGCAGCTCATGATTTTAGCACCGAATAAATTATTTATTGATTATATAGGCGATGTTTTACCAGAGCTTGGCGTCGATAAAATATGCCAAACTACTTTTACAGACTACGTTCTTTCTGCCACTAAATTAAAGCTTAAGCTTCAAAATCCAAATGAGCAATTAGAATTGCTCGTTGCTGGAGGAAGTCAGCCTACTGACTGGATTGCTGAAATGAAAGGCTCACTTTACTATCGTGATGTCATCGAACGCTACGTACAAAAGCTGGAACAAAGGATCGCAGAGCAATTCGAAGATGTCTATATTGAAAAATACTGTATCATGCGTGCTTCCCACCTGAAGAAGCTGTTTTTATATGAATTCTCATATATGCCTATCGAAAAGCGACTTGAACATATTAAAAAGGTCTTAGCAAGCCATGTACGTCAAAAAAAACAGGCTGTTTTAGCTACACTCCATAAAAAGTATGATGAAGCATTGGGTAAAGCCTTAAATGGAATTCGAGATGATGAAAAACGGCGACGTGTTGTCACAAAATTCATTGATGAGCGTGATGAACGAATTCCTGCCATTGAAAAAGAAACGAAGACAACGGCATCAGCTTATATGCGGCGCTTTCCCAAACATAATATTAAAACACTCTATCGTACCCTTCTCACCGATGCAGAACTATTAGCAGAACTCGCCCCTGAATGGCATTACCTTGAACAGCAACAATTTTTGCAGGCACATCGTAAAGAACAATGGGCACTCGAAGATTTAGCTGCACTATACTATTTACAAGCACGTTTAAAAGGCATTGCAGATGAATGGAAGATGCGTGTTGTCTTTATCGATGAGGTCCAAGATTACAGTTTATTTCAGCTTGCTGCTTTAAAAGCAGGTCTTGATACAGATATGTTTACTATGGTCGGTGATTTAGCACAAGGTATCCATAGCTATCGCTCATTAACAGCCTGGGAGCCTGTCCAAAGCTTATTTCCTCGTGCAAGCTTCCGCACTTTGCAAAAAAGCTATCGAACAACAATTGAAATTATGGAAGTCGCGAATCAAATTCTAGCGCAAATGAATGAACAGCTACCTTTAGTAGAACCCGTTGTGCGTCACGGTAACGTACCAAGTTTTATTCAAGAGGAGCAATTCGATGCCTTCAAAATTAAAGAGATCTTTGAAGCCATTCGTCAAAATGGTCACCGATCCATCGCTTTAATTTGCAAAACTACTGCAGAAGCCATTACTATGCAACAGGCATTAAAAGATAATGACATTGCTTCACAACTACTAACAGAAAATGAATCTATTAATCAAGAAATGTTACTTGTTGTCCCAAGTCACTTAGCTAAGGGACTTGAATTTGATGCCGTCATTGTAGCTGCCTACGATACACCATTTTACGATACACCAATTGATCGAAAGCTACTTTATGTAGCTCTTACACGAGCTATGCACGAGCTATACTTAATCGGGCCATCCAAAAAGACATTTTTATTAGAAAATTAAAAAGTCGCTAAAAGGCGACTTTTTTCTTTGCATCGTTAATTTCTTGGGGGTAATTTATAAAACTTCCCTTTGGATAAATAAGCTTTCACAACTTTCCACCATGAACTAGGGGCTTCCTTCGGAGGAGACTTCTTCTTTGGCAATGCTGGCATGCGCATGATCACGACTCCTTTCTTAAAGCTTATTAATATTATATGAAGATAGTAGGTGATTATGATAAAAAAGGGCGATGAGTTAATATTAAATACCTCTCATCACCCTTTTTTCTATTGTTTTACATAATAATCAATTTGCTGTGCTTTCATAAAGCCTGCTTTTTCATAGACAGAAAGTGCTTTTTTATTGTCTACTTCTACATCTAGCATGACAAATGCTGCACCAACCTTACTCGCATAATCCTTTGAAAAGGAAAGAAGGGCTGTCCCAATACCTTGTCCTTCACAATTTGGATGTACAGCAAGTGCTGTGACCCACTGGATTTCATTTTCCTTCGCTGTAGTCACTGTGCCAACAACTGCACCATCTCTGTAAGCAACCCAAAGCTCTCTTCCATTTGTTGATGTATTAAAAGCAATAAGCTCTTCTGATTCTTCGGGTAGATCTCCAAAAGCCTCACAATAAATAGTAATCAATTCAGCTTGCTCTCCGTTATAGGCCTGTATATTTATATCACCTCGTAACGTAACAGGCTCTGCTTTTGTTTCTAAAGTCGTTTCTGAAAAACTATAGGTAAAACCTTTGTTTTCAATAAATGTATGCCCATAAGGAGAACCATCAATTACTACAGCTAATTGACCCTCTGCCCCTCTTTCTTTTAGCCCAACTTGTATACCATCAACTAACGCAGTTCCAATACCCTTTTGTCGATATGCAGGTGTCACCACTAATGACCACTCATATGTATGAAGCCCCATTAAGTCGATAGCACTAGCAGCACCAACTAGTAAATCCTTATCATCCTCATACGCTAGTACCATAAAGCCTTTATTCTCGAAAGATCCTGCCATTGGTACGTTCATAATGGTTTCATATACTCGATAATCTTGAACTGTTGCTTCTTCACATAATAACTTTACTTCTTTCAATGTTTCTCCATCTAATGGAAAAGACACTGTCATCACTGAAATATTCATCATTTACTCCGTTCCTGTAACAGACTATTGCCCTATTGTAGCAAGAATGAAAATAAGCTGGCAACAAAATATATTATTACCTGCTATTAATCAAAATTTTACTTCAAATAATAGAAAAATAAAAGGATTTATACTATAAAAAGTCAGTAAAATGACTGAAATTTACTAGAAATAATAGCTATAATATAATATACTAATTTTCCAAAAATAGAGATATTTATTCTGTTACAAACTATTACTTTTAAACTATATATCGCTTCCTATTTTAGTATTTTTTTATAATAATTGTACCATTTATTCAAATTAAGAACATTTTTAATTCGATAAAAAGAGCAACTTCAAATGAAATTGCTCTTTTTCCATCTATTCCTCAAGATGGTGTGAGGATGAATGCAGCATTTGTGCATAAAGACCGCCTGATTCGATTAGCTTTTGCTGAGGTCCAGCCTCCACTAATTCCCCTTTATGCATAACTAAGACTATATCGGCATTATGGACAGTATTTAAACGATGTGCGATCACAAAGCTGGTGCGCCCTTGCATTAACGTATCGAGAGCCTCTTGTATCGCCAGCTCTGTCACAGTATCGATACTGCTTGTTGCTTCATCCAATAGTAAAATTTTTGGATCAGCAATAAGAGCCCTTGCTATAGAAAGTAATTGCTTTTGGCCTTGGGAAATCTCGCGTCCATCCGCAGCAAGAATAGTATCATATCCATCCTTTAGTTTCATTATGAAATCATGTGCATTAGCTTGCTTGGCCGCCTCTTCAATCTCTGCATCACTCGCATCCAGTCTACCATATCGGATATTCTCGCGAACAGAAGCCTCAAACAAAAATGGATCCTGTAAAACAAAAGCCATCTGTGAACGAAGGGATTGTCGATCAATTTGCTGTACATTTATACCATCAAATAATACCTCTCCCTTTGAGACCTCATAAAATCTTGCAATAAGTTGAAGGATTGTCGTTTTACCAGCCCCAGTTGCACCAACAAGCGCTACCGTTTGACCAGGTTCCACTTTAAAGTCTACATTTTTTAGTGTGTATCCTTCTTCTTCTAGTTCATATTTAAAGTACACCTGCTTAAACGATACATGTCCCAACAGCTGATGCTTTTGTGCTGACACATTTTCTGCCTCTGGTTGTTCATCAAGTAAGGCAAATACACGTTCTGCACCAGCAATGGCTGACAGTACCGTATTAAACTGGTTTGCTAAATCATTTAAAGGACGTGTAAATTGTCGTGCATATTCAGTGAATATAACAATTACCCCTATCGATACATGTCCATATAACGCAAGGACTCCTCCTACGCCTGCTACAATGGTAAAGCTTATGTTATTTAAGAAGTTCATAACCTTAGGAATATAACCTGAATATGTCTGTGCCCAAAAACCAGTTCTTTTTAAGCGCAAACTTTTTTCACGAAATTCTGCTTTCATTCGCTCCTCTTGTGAAAATGCCTTTACAATCCGCTGTCCTGAAATGGTTTCTTCTATCATCCCATTTAAGGCGCCAATAGCTACCTGCTGTTCTTTAAACAGTGGTGCTGTACGACGTGTAATCCATCGCATCGCCCAAAACATCAGTGGAATAATGATCATCGTCAGAACTGTCAGCAATGGGCTTAAACTGAGCATAATAATGACGGTTCCTCCAAGCGTAAGTACACTTGAAAATACCTGAATAAAGGAACTGTTCAATGTTGAGCTGACAGCTTCAATATCATTCGTCATTCTACTCATCAATTCGCCATGCTGACGACGATCAAAGAATGCCACTGGCAGTCGTTGAAAATGAGTAAATACACTTGTCCTTAATCTATAGATCGTTTGCTGGGCGATGCCAATCATCCAATAGTTTTGTAGGAAAAGTGAAACGGCTAATAACACATAAATACCAATTAATAAGCCAATCCCCTTACCTAAGCCTGAAAGCTCGCCATGCATAACATAGTGATCAATCATTTGACCGATTACATAAGGACCAACCAAAGCTAATATGGAGCTAATCATCACTAATAAGAGCACGACAATGAGCAGTGCACGTTGTTCGTCGACAATTTTCCATAACCGCAGCAATGTGCTTCGCCAATCAGCTGCACGTGGCCCCTTCTTTTTCTTCACAACCTGTTTGAGATCATCTTTTGTCAAAAGCGGTTCATAGCCAAAAGGTTTCTGGAAAAATCCCATTAATCCTCCACCTCCTGTTGAGAGATAGCTATTTTTTTATAAAGCGAGGAAGTCTCTAAAAGCTCTTCATGTGTGCCATAAGCAACTACTTTTCCAGCATCAATCAGTAAAATGCGATCTGCACCTTTAGCTGTACGTATTTTTTGCGTAACAACAAGCATCGTTGCTTTTTCTTCACTCAGTGCCGCCCACAAAGACTGTTCAGTTTTAACATCTAAAGCACTTGTACTATCATCAAGCATTAAAATATGTCCTTTTCTCAAAAGGGCTCTAGCTATAGATAACCTCTGCTTTTGCCCCCCCGATAAATTAACACCTTTTTGCCCAACCTTGGTATCATAACCATTTGGAAAATCTTCAACAGATGCATGAATTTGCGCCTGCATTGTAGCCTGTAATACAGCATCCATTTCAGCCTGTGTATCTCCCCAACGCACATTATCTGCAATACTTCCTGTAAATAACAATGACTGCTGAGGGACATAGCCAATCACTTCCCGCAACTCTTGTAAATCCCAATGTTGAACATCCTGACCTTCCACAAGTATTCTGCCTTGCGTTACTTCATAGAATCGGGGAATGAGTTGTAATAATGTTGATTTCCCTGCACCAGTTGCCCCCATAATCGCTAGTTTCTCGCCAGACTTAACTTGAAAGCTCACATCTGACAGAACAGGAACATCCCCTCCTGGATAAGTAAAACTAACATGGTCAAAGGTTAATTCTCCATACTGTGTTGCATGACCTACTTCTTCTAAAAGGGACGTATCTTCAACCTCATTTTCAATGGAAAGGATTTCTGCCATACGTTCTGCAGATGCCTTCGCACGTGCGTAGAAGATAATAATAAAAGCGAACATTGAAAATGAGCCTGTCATACGCATTGCATAATTCACAATAGCCACAATATCACCAAGTGGCGTTGTTCCTGTAGCAATTTGTTTTGTACCAAACCATAAAACTGCGAGCAGACTCATATTCATAATAAACAAAAGAACCGGCATAATATATTCCATTATGCGTAATGCCTTCACAGTATCAACCTTTAACCGTACTGCAACTTCATCAAAGCGTGTAGCCTCATATGCCCCTCTTAAGTAAGTCTTTACTAACCGTATCGCCTGTAAATTCTCCTGTAAAACTCTGTTTAAACGATCCACCCTCTTTTGTACACGCCCAAAATAAGTCACACCTTTTGCCACCATAAAAATAAGAAAAATAAAAATGATCGGTGCACCAATAACTAAAAATAAAGCTAATTTCGGATTTACGACAAAAGCCATAATAATGCTTCCTATCACAGCAAGTGGCGCTCGAAGCATAATACGCAAGCTCATAAACAGCACAGTTTGTACTTGTGTGACATCATTTGTTAATCGAGTAATAAGCGATGCAGTGGAGAATTTTTGATAGGTTGCTAGCGTAAAGGATTGAATCCTATCAAACATGGCATTTCGAAGATCATACGAAAAGCTTTGAGCTGTATGTGAAGAAAAATAAGAATTAATAACGCCCGCCAGAAAGGCAACGAAAGATAGCCCAAGTAAAACAGCCCCCCATTGCAAAACCATTCCTTGATCTTGTGCCCTTACTCCCTCGTCGATTATTTTTGCCATAATGAGTGGCTGCACAAGCTCAACAAATAACTCTAAAAGCATTAAACATAAAGCAAAAATAGCTGTCCATTTATATGGCTTTACATAGGAAAAAACCTCTTTCATATTCTTTCCTCCTTGTTGGTAGATAAAATTTAAAGGCAGTCAAAAACTACTAACACTATAGTATATTTATGCTTTCTCTCCCGCTATTGAAAGCCACGTTACACAAACAAGCATAACGAATACTCCTATTAATTGCCAAAAACCTAATGAAGTACCAAAAACAATAACAGAAATAACCATCGCAGTTAATGGCTCAATACTAGAAAGAATGCTCGTTTCAACTGCTGTGATGTATTTCATACTACTTAAAAACAATATAAAAGCTACTGTTCCAAAAAATATTAAAGTAACTAATAACATTAAAATTTTAAAATCTACTAGAACAACCCATTGACTGGACTGCTGCCAAACACGGCTTACTAAGCCTAAAGTGAAGCCACCCACCAACATCCCCCAGCCCACTACTAAAAGCACACTCCACTCCTTCATTAAGCGTGCAGGATACAAGGTGTAAAATGCAAATGTTAAGCCTACTCCTACTCCCCACAACAAGGCTTTTGGACTAATAAGTAAACTTTCAAATGATGCATTCGTTAGTAACAGAAATAACCCTATAAGGGTACCAATAATACCTAACACTTGATATTTTGGTGGCCATTTCTTTAAACTAAGAGAGACATACGCGACAACAAATATTGGCGCTAAAAACTGTAGTAAGGTAGCAAGCACAGCATTACTTTCATTAATTGCAGCAACAAATGTAAATTGGACACCAAGCATACCTGCAATACCAAAAACTATGAGTTGCCTCCCCCATAGCTTGTGCTGCCAAATTCCAAAAATATTTTTTCCTGTTAACAATAAATATGTAAGTAGTAATATACCTGCAACCGATAAACGGATTGTTAACATAAAGGATACAGTCAAAGGTGTATGATTCAGCAACCACTCCATTAAAGGGCCAGTTGCTCCCCATAACATAGCACCTGAGACGATAAATATTATTCCTTTTAAACGTTTCATACCAATCCTGCTTCCTATATACGTACTAAAAATTGTTACTTTTCTTCAAAACATTTCTTGTACTTCACTAGAAAAGTCCTATTATTTTTCACTATCAAATATTTACAAATATATTCATAATGACTAATTCCCGATTATTATCTATAATATTAGTATATATTGATTACCCAAGGAGATCGAATAATCATGAGTCATATGCATAAATCATTTACGATTGATGAACATTATTTAAATTCACTTCCTTTTCCTGCAATTATCATTAATCAAGATGGACAAGCAACAGTCTGGGGAAAGAGTGCTGAACATCTGATTGGCTTATCAGCTAATGATATTAAAGGAAATACTACTCCATCTATACACGAAAATCTACTGCGTCAGCTTCCTGTTGAAACATTTCAATCTATTTTACAAAATGAGGACAGTACGTATCTAGAAAAAATTCAAGTACACACAACTTCAAATGCAGAAATAACAACAGCTCTGCTAGCTAAACCTTTTACAGATGAGGGAGAGCGTTTTATTCTATTGATTTTTATGCTACCAGAATTAATGACGCAGGCTATCTCTCAATGCAATACCTTTGTAAATCTTAAGCAAGGTTTAGATGCGACCTTTATGACTGTTACACTCGATCACGATGGATTTATCTTGGAATGTAATAATGAATTTCTAAAAACAAGCCAATGGACACCAAAGCGTGTTATCGGCAAAACCTTTTGGCAACTGTTCCCTGATAATGAAGTGAGTGAAAAAATAACACATACGATCTGGCGTAATTTAAATAATGGTCATACATGGCAGGGAGAAGTTGAAAAAATCACAAAAACGGGGCAATCCTATTGGGTGCTACTAACGGCTATCCCTCTCTTTAATCTTGAAACAAATGAACAACAATTTATCCTAATTGAAAAGGATGTAACAAAATCAAAAACGATTCAACACCAACTCGAAAAAATTGCTTACATCGATACAGAAACTGGTTTGATGAATGCACATCGACTTGAAAAAGTAATCACCAATATGATTGACGATGAGAGACACTTTTCATTTGTTTATCTAAGTATTGATAAATTTTATACACTTAAAGAATTACATGATCAACAAATCGATCAAAGCCTGATTGTTGAATTTACAAATCGTATAAAAATGTATTTCCAAGATAGCACGATGGCTCGTATAAATGAAAATGATTTTGTTGTCATCACGCCTTTAAGTGAATGGTTTATTCAAGGCTTTTTATCTTACTTACAACAACATCCGATTTACAGCGGCAATATTGCTGTACCAATTTCTATAAGTGGCGGCATAACTAGATATCCTGAGGATCAAACAACATTCTCTCAGCTTATGAAGGCGTCCATTGCTACTATTTCAACAGTCCGTGAGGCTGGCGGAGATAAAATTGTTTCTTTATCAACAGCAACACATAAAGCTTTAAATCGTAAAGCATTAATTGAAAAGCGCTTACTCCAAGCACTTGACCAAAAAAACTTGAAGGTACTCTATCAGCCACAAATCGATGTGTATGCTGGAAAAGTTACTGCTGTGGAAGCACTGGTACGTTGGGAAGATGAGGTAATAGGTGTCGTAACGCCTGATGAGTTAATTCCTATCGCTGAAGAAACAGGTCTAATTAATAATATTGGGTCCTTCATGCTGGAAAGGGCTTGTGAACAAGCATTACTTTGGAAAAAGGCTGGCTATGATTTAAAAGTATCTATTAACTCTTCTGTACGCGAATTCCGTGATAAGAATATGGCAAAATCTATACTTGAAATGATTACAAAAACAGGTTGTCCAGCGAACCTATTACAAATTGAGATTACTGAAAAATTTGCTTTAGAAGCTGAAGCCGCAACGTCTATTGCACAGCAAATGCGTAAGCTTGAAAACGAAGGCATTTCCTTTGTATTAGATGATTTCGGTACTGGCTACGGCTCATTTAGATATATGCAAATTTTACCAATAAGTACATTAAAAATCGATCAAACGTTTACAAATTCACTCTTGAAATCCGAAAAGAGCCAAAAGCTTATGAATGGTATGGTTCAACTAGGTAAATCCATGGAATTGAAAGTGGTCGCTGAAGGTGTAGAAACAGCTGAACAAGCAGATCTATTAATTACTTATGGCTGTGATGCCATTCAGGGCTATTATATTAGCAAGCCTGTTACACCTGAAGAGATTGAACTATTATTGATTAAACAATAATTAAAGAAGAAGGAGACTGCGTCCATTTTGCACGCAGCCTCCTTCTATTTTTTATAAACCTTTTGTAATTTTACTTTACTTGAACGAACTGAGCGGAATATGAGTTGAATAATTACTTCTGCAAAAACTAGTCCAATAACAATAGCACCTGTAATTAAAAATGCCTTTAAGCCATATTGCAAGCCTTGTAAGTAATCATCCTCTACCACATTTCTCATTGCATTATAGGCCATGCCCCCTGGCACTAATGGTATAATTCCCCCAACAATGAAAATAATCATGGGTATTTTAAAACGTCTGGCATATAAATGAGCCACAATGGCAATGACAAATGAGCCAAAGAAAGAAGCTTTGACAACATCCATGCCTTGCTCTGTTAGAACGTAGTATATAATCCAGCCAATTACCCCAACGAGTCCGCAATGAAGTAGTGTTTTTCTAGGAACATTAAAAATAATGGCAATCCCCGCTGTCGCAAAAAAACTAACTATTAATTGTATAATAATATCCATCATATGCATATTGTCCGCCTCCTAAAATCCTAGTGTGACGGCAATTGCTGCACCAATAGCAAAGGCTGTTAAAAAGGCCTCTGCTCCCTTTGCCATCCCTGACATAAAATGACCTGCCATTAAATCACGAACAGCATTTGTAATCAAAATACCTGGTACGAGTGGCATGACGGAACTAATAATAATTTTATCAAGTTCAGTACCATAACCATACTTTACTGCAAAGAAGGCAACAAAGCCGAGGACGAGTGATGCTGTAAATTCAGAAAAAAACTTTACCCTTGTTAAATGATTAATGATTATCAGTACTAGGAAACCTAGCCCACCTGCTAAAAAAGCTACCGGAAAATCTGACCATCCACCCTTAAACATAATAAGGAAACAACCACTAGCAAGCGCAGCTGCCAAAACTTGCAAATAAGTTGGTAAAAAATAATTTGTTTTTTGTATCGACTTTAACTCGTCATAAGCTTCTTCTAATGTTATGATTTGAGATGTGAGTCTACGAGATACTGAATTTACCAAGGCGATTTTTTGCAAATCTGTAACCCTACTGGGAATTGATGTAATTCTTGTTGGCTGTGTCTTGCCTAACGAAAAAATGATGCCAGTTGGTGTGGCATAACATTGAGCATTCGGCATATTTTGAGAATGTGCCATACGTAGCATCGTATCCTCTACGCGGTATGTTTCTGCACCACTTTCAATCATAATGCGTCCTGCAAGCAACAAACAGTCAATCGTAAGTTCATTATCCGCATCTTGTAAGACCATTGCAGCTATCTGCCTCCTTCAAAAAGGTTCCTTGCCAATATTAACGAACTGCCAATAAAAACTCAACTGAAAATTTTTCATAAGCAATGGATTATCTTTCAATTTATTTTTACAGTTACACTAATATTACGCATGTGTTTTTTCTATTTTAGTAGGTATTTTACAACCTCTTAAATAGAAGTACAACTACAATTAATTCGCTGATTCTTGAAGAAAAAGTGACCTTAATAAATTTCCATAAAATTACATAAAAAGATTCTAGATTTGTATAACTTTTTTAATGACTGGCACGTCTGATTGTATAGAAAATAAAAAAAGAGGGGAGCGTATCCAAAACCATGCAGGAACGCAGAAAAAGACGCGGTCCAATAATTGATTTCTTATTACTTAGCCTTATTGTGACCTTAACAACTATTATACTTTTTATTATCCTTTCAAAGGATGACTTTAAGTTTCAAAAGATTAGTGCTTCAAAAGAATCCGAGACGGAATCGGTGAATAGTCATTTATCGACCGAAAGTTCTGCGTTTCCAGGCATACGTATTGTTACGGACGTTTCAAATGACAAACGAACACCATTTGCTATTCATTACCCGCAAACAGATAACGAGGTTTTTAATGATGCCGTATTACAATACATATCGGATTCAAAAGAAAACTATCTAACATCGATGAAGAAAAATAAAGATAAAGAAGCTATGGGTGAATTAAATATTAGTCTTGAAACTTTTCCATACCGAGAGCATTACTATTCCTTTGTGCTTACAAAAATGCTATATGTAGGTGGAGCCAATCACGAAGTCTCCACAAAAACATACTTCATTAACAACGAAACGGGCGAACAAATTACGATTCAAACGCTCTTACAAAATGATGAGAATAACTTATCTACGTTGGCTGTAAATGTTCGAAAGGATTTGCAAAAAAACCTCCAATTAAAGGATGAGCTTTTCAACGATGAACTATTAAAAGCTACAGAACCCAAATGGTCTAACTTCAATCGCTTTGCTATTGTTGACGATTCATTACAAATCTATTTCGATGAATATGAGATTGCTAGTGGAGCAGCAGGTACCCCAATAGTGAAACTACCCCTTTCGCTTATTAACCCATTGTTAGCCTCTGAATTTCAGATCGCAATGGAAAATGTAAAACCAATTAATCCACCACCAACTGGTGATCCGAATAAAAAACGTATTGCTTTAACATTTGATGATGGTCCACATCCAAAAGTGACGGAGCAAATTTTAAATATTCTCGATAAGTACCACGCAAAGGCTACTTTCTTCATGCTCGGTAGTCGTGTACAATACTATCCTGACATCGTAAAAGATGTTCTTGCGCGCGGTCATGAAATTGGAAACCATTCGTGGAACCACCCTGTCTTAACAAAGCTTACGCAGGAACAAGTGATGAAAGAATATAACACTACTGCCACTGAAATTGAGAAGGCAATCAATCAAGGTGCTACAGTTTTTAGACCACCATACGGTGCAACTAATGACACAATTAATGCTGAGATTCCTATCCCTGTTGTGCTATGGACAATTGACACATTGGATTGGAAACATCGAAATGCACAGCAGCTATTGCCACACGTAAAAAATAATTTACACAATAATGCCATTGTCTTAATGCATGATATTCATCAATCCACTGCAGACGGGCTTGATGCTGTTCTTGCCTATTTACAAGAGCAGGGCTATGAATTTGTGACTGTGTCCGAGATACTGCCATATCGCCAATAGTATTTACAAAGAAAAAGTCCAATGAATTTCGATATTCATTGGACTTTTGCAATTATTTTATTGTTAAAGTATCTAAAGGCTTGAAGTCATTTAACTGATAGCTCTTCACTTCGTTACGCGCTATTGTATACAGCGTATCATCTATATAGACAACACGTTGTACAACCTGCTCCCAATTTTCATAGGCCTCATTATTATTACGATTGATTATATTTCCTTTCAATACAATCCCTTTCTCTGCAGTAATCTCATAAATTTGAGCACCATGACCTTGATAGACAACCTCGTCTCCCTTACCTGCCTCATACAGTACTACAGGGAAGCCAAAATAGTTGAATTCCTTATTGCGGAATAGCGCTTTAGGATTGTATTGCACTTCAGAGGAAGAACCTTTTCCACCAATTTTTACGGTTGATTGCTCTTTCGGATTTCGGAAATCTGATACATCAAATAGGGACATCTTCATATTGGTTGTCACAGTAAAATTACGTT
This sequence comes from Lysinibacillus sp. 1 U-2021, assembly GCF_029916965.1. Lineage (NCBI taxonomy): Bacteria > Bacillati > Bacillota > Bacilli > Caryophanales > Bacillaceae > Lysinibacillus > Lysinibacillus sp. 1 U-2021. Next base: position 4,909,807 of record NZ_CP123966.1, read on the forward strand.
TTGTATACGAATCATAGCGTTGCTCCGTATCATAACCAATACCAATTAAATGCTTATCATCTAATGGATGTAGGTAATTACTGAAGCCAGGAATCTTCAATTCCCCTAGTACTGCAGGCTTTTTCGGATTCGCTACATCAATGACAAATAGTGGATCCACTTGTTTAAATGTCACCACATATGCTTTTTCTCCCATAAATCTAGCTGAATATATCTTTTCTCCAGGCGCCATATCTTTTACTGAACCAAGCGGTTTTAAATGTTCATCCAAAATAAAGAGATGGTTATAGGAAGTACTTTTCTCATTCCACGTATTACCTTCTGTTGTAAAGATTCGGAAGTTCCCCTTATATTCATCCATTGAATACTGATTTAACACAGTTCCCTTTACTTCCGTACTTCCGACAAAGTTCAAAGTCGTTCCATCTACATTCCACTTGAAAATTTGAGTGTCGGCTGACCTCGGTAACCAAATCATATCCATGACGCGCTTTTCAGATGAAACATCAATATTACTTTCATACATTGGTGTCGTTAAATACAGGGCATTCTCTGACATATAAAGACCACTACTTCCACCTAAATACCCTTTCGTATTGGCCGTTGTCTTAGCTCCATTTTTTAAATCGACAGCTGTAATTAAACTATAGGTACCATCCATCGTATTTGGTAAGATTGAGATTTTTTCTAAAGGCAGACTTTTGTACTCTGGCCCTGCCATACTATCAAATGTTTTAGGCTTTAAATCGGTTTTATTGTTTTCTTGTAGCATCCAGTAATTTGGATACATATTTCCGATTAAATATAATGTATCATTCGTTATGCGAATATCCTGCAAGAAGCCTTCTTGCCCAACATCACGTACATGCTTTGGATTGCTTGGATTTGAAATATCATAAATTGAGGCTGTTACCATAGCTGTGCCAGCTTTTTCAATATATTGATCCCCGATAGCAATTAATAGATTGTCATATAGGGCAAGCTTAGAAATATATTGGGAATCTTTTAATTTGATACTTGTAGCCACCTTTAAATTCTTAGGATCTTTAGCATTCACAACTGTAATGCTCTGATCTTTTGCAGTGTAAATAAAGCCATCTTTGACAACTACAATGTCTCCCTCTTCTACCCCTTCTACTTGATTATTAGTTGTAGACTCATTATTAGCGGTTGCTTTATCTTCACTTGCTGTACTTTGTAAGCTCTCTTCTTCTCTAACTTCTACTCTTTGAGTTGTTAACAACTTTTTAAAATACTGCTGTAACTCTTTCTCCGATTTAACGGCTGTTAATGTCTCCATAATTGTAAACGGGATTGTCTGCGAAGCTACATTCAGTCCGCCTTGTGCAAAGGCCTCCTTTTTTACATGCAATTGATAATTACCTGGTGCTAACTTATTGACCACTATCGTTTTTTGATCTTCCAACAATTCAATCGTTGCAGGTACTTTGCGTCCTTTTTCCGTAGTGATATAGACATATTCCTCAGTTATTTTGTTTTTCTTTAAAGCAACTGAAAAAGATGCTTGCCAGTTTTGTGTTGCCATACTTGCACTAGCCGCCTTTGCCGTCACATCTGTATTCACTATCCATGTAAAAATTCCAGGCACGATAGCTAGAACGATTATCAGCATAATTGCGAACCATTTACTTTTCATCATTTTTCCTCTCCTTCATATACTTGTTTATTAATTAGACTAGTAAAAAAGAGGAAAGTTACATTTTTCTGAAATTTTCAAGTTAAGGCACTACCAAAAAAACGAGAGGGAAACACTTCCCTCTCGTTTATTCTTCAAATGGCCATTTAGGCAACATATTTTTTAATGGCTTATCTTGTCGTCTTCCCAATACATAATCTGCTTGCATAATAGTATGAATTTCGCGAGTCCCTTCATAAATGACTGGTGCTTTGGAGTTTCTTAAATAACGGGCAACTGGATACTCGTCTGAATAGCCATAGGCTCCATGAATCTGTACCGCATCATCCGCAGCCTTATTCGCAAAATCACAAGACTGCCATTTTGCCAATGATGTCTCTCGAGTATTTCGAACACCTTTATTTTTCAATTCTCCAACTCGATAGACAAGGAGACGACTCATTTGATAGCCTGCTTCCATATTAGCAATCATTTGTCCAACAAGCTGATGCTCACCAATAGGTTTACCAAATGTCTCCCGTTCATGGCAGTATTTCACACTAGCCTCTATGCAAGCTTGGATCAAACCAACAGCACCTGCTGCTACTGTAAATCGACCATTATCTAGCGCAGACATGGCAATTTTGAAACCCTCGCCCTCTTCACCAAGTCGGTTTTCAATTGGCACGCGTAAATCTTCAAAAAAGAGCTCACCTGTATTACCAGCACGAATACCATATTTTCCTTTAATCGCTTTAGATGTAAAACCAGCCATGGAACGTTCTACAATAAACGCACTAATTCCATGATGTTTCTTCGATTTGTCTGTATAGGCAAATACGATAAAGTTGTCTGCAATATCACATAAGGAGATCCACGTTTTTTGCCCATTGAGGATATAATGATCTCCATCACGGACAGCAGTTGTTGACATAGCAGCTACATCAGACCCAGCCCCAGGTTCTGTGAGACCAAAAGCTCCAATCCGTACACCTTTAGCTTGCGGAACAAGGTATCGCTGCTTTTGCTCTTCAGTCCCCCACTGCATTAAGGTCATGCTATTTAAACCTGTATGGACAGATACGGCTGTACGAAATGCCGTATCTCCCCGTTCAAGCTCCTCACATACGATAGCAAGTGCATTATAATCCATGCCACTACCTCCGTATTGTTCAGGAACACAAACCCCCATTAAGCCAAGCTCAGCAAGTCTGGACCAAATTTTAGCATCAAAGCCACCTTCAGCATCCCATTTTGCAATATAGGGAATGATTTCCTCATCAACAAACTGTCTTACTGTTTTTCTTAGCATTTCCTGTTCAGTGGACATTTCAAAGTTCATGGTCAGCACCTACCATTTCACAATCATAGCAGACTTATGTGATGTCTCTTTAATGACCACACCTCGTTTAGCCATCTCTTCAATATACGTATCACCTGGCACGATTGCTTCAGGCGGGAATACACCATGCTCTGTAATAGCACCGGCACCAATCATCTGAGCAACAACTGAAATCGTATTTGCCGTAGCACGTGCCATAGCTGTTTCATTAATAGTCATATCTTTACGTACAACCATTTCATATTCATATGTCACCTGCTGTTGGGCCTTTTCACCTGCTACAATAACACGTAACAATACAGCATCAGGTTTTGAGCCCAATTCAAGCTTCTTTTTGAGAGCCTCTCGTACGACTGCACGAACAGGCACTTCTTGATTATCCACTTCTACCTTATTCGCAGAATCAAGGAAGCCCAAGTCTGCTAAAAGTTTAAATTTCTCAGCATGGCCTTTATAACGGATGGTTTTATATTCTAATGTGCGGACATTTGGGAATGTCTTATACAATGTGGAGATACCACCAGATGTATAAAATGCCTCAAGCACACCGAAATCATCAAAATAAATAGGTTCAACGCCTGATAGGGATGGAACTTCTTCAAGCTTGCCCTTCTGTATCGTTTTTGAAGGCTCAGTATAATGATCGAAAACGCCATCTAAAGAAAATACGCGTGTATAATGAAGCGGAGGCTTTGGCTCAGTTGGAATACCACCAACAAATAGTTTAATAGATTCTACTTCGTCTAATTTTGAAGCACCATAGCCCGCTAGAATATTGATCATGCCGGGAGCAACACCTAGGTCAGGAATGATTGTAACACCTTTTGCCTTTGCTTCCTCATGTAAATCTAATATCTTCTCTGTAACGCCACCGATATGACCACCTAAATCAACGGAATGAACGCCTGCCTCAATAGCTGCTCTTGCTACTCGTTCATTGAACGAATAAAACAATGCATTGACGGCAACATCCCCCTTCGAAATAACGTTCATTAATGAATCGTCACGTTCTGCGTGTAGTTCTACCACTTCTACCTTATCTGTATCTAGCGTATCTACAAAGTCCTGTGCAACTTTTACATCGATATCACCTAAATACACGCGCTCCACTTTATCGTTTTTTATTAAATCACGAGCTACCTCTTTCCCCATTAAACCTGCACCTAATACAACAACTTTCATCAAGAACATCCCCTTTCGTTGATCTGTTACTCTGTATCGATTTGTGCTCTTTGTAATTTACCGCTGTAGTCTACATAAATACTCTTCCACTCTGTGTATACATCTAGGGCTGCTACACCTGAATCACGGTGTCCATTTCCTGTCCCTTTAGTACCTCCGAATGGCAAATGAATTTCAGCACCTGTTGTGCCAGCATTTACATAAACAATACCTGTATCTAAATCACGTTGTGCGCGAAAAATTGTATTGACATCTTGTGAGAATATTGAGCTAGATAAGCCAAATTTCACACCATTATTTACTTCAATTGCTTCTTCCAAACTTGCCACTTCAATTAGAGATACGACTGGACCAAAGATTTCTTCTTGAGCAATAATCATGTCAGGCTTCACATTTGTAAACAATGTTGGCTCATAATAGAACCCCTTATCATAAGGTGGTTCATTTAGTATCCTGCCACCTGCTAATAATGTAGCACCCTCTTGTTTACCTATCTGTACATAGTGATTAATTTTTTCCAATGCTGCTTTATTAATCACTGGCCCGATTTTTACTCCCTCATCTAGACCATCCCCAATTGTGAGCTTTTGCATTTCATCTAAGAGACGTTTCTCTAATTGTTCTTTTACATCTTTATGCACAATGACTCGGCTACATGCTGTACACCTTTGCCCAGCAGTACCAAATGCGCTCCATAAAATCCCTTCTGTAGCTAGCTGTAAATCAGCATCATTCATGACAATAACAGCATTTTTTCCACCCATCTCTAAAGAAACCTTTTTCAAATGCTTCCCGCCAAGCTCAGCTACTTTACTGCCTGTTGTTGTAGAACCCGTAAACGAAATAACCTTGACGTCAGGATGTTCAATTAATGCTGTGCCTACTGTAGGTCCTGTACCAAATACGATATTAGCGACACCATCTGGTAAGCCTACTTCCTCAAAGATTTTACCCATTTCATAGGCCATCATTGGAGTCTCATTAGACGGTTTCCAAATGAATGTATTCCCTGCAACAATGGCAGGAAATGACTTCCACGTGGCGATAGCAACAGGGAAATTCCAAGGTGTAATGAGTGCTACAACGCCTATAGGTGCCCTTACACTCATAGCAAATTTATTGGCAAGCTCAGACGGTGTTGTTTCACCAAACAATCTACGTCCTTCACCAGCCATATAGTATGCCATATCAATTCCTTCTTGAACTTCTCCTCTAGCCTCTTCAATGACCTTGCCCATCTCTTTTGTTAAAACGGTCGCCAAATGTTCTTTTTTCTCTTTCATTTTTTGACCGATGGCATATAAATAATCTGCACGTTTTGGTGCTGGTATAAGTGCCCAGCTCTTTTGTGCTTGTTTAGCAACAGCTACAGCCTCACCTACCTCGTTCGAAGTAGAGCGCGGAATGGTAGCAAGCTGCTCACCGTTTGCAGGGTTCGTCACTGCTATACTTTGTAAATGTGAATGTGTGATCCATTTACCACCGATATAGTTTTTAATCTCCACTACATACACCCCCTGAAATACTCTATGATGCCTCAGCTGTTGTACCAGTCGTATTCCATAGGTATAAGTCTATGAATTTAACCAGAATCCTTTTCGCCTTAGGATAATTGTGTCCGAGTAGTGGAGTGTGCTTGCACGTTTCACTATTCGTGACAGCTACCAGTGGCTTTATCTCCATACAATCAATAGGTGATCCCCACCAAAACAATAAATATCTCATTAGGAATCTTGGATGAACGGAGATAAAATATGTCAAAATTCCGAATTTTCAATATACACCACACCTTGTAATACTAGCATTTCAATAATAATCGGTGACAACTGCCAGAGGCTTTATTTCCACTTAACTTCCTTACCTCAATATAGAGGATGACTTCTGAATTTAGAAGCCTCTTAAGGTTATGTATATTCACAATACCCTTAGTTAAATGAAAATAAATAATACACATTCTAGTTTTTTATATTCGACATTTTCTAACTAATTCCCTTTTTTTCTAAAATATTTAATTTTCTATTGAAACCAATGTAGCTTATAATCGTATACAATATCATTAAATTTATTTTTGGAGGAATCCCTTTATGAATAATCATGAAATTGACTACAAGTTATTTGGTGACGACATGCAATATGTGCAAGTTGAGCTTGACCCTCAGGAAACAGTTGTTGCAGAAGCAGGAGCGTTAATGATGATGGATGATTCGATCCATATGGAAACTATTTTTGGTGACGGCTCACGAGGTGGCTCACAAAGTGGTCTAATGGGTAAATTATTAGGTGCCGGAAAACGCCTAATAACAGGCGAGAGCTTATTCATGACAACATTCACAAACGTTGGCTCAGGTAAGAAGCATGTTTATTTCGCATCACCATACCCTGGGAAGATTATTCCGATGGATTTAAGCCAATTAAATGGTAAAATTATCTGTCAAAAAGATGCCTTCTTAGCTGCTGCTAAAGGGGTCTCTGTAGGCGTTGAATTTCAGAAAAAAATTGGAGTAGGCTTCTTCGGTGGTGAAGGCTTCATTATGCAAAAGCTAGAAGGTGACGGCATGGCGTTTGTTCATGCAGGAGGAGCCATTCATGAAAAAACATTACAACCAGGTGAAGTTTTACGTGTGGATACAGGATGTCTTGTAGCAATGACATCCAATGTAGATTACGATATTGAAATGGTTGGAGGCGTAAAAACAGCCCTGTTTGGAGGCGAAGGAATCTTCTTTGCTACATTACGTGGTCCTGGAACAGTGTGGGTACAATCATTACCATTTAGCCGTTTAGCCAGTCGTGTCTTTGCAGCTGCACCTATTTCGCAAGGTGGCGGCGGTCAATCTAAAGGTGAAGGCGGTATCGGTGGCTTATTCGATTTATTCAATAGATAAAAAATGGAGCATATCTTTCACCGATATGCTCCTCTTTTTAATCAATTCGATTGGATATTGCCTTTCCTTGTCCATAAGCAGTCAAAGCTTTTACATTTAACATGAGCATAGCCGTTCTCGTTTCTAATGACGCGCTACCGATATGTGGCAGAGCTACTACATTTGGAAGTGTTAATAAAGGATGATCCATCGCAATTGGCTCTTGTTCAAACACATCTAGTCCTGCAGCCCAAAGCTTCCCATTTTTAAGAACATCGTACAGCGCATCCTCATCAATAATTCCACCCCGTGAGGCATTAATTAATACCGCATCTTCTTTCATCAAAGCAAGTTCCTTTGCACCAATGAGCCCTTCCGTATCACTATTATAAGGTGTCATAATCACAACAAAATCAGATTGCTTTAATAGATCCTCCAGCGAAACATACTGAAAGCCATACATTTCTTCTGCTTCATGACGACGTCTGCGATTATTATACAAAATTTTCATATCAAACCCTTTTGCTCTTCTAGCAACAGCTTGGCCAATTCTTCCCATGCCAATAATGCCAATTGTGGCTCCTGAAACATCCTTGCCAACCAGTTGCATTGGATACCAGCTTTTCCATTTGCCCTCACGTAAATATCTTTCACTTTCTGGAATTCTACGAGCAGTTGCAAGCAGTAAGCCAAATACTAAATCCGCAGTTGTATTAGTTAGAACTCCAGGCGTATTTGTCGCCATAATGCCTCGTTTTTTTAAAGCCTTCACATCGATATTATTATATCCAACTGCTAAATTCGTCACTAATTTTAAGTTGGGGGCATGCGAAAGTAATACTTCATCTACTTGGTCAGCTATCGTTACCCACAGTACCTCACAGTCAGCGACAGCTGTGAGCAATTTTTCACGTGGAATCACAATTTCTTCCTCATCCCATTGTGAGATTTCATAAAACTCCTGTAGCAGTTCAACAATATGTGTAGGAAACTTACGTGTTATAAATAATTTCTTTTTCATGCTCCAAACACCCCTCTACTCAATTCCCTAATTCGCCTATAGCGTAACACTTAAAACAAGCATTTTCTAGGGGTTTTGTAATCTTCCTCTTTCTATAAAATTTGTTATTAGCTAATTCATCAGCCTATTAGTTGATTTATCCATAAAATAAGACCTTTTATCCTAATTCACATACTAAAAAACTATGCATAGATAGTATGCATAGCTATGTTTCTTTTAAAACTCTCTTATTGTTGTATTTAAGCGATTAGCCACCCCCGCTAATTCTTCCGAAGATTCACCAATCGATTCAATAATAGTAGCTAATTCAGATACTTGATTATCGACTTTTTGGAAATTTGAGATCGAATTTTCTACAGAGCCAGAAATCGCATCAAAAGCTTTTAGAGATTCAGCATTACGTTCGATACTACTATTTACAAGCTCCTGTATGTCCTGAATAGCTTGTACAACTTGTGTTGTGATACCATTTGACGTCATGATTAACTCAGCAATCTGTTCAACAGAACTTTTCGTTTGATCCGCAAGTTTGCGTACTTCGTTTGCAACAACTGCAAAGCCTTTACCATGCTCACCAGCACGTGCCGCCTCAATTGCAGAGTTTAACGCAAGTAAATTTGTTTGCCCAGAAATACTTTTCACAATTTCTACAACGGCATTTATTTTCGAAGAGGATGCATCTAATTGCTCCACCATATTTGCCATTTCTACGGTCTTATGATGAATCTTCCCTGTTTGCTCATTAATAGATATTATTTTAGTATAGCCTTCACTAGACACTTTTTGCATTGATTCTGCTTCATACATACTTTCCTTCAAAGAAACGTTGACACGCTTTGCGCTATATACAAGTTCTGTTACTGTTTCAGTCGTAGTTTGTGATTGAACCTCTAATTGTGTAGAAATTCCGCCTATAACATCCTTTACATGGTCCCTAACATTATTGCGTTGTGTTTCAATTAGTATACTTGCATAGCTATCATATTCTTCTAAAACGATTTGTTGTTCAAAATTACATATTTTACTGATAGCATCACAAAACTTCTCTTCTTCGCCCTTTGGTAATCGTAGTTCATAGACTATTTTGCGAAGTGATTTCTCAAGTATTTGAAATGCAGCTAAATACCATTTCGGATATAAATTAATCTTTACATGCATTTTTGCCACACGTCTTCGCTTCTCTAAAAAGGCTTCATCTATTCGCCCCTCAAACATTTCAATAATATGATGACGTAATGTCTGACGTAAACGTTCGCTGGAGCTATGTGATTGAATGACCTTTTGTAAGGTAGGAACACTTTCTATTGCATGATAAAATGCCACTACCACTTCTACTACATTTCTTTCTACATATGGTTTTAAACTATTAATCAGCTGAAGATCATGCACACTTAACCCTACAAGATTTAATTGTAGTAAACGGTCTGGATCTTCTATAAAAATACCGATTGTTGTTTCATTGCTTATTTCAATTGTACTTTTCTTAGATCTATTGATAAGTTGAAACATTTTCTCCACCTCATATATTTAATCATATACCTTACTAAGTCTATATTCCTACTTTTTATAAAAAAACAACAAATAATTAGACACTTTATGTATCAATTATAATCTCAAAACATCTAAATGAACAATATGTAGGTAAATGTTGTCTAATATTATTATAATTTGCTATTAATTTATGCCGCAACATGATTCTTTATACTCATTATTTCTCACTTTATTGAAAAAACGGATGGATGATTCAATAATTTTAACGCAAAAAAAGCCACTGCTTCTTGAAGAAGAAGCGTGACTTATTGTTTACATGAAAATGATAACGCAAAGAACTGCGGCTAAAACTAAACGATAAATGGCAAAAGGCATTAATTTTACCTTTGAAATAAGCGCTAAGAAAAACTTAATGGACAGTAATGCAAAGACGAACGAACTAATAAATCCTACAGCATAAAAGCCAAAATAGTCCATTGATAAAGTATCCCAGTTTTTCAAAACGGATACGAGGCTAGCTCCTGCCATGATTGGCACAGCCATAATGAATGTAAAATCGGCTGCAACACGGTGACTCATACCAAATAGTACCCCACCTGAAATCGTTGCACCTGAACGAGAAAAACCTGGCCATAGAGATAGGCATTGTACAAGTCCTACCTTAAATGCTAAACCATAAGAAATCTTATCTAAAGAATCTACTTTTGGTTTTCTCGGTGCCAACTTATCTGCAGCAATCATGAGAATTGCTCCTGCCACGAGTGCATAAACAACATGCTCTACTTTAAAAAGATGGTCGTCAATAAAATCCTTGAATGCAAAACCTAAGACAACTGCTGGTAGCATACCAACAATAACATGCAATAAGTTAAAGCGGCCATTTATGGACTTAGCTTGACCTTCAATTTTATATAAACCAACTAAGCTTAACATACGTTTCCACATAACTACAATAACCGCTAATATGGAACCAAGTTGTACAACAATTTTAAATGTGTTGGCAGGATATTTCCCTAAAAACTCCTCAGTCTTTAACCACATATCATCCACGATAATCATATGCCCCGTAGAAGATACTGGTGCAAATTCTGTCATACCCTCGACAAAGCCTAATATTAATGCTTTTAATAACTCTATAATTTCCACCATGTCACCTTACCTTTTTTAATCAAATACCCACTTATTATAAAATACTACGTTTTTATATACTACTGCCATTTCACCTAAGAAGCCGATTGTTAGATTATCACATACTATTTAAATGTTATATCTACTACCCAAAGCTCTGATCTACTGCCAATTCGCATCGGTGGGCCCCAGAAGCCATAGCCTGATGAAACAAGTGTATGCATCTGTTCCTTCAACTTATAACCATAATCCAGTTCAAATACACGAGCTGTTATAAATTGATTCGGCCACAGTTGTCCCTTGTGTGTATGACCAGACATATGTAAATCAACGCCCATTTCAGAAGGCGTGATCAAGTCGTCAGGTGTATGATTCATTACAAGCCATGGTAAATTAGCAGAAGGCTTTAGTACCTCAAGTGGTTTTCTTTCTTTATTCGTTCTGTCCTCTTGCCCTGTTAATATAAACGCATCTTCTATAAAAATTGTTTCATCTAGGAGCATTTTCACATTGGCATTTTCCATTTCCTTAATAAATTCAGGAATTTTTTTGCCATAATATTCATGGTTACCTACTATACCATATGTTCCATATGTAGATGTTAATTGCTTCATGACATCTGCCATACCCTCTTGAACAAACCATTTAGGGTCATCGTCCACAATATCCCCAGCTAACAACACGATATCTGGTTGTGCTTCATTAGCTAAACTTACAAAACGTTGTAAATGTCGTTTATGTGATAAAACACCTAAGTGAAAATCAGATGCTACAACAGCTCTTAGTGTGTTTAACTCACTATCTTGTTTATCAACAGTTATTTCTAAATGACGAACGACTGGAGAGTAGGCTAAATAGGAGCCAATGATACTTAACAAGAATAGGATTGCTACTGCTATACTACCTATTATTTGCACATTTTTAAAAGGCGTGAGCCAAATAATGAATTGTGCAACTAAACATAGCAATAAGCCATATTCAAAGATAAACATCCAATAATTACTGATTACAGAAAACACTCGTAATGACTCGTGTAATCTTCCGATTATAATACTAAAAGCAACAATATACAGCAATATCCAAAATAATACTGGAAAACGAAACCACCCCATTGCTACAAGCCACTGCTTTACTCCCCACCCTAAATAGAAAGTCAAAGCACTATAAATACTAATTAAAAGAACAGCGCCGATTACTTTTGGCATAACCAAGTCCTCTACTTTCTTTCTATAATTTAATTGATTATACCATTATACTTATCAATCATATTGCTTATAGCACTTGAATAATCTTCTAGAGAAAGTGGGAACTTGTCCATTTATTCTATGACAAATTTAAGTTTACCTTTTCATTTCATTCGTTACTCTCGTTTTACATGACATTTCACTGTATATAGATGACATTTTCGTCATTTACATACTAAACGCCACTTTTATTTTCTCATTTCTTCCAGTAACATAGTAGGTGAACGAGCAAATTCGCGTATTTACGAAGAAAAAGGGGTGCTATTTCAAATGACACGATATAAATTTGAAACAACAGAGCATGAGCTATTTCGCAAAACCTTTCGTAAGTTTTTAGCTGAAGAAGCTGAACCGCATTATGCACAGTGGGAAAAGGATCATCTTATTCCGCTTTCTTTTTGGCGTAAGCTTGGTGATATGGGTTATCTTTGTCCACAAGTAGAAGAACAATATGGCGGACTAGGCTTGGATTTCAGCTTTGGCGTCATCATACAAGAAGAACTTGAACGTATAGGCTCAAGTCTTATCGGGGTTGGCCTGCATAATGATATTGTTGTCCCGTATATCGAAGCATATGGTACACACGAACAAAAATCTCGTTGGCTGCCAAAATGTGTTACAGGCGACTATATAACAGCTATTGCAATGACGGAACCAGGTACAGGATCAGACTTGGCAAATATCAAAACGTCAGCCATTCGTGATGGGGACCATTATATTGTAAATGGTCAAAAAACCTTTATAACAAATGGCATCCATACAAACTTAGCAGTTGTCGCAGTAAAAACAAATCCTCAGGCTGAGAAAAAACATCGTGGTATTAGCCTACTTGTTATTGAAGAAGGCACACCTGGCTTTACAAAAGGAAGACAGCTCGAAAAAGTTGGTATGCATGCCCAAGATACAGCTGAACTCTATTTTGAAGATTGTCGAGTACCTGTTCAAAACCTACTTGGCGAAGAAGGCAAGGGCTTTCATTATATGATGGAAAAACTGCAGCAAGAGCGATTAGCAGTAGCGATTGCCGCACAAACAGCCGCTGAGGATATGCTTACGCTAACACTAGACTATGTGAAATCACGTCAGGCTTTTGGCAAAACAATTGGTGACTTCCAAAATACACAATTTAAAATAGCTGAAATGGCTACTAAAATCGAGCTTGGTAAATCATTTTTGGAATCATTGATTGAAGAGCATATTGCAGGCAATGATGTTGTGACAAAAGTTTCTATGGCAAAATACTGGATTACCGAAAATGCACGTGACCTTGCTACGCAATGTATGCAATTGCATGGTGGCTATGGCTATATGGAGGAATATAAGATTGCTAGAAGATATAGAGATATACCTGTTATGTCGATCTATGCGGGTACTAATGAAGTCATGAAGGTTATTATCGCCAAAAATTTAGGCCTATAATAAAAAAGGCGGCAGAAGTTTGCCGCCCTTTTACCATTAAACTGCTGGAATTCGAACGATTACTTTAAATAAATCGCCATCTACATCAATGCTCATTCTTGCTCCATGTAAATCGACAATGGATTGTGCAATGGCTAATCCAAGCCCTGAGCCCTCTGTATGACGTGAGGCATCTGCACGTTTAAAGCGTTCAAATAACTCCTCAGCATCTTCACTAATTTCATACTTTGCTACATTTTTCACCGTAAATTCAGCATCGCCATCTGCCGTACGCTTAAATGTCACATAAACACGCGTTCCCTCTAGCGCATACTTCAACACATTGACAATTAAATTATCAATAAGTCTCCACCATTTTTGACCATCCACATATGCAAAGATTGGATCATGAGGCATGGTCATTCGTAAATCTAGTTGTGACTGTGTTAAATCCTCTTTATGCTCCCCTACAGCTTGTTGGATAAGCTGTGTTAAATCTACTCGACTGCGGTGAAGTTCAATATTACCACTAGCCATTTTCGATACTTCAAAAAGGTCTTCAATCAGCACTTTTAAACGTTCAGACTTTTTATCCAGTATATGGATGTATTGTTTCCGTTCTTCCTCTGTAATATTTGGCTTCTTCAGTAAATCAGTATACGTAATTATAGAGGTTAAAGGAGTACGTAAATCATGACTCACATTTGTAATCAGCTCTGTTTTTAACCGCTCACTTTTCGCCTGCTCATGCATGGACGTACGCACACCTTCTCGTAAATGATTGAGGTTTTCTGCATGACCTGCAAGCGGAGATTTACCTTTTACCTTTACATCACGATTTAAACGTCCTTCAGCCATGTCCTTCGTATCTTTCATAATACGGTTTAAATAACCCATTCTTGATAGGAAAACAATCATAGCAGGAAATCCTATAAACATACAAATGCCAAGTACAAGGACTGGAAAAGCTCCGCCTCCTATCATGGTAGCAACAAGGCTACCACCTCCAAAGAAGGCTGCGGCTAGCATTACAATTGAATGTAATGCGATCGAACGATTAATAAATAAGTCAGTCAACGAATCCCCAAGTGACCATAAATAGCTCGATTTCACATTTTCCTCTAGCTTATTCAAAGTATTTACTCTTGTATACAACCAAATTAATTGCACGAAGAAAGCACTACCAATTACCATTAAAACAACTATTTTAAAGCCAATATCGAGTATAAAACGGACATAATTATAATTATAAACAGAATTATATTCAATAGATTCAAAAACAACCTGGGCTGAAATGAAATACATAAGGCTCGTTATTAACAAAAGAATAATTTGTACATCGATTTTATACTTTGTTAAAAGATCTTTTTCCTTCATACTCGTAACTATCTGTAATAAGTCTTTACGCCCCCTCCATACTAAGACGGCCATTAAAATACTTGTGAGCCAAATAAAGTAATGAGTATATTGATTGCGTTGAAACTGTTGAAATTGTTGATATCCTCCCCGTATAACATCTTCTGACATAGCTGCTTTTTTTGAAATAGCTATTACACCTGTATATTCAGCTGTTTCGTAAAGATCATCTACATTCACGTATGTTTCGGTATTGTAAAAAATATCTCTTAAATTCTCACTGATATTCCATGCATATAGCGGTTTTCGATCAGTATACTTAATTTTATAGGCACTACTTTCGGTAACATCACCTGCACGGTACGTTTTACCAGTTTCTGTATTGGTCAACTCATAAGACCAATAGTCGTAGTTTTTTCCAAAGTTTTTGGAATCACCTTTTGCGGCTTTAATATATTTATCAATGAGGGCTTCCTTTTCAGCAAGAATCTTTTTTCTTACATGCTCATCATCTTCAAAATTTGCTGTAATATCTTTAATTTTATTATCACGTTCAGACACTAGCTTTGTCTTTAATTCTGTTGCATTGGCATCTATAGCTTCCTGAATACGTTGTTCGTATTGTGCCTTAATATTATCGATTTGCTGTCCTAATGTACCATAATAATTACGATGATCTTCTATTTCAGTTTGAGTAATCTCAATTTTATTTTTCAATTCCTCTGCATTTGGTACATTAATTACTAACGGTCCTAGTTCTGCCGTGAAATTATCGATTTCATGTTGGAAATTTTCCGAATCAAAATATGATTTACCAATATACTGATAGCCCACATTATAAAAAGTAAAGACACCGAAAATTGTCCAAATTAAACACATTAATACGAGAAGAGATTTCCACTTTTTTACCATCCTTTTTTACACTCCTCTAAAAAATTCTTTCTAACAATTGTAAAACCTCTGAGGAGCGAGAATTGACAATTTGGTAGGCATAAACACCAAAATAAATGAGTCCAACAACGCCTGCAACAAACCCTGCAATTGTCATATACTTCTCTAGTTTATTTTTCCATTTTATAACCAACGCCCCATACCACCTTTAGATAGCGCGGATTTTTCGGATCAGCTTCAATTTTTTCACGTATTTTCCGAATGTGAACAGCTACAATATTTTCAGCATTATAAGCTTCCTCATTCCAAACACGTTCATAAATTTCACGAATCGAAAACACACGCCCTGCATTTTTCATTAATAGTTCTGTAATTTTATATTCTATCGGGGTTAGTCGAACTGGTTCTCCTTCTAGTACAACCTCTTTTGCCTCTTCATCAAGTACAAGTCCGTCTATTTCCACCTTTGTAGCTCCCTCACTATACGTTCCTAGCTGAACATAACGGCGCAGCTGAGATTTTACACGTGCCAATAGCTCTAATGGATGGAATGGCTTTGTCACATAATCATCTGCTCCAACTGATAATCCATGAATCTTATCGCCATCCTCCGCCTTAGCACTTAGCATGATAATGGGAATATTGCGCTCTTCTCTAATTTTAAAGGTTGCTGTAATTCCATCCATATTTGGCATCATGATATCTAAAATGATTAAATGTACTTCATTGTTCTCTAGCTTTTTTAATGCGTCTAAGCCATCTGCTGCTTTAATGACATGATAGCCTTCATTTTTTAAATAGATTTCAATACCATCACGAATATCTTGATCGTCATCTGTAACAAGAACTGTTAATTTCGTCATGATATACACCTCGCTCTCAAATATAAGTGTATCTTCTAAATCTTAAAAACCAGCTATTATAAAAATGAAGAATTTCTTAAGGTTTTAGCTTTTTTCTCCCACCCAATGTTAAAACAACAATGCCACCTAAAAGCATCGCTACTCCAAGCCAGGAAACTATACTTAAGTGTTCTCCAATTAAAAACACACCAAGAATTGCAGCAGTCAATGGTTCTGCTAATGAAAGTGTTACAGCTGAGGATGAACTAATTTTTTGTAGTCCACTTAAAAACAGGAAATACGCTACGCTTGTACACATAATCCCCATAAATAACATTGTCCATAAGTTGTGTACATTTACTAACCAGGAAAATCCACCTTGTAAAGAAAACGGCAGTAAAAACAAAGCGCAAATGGAGAAAGTCATAGCAACTGCGGGTAATGCCTCTTCTTGTGCCATTAATTTTTTACTTATGTTTGTGTAAAATGCAAAGGATAAACCTGCACAAAGCGCTAATGTGAATCCGCCAACGTGAACAGACTCCTCTCCATTATTCATAAACAATAAAAGACATCCGACAATGGCCATTAATGTCGCAAGTCCCCATACCGCTGTGGGACGTGTTTTCCATACTAGCCACTCCAAAACACCAGAAAACACTGGTGCACTACCAATAGTAGCAACAGTTCCAATGGCTATACCTGTTAGACGAATGGATGAGAAGAAAAGACCTTGGAAAAGTGCAATACTAGCCGCAGCTAAAATTGTCCATTTCCATGACCACCTTAAAAAATTAATTTTCCTCATTATAATCGTAATAGCTAATAATAAACTGCCACCAATTGCAGAACGAATCATGGCCACTGCTATTGGAGATACCCCTTGATCCAAATAGGTTTGGGCAGTACCTGTCATTCCCCATAGAATAGCTGCTAGTAATACAAACAATGAATTTAACATTTATCAACTCATCCCCACTCCACATCTTTATCCATACTAATCATACATATTTATCCAAAATCAAACAATTATCATTTTTACTTTTCTTTTAATTCCAATAGTATGTTTTCTCATGATTGGACGTTATAATAAAAACAGTAAAAGGAGCGAATCGTATGTACAAATCAATTGGAGAGACAGCTATTGATCTTGGTATGCCTGAGGATCAAGTAATGCGTCTAGTTTACGAAGGACGCATCCGTTCTGTTTACGATGGCCAACAAATTTTAATCAATAGTGGACAATTCAGCACTTATTTTAAACAATTGGAACGTATAAAAGAGGAAATTGAAATTTGGCGTGCTACCCCTATTCCAGAGGACATAGACGTCAAAGATGAAGACTAAAAGCCCACCATTCATACAATTGAACATTGTTGAATGGCGGGCCTTTTTTAAAGCTTTTATTAGATTGTCACAACAAATCCTGCTCTTTTCCCAATGATTTCAGCATAATCTTCTACCATGACACTCGCTGTTGGATACATTCCTGCTCCAGGACCGATTAATGTTAATGTACCAATATAGTTAGTCTCTAATGCCACCGCATTGAACACATCATCGACTGGATAAAGTGGATGCTCTTTATCAACTAGTTGAGGGCCTACTTTTGCAATAATCTTACCGTCAGCTAGTTTTTCCACTTCAGCTACATGGCGGTAACGTAGACCCTTTTCACATGCTTCATGAACTTGTTCTGCAGAGATACTATCGATCCCAATTACCTCTACATCTGACCAGTCAGGCTGCTCACCAAAAGCTAAGGCACTTAATATCATTAATTTTTTAAATGCATCCTGTCCAGATATATCATTATATGGATCTGCTTCGGCATAACCTAAGCCTTGTGCCTCTTTTAAAGCTGTTTCGAACGACCAGCCCTGTGCACGCATTTTTGTTAAAATATAATTACATGTGCCGTTTAAGACACCTTGAATACGACTTACATCATTTACAAGTAAGATATTTTTCATTGTTTTTATAACAGGTACGCCACCAGCAGTAGTAGCCTCATAGCCTACAAAAACGCCATTAGCTTTTGCAAGATCCTGCAACTCCAAACCTCGTTTGGCAAACATCACTTTATTGGCAGTAATAACATGACACTTATGTTCCACCGCTCGCTTTAAATAACTGTATGCAGGTTCTTCGTTCACAATTGCTTCAAACACAACCTGCATACCTGGCTCTGCTAAGACTTCATCCATACTTGTTGTCATTAAATGTGCTGTGCCTGGGACACGTTCACGACTAGCATCTGTCACTAAAATCTTCGCTACCTCTAATTCAATACCTAATTTATTTTTTAGCTCTTCTCGTTTTTCATTTAAAATATGGTAAATCCCCTGACCTACCGTTCCAAATCCTAAAATCGCTGCCTTTATAGTTGCCATTCTTATTATTCCCTCCAACTTACATTCCGCAGTTTCATTAAAGCTAACTCTCTATGGGGTTGTGTCATAACAATTTGACACCCACCGCAGCCTTTAGCCAACAACTCTCTTTGTATGAGTTTCGCTATTTCTATATGTGTTAGGACACATACAAATTCAAATAATTCAAAATTTAACTTAAAGAAAATTGTAACGCAAATACACACTTTGCACAAGAAAAATCTTTCTAGGAAGGACATTTGTTTTCTCTAGATGTGCAAAAGAAATCGGTTTCATTCCCTTTATTATACGTTTTATTAATCAATCTATAAGATTTGAACAAATATTGACTATTTACATTTCAATATATGAATGTCTTTCTTCTATTATATATATGTATGCTCAGACACTCATAACAATCCTTTTAAAGAAAAAACTCATTCCCTGTAGCAGCAGAGAATGAGCTTAAAAATATGAGGGGGTTTTAACTTGCTTTTGAAAGCAATTGATAACGATATTGTGCTAAAGCTTGTTGAACAAGACTAATCTCTTCTTCTGTAAAATTTGGTATTGCATACGTACGTTCCACTAATTGAAATGTACCATACTTCAAGTAAAACTCTGTCGCAGGAAGTGAGATATGGCTCACACCGTACTGTTCATAAGTCTCAAATACTTCCTTAACAGTAAAGTTTTCTTCTGTAAAAACATGTTCTTGAAATGCTGTATGACCAAAAACTTCCTGCCATTTTCTTTCGACTGATGTAAGAAGGTGTTGAATGGATTTATTGTTGACAAATACATGCCCTTCATTTAGCTCATATATTAGATAGGATACAATGTTTTGCGCACTATAGATGTTACCCATTTTAAACACTCCTTTATCATCAGTTTTTGGGAAGAGTAGTCACTGGCTAGGCAACTACCCTTCTATATATTCAAAAGTGGGGGAGCACTTATGAAAACATTTACCTTTTTTAAAAAGAATTTTCGTACCATTAACTTATTTCCTAGTATAGAACATGGATTTAAATAAGTCAACAATACATATATAATTACTTGGTATTATTTTTTATAAGGTTCTGATAATTAACGGGTGCAGTAATAGGTTGATGTAGCAGCGTTTAACGCATTACCAAATGAGGCTAATCGAATGAGAAAATACGTAAACGCCACAACATTCTACCATTTGTTTTAAATTTTAAGCTTCTACTGTTTGTTCAGCTGTTGTTGCCTGTGTAATGGCTTGATCTAAATCAGCAATAATATCCTCTACTGCCTCTAAACCGATGGATAAGCGAATGAGCGACTCGGTTACACCAGCTTGAACTAATTCGTCTGCTGATAGTTGCTGATGAGTAGTGGAAGCTGGATGAATAATTAATGACTTTGCATCACCTACATTTGCTACATGTGAGAATAATTTCACGCTATCAATAAGCTTTCGCCCAGCTTCTCGTCCACCCTTTATGCCAAATGTAAGCACTGAACCGAAGCCATTTCTTAAATATTTTTTTGCTAACCCATGTGTCGGAAAATCTTCTAGGCCATTATAATTTACATACTCCACAGATGGGTGGTTTTGTAAATACTCAGCCACTGCCAATGCATTTTCATTGTGTTTAGGGATACGCAGATGAAGCGTTTCTAACCCTTGCAATAAATTAAAGGCAGCATCAGCACTTAATGTTGGACCAAAATCACGTAATAATTGTACACGTAGCTTTGTAGCAAAGGCAGCAGAAGCTGTATCAATTCCATAACGTAGACCATGGTAAGAGGCATCTGGTTCAGTAAAACCAGGGAATCGACCGCTAGTCCAATCAAACTTACCAGCGTCTACAACAACGCCCCCTAAAGTTGTGCCATGACCTCCTATCCATTTAGTTGCTGAATGAACCACAACATCTGCACCGTATTCAATAGGTGTAGAACCGTAAGGAGAAGCGAACGTGCTGTCAATAATTAATGGTAGACCATTATCATGTGCAATTTTAGCTACTGCTTCAATATCTAAAACCTTTAAGCTTGGATTACCATAAACCTCTGCAAAGACAGCTTTTGTTTTATCAGTAATCGCCGCATTAAAATTCTCTGGGTTTGTTTCATCTACAAAAATCGTTTTAATACCATAGTTTGGTAATGTGTTAGCAAATAAATTATACGTACCACCATATAAAGAACTAGCTGCTACTATCTCATCACCAGCTCCAGCTAGATTTAAAATGGAAAATGCGATAGCTGCTGCACCAGATGAAAGTGCTACTGCTGCTGTTCCACCTTCCAATAAAGCCACACGTTTTTCAAACACATCAACTGTTGGATTGGTAATTCGTGTGTAAATGTTCCCTGCTTCCTCTAAGGCAAAAAGACGTTGCGCATGAGCAGTGTCTTTAAATACAAAAGCAGTTGAGCGATAGACTGGAACTGTGCGAGAACCCGTCACTGGGTCTGGCTCTTGACCACCATGCAACAGCAATGTTTCTGGTTTAAAATTTGTCATTGTGTACCTCCAAATGGTTATTTTTTTACGATGGTACCGGAGATGAGGAGGATTTTTCTGTAGAAAACAAAAACCCTCTTCAGCTAAGAAGAGGGTTGCGGTTGCAAGTTTTCCTCCCCTTATCTGCCAGATCCAAGTAAGAATCTGTAGGAATTAGCACCTTAGTAAGCTCATTGCTTACTGGTTGCCGGGCATCATAGGGCCTATCCCTCCGCCGCTCTTGATAAGAGTATGAGATTCAATTTCCATCGTTGTTACACAGTATAAACATAGAGTTTTTTTCTGTCAACATGTAAATTTTATTTTTTCCGAAACTTCTGTCTGCTCTTATACGTAATATGAACGCATACACTATTTTAGAAAAAATTTTGAGAGGAGTATTTTTATGGTAAAAGCCGTGATCATTTTTCTTATGATTGGCTATTTAATAGGCTGTATTCACGGCTCTAAAGTAGCCCAATTTTTATCGGGGGTTGATTTAAAAAAGGCTGGCCACGGTAATGCTGGTGCCTCTAATGCTACTCTTTCCCTCGGCTGGAAATATGGCGTTTTAGTAGCCCTCATCGATATAGGGAAAGGCGTTGTGGCTATTATAGGTGCACATTTTTATCTAGCGGACGCCATTCATTTAACAGAAGAACAGATTTGGCTGCTTACTTATATTATGGCTGCTGGGGTTATTTTAGGTCATAATTTCCCATTCTACATGGGCTTCAACGGCGGGAAAGGAACGGCCTCCATCATTGGTATTTTACTTGCCGTTGATTGGAAGATTGGTTTATTTGCACTTATTTTATTTGTTATTTTATCCTTTGCAACAAATTATTTAATTGTTGGTGTGCTAGAATTTTATCTCGTGTTTTGTACAGCAACTTATTTATGGATTCCTGGCATTGGTCCAACCATTATAGCTCTTTTTCTTTTTGGCATAGCCATCATCCTGCATCTTGAAAATATTAAACGATTAGTCAATGGCACAGAGCCTAAAGTAACTTCTGCCTTTAAGAAAAAGAAATAATATTTTATGGATATTTTTGTATTTTTTGTGACCATGTATTTTCTCTTTATCTACTCATATTGCTGTAAAAAACACCATTTTCACATAGATTTTTATCTACAATAAAATACATATATTCTTATCTTAATAAAACATTATACAGGCCGATGTTATGGATAATAATCGTCATTTTTATCGTAGAAAGGATGAGGAAATATGTCTTCACCAAAGCAAGCAGCTACAAAACTTAATTTAAAGCCACTATGGATTGGCTTGGCATTCGCGTTACTTATCATTATTACCTTTTTACCTAATAATGGTGATTTACCTATAGCTGGACAACGAGCTTTAGCCATTTTAGCTTTTGCAGTCATCCTTTGGGTTACAGAGGCCGTTTCATATCCTGTAAGCTCGGCCATGATCATTGCACTAGTAACTGTATTACTAGGACTCGCTCCGTCAATGGATGATCCAACTACAGAGCTAGGAACAGCTAGCGCATTAAAATTATCTTTAAGTGGCTTTAGTAATTCTGCCGTTGCTTTAGTAGCAGCAGCTCTTTTTCTAGCGGCAGCAATGCAAATTACTAATCTACATAAACGACTTGCTCTTTGGATTCTTTCACTGGTGGGAACGAAAACAAAAGCTATCGTATTTGGCGCTATTTTAGTCTCTATCGTCCTCGCATTTTTTGTACCCTCTGCTACAGCACGAGCTGGCGCGGTAGTACCGATATTGCTTGGAATGGTTGCAGCGTTTGGTTTACCACGTGATAGTCGGCTTGCTGCCTTGTTAGTTATTACTTCGGTACAAGCCGTTTCCATTTGGAATATCGGTATTAAGACTGCAGCAGCTCAAAATATGGTGGCCTTAAACTTTATCCAAGAGCAATTTAACGTGGATATTTCATGGGGTGCTTGGCTACTTTATGCCGCCCCCTTCTCAATTATTATGTCTATCTTTTTATTTTTCATTATGATTGCTTTAATTAAACCTGAGACTAGCAATATCGAAGGTGGTAAAGAGGTCATCAAAAAACAGCTTGCAGAGCTGGGCCCATTAAAGGCTCCTGAAATTCGTTTAATCATTACATCCGTAGTTTTACTATTTTTCTGGGCAACTGAAGGAAAGCTACATCCATTCGATACGACAACAGTCACAATTATTGCTATCGCTATTCTATTAATGCCCAAAATCGGTGTGTATTCATGGAAGGAAGTTGAGCCCCATATTCCATGGGGGACAATTATCGTCTTTGCGGTAGGTATTATGTTAGGAACCATTTTACTGAATACGCAAGGTGCTGCATGGTTATCAGATAAAGTTTTCGGTTCACTTGGGCTAGATACTATGCCTTTACTAGCAACCATTGCACTCGTAACTTTATTTAACATTTTGATTCATTTAGGCTTTGCAAGCGCAACTAGCTTAGCCTCAGCACTTATACCTGTGTTTATCGTTTTAGCCTCCACATTAACGGCTAATGTTGATCAAGTTGGTTTTGTTATTGTGCAACAATTCGTCATAAGCTTTGGCTTCCTATTACCAATTAGTGCACCACAAAACATGCTTGCCTATGGTACAGGCTCCTTTACAACAAAGGATTTCTTGAAATCTGGAATTCCATTAACCATTATCGGTTTCCTTCTCGTACTTTTGTTCTCTGCAACTTATTGGAAATGGATTGGATTATTATAGAACTTTCATTAAATTAAAACGTAAAAGCCTTGAAGAAACAGACTATCTGTCCTTCAAGGCTTTTAAGATAAGACTATTGTTTCGTAAAAGCAGGGTCCTTCATCGTACCGTTTTTCGCATAGTTAACGTGCCATGATAGTGCTTTTTCTAGGTCATGTGGTGTGTGATGTCCACCCGTTGCCTCATTGGCATCATTAAAGTACTGCCACAACTGCTCCCTATAATCAGGATGTGCACAATTATCAATGATAAGTCCCACTCGTTCTTTTGGAGCAAGTCCTCGTAAATCTGCTACGCCCTGTTCAGTTACAATGACATCAACATCATGCTCCGTATGATCCACATGTGAGACCATTGGGACAATACTCGAAATATCTCCACCCTTAGCATAAGACTTTGTTACAAAAATTCCTAAACGTGCATTACGAGCAAAGTCACCAGACCCTCCGATACCATTCATCATCTTTGTACCAGAAACATGTGTGGAATTCACATTGCCGTAAATATCTAATTCCAATGCCGTATTCACTGAAATTAATCCGAGTCGACGAATAATTTCAGGCTGATTTGAAATTTCTTGAGGGCGCAGCACTAATTTATCAGCATATTTTTCAAAATTCCCATAAACACGGTTTCCTACTTGCTCAGAAAGGGTAATAGAAGTTGCAGATGCAAAATTCACTTTCCCTGCATCCATTAATTCAAATACTGCATCCTGGAGAACTTCAGAATAAACTTCTAAGTTCTCAAACTCAGAGTCTTTAAAGCCTAGCAATACAGCATTTGCTACTGAACCTACACCAGATTGAATTGGTCGCAAACTTGTAGTTAAGCGACCTACTTTAATCTCTTCACGTAGGAAATTTAATAAGTGATTAGCCATAACATCTGTCTCTTCATCCGCAGGGACAATTGTTGATGGCGCATCTAATATATCCGAAATGACGATGCCTTTTACTTTATCTAAATCTAGTGGAATTCCAATTATACCAAGACGATCAGAAACATTCTGTAAAGGAATTGGATCACGTTTTCCTTGTTGTGCAGGTACATAAATATCATGTATACCTTCTAATGCATCAAGCTGTGCTACGTTTAATTCAATGATGACTTGGTCTGCTTCTTGCACAAAAATAGGAGAGTTACCAACTGATGTTGTAGGAATTAATAAGCCTTCTTCTGTAATAGCAGCAGCTTCAATGATCGCAAAATCAATTGGTCCAATAATACCTTGACGAACAAGCTCAGCATTATGGGAAAGATGGGCATCGACAAATGTGATATCACCACTATTGATTTTATTACGAATACCAGAATCTGCTTGGAAAGGACCGCGCTTACGAATGACCCCTGCTTCCGCTAAATATTGGTCTACTTCAGGTCCAAGTGATGCACCTGTAAAGACATCTACTTGAAAATCCTCTTTTTTTGCTTTTTCTACAAGTGCAAGAGGTACAACCTTAACATCGCCAGCACGTGTGAATCCGCTCATCCCTAATACCATGCCATCCTTAATCCAAGAAGCTGCTTCTTCTGCTGTTACAACCTTGCTTCGTAATTGTTCATGACGAAGCTTTTTCGCTAACTTTTCTTCCATTCCCTATTCCTCCATTCCACTTTATTTTTGTTCAACTTGCATATTTGGTTCCAGTAAATCTGTGACATCCGTCAGAGAGTGTATCTTTATTCCAGAAGGATCTCATCACCTAATAGCTAATGCTGTCTAAACATTTGTGAATAAAGATCATGTAATTTTTGGTAGCACAACCAAATAAACAGTCGCTTCTATAATTTTATACTATTTAGAATATTTAATCTATATCAAATGAAATATTTTACTTTACGAGATAATTTCGACATTTATAAATTATTTATAAATAACTTTTTGTTCCTCATTATTCGATTTTGCTAGAAAAGCATGCTATGCTCAAGGTATAGAACAGACACAAAGGAGAGAGTTTTTAATGGTTAAAGAACTATTACGTAGCCATTCCTCGGTACGCATCTATGATGGAGAACCGATTTCAAAAGAAATCATTGAAGATTTAATTGGAACAGCACAAATGGCTGCAACATCACATTTTGTGCAAGCCTATAGTGTAATATGGGTAACAGATGCAGATAAAAAGGAAAAATTAGGCTTACTCTCTGGTAATCCACGTCAATATGAAACTTCAGGTGGGGCATTTGTTTTTTGCGTAGATTTCAAGCGACTTCAAATGGCCGGGAAACTAGAGGGAGTGGATATTGTAGCTGATTCTGCTGAAAATGTCCTTGTTGGGGTAGCAGATGTATCATTGTTTGCACAGAATTTTGTTATTGCGGCTGAATCAATGGGTTATGGCATTTGCTATATTGGAGGTGTACGCAATAAACCTTCTGAAATCAGTGAATTATTTAATCTGCCTGATCACGTTTTCCCATTATTCGGGCTAACAATCGGCGTTCCTGTACGTCGCAATGAGGTAAAACCTCGTTTACCTGTATCTGCTGTATTACATGAAAATGAATACAATGTTGAAAAATATGAAGAACTCTTACCAGCCTACAACGAGGAAATGGAAATATATTATAACAGCCGCTCGTCTAACAGAAAAATTGATAACTGGACAAAACAGATGGCTGACTTTTTAATTGAACAACGACGTCCGCATATCAAAGAGTTTTTAGCAACTAAAGGGTTTAATTGGAAATAAACGAACGAAAATGGAGTTACTATCGTATGATAATAATTCCATTTTTTACATAAAAATATTACCTATATATATTCAATCTAGGGATATTGCCACAATTACTTCTATAAATCTAACCTTAAATTAAACGAAAAGACTCTTTCCTTTTCCAGCTATTCCATTCATATTAATAAATGATACCTATTAAAGAAAGGAGTTATAGAAACAATGTCCAATATCAATAAACATCTTGCTCGCACCTTAGAACAACAGCATAAGAGAAGTGTAAGAGGTTTATTCTTAAAAATTGAAGACTTAAATAATGAATGCACCCAATTAAGAAAAAGACTGGAGCCACATATTGATTTGAATGTATATAAAAAACCCATTGATTATGTCAATCAGTTCGTTTCTCACACTACTATACTCAATTTAAAATTCGTTACGAATACACAGAATTTAGAAGTAGTTGTCTTGCATGCTCTTTTATTATCCTATATTTTAGAAAACACTCAAAGCCATGCTTTTGAATATGAAGATAAATTGTTACAGGGGTATATACAAGAAATCTTTACACTAAATGATCATGCAAAAAGACTATTTATGAACCATAGAGAAAAGATGCTTACCTATGTTCAAGGGCAAGCTACATAAAAAAGACGATCTTCGTAATAACAAGATCGTCTTTTGTTCTTTTATTGTAGTCCTCTAATTATAAGAGAGCGAACTGGTAGGAACTGCTCTCCTGTATCTCCATAAGTGAGTATTACCTCATCACCCTCCTGTAAATAAATTGCTAAAGGTTCTGTTTCGGCACTCACTAAATAATTTTCACCATTGTTTAATAAGAAAGATACAGTTGTAAAATCGCCTAGACGTTCTTTATATACACGTAATACCTTACCACTTATTTGTTTTTCCTCAGCACTTGAGCTACCATCTACAGTATTTCCTCCTCGACTTAAGGCTGTTTTATATAATTTCAATGCCTCCTTAGGAGTAGTAGCGTAAACGGAAATTTCAGGATTGGCTGCAGAAACAATAAAATAGTTTTGTAAGAAACCATTGGAATCTAGCACCGCTGTCAGCCAGCTCGCTTCTCCATAAAAGTTATACAACACTGGCATTTCGCCACTCCACTTTTTCTCAATAAATTTCTTCTCTATTATTTGTAAATTACCTTGTGAATCCATATAACTTGAGTCTTGATTCCCTGTATAGTATGTTGCATCCCCTGTTCGTGCGTTAGTTAGTGAATAGCCTAACATTGAATCTACACCTTCTTTAGGACTTGTAAAATCTGTAAAGTAATACATATCACCCTTCTCATCGAAAATCGGGCTAACATTCGATTCTGTTCCTTCATCAGAAGGAATCTTTACATCCTTTTTACCAAACATACTATTCCAAAAACCATGTACATAATTACCGAAATAACTGTTTTGTAAACTTACTGTCTCTGGTGATACAGCACCATCAATAAATTCAGGTATTTGATCCAGTTTAATGACCTCTGATTTCCCCGTCAGCGCATCAACCAAGACAATTCCTTTTACATCAAAGCCATTACGCGCAGAAATAAATTCCCCATATGAGCGAATATAGTATGGCTTTCCTTCATCATCTACTTCCAGCTGTACGTCACCGTAAAAAATTAGGAATGGATGTTGTAAACGAATATGACGTTCTAAATTAGCATTTAAATATGCAGAAGGCACATATTTCATTTCCTCTTTAATAAATTTAGGATTATCCGCAGAATCTGTAGCACTCATTATGAAGTAACCAGGTGTTGTACCACCGTTCATCCATTTAAAGAATCCAGAAAATTCAACTGGTGCAATATAAACATATTCGCCCCTCACCTTTTGAATTTGTAAGCGTCCTAATTCATAGTAGCTCGTATTTGGCACTTGTCCGAAAGCCTTTTTCATTTTATTACGAGCAAATTTCGGTGGTACACTTGCAGGTGTTTGTGTCTCATCGAATGGTTTTATTTCAACTTCTTCCTTCATTTCGGATGACTTAAATTTTTCATTAGCATTCCATAAGGGTGCTGATAAAACATACACAGCTACCCCTAAACTTGCTAAAAATAAAACACCTTTTATTTTCCGTTCGATACCACTTGCTAGCAGAGCACCCGCTAACGTTAATAAAATAATAGCCGGCCAAAAAACAAGCCAATTTACATCAATTTTTGTTACATATAACGTAATCCCTGTGGCTAAAAACCCTAGTATAAAGACTCCTATAAAAAAATATCCTATTACTTTTTTCGATTGTCCATCTTCTCGCTTCTTCGTAATAAGCGGTGTCACTAACACACTTGCGATCAATGCAATGACTGCAGAAGCTATCAGTAGCTTAGTCATTTGGTTCATCCTCTCTTCTTCTTTCTCACTACTTACTTTACGGTTACATACTAAAAAAGTTTCATACATACGTTGTACAGAAAGGAATTCTACCATAAATATTGAATTTCAAAAGGAAAGGAGCTGAAAAATTTGTTAAAAAAATTATTAATCAGTGTCATTATTTTATTGGGTCTTTATTATATTTTTCTCTTTTCCCATATTGCTGAAAGTTTAAAACTCATCTTTAAAGTGATTCCTATGTTGCTCATCATTATTTTAGCTGCGATTCAGAAGCCATTACATATTAAAAAATACCAACTTTTGATTATTGCTGGGCTTGTATTCTGCATGATTGGAGACTATACATTGCAGTGGTTTTTAATCGGTCTAACTAGCTTTCTTATCGGGCATATCTTTTATATTTTTGCTTTCTCTACTGCAAATGAGCGGCATGTACCAACTTGGGCAAAGATACTTTTATTACTCTATGGAACAAGTATGGCTATATGGATTGCGGGATCTGTCTTTAAAACAGGTGAAACCATACTTGGTATTGCCGTAATCGCCTACATTTCTGTGATACTCACAATGGGATGGACAGCTATTAAAACTGGATCTACTCTGGCAACAATTGGTGCAATATTATTTATTGCATCTGATTCTTATTTAGCTATTAACAAATTTGTCATGCCACTAGCATTTTCTCATGAAATTATCATGCTGACTTATTATAGCGCCCAATTACTTATTGCTTTAAGTATCCTTCAATATTCCGAAATCCGAAGTAAAGTGTTACAATAATATCAATTATGTCAAGGCATAATTACGTCTGGAATCGGCTTTGTGAATGCACAAAGAATTTTAACATATACACATTAGGAGGCCATACTTATGAAAGAACAAGTAATTGAGCGATTAATACGCTATGCAAAAATTGATACACAATCAGACTTCACAAGCGAAACAACTCCTTCTACACAAAAACAATTTGACCTATTACATGTTTTAAAAGACGAACTTGCCGAAATTGGTTTAACAGACATTACATTAGATGAAAATGGCTATTTATTTGCCTCATTAGAAGCTAATACAGATAAAGAAGTACCAACTATCGGCTTTTTAGCCCATGTTGATACCGCTACTGACTATACAGGTACAAATGTGAAGCCACAGCGTGTAGATAATTATGATGGTGGAGATATTCAGCTAAACGAAAACTTGGTTATGTCTCCGACTGACTTCCCAGAGCTTAAAAACTATGTAGGCCAAACACTTATCACAACAGATGGTACTACATTATTAGGCGCTGACGATAAGGCAGGGATTGCTGAAATTATGACGGCAATGGAGTACCTCATTAAAAATCCTACTATCAAGCATGGTAAAATTCGTGTAGCCTTCACGCCAGATGAAGAAATTGGTCGTGGGCCACATAAATTTGATGTAGCTACTTTCGGCGCAGACTATGCCTATACGATGGATGGCGGACCACTTGGCGAACTACAATTCGAGAGCTTCAATGCCGCTGGCGTTAAAGTAATTACAAAAGGCACTAGCGTCCATCCTGGTTCAGCAAAAAATAAAATGGTGAATGCTATTACAATGGCCATTGCCTTCCAAAATGAAATGCCTGCTGACGCAGTTCCTGAAAAGACAGAAGGTTATGAAGGTTTCATTCATTTAATGAGCTTTAAAGGGGCTCTTGAGCATACTGAGCTATCTTATATCGTGCGCGACCATGATCGCCAAAAGTTTGAAGAGAAAAAACAATTAATGCGTGATGCTGCAGCTAAAATTCAAGCACAATTTGGTGAGCATGCACTGAGCATTACCATTGAAGATCAATACTACAATATGGGTGAAAAAATTGAGCCTGTAAAAGAAATTGTTGACATTGCACGTACTGCAATGGAAAAATTAGATATTACACCGAATACCCTGCCAATTCGTGGTGGTACAGATGGCTCACAATTATCCTATATGGGCCTACCAACACCAAATATTTTCGCTGGTGGCGAAAACATGCATGGTAAATTCGAATATGTATCCGCTGAAACAATGGAAAAAGCAACTCAAGTTATCATAGAAATCGTTCAGCTTTTTGAACAGCAAGCAAAATAATAGTTTTAATTTTGAATGAACTTATTTCTATACGCATTTACCTAAGAAATCATGAAAAATTTTCATAGCTACGAAGAGGGGTTTTTCCTCTCTTCGTAATTTTTTCAGCCATAATTACTGAATTTTCAAATTACATAAAGGGTTTGAGGTTATAAACTCAAATTGAGGTGATGTTTATGAAAGAAATTGCATTAGGTATTTTAGCTTCCCTTTTCTTTGCCGTGACATTTATTTTAAATCACGCCATGGAAATGCAAGGTGGTAGTTGGCTATGGAGTGCATCATTACGCTATTTTTTTATGCTCCCTTTCTTGCTTATCATTGTCTTTTATCGTAAGGGCTTTTCACAGCTTTCTGGTGAAATAAAAGCACAGCCTATAGCATGGCTACTTTGGAGCTTTGTTGGATTTGTTTTATTTTACGCGCCATTAACATTTGCTGCTGCTTTTGGTCCAGGTTGGTTGGTTTCAGGTACATGGCAGTTTACAATCGTTGCTGGTGTATTATTAGCTCCTCTTTTTGTATCGATCATTGCTGGTAAAACAGTGCGACAAAAAATACCTTTCATATCCTTGCTTATTTCATGTGTCATTTTAGTAGGTATTTTGCTTATACAAATACCTCATGCACAATCAGTATCGCTTAGAAGTTTAATGCTTGGTATTTTACCTGTCATCGTTGCAGCTTTTGCTTACCCCCTCGGCAATCGTAAAATGATGGAAGTTTGCGGGGGCCGAATCGATACTTTTCAGCGGGTGTTAGGAATGACCATTGCTTCGATGCCAGCATGGATTATCATGGCTATTTATGCCATTCTTACAGTAGGACTTCCCTCAGCAAGTCAAATGTTTCAATCATTGCTTGTTGGAATTAGCTCAGGCGTTATAGCAACAGTTTTATTTTTCATAGCAACGGATCGCGTAAGAGACCATCAAGGCAAGCTAGCCGCTGTGGAAGCAACTCAGTCAACAGAAATTCTTTTTGTTATTATAGGTGAGGTATTACTATTAGGAATTGCCTTCCCTAGCCCGCTTGCACTTGCAGGTCTCGGAGTCATCATTGTTGGTATGCTATTACATAGTTACTATACAATGATTATCGGGAAAAAGAATGCTGTGCAACAAAACACAACTTCCTAGCAGTCCATTTTATGGGCTGTTTTTTACAAAAAAAGACGACTCTATTCTAAATTTAGAATAAGTCGTCTGAGATTTTCACGTTCCCAAAAAATGAGGGGGGTTTTAGGAGCGTAATCATGAACTAGCAAACTTCTGGAGAAAAGTAGCTAAAGTTCATCCTCTCTACACTGTATTGTAGACGAGGAATAATCTTTATACGATAATGATAATCATTATCAATTAAAATGTCAATCATAATCTTATAATTTTTTTACCTTTTCAAAAAGATTTTTTTAATGAGCGTCGGTACTGCCATTGCTTCAACTGAAAATGTAAAAAACAGCCTATACAAAAGCCTGCTATTGCAATGGATGATGCAATTGCAACCAGGCCAGTAAAGATATGACCAACAACCTGCCAATGTAACAGATAACCTAATAAACCAGCTGCTAAACAAAGGCTAGCAATACTTGAATTAAATTTTTGCTGCTGAGCATCCTCTGGTATATATGTAGATGGAGCCTTTGTTAAAAAGAGCTTCCCTACACGAAGTATCGGGTTATAGTTGCATAAAATACCTAGTAAATTTGCAGCTAGTGGAATTACTAATATCCAGGTAATTCCTGTTACCCATGATAAAATGACACTCAAAAGAATAGTCCACTGGTTCAGTCTAACTAGAGGTCTTGGAATTGTATGAAGGTGCGACATCAAAAAACCCACCTTTCTTATATGTTTAATGTATTTTACTACATGATATTCCATTTGTGAAGCAAAAATGATTACTTTATAATGAAGTTAACAGATGTTCAAAGGAAAAGAGGATAACTATGCCAGCTTTAACAATGGATCAAGTTCAACAATTAAATTCGTACAGTATTTATACAACTGAACCTAAGCGGACTTTATTTACTTTAGCTGATATACATAAAGACTTTTATCATCCTGATTTTTTAAACCTTATGATGGGTATAACAGATGCAGCAACAGAAACAGCAGCTATTTCTCACTTTGCACGCCGCTATGGTATGTTTTTTGCTATGCAATTATATATGCTTGCCGCTTATGACGAAGTATGGGATGGTAAGCCACTTGAATTGCGTTTTGATGCTGCAAAAGAATTTAATAGCTTTACTGTTGCCATGTTTGCCAATCCAAATGATTGGCGCTACGTTGATGAAGATGAACGCCAAGCTGTTATTGAGAAAATTCTTTACGATGGACACGTCATTGTCCAGCAGCTTCGTAAAGTAACCTCCATCTCCCCTCTTACCATTTGGGAAAATTTCTTTGGCTATTTGCTATGGCATTATCATATATTATTATCGAACCCTGGCCTAGCCGATCAAGCCATGGAGGATATTGAGGCTTTAGAGAACCCAAAAACATGGGCTCGCTTCTCCAATAAATCTTGGTGGGCACAATATACAGGTGGTCTGAGCCCGACTAATTTAGTCAACGTTCCTGTAAGAAAATCATGCTGTTTTTCAAAAGATATCCCAGGTTTAATGGCTTGTGGTTTTTGCCCAATGAAAAAATAATAGAGCCGTTTAAAAAATAAAAAAGCCTTACCCTCCACAATCTTATGTGTAAGGTAAGGCTTTGTGCTTTATTTTTCGTATACTACAAACCAATCGTTGTTTTCTTCAAACATAGACGTGCCAAGGAAACCTTGTTTTAAAAGTTGCTGTTGCCCAGTTGTGTCTCCCATCGATATCACTTGCTTTTCAGTAAAGTTCGGTGACATTGCTTGTCGTAGGTCTTTATAAAAAATATAACGAAGCTTATCTACATATTTAATTTTCAATCCTTTAATAACGAGGTCTTGCGAGAATTTATCCTTTAAGCTCGGAATATTATATGGCTTTACAGTGGAGCAAACATAATCGTATTTTTCTAAATCGATATTTTCCATCACTACTGTAGCTAATGTTCTCTGTAATCCGTAACCTCGATATTTTGGTGAAACATTCGATATTTCCTGATATAAAACACGTTGAAATTCGTTTTCTGCAATTCCACAATCATACCCAAGATGCTCATCATCAATAGGAGGATTTAACAGTGCACGAAAGGCAATCAACGCTTCCCCTACATAAGCACCTATCATCATTCCATGACCATTTAAAATATACTCAAATTCCTCTGTGCTTAAGGGTTGGAGGATACTTTGATCTGCTAAGGCTTCATAAACCTCAACTTGTAGCTCTTCAATTTGGTGTAAATGTTGGAGCGTTAATTTTATAACAAAAAATGGTGTCTCACCAAGCATACCATCATAGATAATTTCCATATTACGCCTCCTTAGGCTGTGACAACAGTTGAAAACTTACATAATTCCTGGATGACAGCTTCATCTACATCTACACCTAATCCTGGTTTTTCATTTAAGCAAATAAATGGTACATCATAATGTAAGTTCCCAACATCCTTTGAGAATTTTAATGGACCCGTTAGTTCTACACTCGTCATAATCTTCTTAGAAAATGCTACATGGAAGCCTGCAGCAGAACCAACTGACGACTCTACCATGGAACCAACTTGACATTCAATTCCTGCCATTTCCGCCATAACAGCAAGCTTCATAGCAGGATAGATGCCTCCACACTTCATTAATTTAATATTTACTTTATCTGCTGCACGCTTGGCTATAATTTCACGCATTTCACGTACGCCTCGTAGTCCTTCATCAATCATTAATGTCACATCAGATTTTGATTTGATTTCTACCATTCCATCAATGTCTTCGCTATCGACAGGTTGCTCTAGCCAATCGATATTTAAATCTTTCATAGCACGTAAACCCTGTAATGTAGTGGCTGCATTACCCCAACCTTGATTTACATCCACTCGAATAGCAATGTCTTCGCCTACTCGTTCTCGTACCGCTTTAATACGGGCTACATCACGAAGTACCTCTGTACCTACCTTCATTTTAAAAGAGCGATAGCCCATTTCTACTCGATTAGCTGCCTCTTCTGCCATTGCTTCAGGTGTTCCAATACTTAGTACATGTGTGATTGGGAATTTTTCATGATAACGTCCACCTAAAAGTTGGTATACTGGCACCCCTAAGGCTTTCCCAGCAATATCGAAGCAAGCAATATCGATCGCTGCTTTTGCTGCTGGTACATCTTTCACAACTTTATTCATTTTATCGTGAAGCTTTTCAAAGGCCATTGGACTTTCCCCAATAATTGCTGGGACAAGCTGATGTTTTAGCACAGCATATGTACTTTCCCATGATTCACCTGTTACATGTTCATCAGGAACAGCTTCACCATACCCTACCACACCTGTATCGGTAGTTACTTTTAAAATAATGGAAGGCATTGTATCATATGTAGCATAACTAATAATGAATGGATCAATTAGCGGTAAATGTATAGCAAAAATTTCTACTTGTTTAATTTTCATCGTAATCAGTCTCCTCTGTCGTTAAAGTTGTCGCTAATACGTCGCTAAATGTTTAAAAAAATAGAAAAGGAGTGATGTCCATGTCTACCAAAATAGCGATTATATGTTCAAAAGCATTTATGAAACGTATTATTAGTATCGCACAAAACATAACCGATATTCAATTAGAATTTTATCTTTACAGCCACCCTTCTGAAGCACCTACCTTAATGAAGCAAATAAAACCGTGTGATGCAATATTATTCGGAGGAACGTTACCTTATCTACACACTCAATCATTACTTTCAGAAGTTCCAATACCTTGGAATTATATTAAGCAAGATGAAACAACCATTTCTACAACATTATTATCATTAGTAGCCAAACATGCTGTAGCTATCGACAGGATATCCATTGATGTAATGAACCCTGCATTCGTTGATAATGTTTTAGCAGAAATAGAATTTCATGGTCAAAAGCCACATGTTCAGCATATTTCGATTACTGAACCAACTGAGAATATTTTAAAACGCCATATCGCCCTGTGGAATTCAAAAAGTATTGATTTTGTCATTACCAGTATTCATAGTGTATTTGATGAATTACAAGCACTACAAATACCGTCAATGCGTATGTTAGATGCTACCAAATCTATTATTCAATGCCTTGAAGAAACAAAATCAAAATCACTATTAACCAAGTCAGAAGCTTTCAAGGCTGTAGTGGGTCTCTTAGAAATCCCTAAAAATTCTGCCATTGAATCAACTGTTTTAAGTCAAATTGCGAAAGCTACCTTTTCAACTTTTAAGCAAATTTCAACGCATTCCTTTGAGCTATACACAACTGCTGGACATCTTCAAAATGCTCTAGAAAAGGAAAACTTAGAGCAGCTCATACAGCAAGTTGAACAACCATTTAAGCTAGCATTTGGCTATGGCTATTCCATTTTGGAGGCCACACAAAATGCTCAGCATGCTTTAACATTTACTAAACCTTTTGAGATTTATATTCTTGATGAACATAAAAACTTATTAGGGCCTTTCCCTAATACAGAAGGTAAAATTTCTTTAAAAACCGATGATCCTTATGTTTTGCAAATGGCTAAGCTTACAAGTTTAAGTCCATTAAATATTTCCAAAATAATCAATTTCAGTAACGAACGACAGTCAGCTCAATTTACATCTCAAAATCTTTCTGAATACCTCCAAGTAACACGACGTACTACAGAGCGTATTATCAAAAAATTAGTTGATAATGGTTATGTAAATATTGTTGGTGAAGAAATGACCCATCAGCAAGGACGTCCTCGCAAAATTTACCAATTGAATTTTGCAACTTACTAAACTGCTCTATAAAAGAATTCTCGTAGATACACGTGGATCTACGAGAATTTTTATTTTAGTCAGCCATTACCATATTATCCGCATTTTCTGCTTCTATCGCCTTTTTACGCTTCTCAGCTTCTGCTATTTCTTCTGGCGTTAATTTAACAATAGCAAATCCAATATATCCATAAATAATAGAAATAATTGGTACAGCGAAGTTAAGAATTGCATATGGTGCATACTCCATTGCACTTACACCTAAAGTTGCTAAAATAAACACACCACAAGTATTCCAAGGGAAGAAAACAGATGTTAAGGTTCCCCCATCCTCTAATGCACGAGAGAGGTTTTTAGAATGTAAACCACGTTGTTGATAGACACCCGCGAACATACGTGAAGGAACAACAATTGAGATATATTGCTCAGAACATGTTGCGTTGGTTGTTACACAAGCTGCAATCGTTGAAGCAATAAGACTTCCTGTAGATTTAGCAAACTTCACAATTACATTCATCAATGCCTTTAACATTCCTGAATACTCTAAAATACCACCAAATGTCATTGCTACAATCGTCATTGAAACCGTATTCATCATCGAGTCTAGACCACCACGGTTAAATAAATCATCCACCATGTGATTACCTGTTGAGATTTCAAAGCCTGCCTGTAATGCTTGTACAGCACTTGCAGCTGAACCACCTTGTACAAAAATCTGTAGTAAGAAACCTGAAACAATTCCTATAATTAAAGCTGGAATTGCTGGTACTTTCTTAGCTACTAATACAATAACTCCCACTGGAACTAGTAATAGTAAAGGAGAAATAACAAAGCTTTCTTCCATCACTTTTAAAGTTGTTAAAATTTCCTCAGATTGCATTG
Organism: Lysinibacillus sp. 1 U-2021; assembly: GCF_029916965.1. NCBI lineage: Bacteria > Bacillati > Bacillota > Bacilli > Caryophanales > Bacillaceae > Lysinibacillus > Lysinibacillus sp. 1 U-2021. The sequence continues at coordinate 4,947,640 of NZ_CP123966.1, forward strand.
AAACTTCTGCAAATTTTCTACCCAAAAATCCAAAAACAACAAGAGAAATAATCAAAGCTGGAATTGTTGTATAAAGCATATGCTTTATATGATCAAATAAATTAGTCCCTGTTAATCCTGCTGCTAGATTTGTTGTATCTGATAATGGTGACATCTTATCTCCAAAGTATGAACCCGAAATAACAGCACCAGCAATCATAGCCGCTGGAATACCCATACTTAAACCAATACCCATACCCGCGACACCAATTGTAGCCATTGTAGACCATGAACTACCAATAGCTAATGACACAATTGAACATAACAACATGATTGTCACAAGGAACCACGCTGGAGAAATTAACTTTAGACCGTAGAAAATCATTGTTGCTACGACACCGCCGCCAATCCATGCCCCAATTGTCAAACCTACTAAAATAATTATAACAATGGCAGGTAATGCCAGACGTATCCCTTTATACATCATCTCTTCAATTTCTGCCCATTTATATCCATGCATTTTGGCAACAATTGCTGCTACAGTTGTGCCAACAAGAAGAGGTACGTGAGGACTTTGCTCTAAAACAACTACTGTAATCAACATAGTAATAATCATAATTGCAAAAGTTAGTAGTGCCCAGCCCGCATTAATATCCTTTTTCATTTTTCCATCCCCTTTTTTTGCACCAAATCCCTTTTCGGTTTTTTCAAGACGCAAATAATTTTTTACGTTTTTTAGCTTAATATTCAAAAAATTAAAAGTCAACGCAAAAAATTTATGCTTCCCTAGCAAATCCCTTTATTTTAGCGTAATAAAACGCTTTCAAGTAGCAATAAAAAACAATGCAAACCCTTGAATATCCATGCATCATTAAAAATGTTCATGCAAAAAAGCTATATGAAAAAAAAGTTACATTTTCTCATATAGCTTTTAATATTTTTTTATTCAGGCTTTTTTTCTAATACACATGCAAGTACTTTCGCAGCATCAATTAAGGCACTGCGATCAAATGTCATTTTAGGGTGGTGTAATCCTGGTGTTAAATTCGCACCAATTCCAATCATTGCCGCTTTTAATTCCGGCTTTTTAACTGTATAGAAATGGAAATCATCACTACCTGGTGTAGTTATTTCATCTGCTAAATGCCCTTCTCCCAAAGCCTCAATGATGGCATTCTTTGCCATGTTCGCAGCAGTTGGGGAAACTTCAGCACCTGGTGTGAAATCTATCCACTTCCAACTCATATCAATTTCAAATTGTTGCTGTATTGATTTCAGGCCAGATTCAATTTTACTGCGCAGCAATTCAAGTTGTTGATTATGCTGTGCGCGAACATCCATTGAGAAACTAGCATTACCTGGAATAATATTGGTACTACCACCATCCGCAATGATTTTTGTTAACTTAGCCGAATGTGGTTCAAATGGTGATAAATGAATGCTGTGTAGCATTTGTTGCACGGCCATAATAACATCAATGGCATTTTTACCTTGATGTGGTCTAGCACCATGTGCATCTATTCCTTGAATAGATCCCTCTAAAAAATAAGCAGCGCCATGATGAATCGCAGGCGAAACTTTGCCAAGTGGTAATTCTTCTATTGGTCTTAAATGAACACCAAATAAATGTGATACTCCATCAACCGCGCCTCTATCAAACGTTGCACATGCGCCATTTCCTAGTTCTTCAGCAGGTTGGAAGATGAAACGAATACGATGTTGTAAGGTGCGATCTTTCAGTAGTAATAATGCACCAAGAACCATGGAGATATTCGCATCATGTCCACACGAATGATTTGCTTGCCACTTCCCATCAACTTCCTGCCATAAGGCATCAATATCAGCACGTACTGCAACAATTTCATTACCAGTCCCAATTTCAGCTATTAATCCTGGTATATCACCTAATAAACGATAACTAACATGCAATTCATCCAGTATGGAAGCAATTTTTTTAGTAGTCTCAACCTCTTTCCAACTTACTTCGGGATATTGATGAAAATGATCAAACCATTGATAAATCGTTTCTTCTACTGTTAAAGCTTTCGACATAACTACACCTCTATACGCATTTTTGTTTCCCATTATACATGAATCTTTTTCACAAAAGTACATATGTCTTCAGACCTAATACACTTATTTTAATCCTATATTACATTCATATGCACTGGAAAAGCCATTTATCAATAGAGGTATAATATACAATGGGCTATGCTAAAAGTTAGTATACTTTCAACATAGCCCATCAAATTTTCATTATAAACTTGTAAAAAACCCTTCTGGATACTCTTCATACTGAATATTCACCATTTGCTCCTCATTTTTCTCTTCTTCTTCACGTAAATCGAATTCTTGATCCATTAAATACGTTTCAAACTTTGAATTTAACAACTTCCCCATTGTACCACTCCTTATTAATTGAATTTTCTGATAAAAGGATTATACAATAGATTTTTAGTAAATTGCAATAAATTATATACATTATGCATTATAACTATAAAACCTATCTCAAAATCAGATTAAAAATACCATTGATTCTTATGATTACTAAAAAATTTTACCTTTAAAAAACAAAAAGCTGCTCATTAACATCTGTACTAATATTTAGCCAGTTATTAATTGAGCAGATTTATATGCAAGTCAAGTATTTAAGATACTGAAGCTCCCATTTTGTCCTTCGTATTATCGTGATGATTTCCTTTTTTATGGGACAAAAATTGGATCACAAACATCACAATAAATATTCCTAAACCAGTCCAATCCGAGAATTTTTCAGGATAGATAAGTAATAGCCCCGCAGCAATCATAATAATTCTTTCATACCAGAAAAGTTTACGATACCAGTAGCCGATCACACCAGCACCAATTGCCACCATTCCAGTGATAGCAGTGAATACTACCCAAATAATTTGCGGAATGGTTGTATCAATCATTAATAATGCTGGAGAGAAAACAATCATATACGGTATAATAAATGCCGCAATCGCAAGTTTTGCTGAATTCACACCCGTTTTGATAGGGTCACCACCAGAAATACCTGATGCCGCAAACGCCGCCAGTGCTACAGGTGGTGTAATATCAGCAATAATACCGAAATAGAACACAAAGAAATGAGCAGATAGTAATACAACTACTGGCACTAATTCTTGTGGTGTATTTGGAGATAATAAAGCCACAATTGCTGGTGCAGCAATTGTCGATGTTATCACATAGTTTGCTGTTGTTGGTGCACCCATTCCAAGAATAAGCGAAGCTATCATAACAAAAATAAGTGTCAAAATAATACTACCACCAGCTAAAGCTACTAAGCTATTTGCTAAACTTAAACCTAATCCTGTTTTTACAACGACACCCACAATAATCCCAGCACAAGCAGTAGCTGCAACTACACCTAATGCAGTTCGAGCACCTTCCACCAATGCATCAATCACATCTTTTGGTTTAAGACGCGTTTCTTTATTAAACATAGCCACACCAATTGATATAATAATTCCATATAATGCCGCATGCATAACTGGTGTACCTGTTAGCATTAATATGATAATCGCCACAATCGGTAAGAGAAGGTAAATCTTCTTAAATACCTCTTGACGATTTGGCATTTGATCGTCTCGCAGACCTTTTAGACCAACTCTTTTTGCTTCGAAATGTGTCATAATCCAAATACCTGTAAAATATAAAAGAGCAGGGATAGCTGCCGCTTTTGCTATATCCCAATACGTAATTCCTCGACCAATAAATTCAACCATTAGGAAGGCAGCAGCACCCATAATCGGTGGCATAAGTTGACCACCTGTCGATGCAGCTGCTTCCACTGCACCAGCAAACTCTTTTCGATAGCCTAGTTTTTTCATCATTGGAATTGTATAAGAGCCGGACGTTACTACGTTAGCTACAGAGCTTCCAGAAATTGTACCTTGAAGTGCACTTGAGAATACAGCTACCTTCGCAGGACCGCCAATTAATTTTCCAGCTAGTGCAACTGCTAGATCGTTAAAATACTGGCCAACCCCTGTTTTCACAAGAAATGCCCCGAATAGTAAAAATACAAAAATAAATGTGGCTGATACACTAATTGGTGTGCCGAATATCCCATCAGTTGTAAAGTACATGAGGTTGACGATACTCTCCAAATCCTGTCCTCTATGTGCCATAAATGCCGGGAAATACGGACCATAGTAAGCGTAAATCAAGAAAGCGATTGCAATAATTGTAATAGGCAACCCTACAGCACGTCGAGCAGCCTCAAGTACTAGTACAACAGCTATTAGCCCAACAATAAAGTCTAACTGCGTAATGGAGCCATTGCGATTCACAAGTTCTGTATAGTTCATAGACCAATATGAACCTACTGCAATAGCTAGTAATGCTAAAATATAATCGAACCAGGCTATTTTATGCTTGGGTGCTTTTTTTCTTGCTGGGAATAATAAGAAAATTAATGTTAAACCAAAGCCTAAGTGGATGGTACGTTGAATTTGAGCAGGAAATTGCCCAAAAATAGCTGTGTAAAGTTGGAATAGCGAAAATGCTAAAAGGCCAAAGAAAATAACATGCTTCATTACACCTGAGATTGTTCTTACATTGGATTCTATATCATATTTTTCAAGTATGGCTTGTTGCTCTTCAGCAGAGATTTGCTCAAATTCTTCTACTTTTTCTTCTTTCCTTGATTTTTCCTGTGTTGTCATTTCATCCTTACTCCTTTCCACTGTTCGTAAAGTGACAATCGCTTAATTTCAAATAAATAGGATTTACCCCTCTGTAAATCTTTTTTTAAATCATATTCTTCATCTGCATAATTGAATACCAAATCTAAATCTAAATCACCTATATAGATCGTAAAATTATCAAGTATGGCACTATTGTTAAATTGGAGAACATATTTACCGTTCCGTTGAATAAGTGTTTGATGTTCCTCTGCATAGCTTGGCATGCCAATAGCTAAATCTTCATATTCCATTTCAAGCATTTCAATACGATTACCTTTTATATATTGATAGGATTCCAATACATCTGACTTATGTATGGAGTGGGTGTATCTTATTTGAAAGGTTTGCTCAACTGAAATGGGTATGTAGTGCACTTTAGGATGGGCTATACGCGTCTCTGTAAAGGTGAACACCTTTTGAAGAGGAAGAAATATGACAATACATATACAGATACTTAAAAGAACTGTTATGATGAATTTTCTCTGTTGCATTCGACCTATTCCCCCACTTTAAAAGCTATTCGCCTAAACCTATATCCTACAGTAAGAAAGAGACTCGAAGCTTTATGCAACGAGCCCCTTCGTATTTTTTAGAAAGTTTCAAGCACTATTCACACTATTTCTTTTCATTAAAGTATTTTTGTGCACCTGGATGAACGTCAATACTAATACCATCTAAACCTGTTTCTGCTTTTATGAATTCCCCTTTTGGATGGGAAATTTTACCCGTGTTATCATAAATAGCTTTTGTCATTGAATAAACAACATCTTCCGGAAGATCCTTTTTCACCGCTAGCATAGCTAGAACTGAAATTGTCTCCACATCGTTTGCAATACCATAAGTACCAGCTTTTACTGTGTCTTTTGCATAGTAAGGGTATTTAGCAATTATTTCATCTGCTTTACCCGCATCTAAACCGATAATATTCACTTTCGTTGTAGCATTTAATGCTTCAACAGCAGCTGTTGGCGTACCTGCTGTAATAAATGCTGCATCAATTTGACCTGATTGAAGACCATCTGTTGATTCACCAAAATCAAGGTTTTGTGCCTTGATATCATCCATCGTTAAGCCATTGATTTCAAGTAATTGTTCAGCATTTGCGTAAGTACCCGAGCCTGGAGCACCCACTGATACTTTTTTACCTTTTAAATCTGCATACGTTTTAATACCCGAAGCTTCAGTTGTAACGAGTTGAACTGTTTCTGGATAAAGCGCACCTAAAGCTGAAATTGTATCAATTTTATTGCCATCAAACATCAGCTTACCTTCAGTAGCATAATAAGCAATATCTGTTTGAACAAATGCAATTTCACCTTTTCCTTCTTGTAAAGCAGTCATATTGGCAGCAGATGCCTGAGATACTTCAGCAGTTGTTTTAATGCCTGTATCAGTAGTTATTAAATCAGCGAATGTACCTCCAAGAGCATAGTAAGTACCTTGTGTGCCACCTGTTAGTAAACTTAAAAACTTAGGTTTTTCAGTTGATTCGGAGTCATCTCCAGTGTCCTTCGAACCACTTCCACTATCTGATCCACATGCAGCTAAAATCATAAGCGCAAGGATACTTAATAGCATTAATAAATTAAATTGTTTCTTCCTCATAGTAACCTTCCCCCTTTGGTTATTTTTAAGAATCTATTTAAAATTATCAAACTTAGTATAATAATGTCAATTAGTTTATAGTAAATTCAGACTTTTATAATTATACAAAACCACTTTAAATCCATTAATTTACATTACTATAGCTTTATTTAATTACCCCTTTTATATTTGAAATAAACTCCTAATTTACTTTTCTAAAAAAAATAAACTAAACATTCTAACTGTATAAATAATGAATAGAATATAAAAAAACTGCATCTGAAATAAACAGATACAGTCATGCATTTTATTCTATTGAATGGCTCCACAGGCTATTCTAGCTCCTGAATTACCAGCAGGATCTGTTTTATAATCATCCGCTGATTCATGAATGACAATAGCACTTCCATCACTATCTAATAGCGAATTTGGTTGATCTTTTTGTAAAGTTAACCCCTCAGCTAAAAAATTAAGATCCACATTGCCATCTTCACCAATTTCCAAATTTGGTAAGTCCCCTAAATGATAACCATTAGGATTTAATTTACCATGTTCCTTGTTTGTTGGATTAAAGTGGGCACCAGCTGATTCAAATTTAGGTGGTTCACACTTGCCTACTTCATGAATATGGATACCATGTGTGCCTGGTGGTAAGCCTGTTAATGCGAGCGTCATCATAACCCCATTATCTTCCTCTTGAAGATATGCATTGCCATAGCTTTCATTATTTGCACCAATTACTTTTGCAGTAGCTGTTAAAGGGGTAGATGCATTGACAGCTACTTTCTCCTCTTTCTTATCAAAAAAACTGCAACCCGCAACAAAAATTAGTAAAGAAAGACTCATTAAGCTTATTTTTTTCATAAAAATACCTCCTCTCTTTCTGATGATTTCCAATTTCTTCAGTACTTATGCACAATTAATCATTTACGATTCTATAATGGCTCCTATTTCATTTGAGCTTGAATAGGAAACTCAACAAAATAAAAGGGATTTCTCAAAGGTCGAGAAACCCCTTCCATAATTAATTTAAGATTTTTACCGTTACTGTTTTGACACCCCACTGAAGTGCTTGTCCTTCAGTAGGAATAAATACATCGATTTTATTTCCTTTAATAGCTCCCCCTGTATCAGCAGCAATTGCTTCGCCATAACCTTCCACCCAAACCTTCGTACCGAGTGGAATAACCCGTGGATCTACAGCGATTACCTTTAAATTAGGATTAGACCTTATATCTGTTCCATTTGCTGTAATTCCTGAACAGCCTTCACAATAGGCTGTATAGGCAGTAGCACGCATTGTTAATGTTTTACCAGAGACAGTTGCTGGAGCACTTGCTGGTTTTGTTTTGGCTGGTGCAGCAGGCTTAGTAGCTGTTGCAATCCCCTCGGAAGTTTTTGGTTTTGGTTTTGCAGCTGAAGCTTTAATAGCTATCGATTCACCAGCTAAAATCAAATCTGACGCAAGGTGATTCCATTTCTTCAAATCATCTACAGTTACATTATTAATACGAGCTATTGAAAATAAAGTATCCCCACCTTTGATGACATATTCATCCCCCAATGGTTCTTCTGCTTTTGACGTGTCTTTCACTAAGTCTTGCTCTGGGTAAAACCATAATGAATCCTTTTCATTTAATTGCTGGAACTCACCTACTGTTAAATTATAAATTTGCGGGAGTGCCCATAGTATATTGCCTGGCGATTTGTCCTTAGCAAAGGAAGGACTAGCATAGAGACTCACACCAAATGTCAATACTACCGCTAAAGCTAATGCTCTTTTCTTCATGTTTAGTAATACCTCCATCATTTTATTATTTGTTGCAAATCTGTTGCTAGCACACTAGAGTTAAAAGCTCTATTATGTAAGCAACCATAAGTTTGCAAATTAATAACTCAGGACTAGCTGCCTGATATTAGGAATTATTACTATAAAAACGGAAAAATATACAATTTCAATTAATTTTTTAGTAATTTAATCAATTTATTGCTTATAAACTATAATTTAGTAGGTCTGTTTAGGACTTTTTTATATTAGATATTTGCTATATTTAGCCGATAAAAAAAAGAAAAGGAGGGAATAAAAATGGAAGTTAATTCACTTATGTCATCCCAGCTGATGGAACTCCAACAAACAGTACAGATGAGTGTCATGCAAAATGCTCTTAATTTAAACACAACTACTGCAATTGAATTACTGAATGAACTACCTCAGCAACAAACAGCTCCTACTCACCCATATAAAGGATCCATAATAGATATCTCAATCTGATCATACAGCCATATTTATCGAAAGGAGGTTCCTTATGTGATTCGGGTAATTATCGTGGACGATGAGCCATTAGCTCTGGTTAGTATGAAAAAACATTTAAATGAATTTGATAACATAGAGGTCATTCGAACTTTTACTACTGCAAAGGATGTATTGAAAGAAGGACCTACCTTAGACTTTCAAGTAGCATTTTTAGACGTTGAAATGCCAGGTATGAGCGGATTAGAAGTAGCACAACTGTTAAAAACATGGGATAAAAATATCTGTATCATTTTTGTAACTGCCTATCGAGACTATGCTGTTCAGGCATTTGATGTACAATCACTTGATTATTTATTAAAGCCAGTTTCAAAATCTCGTTTAGAGATAACCATTAACAGAATACAAAAGCTATTCCAAAAAAATCTATCATCGGAGAAAACTCGAACGCATCAAAAGCCTATGCTTCAAATCAGATGCTTTGGAGAGTTTGTCGTTTCTTTTGATGATAAAGTAATTCATTGGAGAACAATTAAAAGCAAAGAATTGTTTGCCTTTCTATTTTTACAGCTTCATATGCCCGTACCTCGTGATAACATTTTAGATTCACTTTGGAGTGATACGGATGTAAAAAAAGCCAGAGTACAATTGCATACTACTGTCTCCTACTTACGTACAACTCTTTCATTTTATGGCTACACGGATGTCATTGAATATGCAAATGGCTGCTATATTTTGAAACTAAACGATTTTCAATGTGATGCCTTTGATTTGGAGGATATCTTAAATACCAAAGCTGAAACAGGACGATTAAATATTGAAAAAGCTGAGGAGCTCATCCAAAATTACCATGATGAATTTATGGCAACAATGGACTATGCATGGACTACTAGTAAAGCAAATTTGATGAATAAACAATTTAGTCAACTACTTGATGAATTGATACTTTATTACTCTAAAAATAAGAACCTTAAAAACAGAGAGCGTTCATTGTTATTTGCTTTAGAGTTTAATCCGTATTCCGACAAAATCGTGCAACAATTAATCCAACATTATACTGAAATTGGAAATCGTGCAGAAGCTATAAAAATATACCATTCTTTTAATAGCCTTCTATTAACAGAATTAAATGTGTCACCATCTCAGGAAACCACAGAACTTTTTCAAAACGTCTTACATGCACATGAAAAAGAGCATGAAACAAGCGTTTACCCCTAAGGACATGAAAAAACATGCTAGCGTCCAGTGCTAGCATGCTTATATAGTTTAATTATTTAACAATCATTTGTCTCATATTACTTACAACACATAAACAGTTTCTTCCAGATTTTTTAGCCTTATACAAAGCATGATCTGCAATTTCTATCAGTTGATTGGGACTTTGGACATTTGGTGTAAAAGCCGTAATTCCAGCAGACATTGTCACAGGTCTTCCACACACAGTTTCTTGTAAAGCTTGTTTAATTCGGAGACTTTCCGCTAATTGGACTGCATCCTCTATATTCATCGAAGGTAAGATGACCATAAATTCTTCGCCGCCAAATCTAAAGCATAACCCCTGTTCCCCAACTCTGCTCTGCATAGTAATCGCAAAGGCTTTTAAAACTTCATCTCCTACAGTATGACCATATGTATCATTTATACTTTTAAAATCATCTAGATCTATTAAGATAATGGCATGAGGAACCTTATCAATAATTAATTTGTGTAAAATTTGATCCATTCTTCTGCGATTAAGAATCCCTGTTAATGAATCTAAGTTCAACTGCTCTGTTAAGTCATGGATTTTACTTTCCGAACAGATCATCATATTTTGAATATTCTTTTTTAATAATTTCACCTCATCATACCAATCAGCAATTTCCTCAATCCCTTGTGCTCCTTCATCTACTTCAATTCTTTTCGATAGCTCTTTGAGAGGCTGTGTAATTTTAATAGCAAACCAAATAGCAAATCCCATTATAGTCGCTATAACTATTATGATTGGGCCTAGGACTTTTTTAAAAAACAAATTGAAGGACACTATTCTTTCATCAAGTAAAGTATCAACCATTTGTTGCGTATACAGCTTTAATGAATGGTCATCTGTCTTAGCATCTTGTAAATAGCTTTCCGTAATTGTCGAGACTTCCATTACATAAGTTTCTTGTATATTTGTTTTATGTTCCTTCAAAATTTCATTGAAATTACGATAGCTACTCCAAATACTAATACTAGATGTCATGAGGACAACAATAGTTGTCATACTAATAATAAGAAACGATAACTTTAACTTGAATTTACCCACAATAGATCATTTCTCCCATTGAGATGTTTTTTCGTTAATCTTATCTATGTTTAAATTTTGATATACTTATTCAATCATCATACGTCAAACCTCTTAAAGAAAACTTAAACACTAATAATTTTTTCCTCCTTCAATTTAAAAGGAAAAAATCGATAGTACTACTAACTCCAAATTGGTCTATTCTTATAGGCTTAAATCATTCTTTTATTATCCATTATATTTCCTTTTTTCCAATTTCGTGGCATGGTAGATAGAGATTCATTAGGAGGGAAAAATTGCTGTGTTGAGAAAAGCTTCTACCCAACATCTACTTATTATAATTGCCATTTTTATAGTCCTTACTTTTCTAAGGTTATTATGGTTAAACTATTTCCTCCCCTCTACACATCAACCTAGTGCCAAAGATGGTGTGGTCCACATAAACAATTTGGCTACATCGGAAAAAGAAGTTATTTCCTTGGATGGAGGATGGATCTATTATCCTGGACAATTTGTGAATTTTGAAAATAAGGGGGGTAACAAAGAGAGTCATAGCAATACCTATAATACCCAAAATATTCCTGCGTTAAAAAATGAGCCAACGACTCAACCCTATGGCACTTATCAGTTAAAAATTCTGCTACCAAACACTTTAGATAATGATCGATATGCCATTCGTATACCTGCTATTTCAACTGCATCAACCTTATATATAAATGGAAAGCTAGTAGGAAAATCAGGCAAAGTAGCAGATAATGCAGAAGACCATGAAGGTCAAGCTGCACCTTATACTGTTTATTTTACTAATACACAGTCTGAAATTAATCTCATACTTCATGTATCTAATTTTGATACACTCACAAGTCCTATTATTAATAAAAGGATTTTATTTGGCACTGCGTCAGCGATGACGCATCATCAATTAATTGTAGGGCTATCTCTTTCAACTATTGTAGTTATGCTAATCATATTCTCTCTTTTTAGCATACTTGTATATTTGTTCATCTATCGAAAATCTATTGTTTTACTTTTCACATTTGGCTTTCTTTTGCCTTTAGCAGATGAATTAATTACGTTTGATCGCTCCCTACTAGATTGGTTGCATCTGAATTATGTATGGTCCTATAAGCTTTCTTCTATTATTTTTCTAGGAGCCTCCTTTTTCTTTGTTCAGTTTATGAGAGTCCTCTTAGTCAAATATCACAACACTAAAACCTTTCAATGGATTTTTGCTTGTTATGTTTTAAATGCAATACTCACGATTGTTTTACCAATGACATGGCTGATACCTACGAAGAATATTTTCTTCGTACTTTATCTAGTATCCTTTCTTTACGTAGTGGTACTGGCTCTTAGAGAGTATTTAGAAAACCAAAAAAGGAGCTCTGCTTTTATTGCACTAACAGCTATCGGCACCACAAATGGTATTATATGGGGTTTCATTAAATCTGTTTACGTATTCGATATTCCTGTTTATCCATTCGATTATTTATTTATCATGCTTGGTTTTTCTAGCTATTGGTTCAAACGTTTTCATGAGAACTCTCAGCAAATTCAAAAATTAGTGACTAAACTACAACACGAGGATGCTTTAAAAGATGAATTCCTTACAAGTAATGCAGAAAAACTTTGGAGTCCAATGAATAGGATGATTACCCTAGGTCAATCCATTTATGACAACCCACATAACAAACTTGTTACTGAAGATGAAAAAAATCTTAAACACCTTATCGATATAGGTAGAAGTATGTCCTTTACGTTAAACAACATACTGGATTTTACTCGTTTAAAAGAAGGAGATTTACATCTCCATACACAAAGTGTAAATCTTCAAGGTGCTGTTTATGGAGTTTTCGATATCCTCCGCTTTATTGCAAATGGTAAACAAATACATATGGTATCTTTAGTACCTCCAAGTTTCCCAAATGTATTAGCCGACGAAAATCGCCTTATTCAAATCCTATTTAACATTTTGCATAATGCCCTAAAGTATACAGGTGAAGGCTCTATAGAAATTATTGCTCGTGAAGAACAGCATATGGCTATTATCCACATTCGTGATACTGGACAAGGCATGGACAATTTTGTACAAAGTCTTTTGTATTCGCCCTATGAACAGGGCCAAGAATATGATGAAGGCATTGGTATTGGCCTACTTATTTCAAAAAAACTGATTGAATTACATGGAGGTACATTAAATATACAATCTATTCCTAACAAAGGATCGAATGTTTATTTTACATTACCTCTTGCAGATGAAGGTAGACAAAATAAGGAATACGCAACCTTTAATGCACAAGCTAAAACTCAGCTATCCACAAATGAACAAGAGTTATCCATGGTGTCAGATAAGCATTTCAGGATCTTAATGATTGATGATGACCCTATGAATTTAGCAACGATGAAAAGTATATTTTCGATCTCTGAATACGAAATTACTACTGTTACAACCAGTGAGAAAGCTCTAGCTCTGATTCAGCAAGAATCATGGGATTTAGTAATTGTTGATGCAATGCTTCCGTATATTTCAGGCTATGCTGTAATTCAAAAAATACGAAAACAATACTCATTGCTGGAATTACCTATCTTATTATTGACGATAAGAAAGCACCCTGAAGATGTTTATACAGGCTTTGCCTATGGTGCTAATGATTATGTAACAAAACCTATTAATGCATTAGAGCTAAAAGTAAGAAGTCGAGCTTTAATTGATTTAAAATATAGTATTCAACAACGTCTACATTTAGAAAGTGCTTGGCTGCAATCTCAAATCCAACCACACTTCTTATTTAATACACTTAATACCATTGCCTCACTTAGTACTATTGATACAGATAGAATGATCGATTTAATGCATTACTTTGGTGAATATTTACATGCCAGCTTCGATGTCAGAAATCTTCAAAGAGTAGTACCACTACAGCATGAGCTCGATTTAGTTCGTTCGTATCTTTACATTAAACAGCAGCGATTTGGAGAATTAATTCAGATTGAATGGGATATTGATGAAACGATACAAATTGAAATTCCTCCAATTTCTTTACAAACGTTAGTTGAAAATGCCATTCGGCACGGTATATTAAAGAAAGAAGAAGGCGGTACTGTTTGTATTCGTATTAAAGATTTCACAACTTATGTATCCATTAGCGTAATAGATGATGGTGTGGGAATTAGCCCCACTCTATTAAAGGAATTGCAAGAAGATTACAAAGGGACAAGCTCTGGTATAGGGATAAGAAATACAAATCTACGACTTAAAAGAATTTATGGCCAACAATTACAAATTCAAAGTACTATAAACCAAGGTACAAATGTTACTTTCCATATACCTAAAGATTAAAAACCGGAGTCATTACAACGCCATTTTTGTAGTGACTCTTTTCTCAAGTTTCCAATTACATATAGATTTTTCGAAATGAGGGTACAGTATACATATAGAATAAAGGAAGGATCGATAGGTATGTACAAAATATACATAATAGAAGACGATGCAAATATAGCTTCACTGATTGTCGAGCATTTAGCTAAATATCAGTTTGAATGCTTTACTGTACAACAATTTCCACACATTATTGAAGAATTTAATACTATACAACCACACCTGGTCATTATGGATATCAATCTCCCGACTTACGATGGCTATTTTTGGTCACGGAAAATCCGTCAACTCTCAACATGTCCCATCATCATTGTCTCTGCCAGAGTAAATGATATTGATCAAGTATATGGAATTGAAAATGGTGCCGATGATTTTATCACAAAGCCCTTTTCATTGGATGTCCTCATGGCAAAAGTAAATGGACTACTTCGGCGTACCTATGGTGAATATGCTTTAGCCGAGACAACAACCATAACTATAGCCAATACTACATTAAATCCAGATACAGTTCGTCTTCAAACAAAAGCCAAAGAGAGCCTGTTAACGCTAAAAGAAATGCAGCTTAGTAAGTTATTATTCGAAGCTTACCCTAATGTAGTGCCGCGTCAAAAGCTTTTAAGTGCTATTTGGGATGATGAAACCTTTGTTGAGGAAAATACTTTGTCTGTGAATATTGGTCGATTACGTAGAAAATTGGAAGCCGTACACTCTAAACTTGAGATTAAAACGATCCGTGGTCTTGGATATCAATTGGTGGAGGAAAGTGAATGAAGCTATTCTTTCGAGATCATCTTAGTATCATTATTCTCTATTGCATAAGCTTCCTCCTATTACCTTGGATAATTCATGTATTAGATGACCTATCCTCACACTATGCCTACTTTATTTTTCTTGTCAGCTTTCTATTTATTCTGTGGCTACTTGGTCGTTATTATCGAAGAAGAAAGTTTTATCATCATTTACAAAAAAATATCAAAACGCAGGATGATCTTCATTTATTTGAACCACATGCAGCTATTGAGCAATACTATAGTGAAAAACTAAGGCAAATACAGTATTTATTTTTAACCCAACAGCAAAGATTGGAAGAACAAGCACATGAGAAGCAACTAGTTCTATCACATTTTGCACATCAAATGAAGACACCTTTATCTGTTATTCAATTAATCGTTCAAGCTACACCCAACAAGACCACTGATGAATTGCAGCAATGGTATACCATCAATAAAGAGTGCAATAAATTGACATTTACCCTCAATCAGTTATTAACGTATGAGCGCACATCTCATTTAGTAGCTGATTTAAAAATTGAACCTATTATTTTAAAAGGACTCGTGCAAGAAGTCATCAATGATTTGAAGGATTTCTTTATCATAAGAGAAGTTTTTCCAAAGCTGACGTTCGCTGAAGACCAAATCATTTATTCAGATCGAAAGTGGTTAAAAATTGTACTTTATCAAGTATTAAATAACGCCATTAAATATAGTGAAATGGCAAGCACCATTCATATCCATTATGACAACACGGCTTTGCACATAAAAAATCTTGGTGAGACGATCCCTTCTAATGAAATAGCACGAGTCTTTGATTTATTTTATACAGGTTTGAAGGGGCGAACGAGTGGTGAAGCAACAGGTATAGGCTTATATTTAGTGAAAAAGATTTTAACTACACTAGAGCACCCCTTCACTTTACAATCTTCTGAGCATGTCACTACTTTTTCCATTAATTTTTCAAACAGTCTTAAAAAATGAAGATGACAAAGTTGTCATCTTCACGTCATCAAGAGAAATAGGTTATGTGCCGCTCCTTTTCTATACTAAAGTTATCTAATGAGCATAAAGGAGTTGTTTTAATTTGGGTAACGCAATACTACAAGTAACCAATTTGCACAAGGAATACATCGGTGAGATCACCTATAAAGCGTTAAACGGTATCGATTTTCAGCTACAGCAACAGGAATTTGTAGCTGTCATGGGACCTTCAGGTAGTGGGAAAACAACATTTTTAAATAGTGTATCCACGATTGATCGTCCTACCGCTGGCGATATCCTCATAAACAATCATAATCCTTACGCATTAAATGATGAGGAGCTCGCCAAATTTAGACGCTCTGAACTAGGCTTTGTATTTCAGGATTTTAATCTTGTGCATACATTAACAGTGAAAGAAAATATTTTATTGCCATTAACATTAGATAGCATACCTGCTTCAAAAATGCTTCAGCGTTTAAAGGATGTCGCTCAATTTCTTGGTATCGAGGAACTGTTGCCTAAACGTATTTATGAAATTTCAGGAGGACAAAAACAACGAGTAGCCATCGCTCGTGCCGTTATTCATGCGCCAAGTTTATTGTTAGCAGACGAGCCTACAGGAAACTTGGATTCCAAGGCTGTCAATGATGTCATGAACTTATTTTCCTCGATTAATCAAAAGCTTAATACAGCTATTCTCATGGTGACACATGATCCTTATGTAGCAAGCTTTGCCAATCGCATTATTTTTATTAAAGATGGGAAATTATATAACGAAATACATCGAGGCAACAACCGCAAGCAATTTTATCAGGAAATTATGGACACGCTTGCTTTTCTAGGTGGTGGACAGCATGAGCTTTAATCATATTGTGATCCAAAATATCTTACGTGACAAATGGACGTATGTTTCTTACTTCTTGAGTAGTATGTTTTCTATTATAATTTTCTTTCTCTTTTCTGTTATCGTCTTTCATCCAAATCTGAAAAGCCTAGATCCAGACTCTACACTTGGAATTTCTTTAATGTTAGCTAGTATGCTCGTTTATTTATTCTCTTTTATCTACATTACCTATTCAATCACAGCATTTTTACGTAAAAAGACCAAGACCTTAGGAATATTTATGATTACTGGGGCTTCCATGAAGCAAATTCGTAAGCTGGTCTTCCGAGAAAATCTGTTGATTGGCGTTTTAGCTATTCTGGCAGCTATCGTTCTCGGACTTGTTATTACACCTCTTTTCTTAATGGGTGCAAGAGTTATTTTAGAGGCAGAAACATTTGGCATGTACCTACCTCTTCAAGCAATCAGCATAACCATAGGATTATTTCTGATTTTATTTGTTGTGATATCTACAGTCGTTACGAGGTTCATTAATAAAGAAACGTCTATCCAACTCTTAAAAAGTGATACAGTTATCGAGAAATCTATTAAGCCTCATTATGTCTTATTAATACTAAGTATTTTGATATCAGCCACTTTAGTTTACTTACTAAAAATCGAGCATTCCATTGTAGACACTTTAAGTGTTCTTTATTATCTGTTATTTTTTATTAGCATTCTTAGTACGATTTATTTAGTTATTACACAAGGATTTCGTTTGTTTTTGAAAATATATGAAAAGTCTCCTGCCTATCTTCAAAAAACCAATATGCTTTTGGCATCCAATTTAAATGCAAAAATGAAATCACATGCAAATATGCTGTTTCTAATTACTATCCTATTAAGCGGTGTCTTTCTATGTACAAGTATTTTATTTAGCTCTTATTACAATGTAAAAAAGGCTAGTGAAGAAAATTATCCATATAGCTTTCAATATATTGCTGATCCAAAAGCTGATGACAATATGGTAAAGACTGATCTTGATTATCTTGAAAATACTTTATCAACGGTTCAAGCTCACAAGTATTTTATTGAATTTAAATCAAATGAAGATCAACGCATTGGCTATATGTCTTTATCGGATTATAACCAGATCCAGCATCAGGACAACAAGCTAAGTAAAGATGAATTTATTGCCGTCGCTGGCAGTCGTGATGTAGCACCTACAACAAATAATGCCAGCGATTTGTATATAAAGTCTTTCAAACTAGCCAGCACCCATGAGCAAAATCTGCTATCTACTGGCTTCCAGCAAAGTTATTTCATTGTACCTGATGACATTTACAAAACTATTGACTACCCTGTTTATAAAACATATATTTATGAACTGGAAGATTGGACAGCCCATACAGATTTGGCAAAAGCTATTACAAGTAACTTACCCTCTTTACCTGGAGAACGTTATGTAACATCCAAAATTGATTTATATAACACAGAGATGTTTGTTAAGAGCGTGATGTTCTTTATCGGCTCCATGCTAAGTCTCATTTTCTTAAGTGCAGCCATGAGTATATTGTACTTCTATTTACAAACAACTTTACAACAAGAGAAGGAAAAGTATATTGGTATCCGTAAGCTAGGACTTTCTAGAAATGAATTAGCTACCATTATCACTAAAGAATTGGCAATTCTTATTTTTGTACCGTTCACCATAGCTATTACACTCTTGCTAATTACACTTTTAGCTATGCGAACAATGGTTTCTACAGCATTTTTACAAGTTTCCATAGCTAGCTCTTGTTGTTTCTTTGTGCTTTTCCTCATTAGCTATGTATTAATTCGAAAAAGTTATTTTAAACGCTTAGTAAGCTAAAAAAATCGCACTCCTTAAGGGGTGCGATTTTTTCATAGTGTTGAAACATATGAAAGGTGAAAATGTTTCCTTTTAGCAAAGTTTTCCAAATAAAGTGAAGGTGTTAACTACTCATTTTAGTGAGGAGTGTCATCAACCATCACTTCTCCACATTGAAAATAAACGCCCAATTCAACTAATGGATTATTTGATCGTTACTGCTGATAAGGAAAGGACACTGGCGGAACCAATCTCTCGCCTTGTGAAAAAGCCTTTTTCTGTGGATGACATTATCTTTTTTACCAAAGAACGGGCTTTGCTACCATCAGCCATAGCATAATAAGCAATAATACTATATACATCCATGTTTTACGATGCAAAAGTGAAACAAATTGTTGCTGATTAAATGCTGGTGTATTAAAAGTACGCAACGTCGGTTTAAACGCTCTTGCGAGAAATACGATTGATGCAAACATCACGAGGAAAGTTAATACAATCCATGAGGTATTCCATTGATAGCCCGCATGCCACATTAACAAAATACCCGAAGCTACTAGTACATGCCCTGAATGTTTGACGAGCGTAATGGCCCCCTTAAAGGCTTCTATATATGGTGGCATGTCATCCATTGAAGCTGTGTGCATTTTTTTTACAATGGTTAGCACAACGAACAAAGGCCCAATCGAAAGAATAGCACTTAAAATATGTATATAAAGAAGAAGTGTATAAATGGAAAACATGCTCTGTACTCCCCTTTTCATCAGTCCCCTTCATTATAGCATTCAAGCTGAATTGACTTTATCAGCAATTGTGAATCCTTTGTAAACATAGCTTGAATCATTGTTAAATTGTTTGAAAACCGTATAAAGAGGGTATTGTTTATAGTAACATGCACTTATAGAACAAAAAGGAGTGATTTTTATAGGAATTCATCAATTTTTCACAAGCCTTAATGATTTAGAGCGTATTATTCGTTGCCCTGGTCGCTTCAAATTTGAAGAGCACAATGTGGCAGCCCATTCTTGGAAAGTGTCACAATATGCCATGTTTTTCGCAACGTTAGAAGAAATGCACGGTGCGACAGTTGATTGGAAGTCTTTATATGAAAAGACAATCAATCATGACTTTGCGGAAGTGTTTATTGGTGACATTAAGACACCAGTAAAACATGCTAGCCCAGAGTTAAAGCAAATGCTAGCACACGTGGAAGAAAAGATGATGGAAAAATTTATTATCAATGAAATTCCACAAGAATTTCAGGCTACTTTCTTTGAACGGATGAAAGAAGGTAAGGATCATACTTTAGAGGGTCGGCTACTTGAATTTGCGGATAAACTCGATCAGTTTTATGAGGCTTTCGCAGAATTAAAGCGTGGTAATACTGACAAAGAATTTGTCTATATGTACCAATCAGCCCTTTCAAAACTCTTGGCTATTCCGCTTGAAGCGACCGTCCAATATTTCCGCACAGAAATTTTAAAGGATGCAGTAAAGGAAAAAACACATATCGATATTCAAGCATTAACAAATGAAGTATTAACATCAAACTAATAGGGTGCATGTACAAGTTTTCCGATTGAAAAATTCACGGAAGGCTTTTTTTATTTTCCACAAAAAGTCGTATAATAAGGAGAGATTGAATGGAGGGAAAGTATTGTCACAGGAATGCTCTATTATAGAAGATTTAATACCTCTTTATAAAAAACAACTGCTTCAACCATCAACAATAGAATTTGTCGAACGGCATCTAACAACTTGTCAGCAATGTCAGCAGCTTGTAGCCTATTCATCGACTCAGAACGCATACTTACCCATGAAAAGAACAGTATCCTTTTTTCATATCATATTTATTGTATTATCCTTTATGTTTGCTATTAACTCGTCCTTACTCGGCAATCAAAAGGGCTTTGTCATCTCATATGCTCTTTTCGGCTGTCTTTCTTACCTTTTCTATAAAAACATCTGGATTGTTTTTATCATAAGCTCTGTGCCTGTATTCGTTTGGGCTATCATTAATAATCTTAATAATGAGCTCTATATTACAACCTTTTCTTTAACAGAAATAGGAACGCTTGCGATTGGAGCTGGCTACATCGCACTTTTACATACCATTTTCGCCTTAATTGGCGCAGCTTTTGCCATTCTATTACGTAGGATTTTTCAATAAACAAAAAAGCACCTTGAACTTTTTTACCAAAGTTGAGGTGCTTTTTTTGTTTGTTAGGCCTTTTTGACAAATTCTGATTTTAATTTCATGGCACCAAAGCCATCAATTTTACAGTCGATGTTATGATCGCCTTCCACTAGTCTTATACTTTTAACCTTTGTACCAATTTTTAAAGTGGAAGAACTGCCCTTCACCTTTAAATCCTTAATAACAGTAACTGAATCGCCGTCAGCTAACAGATTACCATTTGCATCTTTTACAATAAGTGCATCTGATTCCTGTTCAGTTGCGTCCATGCTCCATTCATGCGCACATTCTGGACATACATAGTTTGCTCCATCCTCGTATGTATATTCTGAATGACATTTTGGACAATTTGGATAAGCTGCCATTTCTGCTTCCTCCTTTTACATTTTTACTAGGAAAATCCTCTTTATGCTCCTATCTTTACATAGTCAACCTTAATTAGCAAAGGTTGTTCGTATTTTTCGTTCGCATTTGTGAAAAAAATATGAAACATCAGCATCTTTTTGAAGGTAGTGCAAGATGTTTATAACGCTATTTGGAACACTTGCCCATTGACTAATTTGCCATTATCATCTTACTTGCATGTTTATCGATCATGCTTTATTATATCCATAAAGGCTGCATTGTTCGTATAATATTAAGTTTTAACCTTTAAGCTGTAAAAGGGAGTTTTATTATTGGAGTTGGAATGACGGGCCTCACACTACGGTGCATGAGGATAAGCAGGAAAACTTCTGCGAACACCCACTTTGAGGAGTGGTGGTTTAAAACTTTCTATAATAACTACGGCATACGCGGCTTTTTATACATGATTGATACAGCACCTTAGCTATTTAGGTTAAGGTGCTTTTTATATTCAACTTATTCTCCTCTTCTCCTTATTCAATCACTTCCTAACCATTCATTAAAAGTAAGGACAACCTTCTTGTATTTTGTATAATTCCCTCCCATTTTGCACATAGATGGAGTAACAAGGGAGGTTATGACATTGAAGAAATTAATTTATCTATTGGTTTTTACTTCACTACTATTAGTAGCTTGTGGAAAGAACGCCGAGCCAAAGGAAGTAGCAGTCGATCAAAATACGAATGTTGAAGATATTGTAGGCGCGATTGTGAAAAATGAATTCTCTGTGGATGAATCAAAAGACGGTGTTGTCACAATTTCCATTCAAGATACAGATGTAACAGAAGGATCGAAAAGCCAGATGCTAAAGGATTCTACTAAAATTTTCGCTGATTTGTCCAAATTAAAAAATGTGAAGACACCAGCTATTACTTGGTATGCTCCTCTCACTGAACCTGATGGGGACAAAACAATGACCGAGGTTTTGAATATTTATTTTAGTGAAGAGGATTTTCACAAAATAGACTGGGCCAATTATCTACAGGTCGATATCGAGTCTAGCGCTACAAATTATCATGAAGATGAGGCTTTAGAAGATTAATCACATAAAGATACCCCACAGCCTATTGTGGCGTATCTTTTTTTACATATTGTTCTATAGCGTTTTCTAAAAGAGCGTGCTTTATTTTGTAGTGAGTTGCTTGCCAAATTCCTTTCCCACCCTGCAGGATTATTAGTTGAGGAGATTCGTGTTTCACTTGAAGATCACAGGCAATAGCATTTGAAATTACCCGATCCATTTGTACAATGACAAGATATTTAGGCAATTCCGTTTGTAATTCTTTATATTCCTTTAATGCTGAAATACTACTTATACATGTCATGCTAATTTTTAACACAAGACAAGGTTTGAACTTCGATTGCTCTAAAACCTCGCACCATTTGTTTAATGTCTTTATTCGTTGCATTTAGTAACCCCCTAAACAGATTATATACTACAAGGGGTATTTTAGGTTACAAAAAAACACGAGACTACTTACGTGCTCGTGCTTAAAATTTTCTATTTAAATGCCTTCCGTATTCATGAATACTAGACGCCAGCCATCAGGGTCTGCAATGGTTACCCCTTTCTCAGCCCAATATGGATTTTCAGGCTCAACTTCGGGATATCCCATGAGCGCAAGACGTTCGGCAATATGACGAATCGTATCTCTGTTTGGGATATAAAGTACGAGAAGATTGTCCTTACTTGGTGCTGGACAAGGGCTACCGTCACTATGCTCAGTAAATTCTAAGTGATAACCTACATCTGGAAGACCAATCATTAAACCATTGTAGCCACGATGTTCTGTAAACGAACCAATTTTCTTTAATCCGACACCTTCACAGTAAAATCGTTCTACTTCCTTTAGCTGATCGGTTGGTCTTGCCACACGCACCTGTGCGACTGCTAATTCATTTGTCCATTGCTGTTCCATTGTTATGAAATCCCCTTTTAGACTATTGTAAAATGAGACCATAACGCTGGAAACAGTCCTAGGTCTGAAGTTATTGTATAAGAGCAACGCTAAAAGAAGCAGCTGTTTTCTCTTTTACTTCCTCTAAAGAAACACCATCTGCTAATTCTATTAGTTGCATACCATCTTTTGTAAAATCAAATACAGCCAAATCTGTAATTAATCGATGTACGACACCTTTACCCGTTAGTGGCAGTTCACATTGTTTTTTAATTTTAGATTCACCATTTTTATTCACATGCTCCATGACGACAATCACTCTCTTTGCACCAACGACGAGGTCCATTGCGCCACCCATGCCCTTTACCATTTTCCCCGGAATCATCCAGTTAGCAAGGTCTCCTGTTTCAGATACCTCCATCCCTCCTAAGATGGCAAGGTCAATATGTCCACCTCGAATCATCGCAAATGATTCTGCACTGTCAAAGAAGGATGCCCCCGGAACTGCCGTAACTGTTTCTTTACCTGCATTGATTAAATCCGGATCTACTGCATCTTCTACTGGATAAGGACCAATACCGAGAAGTCCGTTTTCGGATTGTAAGAGTACGTCATAATCGATTGGGATTGCGTTCGCAACAAGTGTTGGAATACCTATGCCTAAATTGACATTCATACCGTTGGCTATTTCTTTTACTGCTCGGTTAACAATTTTTTGTCTTGTATCCATTATGCTTCCCCCTTCTTCACCGTTAAACGCTCAATACGCTTCTCATAATTTTCACCTAATACTACACGTTGTACAAAAACCCCTGGTGTATGAATATGATCAGGATCTAGCTCACCTACTTCTACAATTTCCTCCACTTCAGCTATTGTAATTTTCCCTGACATAGCAGCTAATGGATTAAAATTGCGTGATGTTTTTCTGTAAACTAAATTTCCTAGCTTATCGGCTTTCCATGCTTTGACCAGCGCAAAGTCAGCAACAATACCTTCTTCCAAAATATATTCTTTGCCATCAAAAACCTTCACTTCTTTTCCTTCAGCAATTGGCGTTCCAACCCCTGTAGCTGTGTAAAAACCAGGAATACCCGCTCCACCTGCACGCAAACGTTCTGCAAGAGTTCCTTGCGGTGTCAACTCTACTTCTAGCTCACCACTTAAAAATTGTTGTTCAAAAATCTTATTTTCTCCTACATATGAAGCAACCATTTTTTTTATTTGCTTGTTTGCTAATAGTAAACCCAATCCCCAGTCATCTACACCACAGTTATTACTGACAACCGTTAAATCCTTTGTTCCCTTTTGCACTAATGCTGCGATTGATTTTTCGGGTATACCACATAGCCCAAAGCCACCTACAGCTAATGTATCTCCATCCTTAATATCCGCAATCACCTCTTCAAACGAACTCCATACCTTCCCATTACCCATCTCGAAACCTCCCTGAATTGCTCGTTTATTAAGAAAAATTCTACATCATTGCTATTTTACAAGTAAAGGAATTAATTAGAATACTATTTATTCCTATATGGAATAAATCTATTTTCCCCATTCTTACCTATCATTTCAAGTAACTGTTTTAATGCATAAGATTGGTAGGCATTTTTCTTCGTAATAATCCCTAAACGCCACGGCATTTCAAAATCATCTAATGGAATTATTTTCACATTGGTATTTGTTTGCTTAGCTGCAATGGAATGGGGTAACAATGTAACCCCTAAATTGGAGGATACTAACTCTACAATCAAGTCCCACTGTGAACTTTTATAGCCGATTGTAGGTGTAAAACCAACACTTTCACAGGATTTAATTATATAGTCGTGAAGCGTGAACTCCTCTGCAAAGATAATGAACGTTTCATTTTCTAAATCTTTTAAAGCTATGGATTCCTGGTGTGCATAGGGGTGAGATTCATTCATAAAGACATAAAACTGGTCTT
The DNA here is from genome assembly GCF_029916965.1 of Lysinibacillus sp. 1 U-2021. Lineage (NCBI taxonomy): Bacteria > Bacillati > Bacillota > Bacilli > Caryophanales > Bacillaceae > Lysinibacillus > Lysinibacillus sp. 1 U-2021. Next base: position 4,972,682 of record NZ_CP123966.1, read on the forward strand.
CTATAAAGGGTTGAACAGCAAACTTCCTTTCGTCTACTGGTAATACAACGATGCCCATATCAACATCACCATTTTCAACTAGCATTTCTACCATTTTTGCACCACGTTCGATAAGCGCTAAATGCACTTCAGGATATAGTTGATGAAATCTCCTAGCGATTTCAGGGAAAAATAAAGTTCCAATTAAAGGTGGAATCCCTAATTTGATAGCACCTGTCTTAATATTTAATAAATCGTCTAGCAAAATATGTAGTTCTTGGACAGCCTGCATTATTTTTTGTCCTTGATGATAAACAATACTACCTGCATCAGTAAGTTCTACATTACGCGTTGATCTGTTCAACAATTCAACTTGTAATGATGCTTCTAATTTTTTGATACTTTTGCTTAATGAAGGCTGAGATACAAAGGAATCATGTGCAGCCTTAGTAAAACTCCTATGCTCAACAACAGCCATAAAGGCTTTTAAATCTCTTAATTCCATCACTATCTTCTCCATTTATTCGTATTTGTTATAAAAGCATCTTCAATTACTGCCCTTTAGCAATAAATTCTCCATCCTTTCTTTTTAATCCTTTGCAATGTGTTGAACTATAAATTTTAGATATTTTCACCCCTGCCATTATACGTGTCTTTTCGACTTTTGGAGAGTTTTTTAAGAGTGATATGACCTACAATCATTTATAAATATTGTCATAATTTATCAAAGATTGGAGATGTAACAGATGTTGAAGCAATTGCTTGAAAATCGAATAGTTAATAGGCATTATTTAGGTCTTACATTAAGCAACATGTTTATGAATTAAAGAACTGTGAGGAATGACTCTATCTTAATAAGTGCCAACAAAAAATACACCACCCTATAGTAAAAAATAATCTAATAAGGTGGTGTATTTTTTAGTGTGCTTTTTCTAATGCTAATTTAATACCAAATGCAATTAATATTGCACCTGTTAATCCTTCAATTACTGCCTTAGTTGATGGCTTTTTCATAAATGCACTAATTCGATCTAAAAGGTACACGTAGAAGATAAACCATAGCATTGTTAATGCTGTGTAAATTAGACCCATTATTAAAAAAGGAAAAAATGTTCCACTATTTCCATCTACAAATTGAGGGAGAAATGTTAGGAAAAATACGGCGACCTTTGGATTTGTCACATTTGTGAGAAACCCTTGTTTAAAGCAAGATTGGTGAGAATATTTGTGTTCTATACTTCCTTCATCGTCTACAACTGGAGATTGTGTTCGAATTGTTCGAAGTGTCCACAAGGTCTTGATTCCTAAATAACATAAATAAACCGCACCAACATATTTTAAAACAGCAAATATATAGGCAGATTTTACAATAATCGCCGAAAGTCCTATAACAGCCGCACAAGTATGAATTAATAAACCGCAACAAGAACCTATGATTGTTTGTAAACCACCCTTTCTACTTACAGTCAGTGTGTTTTTTGTTGCAATCGCTGTATCAGGGCCAGGTAAAATAATAAGTAAAATGCACATAACTAAGAATACAGATATATTGACCATATTACGCCCACCCTTTCTGTCAGAAAATTATAAAAGTAATTGTAACATACGCCAAGACCAACAGAAAGATACAAAATTTTTCCGTTGACATATAACCGTAGGGTGTTATATATTCATAACACCTTATGGTTATATTTTATACAGATTCCTCTGCTAGTGGACTTAATAACGTTGAAAAAGGAGTAATAGAACATGACTGAAAAATTACAGGATATTGTCAAAACAATTACATTAAATGCCCCTATCGAAAAAGTTTGGGAGACTGTGGCAACAGCTGACAAAATAGCTTCTTGGTTTATGCCAAATGATTTTCAACCTATCGAAGGATACGAATTCACTATTCAATCACCGTTCGGCCCATCACCCTGTAAAGTAGAACGTGTAGATGCACCGCACTTTCTACGATTTGCTTGGGATCAAGATGGCTGGTTCGTAACTTTTGAGTTAAAAGAAGTAGGCGAGCATACTGAATTTACTTTAACACATGGTGGCTGGAAGGAAGCTTCACATATTATTCCGAAAGCAAACACTGCTACTGAAGCCGTACGTACTAATATGGATAACGGATGGACAATGATTATTAATCATAAATTAAAAGAGGCTGCTGAATTCTAATGACTGAAGCAGCCGTAAAGTATGATATTTTTCAAGCAATCGCTGATCCCACAAGAAGAAGTGTTTTACAGCTCCTTGCAGCAAGCGACAGACCTATTTCCAATATTACTGAGCATTTTACGATTAGTCGAACGGCTGTCGTAAAGCATTTAAAAATATTGGAACAGGCGGAGCTAATCTCTGCTCAAAAAAAAGGTCGTGAAAAAATCTATACCTTGCATAGTGAGCGTTTAAAGGAGATTGAAGATTGGCTCCAATACTTTCATTTATTTTGGGATAATAAATTGGCTCAGCTTCAAAGCATGGTTGAAGATCATTAAAGCAGAAAAAGAGCTGTCTTTTTGTCAGACAGCTCCTCATTTAAAAGAGATAAAATAATCCCCCATTAATGACTTCTATTTTAATTTTTGCTTCATATTGCTCCTCTAATGCTTTTCTTTCAATTTCATAACACTCTGGTTTATCATCTATATCCTCATAAAAATAATCTAATACACGTTGATCACGTTGCCATCGTTTTTGTGCTTCCGTTGCCCAGGAATGGTCATCCTGCTCAATAATTGACTCAATTGTAGCTTTCAATCTTTCCAGTGCTCTGGCAGGCTTAATAATATATTGCACATGAAATACATTTTCTTCAGGTTCTATGTTAAAGTCCGAAGAACAAATCCTTTCATGAAAACCCTCCTTGATGACGCCCGTCAATAAATTAATGCCAAATGAGTAAAGCATTTCTTTTGTACGATCACAGCAATACGAAACTTTAAAGTTAACACCTAACCAGGGCGTTAAAATAACCTGCCCCATCTCACGATCCACTTTTTCAAACAACTGAACATAAGCTCCTAGTTCCCTTGTAGCTAAAAATATCTGATTTAAACGTGGAGAGCCGTAATGAATAGCTTCTCCAAATAAATTACCAGCCATTGCTGTTTGATTTGTAATAAAGGTTACTTGCGCTGGGTTTGGTTCACTATTCGTTGCTTCAACATATTGCCAATAAAATGGCCTATTCATAATTCTTTTATCGATGTCTATCGTTAATTGAACGGTTAGATAATGATTCTCTTCTCCTATAATTGCACAGTTATTCTCCATAAAAAATTCCTTTAAATAGTGGTGAACTTGCTGTGGATACATAGCTGCACCTCCCTACCTTATACAGATTCTTTAAAGTTTGTTAATATGGCATCTAAATCGCCAACCACCTTCTCAAACACATCAATTTTTGTATGAAGCAATTCCAAGATTTTCTCTTCAATTGTATGTTCAATGGCGAGATTATAAATATGGACATCATGCTCCTGCCCCAAACGATGGACACGACCAATACGTTGCTCTAGCTTCATTGGATTCCAAGGTAGATCATAGTTGATCACATGATGACAAAATTGAAGGTTTATCCCCTCTCCTCCTGCCTCAGTAGCGATGAGCACCTGGGCTCTTTCTTTAAATAGGTGCTTCATATAATCTCGTTTACTTTTATTAAATTTACCATTAAACAACACACTTGATATGCCATTAGAATGTAAGTACCATTGCAAATAAATTTGCGTAGCACGATATTCTGTAAAAATAATAACCTTGTCATTTGCTTGTTTAACAATTTCCAATGTCTTTTCCGCCTTTGAATTCACTTCCAAGGTCATTAATTTAGTAATAATCGCTTCAATTTCTTGTGGTTGTACATGATCATCTAGCATATTCGTTAATGTTAATGCCGTAGCTTCCTTGCTACTACACATTTCTTTTTGCAAGGTAATTAATGAAAATGACCCTGTGTTTTGAAGGTTGCCAAGCATTTCGTAAACTTCTCTTTCTTCGTCCGTAAATGTAATCGGTACAATTTGAACACGACGATTTGTCCAATCAATCCCCGTATCTTCCCTACGATTTCTTACCATTACCTGATTAACCAACTCTTTTAAATAATCATCATGTTCTAAATCATGCTTGCTAGCAGAGAAAGCCGATTGGAAGGCATCATAGTTACCAAGATGCCCAGGCTTTAATAAGGAGATTAAATAATACAATTCAAAGATATCATTTTGAATAGGTGTGGCAGTTAATAATAAGCAGAATTTTTTCTTTAAGCCTTGTACAAACTCGTAAATTTGTGTTTTATTATTTTTTAATTTATGTGCCTCATCAATAATTATCATGTCATAATCCTGCTCATAAATGCGCTCTCTATGTGGACTCTTTTTTGCCGTATCCATACTCATAATGAGGACATCATAGCGCTCTATCGGGCAATTTTTTTTATATGCGACGGCAGGAATATGAAATTTTATATTTAACTCTTCAATCCACTGATTAATTAAAGAAGCAGGTGCTAAAATTAAAGCTCTTTTCACAAGCCCTCGAATAAGGTATTCCTTTAAGATTAAGCCCGCTTCAATTGTTTTACCTAGCCCCACCTCATCAGCTAAAATAGCTTTCCCATTCATACGTTCAATCACTGTTTCGGCTGCTTCTAACTGGTGTTTCAAAGGTTGTAAATTAGGTAAATACTTTGTAGCCTGCAATCCTGTAAAATCAGGAATTAGTTTCATTTTCACAATATCATAGTTCATCTTGTACAATGTCCAGCTATCCCATTTTTCAAGATGATTTAATCGATCGATAAAGCCCTCTTCCCACTCGGACGACCTTTCTATTTTCATGATCATCACCCCATGTCATTTTTTCTAGTTTAGGGTGTCCCAAAAAGGAAAAGCTATGTTCTTTCTAGATGAAAAACACCTAATGAAAGTTATTTTTTCATTAGGTATTTGTTAATTCATCTATTTACGGAATTGTCTTGGAGATTTTTCAGCAAATTCTTTAATGATAAATGAAAGTTTGTCAGGTACATTTTAGATTTTTAAATACAACACATCCGCGAGATAAGTATTTGTCGAACACTCATTTTTTTCTCAAATAGATAGGTTCTTTATTAAAATGTTTCGCGATATCCATGACAATCATATTCTTTGTATAGTTTTCTTAAATATACTCTATAATCAGCGTTATATTGATAGTCCACCAGAAGTATTTCCTCTAAAATATACATCAAGACAAAAAGAAAGGAACACCAACGATATATTAGTGCTCCTAAAGTCGATTATTTTAAACTTTCCTGTAATAGCTTACGATTACGATGTTTGAAAATGTCATTATGTGAGGAAACAATACCTCCCTCAGAAGCATCAGGTTGAATATACTTCTTCGCACTATTCACTGCATGAAGTGCATCATGAAAGGCTGCTGCAATTAAATGAATTTTACCATCATGGCTCAAAATATCACCCGCAGCATAAAGGCCTGGGATCGATGATTCACTATTAATCGTACCAGCGATAAAATAATCATTTTTGCGCTCAATGGCTAATGGACTATTATCTAACAATTCTTTATCACGCACATACCCATGACTAATAACAACTTCATCAATAGGAATTTCTGTTACAGTCCCAGTTTCATGATTTGTTAAAGCAATAGCTTTAATCATTCCTGCTTGATCGTCTGCAATCAGCCTAGTAATTTCAGAATTGAAATGGCATTCGATCGAACTATTTGCAAGCTCTGTAATTTGAGCCTCATGTGCAGACAATGTATCTTTTCGATAAGTTAAATAGACCTTGGATGCTACCTCCGTTAATTCTAATGCCCAGTCTACCGCTGTGTTACCACCACCAGAAATAATAACTGCCTTATCTTTAAATTTTTCATAGGATTTAATTGTGTAATTTAAATTAGATACTTCAAAGCGTTCAGCCCCCTCAATTTCAATTTTTTGAGGATTTAGGATGCCACCACCAATAGCAACGATAACTGTTTTGGAATAATGAATGTTCCCTGACTCTGCTGCGATGACAAATATACCATCTTCATTTTTAGCAATGGTCAGCACTTTTTCATTTGTATAAATAGAAGGATTAAAGGTTAAGGCTTGCTCAACTAATTGTTTAATAAGTAGCCCCCCTGATATAGGCGTTACACCTCCCACATCCCAAATCATTTTCTCTGGATAAACATGAATTTTACCGCCTAGCTGTGGTTGTGATTCAATTAGCTTGGTTTTCATTTCACGTAAACCACAATAAAAGCTTGAATATAAACCCGCTGGCCCACCACCAATAATGGTTACATCATACAATTCTTGTTCTAACAATTCCTAACACACCTTTCATTTGGTCATTACTATCTCAACAATTGGACTAGCTCAACTGCATACAGCTCAATCGTAAATGTCTAAATGTAAATATTGCTTTGGAAAATCCTCCTTAATCCCATTATACGATAATGATAATCATTATCAAATAAAATTATAACAAATCATGATATTAAATTTATGTATTTGTCCATAAAAATTTTCATCATTATGCTTTTGCACTATTCATTCTAAAAGCAGATTATACGTTTTACTTACTTTTTGATACACTATTGGAAAAAAGATCGAGGGCACAATGAAAAGAAAAATTTTTATATTACATGAAATCTATGGAGTTAATCCTTTTATTGAAGAACAAATACAAATATACAGTGATGAGGACACTGCCGTTTCCCTTATTTCACTTTATCCAAAAGGGCTTTCATTTCCATATGACCAGGAAAAACAAGCCTATGACTTTTTCTTACAGACAGTTGGCTTTGATGCTCCTCTTGAGTTGCTTTCACCAAAAATATTGGAGGCTTGTGATAACTACAACGAGGTAATATTAATTGGATATAGTGTAGGTGCAACTTTAGCCTGGAGATTAACTACACTCCCCCTACACCGTGTCATTTGTGTATATGGCTCACGGATCCGCCAATACCTTGATAACATTCCATCTTGTCCAACTTTGGTTGTCTTACCTAGCCATGAAGATAGCTTTGATATTCAATCATTGAAGGATACTCTTGTAAGCATACCGAATGTTCAAATCAAACAATTTCAAGGCTTACATGGCTTTATGGATGCCTCTAACTCAAACTACTGTCAGTTGAGCCACTCGCAAGCACTCAACGATATTCAATACTTTTTACAAGCTAGCAAGCTATAGGAGGAATAAACATGGAACAAAATATTGATATTCAGGTTGATCCATATATTGAAGCAGGTAATGTTATTTATCCAAGCTTCCATCTTTCTCTACAACCTGGCACGATTATAGGCATCTATACAGATGTTTCCAAAATACATACATTAATGCAATGGTTTATGAAACGAGATGATACGTGTACTTCTTTTCGTGAAAGCTCGTTATATGAGCGACTCACAGCGCGCGAGTATATCCAGTTCATTTTAAAGCTTTTTAACCGCCCAACTAATGAAACAGAGAACATATTGAAGCTTTTTAAACTTACTGAACAAAAAAACAATAGAATTAGTAAGCTTTCTAATAGTGAAAAACAGCGATTAAAACTATTGAATATGTACCTACATCCGGCATCTATTCAAATTTTAGAAGAACCGTTTCAAAATATAGATGAATTTTCAAAGCAAACTATCCAACAGTTACTAAAAAATCTCGCAAAAGAGCATAAAATTATCATTTTGTTATCAAATAATCTAGAAGACTTAATGGTTGCAAGTACAACTATACATCGATTAGATGGGGCAGACTTACATCCTTTAGACGTAAAAGAGGGTAGCCTTGAGCAAGCTCCAAAGCCTCTTGAAGATGCACCCATTCGACTAGATAAAATCCCAACAAAGAAAAATGAAAAGATTATTTTATTTAATCCACCCGAAATTGATTATATTGAAAGTGTTGAAGGAGAAGTATCTATTTATGTAGCAGGTGAAGCTTATCCATGTACTCTATCGCTAAATGAGTTAGAGCAAAAATTGACACCATTCGGCTTTTTTAGAAGCCATCGTTCTTATATTGTGAACCTACAAAAGGTTCGAGAGATTATTACTTGGACACGCAATAGCTATAGCTTAGCACTCAACAGTACAGAAAAGACAGTTGTTCCACTGTCGAAAAATAAATTGGCAACTTTAAAGGAAATACTCGGAATTTAGTAGATTTCCCAGGAAATAATCGACTCCTGTCACCTTCAATAATGTTCTTCCCATGCTTTTTTTTCTGCCATTCACCCCATTTTTACTGTACCCCTTTTACTTGTTGTTTATAGTGTAGACATCAACAACAAACAGGAGGTTTATACATGAATGCAGTGATTGAAGTACAAAACTTGAAAAAAACATTTAATAATGAAACAGCATTACAGGATGTTTCCTTTACCATTAAAAAAGGGGAAATATTCGGCTTTCTTGGCCCAAGTGGTTCTGGTAAAACTACTACAATTAAAATATTAACAGCACAAACAGATAAATCGGCTGGTAATGTTCTATTATTTGGGCAGCATGCATCTGAAATGAAGCAAAGTCAAAATCGTAAACGTTTTGGTATTTTAACAGATAATAGTGGCTTGTATACGAGACTATCAATTGAAGAAAATTTAATACTTTATAGTAATTTATATCAGCTATCTCAATCTGCTGTAAAAGAAGCTTTGGACTTTGTCAATTTATATGCTGAACGTAAAAAGAAGATCAGTCAGCTTTCCAAAGGAATGATTCAACGTGTTACACTTGCACGTGCCATTATGCACAAGCCCGAATTGTTATTTTTAGATGAGCCTACTTCTGCTTTGGACCCAGTAAATACACAGCATATATATAACGGCTTACGAAGATTAAATGACTTGGGTACAACGATATTTTTAACTACGCATGATATGAGCGAAGCAGAGATACTTTGTGACCGTGTAGCATTCCTTCATAGGGGAAAAATCCGAGCAATCGGCGCTCCAAAAGATCTAAAAAAAGAATTTGGCTCTGACACTATTACAGTAGAGCTTAAAAATGGTGAACAGGATATTATAGAAAATGGTTCTCAAGATGCAGAGAAGTTATTTCAATGGATGCAATCCGATCAAGTTACACGTATCTATACAAACGAGCCAACACTAGGTGATATTTTTATGCAAATAACAGGGAGTGATTTAATATGAACATTTCAATGGCACGTATTCAAGCTATATTGATGAAGGATTATAAGGAATTCTCACGTAACTATGCCGTATCATCTATGGTATTACTACCACTTATAATGGCGTTTTTATATAATCAATTAGGTGCAAATACTATTAGCATGTATTTTCTACCAATTAACATGACATTTTCCATAGTGACTACTTACGTACAATGTAGTTTAATTGCAGAAGAAAAAGAAAAAAACACGCTTCGCAGTCTTATGCTCTCCCCTGCCACACTTGGAGATATTTTAATTGGTAAAAGCCTGTTTGTTCTAATTATTACAATTGTATCTGTAACAATGGCTATTTTTCTAGTTGGCTACGAACCTGCAAACCTTTTTATCTTAGCAATTGCATTATTGCTTTCTGCTGTGTTTTATATTGCTCTAGGTACAATATGTGGTTTATTTGCTAAATCTATTATGGAAGCATCTATTATTGTGTTGCCTGTAATGGTTATCTTCTCATTTGGTCCTCTGGCCTTAGCTCTATCTTCGGCCTACCCAATCTTAAAATTAGCTGAATGGCTACCAAGCTCACAGTTATTACTTTTAGCAGAGGCGTTAGAAGGTAAGTATTCTATGGCAGATGTTCTCATTCCTATGATTACGATAATTGTATGGTCTCTTCTTTCTTGGATTTTCGCAGCAATTATCTATAAAAAAAGAATGGTCGATTAAAGACCATTCTTTTCTTCAGGTAATAATTCCTTCTCCCGTTTTTCAATTTCATCTAGCGTATCTGCATACCATACACCGACAAATCTTGAAGGGACGGACTCCTCGAAATAATCACCATCATAGAAAGATAAAGGAAATAACATACCTTTTTCTATATATTTCTTAATTGTTTGATAGAAGTGATCATTCTGTTGTGGGCTTTGTGATGAATAGGAGCTAAATTTATTGATGGGCTTTCCTAAAGCATCATGAAACATCAGCATTGAGGTTGAACCATTTTGGCGGAAATTTAAGTCTATTGCTTGAACATCACCAGCTTCCGTGACAATTAAATCAAAGCCTGCCACACCTACAAAGCCTTCCTCAACGCCACGTTCCATAATATGCTTTCCTACTTCAATTACTTTTTCGGGTACTTTATCTACAATGATATTCCCTTCGTAAATGCCGTTATCATCCGTAATTTGCTGGGAAGCTCCCAAGTATTGAATACCTAGCTCCTCTGAGTAAACAAATTGACAGCTATAGTTGTCCTTTGTCTGTAAAAGCTCCTCAATAATTATACTTTCAGTTCCCGTCATGCGAAATTGTCGTAAACCTTCCGTCAATTCATCTTTATTATGACAAATGGTAACGCCATATCCTCCCGAGGTTGGCGAATCATCACCAGGCTTTAATACTACAGGAGGCTGCCAATTTTTAATGGCATCTGAAAGTCTATACGTCTCCACATTAAGACGACTTGGCACATATTTACTATCGATTAAATGATCAATATAAGCTTTTGTATTCAACTCATTAAATTTCTCAGCATCCATCCAATAACATTGACGATCCATATGCTCCAGGTCATGTATATATTGGCATACAATGGTCTTCCCTTCCTTACACCAAGTTTGGATCTGTGAAAGATATTCCTCTTGAGTCTCATAACTATAAGGCTGTTCGACCCATGGTAATCCTGCTAATTGATGAAGCTCTTGCGCCTTTTCTGTTTGTGTTGCTCGATGTACTAGCACGGGAATATCAGCAATAGCAACTTCTCTTGAGGTTAAAGCATCTAGCTTATGAGGATCATCCATCATCCACGGATTATCACTATACGGTGTTCTTGGTGTATACACAGCATTATCACCATAAATTTGTCTTAACGTGTATTTAGGTTTCAAGTAGATTACCCTCTTTCAATTTTTCAGTACTCTACTCTACCCTCCCCTTTATTTTTTGACACTTTTTATAAGAAAAAAGGGTTTTATGGATTATTCAAATTCCTTTTTATACCTATGGCTATTCTAATGGAACTAATAGCTTTTCTAAATGCTCTTTCACCTGTGGCCATTCTTCTATTGTGATGCTATACATAACGGTATGCCTAGTCGTCCCATCCTTACGAATCATATGGTTACGCAATATTCCCTCTTTTGTAGCACCGATCCGCTCAATTGCCTTTTGAGAACGGATATTATCATGATCCGTTTTTATTTGTACACGTTGTAATTGAAGATGCTCAAATGAGTATCGTAATAGCAAATACTTACAATTAGTATTAATAGCTGTACGCCAGTATGTGGGTGTTAGCCAAGTATAGCCAATTTCTAATCGCTTATGCTTGTCATCAATATCCATAAAACGTGTAGACCCGATAATGTCCCCTGATTGTATATCCACAATCACAAATGGAAATTCTGTTTTTTCGTTTTTTGCCTTTAAGGCGTTTTCCACAAATTTATTCACATCCTCCTTTTTTTCTATCGTTATGGACATATGTGACCAAATTTCTGGATAACTTCCTGTCTCTAAAATCCCTGGTAAATCGCTTAATTCTAAAGGCTTTAGTTTAACTACTTTATTTTCTAATGTTATAAACTCCATTACACTTCACTCCTTTTTTACTTATTTAACGGTAAAATTGATATGATATATATAACCAATTACTAAAAAATCAACCATACCAGAGAAGGGAGGCAATTTTGTGGAGCTCTCCATTATATTTACAGGCAATCAAGCAAAATACATTCAGATCTATGAAGAAATAAAGCGTGCTATTATCACTAAAAAATTACTTGCTCATGAACAACTGCCTTCTAAGCGAGCTCTCGCCCTAACATTGAATGTGAGTGTGCACACCATAAAGGAAGCCTATGAGCAGTTACTTGCAGAAGGCTATATTTATAGTAAAGAGCGTTCTGGTTATTTTATTGCGCCCTTTGAATTGGATTGGCTACAGCAAGTACCCCGGCATGTATCTGTTCCAAGTATCAATATCCCTAACAATATTCAATTTGATTTTACAAATGGACATGTGGACAACGAGGCTTTTCCCTATACTGCTTGGCACAAGCTTATTAAAAAGCATTTTAATAGTAACAACTTATCAACAAGCCCTTGGGAGGGAGAGACAACTTTACGCACAGAGATTGCCCGCTATGTAGAGCGTTCACGTGGGGTTAGCTGTGAGGCTTCACAGGTATTTATTTATAGTGGTACACAAAGCCAGCTTCAGGCTCTTTGTCATTTTCTTGGGTCTGCGACACGCGTTGGGTTAGAGGAGCCAGGATTTAAAAGAGTGTGTGCCGTTTTACAGCAATGTGGATTGTCCACAAAGGCGATTCCTGTGGACTATTCAGGGATTACACTCCCTTCAACACCAGTTCACATGTTATACACAACACCTGCTCATCAATTTCCATTAGGCATGATTATGACCATAGAAAGAAGAGTAGCATTGTTACAATGGGCTAACTCGAACGCGGCTCTTATTATTGAAGATGATTATGATTCTGAATTTCGTTATAAGGGGCTACCAATCCCTTCTTTAGCAAAAATGGATCAGCTTGAGCGTGTCATTTATTTCGGAACATTTTCGAAAACATTGCTTCCATCATTACGCATTAGTTATATGATCCTTCCAAAGTCTCTAGTTATGCCGTTTATGACTTTTCATTCTGAGCAAAAATCGGTTGTCTCCAAAGTAGACCAGCTTGTCTTAGCAGACTTTCTTGCACAAGGTCTATTCGATAAGCATTTGGCAAAAATGCGAACAATCTATCGTAAAAAGCAGCAAGCATTATTGACTGCCATCTCTACACATTTTTCTAATGAATTTCAAGTAATCGGTGAAAAATCCGGGCTTCATATAGTCATCAAGCTACCACAACATCTCTCCGAGAGTAGAGCGATCCATCTTGCTCAAGAGGTAGGGGTTCAAGTCTATCCATGCTCTACCTCCTATCAGAATGGAACAAATGAAGCAATGATCATTATTGGGTATGGTGGATTGACGCTTCAGCAAATAAAGGAAGGAATTGCACTTCTTGCGTCCGTTTGGCAATAGCATGTGATTCATTAGTTTGTTGAAATCTCATTTAAATAAAGCGAAACTTTATATATTTTTTTTCGTATTTAAAGTTAAATGGACACATAAGGGGATAAGACAATAATGGAGAATCGAGAGTTATTAGAGCAGCATTTACAAGAAATTCAAGTGTGGGAAAAAGATCAAAAAGATTTATGGTTTTGGGAGAAATTAGGAAGAATACCATTTAAATTATTAGATAAAATGACACCTACCTTTCTTCAAAATAAAATTGCTTTATTGGTAGATGAACTAGGCAATTATATTCAGTCAGGTGGAAAGTATTTAATCAATGAACAAGCCATGATACAAAAAATTCGTGACCTTTCTTCCACACAGCATATTATAACTATAGCTGATATTGGTCAGATTCCTTTAGAGGACATGATCTCCCTCAGTGACAAATTACAAAATGAACGTGTGAAATTTGCTACTGTACAAGGAGCCTCTACTGGCTTTGGTGGCATCTTTACTTTAGCCATTGATATTCCTATGATTTTAGGGACTGCACTAAAAACTTTGCAAGAAATAGCAATTATACATGGCTATGATCCGAACGATAAAATGGAACGTATTTTTATTGTGAAATGTTTACAATTTACCTCTGCTGATATTGTTGGTAAAGAAGCAATCTTACAGGAGCTTTCTACTATGAATAGCTCAAAAAAGGCTTCAGATAACATGATTTCTCAGCTTCAAGGATGGCAGGAAGTATTTTACACATATCGTGATCAGCTAGGCTGGAAAAAGCTGTTTCAAATGATCCCTATTGCAGGGATGGTTTTTGGAGCCTATGCTAATAAAGGCATGATTCAGGATGTAGCCGAAACTGGTATTATGCTTTATCGTAAAAGACGTATTTATGAAAAACTTACTGAACTAGATGGTTGATGGACAAAAGATGACACCCATATTTGGAGTGTCATCTTTTTTGTGCTTTTATATTTTAATTAGTATTTTTCCTTGATGCTGACGACTTTCCATAAATTCATGAGCCTCTTTCATTTCCTCTAGTGGGAATATTTTAGCAATTGGCACCTGAAAACTGTCTTCGTTTACTAAAGAGAAAATATCCTGTGCCACCTGTTGTAACAGTTCTGGCTTCAAAGCTCTTGTCGTACCTAAGCTAAATCCTTTTATATTGCGGCAGCTACTGTGTAAATCTGCTGTTTTTATATTTCCTGCTCTGCCTCCACTATTCCCGAATTGGACAAGAGTGCCGTAAGGGGCTAAACAAGTTAAACTCTCCTCGGTGATAGCTCCTGCAATAGAATCGTATACAATATCAACACCCCGACCCTTTGTAAGTTCATTGACATTTGTACTAAATTGATCATATGTAAGTACATGATCCGCACCAAGCTGATAAACGATTGGGGCTTTTTCTAAATTACTTACCGTACCTATAATCTGCTTAGCTCCGAGCCTTTTTACCATTTGGACAAGCATTGTCCCTACCCCACCAGAAGCAGCATGAATTAAGACAGCATCCTGCTGACCAATGGCCGCTATTTGATGTGTTAACATATACGATAAAAATAAAACTGTCGGTACAGCTGCTACCTTCTCTATTGATACACCCCTAGGAATTTTAAAAACTAGTTGTTCCTTTGCTACAACAAATTCTGCATAAGCACCGTTTTTCGGGAATGCGATAACTTGGTCACCCTTTTGAAAACCACTGTTATCATTAAAAACTTCTTCAATCACCCCTGCAACATCTAAACCAAGAACCATCGGAAAATTTGCTTTAGCTTTATTACCTGTACGGTTTTTAATATCTGCGAAGTTCACGCTTGTATAGGTTGTCCGTATTAAGACTTCACCCTCAGAAATAGTCGGTTTTGGACAATCAATAGATGTTAAAACATTAGGTGCTCCAAACTCATTGATAATAATAGCCTTCATAAATTTCTCCCCCTTTGTTATAGTACAATTATAAACTATTATTACTATAAATGGAGGAATCTTCATGAAAATCAAACCTAAGCATTCCATGTACAATGGTATATCCTATAACTTTTTTGACAGAAAAAGCGATAAAATATGTTTTATGCTCTCTGGTACGGGATATACCTATGATAAACCTGTACTTTATTATTCTACGGCATTAATGCTAGAACTTGGCTATGATGTCGTCCAAATCAATTATACATTTGAGCAACAGCAATTCGAACAGGACTCCCAAGCCATATCAAAAATGGTCTATCGTGTTGCCAACCCTATAGTAGAAAATAGCTTGCAATCAAAGCCTTATCGAGAAGTCGTTTATCTAGGAAAATCTTTAGGTACTATGCCGATTGTCGATTATTATATGCAGCAGACTCCTTCTATTCCTGCTCGTTATGTACTTTTCACCCCATTACTTTCTCTTCAACATACAATGACAAATCTATTAGACAAACATGCATTTTTGGCAATTGGTACAGCGGACCCTCACTATTCACAGGAAAAGCTAGCGCAACTTGCTACCCTTCAGCTTGCAGTTTTGGAGGACCTTAATCATTCACTTGAAATTCCTTTGAATGCTGTTTTATCCATACAGCTTTGCCAGTCGCTTATAACACAATTAAAAAGCTTTCTACAAAATAATTAGTTATTTTTTTATAGTACTATTTACCAAAATGATGTACATATGCTACACTAGCGAAAATACATTGAAGAGAAGAGTAAATAATGAAGTTCTTCCCAGAGAGCTCGGATTGCTGAAAACGAGTAAGAACGAATTATTGAAACAAGCCTCGGAGTAGCGCATTGGATTTTGTTTGAATGATGGTGCGACGGGAACTCCCGTTATAGAGTTACAGTATAAGCATAGGCTCTATGCCGTACTGAAAAGGCTATTATGGTGACATAATAGTAAACTAGGGTGGCACCACGTGAGTATATAAATTCTACAACCTCGTCCCTAAGACTAATCGTCTTGGGGGTGGGGTTTTTTATTTTGCAAATCGTCACTTTGCTTAAGGAGGAATTTATATGAGAAAAGCTTTGGAAAGTTGGCGCTATCCTGCCATCCTATTATGTAGTATTGGTGTTTCCAGTGTTGGCGAATGGATTTATTTTATCGCCTTAAATTTAATTGTGTTAAACCTCACAGAATCTGCTCTGGCTGTCTCTGGATTGTATATTGTAAGAGCGATCTCTTCCTTGTTCACTAATTTTTGGTCAGGCAGCCTAATCGATCGTTTTAATAAGAAAAAGCTAATGATTATTCTAAATATGTTTCAATCTATACTCATTGTCATACTCCCCTGCTTTTCAAGCCTCTTGTGGATGTATGTCCTTGTTTTTCTCATTACAGTAGCTAGCTCTATGTATCAGCCGACATCTATGACTTATATCACTAAGTTAATTCCTATCGAACAAAGGAAACGTTTTAATGCATTACGCAGTTTACTCGACTCTGGTGCATTTCTAACTGGGCCAGCAATCGCAGGTTTCTTGTTCACAGTCGGAACACCCTATATGGCCATATATTTAAACGCGATTGCTTTATTTCTATCAGCCTGTATAACGTTCAAAATGCCGAATATTGAAGCGCTTGAAAAATTTATTAATCACACAGAAAAAACATCTCTTTATCGCGTATTGCTTCAGGATTGGCAAATGGTCATACGCTTTAGCTTAAAAAATTCCTATGTGATGGTAGTCTATTTGTTGTTTAGTGCTATCATCATCTTGATGACAGCTACTGATTCTTTGGAGGCTGCCTTTGCAACACAAATATTAGCTTTATCCGAAGGAGAATATGGTATTTTAGTCAGTATCGCAGGGGTAGGTGTTTTAATTGGCTCGCTAACCAACTCTGTTATTGTTGAAAAAATACCAACTTCTTGGTTAATAGGTATGGGGTCTCTCGTAACAGCATTGGGCTATTTAATATTTACATCATCCTTTTCCTTTCTTATAGCCGCTTTAGGTTGCTTTGTATTATCCTTTGCTACTGCCTTTGCGAATACAGGATTTTATACATTTTATCAAAATAATATTCCTTCTGAGAGCATGGGTAGAATAGGAAGTATTTATGGATTCTTTGAAGCTCTTTTTATTATTATTTTTACTGCTATTTTTGGGATTTTTGCTGAATGGATAACCATCCGCTCAGTTGTCGTTAGCGCATCCTTTATGATGGCATTTGTAGCTGTCATTCTACTATGGCTAAATATAAAACCTTCGAAAAGCCACTATTATAAAAGGTTGATAAGTAGCAAGCAACAGTAATCTCACTTTTCATATAAAAATTAACCATCTAATGTCTACTAATTACTGACATCAGATGGTTTTTATCGTAATAAGCAATCTTATATATACCCTAATTCAAAAGATAGCTGCTGTGCAGTTTTAATAACTTCCTGTGTTATACTTTCTAATTTTCCAGCATCTGTATCATATTCAAAGCACTCTGCACTAATGGCTGCAATTATTTGTTTATTTGAATCAAATATAGGTGCTGCTATGGATACTGTCCCCTTTGTTTTTTCTCCAACGCTTATGGCAAAGCCTTTTTCTCTTACATCATTGAGGCTCTCTATCAATTTTTCTTTCTCAGGCTCCTCAAGTTGTTGGAAAAATTGTTGCTGTACATCGCTTTTAGAAAACGCAAGTAATACTTTATTTGGAGCTCCTATAGGATATGGAATTTTTTCACCAATCATATCAATAATACGGACATTTTTAGGACTATCAATTCGATCAATAATAATGGATGCAAACTGTTTAGCAATACTTAAGTAGATTGTTTCGCGCACATTATATGCAAGGTTTTCTAATAGAGGATGTGCTTTTTCTCTAATATCCGTCTCATGATACATTTTCATTCCAAGTTGGAGCCATGTATACCCTAATCGAAATTCTTTTTTATTCTCATTTCTCTCTACTAAATCAAAACTTTCTAATGTATATAATAATCTGTAAATTGTGCTAGTAGGCAAGTCTGTTTCATTAAAAATTTCTTGCACAGTAAAAAAACGCTTCGGATGCTTCGCCAGTATATTTATAACTAACATAGCTCTTTCGATTGATTGAATCATTACAATTACTCCCTTTCATTTCCCCATATGATCACTATCTTAAGGTTTTTATAGATCCATTTAGCTTTAACTAGGATCATTATGAAATTAAAATTCATGCAAATTATCAAATTTTTATGTACCTTCAATTTTTTACATGTAGCCCTGCTTTTAAATGTAGTTTCATTTTATTTTAACTAATTTTTATGCATATAAATAGATGCTACATGAAATATATACATAGTTCCACTCAATTAGCGCAGAAAATTACGAGTATTCATAAAAATTCAAATTGACAATTTGTTGTTTTGCATTTACGATGAATTTATATTCCACTATGTAGATTTAATTTCACATAGTGGAATATAAATGATAGTAAAAAATGCATTTCTATTCTAATTATCTATTTGTATCATCTTGAAAATAAAATACTTTACTATAAAAGGAGCAAAAATTATGAATACTTTTATGTGGGATACACCCGAAAAACTACGTGCCCTATTATGTGAGCTTGTGAGCTGGGAAAGCCGAACATTAACGGAGGGCGAAAATAAATTTGCCTTTCGCTTAAAAGATAAATTGTTAACGCTTCCATATTTTGAAAAGCACCCAGACTTGATCACTTTAAAAGTAAGAGGTAAAATTCTTACAGCAACTGATGGTGATAATTCTGATGATACGATGAAATTAGGTTTATGGTCATTAGTACCAGCTGAAAAGGCTGACTGTTACCGTAAAGTGACATTAGAGGTTGTTTCAGCGGATCAAGTAGTAAGAAAAATTCATTTCCCGAACGCTTTTGTGGTGGATTATACAGAAAGATATGGTGACACAGAAGGTATCGGTGAATTCTTCTTATTTATTAAACAAAAGAAAGACAAAACAGACTTGGCAAAAATCGAGGGTGGCTACGCTGTCTAAGATTGCAGCAGGATAAAACACTACTAATTATCTAAGGAACTTTTATAGTTCCTTAGATTATTTTTAATCTCCCTAAAATTACTTTAAAGGCGGAAATAAAAGATCCTATACATAGAAAAGATAGCACTCAAACTCATATTTTTGTGAGGAAGAAGTAGAGAGAAGCATTGCCAACAGGTATGCCTTTGATGAGATGGTTGAGGCAATGGAAGGATCAGATTTCAAATTCTGTGTCATGAAGGATGTGTAGGGACTAAGCAAATAATAGTTGTTAGGTTGAAATATAGTTGATGAAAAAACGGAAGGTGATTGGGATGAAGTTTATAGATGAAAAAATTATTGCATTAAGAAATGAAATGAGAGAGCAGGAGCAACATGAGCTAGCCCAGCGACAAGTAGCCATACAAAAGGAACAGGAGCCTGAGCAGGCATCTAAGCAGGAGGAGCAAGACCTTGAAAAAGTAAATATCTATCAAAGCTACATCATCATTGATGATGAGAAGATAGGGGTGATGGAGCAGTCATTATTGGATGGTAAAATGACGATTCGTATGCCAAAACTATTTTCTAAGATGTCTACTGAATTAGCAGCCTTAAAGTACCCATCGGACCGTCGACCAAATCTAATTTATACAGATGAATCCTCATCGATTAATCTTGCCTTCAACCTGACTCCACATCGATTACAGGAGGAGGGAGTTGCTGCTTTTCAAGAAAATATGATTGATATCCTTGAACAAGCTCAACCTTCAGCTGATTGGCTTGATACGGATGTCCTGAAGATTGACGAAAAGACAGTAGGCTTTTTAGAGATTATTACACCGGCTATTGATGGCGATATTTTTAATTTAATGTTCTTTGCCTCTATCGAAGGAATAGCACTTATTGGAACCTTCAATTGTATGGAGGAGGACCTTGAAACTTGGCGTCCGATTGCGAGAGCTATGATGGAATCCTTGCGATTTGCTTCAAATAGTAGGAACGGAGGGGGAATACGATGAGTAGTGTCGTGACAGCTTATCATAATATTCAAATTCTACCTTTTGAGCTTATTAGTATTCAAGAGCTTACTATCGTAAAAAAAATGAATGAACATGCTACGTTACGTTTTACTGGTATTGTGCCTGAAGTAGCGAGAGACACATATGTGGAAATGACGGAGGCAAAATCAGCAATTGAAGTAAATCAGCTTAATCATCTTGGTATCCCTTCACCCTTATTTAAAGGTGTAATTTTAGATGTGAAGGTTCGTTCAGTTCGTGGCATTTATTATATTGAAGTAGAAGCGGCTTCAAGCACCTACCAGCTAGACATTAAAAAGAAAAATCGCTCCTATCAGGATAAGGAAATGACCTATTCGTCTTTATTCAAACTATTACATCCTTTTTATCCTGGTCTTGACATTATTGATGAAGCAACAAAGGGTGCTAAATTAGACAAGTTTACCCTGCAATATCGAGAGACAGATTGGCAATTTTTAAAAAGACTAGCCTCACGTTTTAACACTGGACTAGTGCCTGCTGCTACCTTTGATAAGCCAAAGTTCCATTTTGGTGTGCCTGCTGGTAGAGCTAAAGGCAAGCTAGAAGATTACCATTATACGACCCGAAAAAAACTAGCAGATTACCTTCTATATACAGAGAATGGTAATGGAGGTATGGGAGAGCATGACTTTCTATACTATGAGGTGGAAACAGATAAGGTAATGGAAATAGGAGATCATGTCACTTTTCATCAACAAACGCTTTATATATGTGAAGCATACACAACCATGAAGGATGGCTTGCTGAAACATTATTATACGCTGTCAACGAAAAATGGCATGAATAAAAGTGAACTATTTAACGATGCGATCTCAGGCTTATCACTGGAAGGAAAAGTATTAGAAGTCGCAAAGGATCATATTAAGGTGCATTTAGCGATTGATGAGAAGCAGGATAAAGGCAAAGCACATTGGTTTCTTTATTCTACAGGCTATACAGCAGAGGGACATAGTGGTTGGTATTGTATGCCTGAAATTAATGATTTTGTTCATGTCTATTTTCCTTCACATCGGGAGGAGGAAGGAATTTCTAGCAGCTCCATACGAAAAAATTTAGATACTTCAGCAACGAACAAACTAGATGATCCCTCAACCAAATATTATCGTACAGCCTTTGGTAAAGAAATTAAAATGAGTCCAACTGAAGTGGTTATTACTGCACAGGATGGGGATATTTTTATTCGGCTAAACGAAGCAAATGGTATTGAAATATTTAGTAAAAAAGAAATTAAACTAATCTCTGAGGCAGATATATCAGTGAATGCGAGTAAGAAAATTCTTTTGTCTGCGGAGGAAGAAATTTCTTTACAATGCAAAGAAAGTAAAATAACGATGAATGGCAGTGTGCAGATTTTTGGGAAGGAAGTAAAGGCAAATTAAAATGGTTGCGTGTGAATGAGAAGGAAGGAGACTTATATGCAGACACAGGGAGTTTTACAGCATTTTTATGATAACGAAGTAGAAAAAAGACGGTTGAAATATCTCTTATTGCTCGAGGATTTTTTTCAAGCCTCCAAGGATAGGCTCGCTGAGGATTTTAGGATGTCTTTTCAAAAAATATGTCAGCAACTCAAACAACAGCAAACGCTTCAACAGAAAGGACCGATTGCACATATTACGTTTTCAATGCTACGCACAGAGCTACTAGAGAGCAACCCTCACTATTTAGTAGAAGCTACGGATGAGGAATGGTTTTTTGATATTCATCCACTTTTAACTACTTATGATGCAGGTTGGGCGCATCATTTTTTAGAGCAATACATTGAAGAATTAAGTTTGTATAGCAAAACTTTTATGGGGGCAATTACTCAGGCAGATATAGATCGCATTAGACTTCAGGAAGCCAAACATTTTCACCAATATGTAATAAGTCTCGCTAGATATGCGCTACCTGACATTATTCGATGTCCAGAGTATTTGGCGCTAGATCGGGATGTGGCTGTCGAGATACGTGTAGGCGAGTTTATGGATATGAACGAGGTTGTCTATAGCGAGGATTTTTCAGCGAAGGATAGTGAAGAAATAAAGGCTTGGCTAGATGAACAATTAGAGGAGGAATATCCATACGAGGTATTTAGCCATTTAAATTTAGCAGGTGGGCGATATGAAGGCTTGGATATTCGCTATGCCTTTTTCCACAAAGCCAATTTAACCAATTGTCATATGCGTGAATGTCTGTTGATTGGTACTAGCTTTCGGGAGAGTCAGCTAATGGACACGGATTTGAGCTTTAGCACAATTTATGAGGCGGATTTTAGTAATAGTCAGTTACAGGGAGCGAATTTTCAACAAGTACAAGGAGCGAGTGGTCTACTAGATCGTCAGAAATGGGAAATACCTGGCTATTTACCGGTTCGTTTTACCGATGCGAATTTAGAAGGCGCCAATTTTGAGCTAGCGAATTTACGAGGGGCCAGCTTTATGGGGGCAAATGTTAGAAATACAAATTTTGCGGGAGCCAATTTAGAAATGGCTATTTTCTCTAAGGAAGCAAAGGAATATGTAAAGCTAGATCCATTCCAGGCTGCTAGTGTCATTTGGAAGTAGACAGTGTGAAAAAAGGAGACGAAAGATGAACTATTTTATTCTATCTCAAGATGAACGTATCACAAATGCTGTGAAACCTGTTGGTATCGCCCAAGTGATTAAAAAAGAGCTATTAACCATTGAAAGAATGGAAGAATTAGAGGAACTTGAACGGCAATTTCCTGTATTAGAAAAAGGCGAGATGGTGTATACCGATCTCATAGAAAAGCCAATCATGCTTATTTCTGATGCTGTTAAACAATTAGTGGAAAAGTATGTCCCAAATATGCCATTTAAAGCAGTTGTTCTCACGGATATGCCTAAATTAATGCAAACCTTATATTGGCTGGTGATCCCACCAAGAGTGCGTTGTCTTTCCGCTCAAACGGAATTTCATCTGGATGGTACGTTGAAGAAGCTAGTCATAGATGAGCAGTTGGCTGCTCCTTATTCATTCTTTCAAATCGAGGGCATTAAAGAACAGTTTATAGTGGTGAATATTGAATTAGCAGAGAGTATTCTACGCAGAGATTTTCGGGGAATACGATTACAAAAAATACAAACTGAAGGAAGATGGAACGACATTCTTTCTGTAGGAAAATAGATGAGGTGCTTGAAAAAGGATTAAAGCACATGATGGAGGTCCTTTAGGTAAACGGTAGGGAGAAAATAGCGAGATTAAAATTAGAGCAATTTGAAGAAAGAGTCGTCAGGCGTACGTATTGCAGTTAAATCTTATGTTTAGCAAAAGTGGTAACACCTTACGTATCGAAAGGATGGTTTTTCTATGTCAGAAGAAATGCAGACAAAGGGTGGCGACCAACGGAGTTATGTCGTAGCTGGTGCCAAATTATCCTGTTCACAAGGAGATCAAACGAGTATTTTAAAAATGCCAGTCAGTCACGGTGTTTATACGAAAAATAAGGCGCAGATGAATACGATGGATTATAAGCCTTATGTCAATATTCAACCATTTGGCTTATGCCAGACATTAGCGAATCCAACTGTTGCGGCAGCTACAGCTGCTAATAATGGTGTCTTAAAGCCCATGCCCTGTACACCTGTGATTACAATGCCCTGGATTAATGGGAAGGATGATCAATTAATTGAAAATCATCCAGCGTTAGTTAGTCAATCGATTAATATGTGTATGTATTGTGGAACGATAAAAGTAGAAGATGATGGGCAAGAATAAGCGATTGTCCCCTGAGGAAAGAAGGGAATTCATGTGAACACATACGAGGAAGTAATCGGATACGGTGAGCTTGAACTCGTATCCCCCTATGAAATCCAAACATTGCATAATCTCACGTTGACTCAAACAGTGAACGACCATGCAAGATTAGCAATAACGGGATTTATTCCTGCGGAAAAGAAAGATAGTTGTATGCAGCTTGCCAGTACGACAGATCGAATAGAGCTCTATCAAAAACACAAAGGTCAACGGCTGGATGCGCTTTTTAAAGGGCAGGTAACAGAAATTGCGGTACGAATGACAAGGGGTGTATATCAAGTTGAATTAGAGGCTGTTTCTTCTACATTCACCTTGGATTGTAAACAAAAATACCGCTCCTTTCAGCATCATAAAATGACTTATGAGGCGATGTTAAAAAAGGTGCTAGAAGATTATTCAGGTGCAGATGTTATTGATACTGTATCGAAAGCTACTCCTCTTAAGCAATTTATATTACAATATAAGGAGACGGATTGGCAATTTTTACAACGTATGGCCTCCCATTTTCGGGCTGTATTAGTCGCCGCAGTGGATGCTGATAAGCCGAAGTTTTGGTTTGGCCTACCTGAAGGGCGAATGCAAAAGCTTTCCTTGGCAAATTATACGATCTTAAAGGATCGCTCTAAGTTTTTACATAGTAAGCATAATGACATCGAGCAGCCAATTGAAGAGCGGGATACAGTTGCCTACGTGATAGAATCTAGAAAAACATTGAAACTGGGTGATCGCGTTCTGCTCCAGGGCAAGGAGCTGGTAGTAGCCAAGTCTATCGCCCGCATGAAGCTAGGCATCCTTACCTATGAGTATCATCTGCTGTTCGAAAAAGGCATACGTCAAGATAGGCGCAGTATTCCGTTCCTACCGGGCACAGCGATTGAAGGAAAGGTATTAGAGGTCAAAAAGGATCAGGTTCGAGTCCACCTCAGTATCGATGAGACACAAAAAAAGGAAGAAGCTACGTGGTTCCCACTTGCTACGCCTTATACGGCAGAGGGACATAGTGGCTTTTACAGCCCACCAGAGGAAGGAGATAGCGTCCACCTAACCTTCCCAACACATCGAGAGGAAGCAGCGTTTGTTCGTCATAGTGTACGAAAGGGTGGCGAGTCCAACCCGAAAACAGCTGATCCCAAAACGTAGAATATCCGATAATTTATGTTCCACTTTCCAGGCTTGTCTGTAATCGGGGATAATAGAAATATGTTCCATCAACTTTTTAAGTTCCATTTTGTTCTCCTTAATTATGTAAGGAGTATTTGATCATGTATAAGCAATAAAAAACAGCTTTAGGTAATAAGGAATATCTCAATTTTTAAACATAAAATGCGAATTATTTAGTACAAAAAGTGAACTTCTGATGATCTTTCCTTGGTTAATATCCAGGCATCATGTTACGTGACATGGTGTAGCTATTGAAAAACTACGTTAGCGGATATTTGTTTGCCTCCTTTTTTTTACCCAGCATACCCCATCCCAACAATTTGAATTAAATGTCGTAAAATTGATAACTTCTTTACCTTTTGAAAAATATGTTATTGGGCAAAACTCATCTCCACTTAATGGTTTAAAGCTGGTTATTATGTCACAATTTAATTGTTGTGATAGTGATTGAGCGATGAAATCAGTTAGAGATGGAAGATACTTGCTTTCAATCGATGTTGTTGATGTGCCGAAATCAACTTCATAAGAAAAATCAATCTTCGCTAGTAATTCAATATATTCTGCATCTTTGTCAATAAAAGATGTGTCATAAGTAATGTTTTTTTATACTCATTTACATCAAAGTAGTCATATTTTAATATCGAAAAGTCAATGTCTAGAGCATTTACAAACTTATAAATACTATCGGTTAGTTTACTTTTATCTTTATACTCTATGAGTATACTTGATTTGGTGATCATATTTTTAAAATCTCCAAAAAGGTTCTAAAACGGATTGATCAATCACTTCAACTCGAGCTGTTGAATTATTAGGTTTGAAGTTTCCAAAGAATTCATGAAATTCCTCAAGTGTATTTTTGGAATTGGAACTTCTAATTACCAGGACGATACCATTATCTCCCACCAGGCCAACTCCCTTGTTAACATTTTTTACCTCATGATATACCTCATATAATGTAGCATTATTTCTAAGATAAAAATTACGAAGTTCATTGTTAAAAGATGGGTATTGTCCCGTTCTACATATTGGATTAATCTTTTTTTATTTCTTTTTGTAATAAGGCCAAAGACCACTCGCCAGCAATAATTTCATCAAATAAGTATTCCAATGTTCCTCTTAACACTAAAGCACGACAATCATTTTCCGTAGTGCGTTTAATAAATAACTCTTTTTCAATATATAACTCTTGCATAACTTCAGAATTTGAAGATAGTAATTGGCAGCGGCATGGGAACTCAAGATGTTCATTGTATAAAACGCTAAAAACTATGTTTCCCGCAATAATAAATATATCTTTTATCGGCAGAATTATATTCATCACAACCCCTTGTCTTTCAATATTTTGAGTATTGCTACATCCTCATCAGATAACCCAAGCATTTTTTTGTGTCTTATCATGAAATCCTTAACGTGCGTTTCTGCACTCCCTAGTCCATAACGTCCTAATTTTTCAGCTATTCCTAGTTTCTCTTGTGTACCATGTAAAAACTCTTCAAGAATAGCGGCTTTACTCGGATTTGAACGAACAATAATCGTCATGTCTAATACCGAAGCTTCGGCTCCAAAATGTTCAAGCATTCTGAATTCATCTGAGCCTGGTAATGCTATTATTAAATGTCTTTTCCGCGATATAGCCGCCAGAAGTTCTGGGGCTGCCTTCTCAACCCCATGAGATCACTGGAGCTATTCATCATTTTAGATAATGAAGCTCCTTTATTTAATCCTAAGGGATCTATCCATCTTAAAGGATTCGGCACATACCGGTAAGTCTGCTCCCCGCCCAGCAACCCCAGCGGATCACTCACCAGGTACATTCCGGTTTCCGGATCGTAATACCGGAACCGGTTATAGCACAGCCCGGATTCCGCATCCTGCCACTGTCCCGCATACAGCAGGCCGGGGTCGGCTTCCGGGTCCAGTTCCCCGCGCGGGTCCGGGTAGTCTGTGTCTGCGGGCAGGCTGAGTGCCAGCCCCCACAGGCTGGTCTGTCCCGGCTGCCAGACGGTTTTACCTTCACTGTTAAAGAGCATCAGCGGCCGGCCCGTCAGGTCGCTCACCGCATGATTCGTCCGCGTCACCCACTGCGGAGCCACGGACGGGTGCGGCTGCCGTACCCGGCTGAACTGCTGGCTTATCAGCTCAAAGCCGTTAAACACCAGGTGCCGTACGCTGTACAGTTCATCATCGCGGTATTCCCGGATTTCCGCAATACTGTCGCCGTCCCACAGATACGTGAAGCGGATTTTCTTCCGGTCGCAGCGTTTCTCTGTTCGTCTGCCGCTGGCGTCGTGGCGGTATTCCCACAGCTCACCCTGTGCGCT